>CAZTXQ010000006.1:5338-76144 GCA_964617375.1 uncultured Mageeibacillus sp. | reverse complement strand
GGGGTCATTGGCAAGCGCGCGGGCAATCGCGACACGCTGTTGTTCTCCTCCCGACAGCGACGCGGGGAATTTGCCCGCGTGGGAATACATTCCGACTTTGCCGAGTAATTCGAGAGCGCGCTCCCTTCTCGCGGAAGGCGAAAGACGGCGGGAGAAATCCATCGGAAGGACCACATTTTCAAGCACGGTAAGTGTCGGCATCAGTTGAAAGAACTGGAAGACGAATCCGACGTTGTCGCGGCGGAAGCCGGACAGATGATTCTCGTCCATGTGACTTAAGTCATTTCCCGCGACGACGACGGATCCTTTTGTCGGGGTATCGATGCCCCCGATCAGATGAAGGAGCGTCGATTTTCTGCTGCCGGATTTGCCGGCGATCGCGACAAACTCTCCCTCGCTGAAGTCTGCCGTGACACCTTTAAGAGCCTCGAACCCGAGCTCGCCGCTGCCGTAGGTTTTGCCGGCGTTCGTTACGCGAATCACGGGAAGATTTGTGTTCTGCATTTTCATTACTCTCCTTCTCATCGCTCTTGAACAGCTTATGCAGCCGCTTGCGATTCCTGATATCTTGCCGTATACTTTGTTCACAACCGAACAAAGTGTTCGATAATGATTCTACGAAAAACACCCGTCGCAGCAAGAAGCAGAACGCGGCAAATGTACGATACGGAACAAAAAACGCCGGATTGTACGATAAAGGAGGCTATATGGCAGACGAAACGCCGGATCGGCGCACACAGAAAACACGCCTCGCACTTCTTCAGGCCATGAGTGAGCTTCTCGAGTGCAAGCGCTTCAACAACATTACGGTTCAGGATATTATCGATCGGGCCAATGTCGGCCGATCGACCTTTTACGCACATTTCGAAACAAAGGAAGACCTGTTGAATGCCCTGATCGAACACATTTTCGAGATGCTCGGGGAGAGCTTGAGCGTGCCTAAGCAGGCCGGAACGAATCCGGCCGAAGGACTTCCGGTCAAGGAACTTTTCGAGCATGTAGGAGAACACAGCAAATTGATCCTCGGACTGATGTGTGTCGATCAAGCCGAAACACTGCAGAACCGCATAAGGAAATACTGGAGTGCCAGAATCCTGGAGATCCGGGCGGAACAGGGCGTGACGGAACCCGTCGGCGGGGTGCCCGCCGATATCTATGCCTACCACGTCGCCTCGACCCTGATCTCCCTTATTATCTGGTGGCTCAAAAATCAGATGCCTTGTACGCCAGGGACGATGGAGCAGTATTTCAATGTCCTGACGCAGCCTGCGTTTTCGCACGGCGCGGAATCCGTCAAAGGGACGAAAGCGTAAGAGCGTCTTAAAGTGCCTCTGCTCTATCCATATATTCGGCAAACGTCTCCTCCAGCCGCCGGATACGTCCGTTCTCGAAAAGAAGCACCCGGTCGCAGACCTTCTTCAGGAAATAGACGTCGTGCGAGACCAGAAGAAGCGTGCCCTCATACAAGGTGAGCGTCGTTTCGAGCATTTCGCGCATCGGAAGATCCAAATGATTTAAGGGCTCGTCGAGAATCAGGAACTCCTGGCCGGTGAGGATCGGAGCCGCGAGCTTCACCTTGATCTGCTCGCCGAAACTTAAAGTCTTAAGCGGCTGCAGCAGATGTTCCGTCGTAAGTCCCATATGCATGAGACGCGCCCGGTCGGCGCCGCTTATTCCGTTCACCGTATCCGAGAGCCAGGAAAGAGCCGTCCGGTCTTCGGTAAATCCGGCAAATGTCTGCTCGAGCACAAACGGAGAGAGCGCCCCGTTCATTCGGACCCTGCCGGAATCCGGCGAGTCGCTGCCCGTCAGTATCGAGAGCAGCGTACTCTTGCCGCAGCCGTTCGGTCCCCAGACCGCGACGTGCTCGCCGCGGAGAACCGCAAAGCTGCTGTCCGAGAAGAGAACTCTGTCACCGAACGCCTTCGAGATACCCTCAGCCTCGATCACCCGCTTCCCGTGACCCGCTTCGCCAGCGAGCGAGAAGCGCACCTGCTTCTCCGCGACGGGCCGCGGCTCCGAGGCGGTCGATTTCTTTTCGAGCCGCTTGATATCGCTTTTGACCTTCTGATCCATCTTCTTCGCTTTGTCGCGCTTATATTCTTTGGCGCCCATCTTGTTGCCGCTGCTGTCCGCCTTGGTCGAATCGCGATGCGCCTTCTCCGACCACTGCTTCATACGGCTGATGTCGTCGGCAATCCGTTTCTGCTCCCTCCGGGCACTCTCGTACCGATGCGTTTTCTCCTCGAAAAGACGCGCCTTTTCGCGCCGGTAATCGGAATAATTGCCGTCATATTCGACGATCATTCCGCCTTCGATCTCAAGGACCCTTTCCGCTATGGCATCGAGAAAATACCGGTCATGTGACACGGCCAGGACTGTTCCCGGATAATCTTTCAAAATATGAAGAAGAAACCGGACTCCGTCGAAATCGAGATGGTTCGTCGGTTCGTCCAGAAGAAGAAGCTTCGGCCGCCCGGCCAGCAGCAGGGACAATCCGAGCTTCGTTCTCTCGCCGCCCGAAAAGTGCCGAAGCTTCTCGAAAGTGCTTGTCGTCATACCGAAACGCCTGAGGTATTTGAGCGCCTCCTCGGGAATACCGTCCTGCTCCAGGCGGTCGAGTTCTTTGTCGCTTAAGGGATTCTGCCTGAGGAGAGCCGTCGAAGACTTTAGCGGGATCAGAATACTGCCGCCGTCCGCTTCGAGCGAACCTTCAAGAATGGAAAGAAGTGTGCTCTTGCCGGCGCCGTTTGCGCCGACCAGCGCGATATGTTCGCCGTAAGAGGCGGAAAACGTAATGTCGCGAAAAAGCTCGCGGTCGCCCCACGTCTTGGTCAGGTGTTTGATTTGTATTTGTGTCATAAGAGATCCTCCGAAATAAAAAAGCCTCCGCCGTATAGACGAGAGACTTACCTTCATTCTTCATATCGCAGCACAAACGATCCTCCCATAAGGGGAGACTCGCAAAGGCCCGAACGATAAAGACAGTCGCTATTCTTACGGCTGCGGGCAAATACAGGGCTCAAAATATGGCCCGGTCGCCCTGCGCAGCGGTTTATGGTATTTAGCGAATGTTCATTATCCTCATGTCCGTACTCCTTTTCGAGATCTGTTATATGTAGGATTCTAACATGAAGAGGGGATGAATGACAAGCGGTCTCATGAGGCGTCTGAAGACAGTGTCAACTTCTTCCAGGTCAAAACAAACATAAACCAGTTGTCATTAAATTTTCACTCGTGTATTTTTTTAAACAGTTGTCTTGTGAGCAGGACATAATAAAGGGATAAGTGTCTTGCGCACAAGACATAAAGTAGGTATAATCGTCTTATATACAGGACAAGGCGAGGTGGCGTTTGTGAATCGAGATGCTTTGAAAGAAATAATGGCGGATCAGAAAGAAACGTATCTTAGCAGACCGTTTATTCAACGTGAGTATGCGTTGGAGCAGAATGTAAATTACTGTTTCATCGGAATCCGTCGTACGGGGAAATCCTATCTGATGTATCAACAGATACACGGGTATATGGATTCCGGTGTTTCAATGAATCAGATTACGTATGTAAATTTTGAAGATGAGCGCTTGCTGGAAATAACGACGGACGATTTGAATACAATTCTTGAGATAGCGTTGGAATTTGCAGGCACCGGGAAAGAACCATCTTTATTTTTGGATGAAATACAAAATGTTGACGGGTGGGAAAAATTTGTCAGACGGCTGGCTGATATGAAATATCGCGTGAATATTACGGGAAGCAACAGTAAGATGTTGAGTCATGAGATTGCATCTGCACTTGGCGGACGTTTTGTGATTCTGCATGTATTTCCCTATAGCTTTTCGGAATTCCTCACGGCGAACGGGACAACCGGTATGGCTGGTGCGGAAATCACTACGAAAAGCAGAGCGGAAATCCATCGACTGTATTCGGAGTATTGCCAGTACGGGGCTTTCCCGGAGCTGGTCGGGATCAAAGCGAAGCGAGATTACTTAAATAGTGTTCACCAGACGATATATTTAGGGGACATATTAGCAAGAAACAAGATTACAAATGATTTTGCTATCCGATTCATTCTAAAAAAGGTTGCTGAATCCGTCATGAGGCCCTTGTCTTATAACAGGTTAACCAACACGCTGAAGAGTGCCGGAGTAACAATCGGGAAATCAACGGTAATCAACTACATCGGATATATTATAGATTCCTTTTTGTTGTTTCCGATATTCAATTACGCATCTAAACTTGCGGACAAGGAGACTATGCCCAAATACTATTTTATGGACAATGGCCTTCTGGGATTGTTTTTGATTAACGGTGTTTCCGCTCAGCTCGAAAACCTGGTCGCAGTAGAATTAGTAAGAAGATATGGTTTTTCGAGTGTGTTCTATTTTGAGAGAAATGTAGAGATTGATTTCTTCGTTCCTGAAAAGGATCTGGCGATTCAGGTATGTTATAGTATGCTTAATGACAAAGAAACATACGATAGAGAAACCAGGGCCCTTGTAAAATTAAAAGAATTCATGCCAGATATTACATGTATTATCATGACCAACAGTGAGGAATCCCGGATCGAGGTTGAAGGGATTCATATGGAGATTCTTCCGGTGTGGAAGTGGCTCTTAACAAATTCACAGTCATAACGGATACGTTAGTCGAAATATCTTTCGTTATGTTCCGTTCTGCCGGTTCATCGGGCAAGCAAAGTCCCCGGCTTGATTCTTGTTTTCCCAATGAAATGATTTCTCCCCAGTGAAACGCTTCTGTGTTGTCGCATTTCGCCCGTTTCACTCAGTGGAACGAGCGGTTCGCCGGGCAGAACCTCTTGGTTGTATCGCACGATTCTCACCGCTATAATTAGGACAGATTTGTTGATTTGCACATGCGGGACGGCAGTTTTGAAGCCGGTCACAGAGACGTGCAGTATTTCACCGCCACAGTAAGCGGCGAATAAGAAGGAGGATAGGAAAATGTTGAAAGCCAGTACGGGTTCGAGTGTTCTGCCTCAAGCGTTTGATGCGGGTAAAGAGGCGGCCGCCGAAATCAAGTCGGAACTGAAATCGGTTAAGGCAGCCTTTGTCTATGCGAGCTGTGCCTATGATCTCGATGAGATGGTGAAGGGTATCCGGTCTGAGCTGCCCGGTGTTCCGTTTGTCGGCAACACATCTTTTACCGGTGTGATTACACCGAAGGGGTTTATCACGGGCGAAAAGGGATTTATCGGCATTATGGGCCTCGAAGACGATGTGATGTGCATCGGTGTCGCATCGGCCGTGAAAACGGACTGCGCCGTTAAGGCCGGCCGCGAAGCCGCCGAAAAAGCGCTGAAGGCCGCGGGGACGACGACTGCGCCGGATTATTTCTACATGACGGCTCCTCCCGGAGAAGAAGAATACTATCTTAAGGGAATCAGCGAGATCATCGGCCGCGTCCCGTTCTTCGGCGGCAGCGCCGCAGACAACTCGATCGCGGGCGAATGGAAACTCTTTACGGACGAGGGCGTTTTCGAGAACGGTGTAGCCGTCATGTTCGTCTATTCCGACAAGCCGGTTACGAATTACTTCACGGGCGCTTATCACGAGACGAAGGACGCCGGCGTCATTACCAAAGTGGACGGTGACCGTACCTTAGTAGAAATTGACGGCGTTCCGGCTCTCGACAAATATGCCGAATGGCGGGGAATCGACCGCAATTCCATCCTCGGCATGAATCTTCTTGTTTCCACAATCACATCTCCCCTGGGCGTCAAAGACCGGATCGGCGATCTTGTCGCGATCCGTCACCCGATGAACGGCAACGAAGACGGCAGCATGAACATCGGCAACAAGCTTGCCGTCGGTACCGCGGTGATCCGCATGGAAGCTTCTGTCGACGAACTGATTGATTCGGCCGGTGCCGGTGTTTCGGCCCTTCTCGAAAAATCACAGGCACCTCTGGGCGCGATGCTTCTCGTACACTGCGGCGGCAGACGGGCCGGAATCGGCGACCGTATCGAGGAAGTCGCGGAAGGAATCCGGAAAGCGGCCGGCGACGTGCCGTACCTGGTGGAATTTACCTTCGGCGAATACGGATATGAGAGTGATGACAGAAATACCTGCGGCGGACTGATGCTCTCCTTTACCGGATTTGCCCGATAACGAAGAAAACCCTTTTCGCAAAAAAGAATATCAGGAGGAATACAAAATGAAGATGTTTCTAAACGGCAAACCCGTCGACGCGGCAGACGGCGCGGTGATTGATGTTATTAACCCCGCAAACAGCGAGAAAATCGACACCGTACCGTCGGCGACGGAAGAAGATGTGGCCGGCGCGGTTCGCACGGCCAAAGCGGCACAGAAAATCTGGGCGAAAGTCCCCGTGTACGAGCGCGCCGAGATTCTTATGACCTTTCTGAAACTTGTCGACCGCGATAAGGAGAAGCTCGCCCGCACTTTGTCGGCCGAGACCGGCAAGCCGATCCGTGAAGCCAGAGCCGAGATCGGGAATATCCCGATCGCCTTCAAGGCTTTCTCCGAGCGCGCCAAGCACCTGTATGGCGAAGTCATTCCGAACGGCCTTGAGGCGGGACAGGAGCATCACATTCTTTTCACCGTTCGCGAGCCGATCGGCGTCGTCGCCTGCATCATTCCCTTCAATTTTCCCTGCGATCTCTTCGATCAGAAGGTCGCACCGACGCTTCTGGCCGGAAACGCCGCCATCGTGAAGCCCTCGACTGATAACCCGCTGACACTCTGCATGCTGACCGCACTTCTCGGCGAAGCCGGCGTCACTCCCGGCGCGATTCAGATCATTACCGGCCGCGGATCCAAGGTCGGCGCATGGCTCTGCGGCAATCCCGACGTTCACGCGATCACGCTTACCGGATCGACGGAGGTCGGTATCGAGACCTACAGGACCGCATCGTCACATCTGGCGCATATCTCCCTGGAGCTCGGCGGCAACGACGCGTTTATCGTATTGGAAGACGGCGATGTCGATCTCGCGATCGAAGAAATGATCTGGGGCCGCATGTACAACTGCGGACAGGTCTGCTGCGCGTCGAAGCGTTTTCTGATCCACAACAGCCGCCGCGCCGAATTCGCACGCAAAGCGGTCGAGCGCATCGGACGCCTCAAAGTCGGCGACCCTTCCTCCGAGGATACGGATATCGCGTGTCTGATCAGTGAGAAAGCGGCGATCGAGATCGAGAGACAGGTTAAGCTGACCATCGAACAGGGAGGAAAGCTCCTTATGGGCGGCACAAGAAACGGTGCTTACTATGCGCCGACGGTCATCGACGATATACCGAAGACGGCCGATGTCGCTACGGATATGGAGATCTTCGGGCCGGTCGTCTCGATCATCGGGTTTGACACGGAGGATGAGGCAGTGGAAATCGCCAACTCTTCGATCTTCGGTCTCTGTGGCTGCGTTTTCTCCGCCGACTCGAAAAAGTGCTTCTCCGTCGCTTCGCGACTGGAATGCGGCGGCGCCATCATCAACGGCGCGTCCTTCTTCCGCAGCTTTGAAATGCCTTTCGGCGGATACAAGTATTCCGGTCTTGGAACCGAAGGCGTGCTCTCGACATTTGACGAGGTAACCCGCACAAAGACGATCGTGCTGAAGAGCATAATCTGATCTTACTATCGTCCGGTAAAGAAAATGCCGCCGCACCGGTCAAACGGGGCGACGGCATTTTTCGGTCTTCTGGATACAGACAATGTGGTATTTCCGCCATCATCGGCCGAAATATCCGAGCCGCGTCGATATGGCCGCGGCTGCCTGCTTCACCGTAATGATCACCTTCGGAACCATGTCGTCCGGCATACGAAGCAGAGATCCGCTTGCACTGATCGCCGCAATCGCATCGCCCCGGTAATCGTAGATCGGCGCCGCGACACAGCGACGGTCATCCGCGTACTCGCAGTTATCCATTGCCCAACCCTGCATGCGGACCTGGCGCAAATGCTTCGCCAGCTCCTGCCGGTTCGGAATTGTGTTTTTGGTGTATACAACGAATTTGCATCTCTCGAGAGCCTCGGCCTGACCGTCCCCGGAAAGGGACGCGAGAAGGCATTTTCCGAGAGAAGAACAGAAGGCCGGTACGCGAAAACCGACCTGCTGGCTTAAGTGGCCGGCCGGGACCGCATCGAGTTTCTCGATATAGATGACCTCGTCCCGGTCGAGAACACCTAAGTGCGCGGTAAGGTTCAGATCGGCATTAATGGAGGAAAGATAAGGCCGGGCTTCCGCAATCAGTTCAAGACTGTTGATATGAGATCCCATCATCTCCACGAGCCGGCAGCCGAGACGGTATGTGCCGTCCGCCGTCTTCTCCGCATAATTGCGGGCGACGAGGGCGTTCAGCAGGCGATACACCGTGCTTTTGCTCAGAGAGAGCTTCTCCGCGAGTTCGGTAGGACCTAAGGGGCGGTCGGACTCACAGAGTTCCTCGAGAATCAGAAGCACGCGGTCGACCAGCTGCATATTTTCGCTCATGGAAATCCTCCTTGTATCACTCATTACATCTATTTATTCATCATATAACAAAGTTGGAGAAAATTCCCCGCTTTTTCGCGCGAAAAGATACGGAGGAAAGGCTGATTCTACGATACGTCGATAGGAGAAACGTGTTCGCTGCCGTATGATAGAAGAAAAACGAGCGGGGTGTATCGCATGGATAATCAGGAATTCGGCAAACGGATCGCGGAAGCGAGAAAAAGGAACGGAATGACACAAAAGGAGCTGGCCGAGTGGCTCGACGTGACGGACAAGGCCGTCTCGAAATGGGAGCGCGGCAAGGGTTTCCCGGAGATCACGCTCCTGCCGAAGCTGTCGCGGATTCTCGGCATCAAGCCGGAGGACCTCCTGTCGGACAAGACGGCACAGGACGAGACGGGAACCAAGATCCAATCCGGCCCGATGCAAAACGAAACGATCGACCCACAGGTGGAACTTGTATCGAATGTTATTAAGTATTCCGGAGAACAGATGCGAAGAAAGCTGTCGCGGCTTGTTTTGCCGATTATCAGTGCGTCTCTCGGTCTCGCGGCGTTTGTTTGCCTGCTGGTTGATTTCTGCATCACACAGTCCTTTACCTGGTCGCGGTTCCCGGTGGCGGCACTCCTTTACTGCTTCGCCATTCTTCTCCCTATCTTCCTGTTAAAGAAGCACAGGACGGTCATTAGTATTGCGGTCTTTTTCGCGGGACTTGTTCCGTTTCTCTTCTTCCTCGAATCCCTCGTTCCGTTGAAAGGCTGGGCCACGGGGCTTGCCCTCCCGATTGCCGGGCTGTCCGCCGTCTGTGCGGTGCTGATCGTTTGGCTCTTTCTGTACTCAAAAATCAATCGGCTTGTCGCCGCCGCGATCACTTGTGCGGTGACTGGCATCGGCCTCAATCTCATTATTAATGAGATCGTTATGCGCTATCTCGACAAGTCGTATTTCAACATATCCGTTTTTCTGACGGCGACCGGTTTTGCCATTGTGACGGTGGTTCTCCTGATCACCGCGCTTGTACGGCGCATGGCCTCGGCGAAGGCGAAAGAGTAAGCGTTTTTTCGCGAAAAAGGGCAAACGGTTCATTCATATCAATAACGCCCCTTGCACCAGAAAATGCGGGGGCGTTTTCGCGCGGTTATATTCACAGGCGGGTCCATATATGATCATCATTCTTCCATCGAAGAGTAATCTGTCGTTCGTGCTATAATTACTATATGTATCAAGCGGGGAGGGATCTTTATGAAGCGTTTTTCAGTGTGTCTTATGGTCATGATTATGCTGATCAGTTTGACTGCGTGCGCCGGCTCCGGCAAAATCAACGCAAATAATGCGGCTGTATTGATTGCGTCTCCGGAATATCCGGAGGCAATTGCTTCAGGCGACGATGAGGCGTTAAGCCAATATCGGGACATGAATCGGGTAAGTACCGGTGGCTGTGATGCACTTACGGCCTTTTCCTATAACACGGCATCTCCGATCCTAAGCACTGTCGAAGTGAACGGCTGTTATTCGCCGCTGAGCCTCTATTATGCGCTGGCGCTGGCCGGAACCGGGGCGAACGGGCAGACACAGAAGGAATTTATGAGCCTTCTGGGAAGTTCCGATACCGCGCAGTTGTCACAGGATATGGGCAATCTCTATCGGCTTCTCTATTCGGACAACGAAATTACAAAGATGAAAATCGCGAATTCGCTGTGGCTCGACAAGGAATACCAGGGCGTGCCGGTAGTGTATAAGGACAGCTTCATCAAGAATGCGGCATCGATGTTCTATGCGTCTCTGTTTACGGTGGATTTTGCTTCGGAGGATGCGGGGCCTGCTATGGCGAACTGGATCTCCGGTGAGACGAACGGCACCCTGACGCCGGAATTTCAGGCGGATCCGGAACAGATCATGAGCATCATCAATACAATTTACTTTAAGACCGAATGGGTGGATAAGTTCGAGGAACAGGAGACAAAGCCGGACATTTTCCATACGGCGGAAGGTGCGGATGTCACTTGCGACTTTATGAATATGGTCCAAAGCTCCCAGAACTTCACAAGGGGCGACGGATTTCTCCGTGCTGCATTAAGTCTTAAACCGGGGGGACAGATGGTCTTTATTCTTCCCGATGAGGGTGTGAGCCCGGAGAGTCTTGTATCCGATCCGGAAAGACTCAAAGAAATTCTGCAAGAAGGGCAGACAACAAACGGCAAAGTTACCTGGGAGATCCCGAAGTTTTCCTATGCCTCCGAATTCGATCTGGCTGACACGCTGAAAGCACTCGGACTTACCGCGGCATTCACACCCGATGCGGACTTCACCGGCATTACGGATCAGAAGGCATTTATCTCTACGGTTACGCAGCAGACGCATATTGCGATCGACGAGAACGGTGTCGAGGCGTCCGCCTTTACCAAGATCGAATACGCCGGTGCAGCGATGCCGGTTGACGAAGCCGAGATGATTCTTGACCGTCCCTTTATCTACGCGATTTACAGTCCTGCGGTTACGACCGTAATCGAGGCCGGTTCAGAAGGGAAGAAGATCGCGGACGGGCGGCTCCTGTTCATCGGTATCTGCGGCAATCCGGCTGCATAAGACCTGTGGTACAATCAAAAAAACTTTGGTTTACAATTTTCCTGTAAGCAGATATGGGGGGAAATGAATCAGGCTTCTGATATGAAATTGAATCGGCGCAGTTGGGGACCGATTCGTCTGATACTCTTTTCCGTCACGCTGCTGCTCCTGGCAGCGGTGATCTTCTTTGTATATGACCTGACATTTGAGCCCCGGTATATGAACCGGGACACCAATACGAATCAGGTAAACACCGCTGTCGAAATAACAAAGGACACGGCCGTTTCCCAGTCTTTTCGCTATGACAAAGCACTCCTGGGCATATCTGTTCTGATGAAGAATACGGACAAGCTCGCCGCAGGTCATATATCGATTCGGGTCCGGGATCTTACAACAGGCTCGGTTCTATACAACGCGACTCTGGAAGCGGAGGATATTGCGGACGGAGAATTCCGTTTTCTCGGTTTCGGAGACAAGGTGACTTCCCCGGCAGGATATGAGGTTCTCGTCACGTCGGAAGATGCCGTAACCGGAACCGCGGTTTCGATGTGGGTGTCGCAAACGGTAAGTGATGAGATAGACAAAGTGGTCATAAACGGGAGGGCCGATTCATCGAGTCTTGTGTATACGACCTGTGAAGACGATACTTCGTATCACCCCACGGGACTTTTTGTCAACAGACTCGTTCTTATCGTTCTGCTTTTCGCCTTCATCCTTCTGCATTTTTTCGTCGACATACCCCGCTTGTACGACTGGATTTTCCGCAAACGATTTTGGATCGCCGCCGGAGTTGTCATTTTCTTTGTAATCAATCAATATAACTTCTCTTCAATTTCCATTTACAACGATTTGGTTCAGTACAATTACGGATCCGAATACATGAGTCCGATCCTGGGTCAGGGCAGAAATATCCGCAGCGATGAGTGGCTGGCCATGACCCCTGCGCGCCTGTCAGCGGCGTTCACGGACTATGCGAAAACGAATGATATTCTGCGGGCGGCGCCGAACGGGAATTTGCCTGTGTCGGGACTCTGCTTTTGCTTTGCGGCGCTTGCGCGGCCTATGCTATGGGGGTACTTTCTGCTGGGCTCCGCTTACGGGCTGTCGCTCAGCAACATCCTGTTTCTGGTCGGTACTTTCCTTGCCTCGTTTGAGATGTGCCTGATTCTGACAAACAGAAAACGGCTGTATTCGCTCTTGGGCGCCGTGCTGATCACCTGCTCAAGCTGCTTTCTCTGGTGGTCCAACGTGAACTGGTTATTGGACGTTCAGGGAATCTTTGTTTTTCTATACTACTTTCTGCACAGCGACAAGCGGTGGAAACGCGTTCTGCTTATCTTCGGAACGGCGATTTTGGGCGCCGACTTTGTTACGGAACTCTACCCTGCGTGGCAAGTTCCGGTCGGATACCTTTTTCTCGTACTGATCGTTTGGATGCTGATCGCAAACCGGGAGAAGGTTAAGGCTCTCCGCAAACTGGATTGGGCAATCCTTATTCTGGGGATTTGCTTCATGGCGGCGATCTGTATTTCTTACCTGTGGGAGAGCAGGGAATACATGAACACGATCATGAATACGGCATATCCGGGACGGCGCAGCTCTTCGGGCGGCTATGCGCTGGACAAGCTTTTCGGCGGCCTGAAAGTCTGGAGTACTCCTTTTACCGGTATGAAGGACATATCTGTAGAGGGCGTGTTCCTAAACTTCTATCCTTTGCCGAGCATTCTTGCGATTCTCCTGCTGGTCAAAAAGAAGTTTAAGGACGGACTTCTTGTGTCGCTGCTCGCCGTGTCTCTTGTATTTACGCTGTACTGCTCCATCGGATTCCCGGATTTTCTGGCCCGAATATCGCTTTTATCGTATTCAATACCGGATCGGACTGCCGATGTTATCGGCATTATCGAGGTATATTTCCTGATCCTCTGTCTATGCCGGCTTGAGGAAATGAAGCGCCCGAAGCCCGGCGTCTCGGTCCTTCTCCTGACAACCCTCGGAATAGCGTCGGCATTCTTGAGCAGAGGGCAAATGACGGATTTGACGATTTTGGCGTCGGCGGCCTTCGCGCTTATATGTGCAGCCGTTCTCTTTTCCGACATCGGAGAAAAGTATCGGCGCGGTGCCGCAATTTGCCTGATTGCTGTGTCCGTCGCTGCCGGAGCGTTCGTTCTGCCTCTCTCCAAAGGCCTCGACGTCATATATTCCAAGCCCGTATCGAGTGAAATCCAATCGTTGAACGAGGGCTGCGGGAAGAGGTGGATTACCTTGAACTCCTACTTGAGCGGGAATTTTCTTGCCGCACTCGGCGCGCCCACCGTCACCTCCGTTAACATCACACCGAATTATGAGCTTTGGTCTTCCATAGATCCCGACGGGAAATATAAAGAGATATATGACCGCTACGCCATCTGCCAGATCATCCTCTGTCAGGAGGAGACGCATTTCATTCTTAAAGGGAAAGACCGTTTCGATCTCTATCTGTCTTATAAAGATATTTATAAGCTGGACGCCGACTATATTTTTTGTAGCCGCAAACTGGCGGACAATACGTATGTGCATTTCGAACAGATCTACTACGAAGGCGGCGCATATATTTACGAACCGGTTTTCGCGTAAATCTATTCGCCAGAGCTGCGCAGGGGAGAGATTATTAACGGTAGCCAGATCATTTTTCACGAGTTATTGACATATGTTCATAATGACGGTAGAATTGAATCGAACATAAGCCCATAATTAAATTGCGCTTGAATGGAGGCGTTGCGAGATGAAAGTAGCGGTACCGATTGAGAATAAGAGTTTAGACGCGAACGTCGGACAGTCCTTCGGACTTGCTCCGTATATATTGGTTTACAACAGCATCACAAAGGAATGCGAATATCTTGATCATACAGAGGCGATGACGGAAACAGCATCAGGAGTCAGGGCCGCCAGGGCGATTGTGGATAACGGATCCAGAGTCTTATTAACCCCCGGGTGCGGTGCGAATTCGGAGAAGATTTTTAAGAATGCGGAAGTCGTGATCTATAAATCACTTCCGGGAACCGCCGGATGGAATATAGAGGCATTTTTATCGGACAAGCTATCCCTGCTCACGGAGTTTCATACAGGAATCCGACGCAAGGAAAGAGATTTGTTAGGAGAGGATTCAGTCTGAGTTAAGGTCGTTCATCATCGTATTTATCAGTGTTCCGATCGATTGTCCGGCGATATGTTGTTGACATATGTCGGGAATGATGAGAAACTCAATTGTGACATATGTTCATAATCTTGGAGGTGAAAGGTTATGCCGAGACCGCGTAAATGGAGAAAGGTATGCTGCATGCCAGAGAGCACGCAGTTCGGGCCGTTGGTTCCTGCAGAGGGTTCCCCTGTGATCGTGCAGATGACTGTCGAAGAATATGAGACGATTCGACTGATTGATCTGGAAGGTTTCACTCAGGAGGAGTGTGCAGACCAAATGGCTGTGGCACGGACAACTGCCCAGCGGATCTATGCGGATGCGCGGAAAAAAATCGCGGAATCGCTGGTTCTGGGGAAAGTTCTCAGGATCGAAGGCGGTGATTATCAAATCTGTGACGGACTAAACTGTGGAAGCGAGCCGGGATGTCACAGACGACGCTGCGGCAGACCATAATTTGACGAAAGATGCAAAATAGATATATAACAGTCGAAGACGAGGAAAACGAATGAAAATAATGATACCAACCAATGAGAATACAATTGACACGACCATTTGTCCCTCCTTTGGCCGGGCACCTTGTTTTATGATGTATGATTCGGAAACCGGCACCAGGGAATTTTTCAAAAACGAGGCAGCGGACAGCGCCGGAGGGGCTGGAATAGCGGCGGCTCAGAGCATCGCGGACAGGGAGCCGGACGCCCTCCTCACCCCCAGGTGCGGAGAAAATGCCGCGAAAGTTCTTCTGGCAGCTCATATTCCGGTTTATAAGACGTCAGGTGATTCGTTGGATGATAACATCCGGTCTTACCTGGCCGGGAATCTTTCGGTACTTACAGAAACGCATCCCGGATTTCACCACCACGGAGGCCGCTGAGATGCGCATTGCTGTCTTGAGCGGTAAAGGCGGAACCGGGAAGACCCTGATTTCGGTCAACCTTGCGGCAGCGGCGGGAGTCGGGACCTATGTGGACTGTGACGTAGAGGGGCCGAACGGACATCTCTACTTTAAGTCGGAGAACAGTCTGAACGAGCCGGTTTCCCGGAGTCTGCCGCGCGTGGATCCGGTCCTTTGCAAAGGCTGCCGTGCTTGTGTTGATTTCTGCCGCTTTCATGCTTTGGCGTTCGCGGGCAGCAAGCTGTTTGTCTTTGATGAGGTTTGCCATTCCTGCGGCGGGTGCGCTATGGTGTGCCCGGAAAAAGCGATAAAGAAAGAGAATATGCCGATCGGCGAAATGCGCATCGGTATATCAGAAAAAGTATCTGTGATCTCCGGGTTTCTGAATATCGGGGAGGCCTCCGGAATTCCGATTATCAAGCGGATCTTGGACGCAACAATCGGCAGCGAGGGCGATACTTTCATCGACTGCCCGCCCGGAAGCGCCTGTACAGTCATGGAGAGCATAAAGGAAGCGGATTATTGTGTGCTGGCCGCAGAGCCCTCCGTCTTCGGTGCCCATAACCTAAGAATGGTGCATGAATTAGTACAGGTTTTTGATAAGCCGTTCGGCGTGGTGTTGAATAAATGCGGGGAAGGGGCAAATCCTTCGGAGGAATACTGCATGTATAAAGGCATTCGGATCCTGTGCAGAATTCCCTATGACCCCGATTTGGGACGAATTCACTCCGAAGCTCGGATTGCGGTCAGGGATAATGAGAATTACAGGGTGCTGTTTACGGACCTTCTGAAGACGATAAGAAGGGAGGCCTGTCATGAAGCAGCTTCTGATTTTAAGCGGTAAGGGAGGCACAGGGAAGACGACGGTTGCCGCGTCCTTTATCCGCCTCTCTTCGGCAAAGGCGTATGCGGACTGTGATGTAGATGCGCCGAACCTGCACTTGGTCACAGTCCACAGAGAAGAGCCGGCCCACTTAGATTACTATGGGATGCCAAAGGCGTTTATTGATCCCGATAAATGTCTCGGATGCGGCATCTGTATGGATTATTGCCGTTACGACGCAATCAGCCTGGAAAGTGAGTGTCGGATTCTTCCGCTATCCTGTGAGGGCTGCGGGGTATGTGAGTATGTCTGCCCTGCCGGAGCGGTTTCTTTTATTCCCGATATCGCCGGCGATTTGATGTTGTACAGGAATGACACAGTTTTTTCTACGGCAGAACTTCGTATGGGGAGCGGCACCTCCGGAAAACTCGTTACAGAAGTGAAGAAACAGATGATCAAGGAGACGAATAACAAGGGATTTGCGGTTATTGACGGATCTCCCGGCATCGGATGTCCGGTCATAGCCTCCATCAGCGGAGTAGACATGGTGCTGCTTGTGACAGAGCCGTCTGTTTCTGGTATCAGCGATCTGGAAAGAATCGTCTCGACAGCCCGGAGATTTCAGACCCCTGTTGTTGTATGCACCAACAAATTTGATCAGAATCTATCCAGAAGCAACGAGATTGAGCGCTTTTGCAGCAGAGAGAAACTGCCGTTTGCCGGGCGGATTCCTTATGATCCTGCTGCCTTGGCGGCCACGAACCGGGGACTAGCCGTTGTGGACTGCGAGTGCCCCGCGGCCGGAGCGATCCGGGAAGTGTATCAGAACACCTTGGCGCTTTTCAATAGAGAAGGGCAGGATGTATTAGCATGATCATTTCGGTATTAACGGAAAACACTGCCATATCGGAATCATTCGCATGCGAGCATGGTTTCTGTCTCTACATTGAGACGACACGGCATAAAATCCTTTTCGATATGGGCAAGAGTGCGGTTTTTGCCAAAAATGCTGAACGGCTCGGGATTGACCTGTCGCAAGTCGACATCGCATTTCTGTCGCACGGTCACTATGATCACGGCGGCGGAATTGAGACGTTCCTATCCCTAAACGATAGCGCCCCGATTTATGCCAGACCAGGCGCGTTTGACCCTCATTTCTCCGTGAAAGAGGGGGGGAGGATAGAATATATCGGACTGGAATCCTCGCTCAGGGAGACGGGGCGGTTTCTTTTTGCTGATGAAGACATCGTGATTGACGAAGAGCTGCAAATATTCGCAAGGCCTTCAGGACTCGAATTGGTTCCAACCGCCAATGCCACTCTCTTAATAAAGAAGGGGAGCCGCTACATTGAAGATGATTTCGACCATGAACAGAACTTGTTGATCAGTGAGCAAGGAGTAACGCTGTTGATCGCCGGATGTGCGCACCGCGGGATTGTCAATATTATGGAAGAAGCGCGTAAAATAATGGGAACTTATCCTATGTACGTCATAGGAGGATTTCATTTATCTAGTCCTTCTCTTAATAAACCAGAGGATCCGGCGGTTGTCCGGGAAGTCGGCCGATATCTGGAACAGACGGGGTCCATGTATTATACGGGTCACTGTACGGGCATGGAGTCATATCGCCAGCTAAAAGAGCGGCTTGAAAAAAACATGAACTATGCGGCCGCCGGCAGCGTAATTCAAATCATACAGACGTAAGATATACAAACGAAAAAGGAGAAAAAACATGAGCAAAGAATGTGATCAGAAGTGCTCTTCCTGCGGGGAAACCTGTAGCGATCGAGCAGAAGAGAAGGTGGATTTTTCCGCGAAGCTGAATCCGCACAGCAGTGTAAAAAAGGTTATCGGAATTGTCAGCGGCAAGGGCGGAGTCGGAAAGTCGCTGGTCACCTCCCTGATGGCGGCTGCGATGAACCGCCGCGGACACAGGACGGCGATTCTGGACGCGGATATCACAGGACCGTCGATTCCGAAGGCTTTCGGAATTAAGGAGAAGGCCCGTGGAAGTGAGGATGGCATTTTCCCGATTGTAACCAGGAGCGGTATTCGTGTTATGTCGATTAATCTGCTTCTCGAAAACGATTCGGATCCGGTTCTCTGGAGGGGGCCGATATTGGGCGGTACAGTGAAACAGTTCTGGACCGACGTGCTGTGGAGCGACGTAGACTTCATGTTTCTGGATATGCCCCCGGGAACCGGCGATGTACCTCTGACGGTATTCCAATCCATTCCGGTTGACGGAATTATCATTGTTACATCCCCCCAGGAACTGGTGTCGATGATCGTGTCCAAGGCAGTCAAGATGGCGAATATGATGAATATTCCGATCATCGGTCTTGTGGAGAATATGTCCTATTATCAGTGCCCGGACTGCGGAGGAAAGCATAGTATCTTCGGGGAAAGTCACGTAGAAGCCATCGCTAAGAAGTACAGCCTTCCTGTTTTGGCGCATCTCCCGGTGGACCCGAGAATCTCAGAGGCCTGTGACGAGGGTCTGATCGAGGATTTTCCGGTAGACTGGCTTGACGGCGTTGCGCAGGTTCTGGAAAAAGGGTTAGAGATCAATAAGGTAAAGATAACGGAGGAAAAGAATATGAAAATTGCGGTTGCAAGTGAAAATCAAAAGGTATGCGAACACTTCGGTCATTGCGAGAGCTTTCTGATTGCCGAGACAGACGGAGATCATATACTCAGAAGTGAGTTTATCCCGAATCCGGGACATAAACCGGGATTTCTTCCGAATTTTCTGAATGACATGGGAGTGAAGGTCGTAATTGCCGGCGGAATCGGCGGGGGCGCTATTGAAATATTCGACGAAAAGGGAATTGATGTGATATCCGGCGCCAGCGGAGACGCAAAAGAGGCCGTGTCCGCATATCTTGCCGGAACCCTTGTTTCTTCCGGATCTGTCTGCCATGAGCATCAGCACCATGATGAGTGCGGCAACTAAAGTCCCCAAACGAGCGTGCCTTATCGCCGCGCTCGATGCGCAACAACAAGGATCCGGGAGGATGTACCCCCGGATCCTTGTGCTAAATTAATTGGAGAAAAAGCAGATGAGTTATGGACCGTTTTCCGAGATTGTTATGGATCATTTCATGAATCCAAGGAACACAGGTGATATTGCAAATCCGGACGCCATCGGAACCTGCGGCGATCCGCGCTGCGGTGACTTCCTGGTAATTTCGATCAGGGTTGAGAAGGATGTGATCGAAGACATTAGTTTTCTGGTGTTTGGGTGTACCGCCGCTATTGCGTCCAGCAGTATGACGGAAGTGTATGCAAAATAGGAGGAATATGTAATGGAGAAGATGAAAGCAGAATCGATTTCAATAAGATTCAGTTCATTTAACAGGGAGGATTACCATTGATTGATCATGGAGAAACGGCAAAATCTCTTTTTAAACAAGGATACAACTGCTCTCAGGCGGTCCTCGCAGCTTTTGCGGAGGAACTCGGTATTGATTTTGAAACAGCAATGAAATTATCATCTTCTTTCGGAGGCGGCATGGGAAGTCTCAGGGAGGTCTGCGGTGCTGTCTCGGGAATGTTTATGGTGGCTGGGATCAAGTATGGGTATGACAAACCCGGTGACCGCCCCGGCAAGTTGGGACATTACACGAGAATTCAAAATCTTGCCGGAAAGTTCAGGGAAGAGAATCATTCCATCGTATGCAGGGAACTGCTTGGGATCAAACCGGAAGGTGAGAATCTGGTGCCGCAGGAGCGGACTGCCGAATACTACAAGAAGCGTCCGTGCGCCGAATTAGTTGAACATGCCGCCCGAATCATAGAGGAATATATGCGCGAAAATGAAGTTGAAATAACGGAACCGTGTGAGTAAGGAAGCGATGTGCTTTTGATTGAAGAATCGGATAATATAGACTATGATGTTGCTGTTATTGCACATTAAATGAACGAAAAAGGAGGTGCATTCCGACAACGTAGCTTGACCTGTTTTTTGAGCCTGACTACGATTAAGCTGGAAACATGAAGGAGGAAAGCTAATGGCAAAATACGTATGTTCAATCTGCGGTTATGTGTACGATGAAGCCGCCGGTATTCCGGAGAAAGGCATTGCACCCGGAACAAAGTGGGAAGATCTGCCGGAAGACTGGATCTGCCCAATCTGCGGCGCTGCAAAAGCGGAATTCGCAATGCAGGATGAATCTCCCTCTTCCACTGTGAAAACGATCGTTCCGACTAAACCTTCTTCCGGAGATATGAAAGAGATGACCGCGCTTGAGATCAGCGCACTTTGTACGAATCTATCGCGCGGGTGCGAAAAACAGTACAAAGAGCAAGAAGCGGCACTTTTTCGGGATTTGGCGTTTTTTTTCAAGACTTCTGTCACACCGCCGGAGTCTCCGTCGTCAGAACAACTTCTACTGCTCATCGAAAAGGACCTTACTGAAGGCTTTCCGAATGCCAATGCTGTATCGTCCGGTTTTGAAGATCGGGGCGCGCTCCGTGCCTTGGTATGGAGCGAAAAGGTAACGCGGATTTTAAAGTCTCTTCTTATCCGGTACGGTAAAGAGGGAGATGCTATGCTTGAGAAGACCGGTGTCTACGTTTGTACGATCTGCGGCTTTGTTTTTGTTGGAGATACTCTTCCTCAAGTGTGTCCTGTCTGCAAAGTGCCGAACTGGAAGTTTGAAAGAATTGAAGGGAGAGTGTGAGTATGTCCTCAAAATACGCGGTACGGAATATTCGCCTGTGTTCCAAAGATTGCCTGTGCCTCTATGTCTGCCCTACCGGTGCGACGGATACCGAGAACAGTATTATCGATGTATCAAAATGTATCGGGTGCGGAGATTGTGCGCAAGCCTGTCCTTCCGGAGCCATATCTATGGTGCCCAGGGAATACCCGCATCAGCAGGATAAAGCCGATCCGGTGGTTCAGGCTATGAGACTGCTTGTGCGAAATAAATCAGAACAGGAGAACGTTGCCTCGGGCCTTCCCGGAAAACTGGCCGCAGCCATAGAAAGATCCAATCATATTATGGCGGAAGATCTTATACGGGAAGCGGGATACATGCTTCCGCAGAGCGGGAACGCTATGGAATTTCTGCGTTCTCTTCTTCAAAAAGAGGAACATGAGGGGTTCCCGAAAGAGACGGTTCAAAAATTGCTCACTTCTTTTCAAAACATAGCGGAGGACAAGGAAATGCGTGATAACAAAACGATTGATAATTTGATGGAGGCCTTTGCAGGAGAATCGCAGGCTAATAGAAAGTATCTTGCATATTCTAAAAAAGCCGAAAAAGACGGGAACCTTAATGCAGCTAAGCTGTTTAAAGCCGCGTCTGATGCAGAAACACTGCATGCACTCAAGCATTTTGAAGCAGCTGGGAAAACAGGAACAACATCTGAGAATTTAAAGGATGCCGTTGCCGGAGAGACGCATGAGTATAAAGAGATGTACCCTGGCTTTGTAAAAACTGCGGAGACGGAGGGACATAAGGCTGCTCTTATGTCTTTCACCTATGCAATGAAGGCTGAGGAGGTTCATGCAAAGCTTTATCAGGAGGCCTTGGAGAATATAGACCGGACAGAAGAAGTTTTCTATTATCTCTGTCCTGTATGCGGAAACATCGAGAAGTACCGGCCTGATAAGTGCAGTATCTGTGGTGTTGCGGGAGACAGGTTCATTAAATACTAAATATAAAACCGTAAACGTAGAATAATCCTGCAGGTATTGCCGGGTATTAGCGGATATTAACGGACAAAAAAAGAGGTCGCCTTTTACGGTGACCTCTTTTTGTCTTGGTGGAGCGTAGGGGGCTCGAACCCCTGACCTCTTGACTGCCAGTCAAGCGCTCTCCCAGCTGAGCTAATGCCCCAAAACAACAAGCGAATTGTATTACAGCCGGGGTGGCTTTGTCAATGCCTTTCTTCAATCACCGCACGGTAAAATCGACAAATATGTCGAAGCGGCACAGATCGAAGGATACGGACTTGCCGGGGCAGCGGGCTGGAATTCCTCCGTTTGTCGCTGCGAGAAGCGAACCGTTCTTTGAATGCAACGCATTTTTTGGAGATTCTGATGTAAAATTTGTCAAAATACACACAAAAAAGAAAAAAATATTTTTTGACATTTCAGGAAAATTGCGGCAAAAACGAAAGATGTCTGCATTTTTTAGAAATAAATATATCAATATTTTGTCTCACTGCACCCCAAGAGCACAACCAATGACAGATATGGACTGACCGAATCAGCGCGAAACGTTTAACACTAAAAGTATTGTGGCTGTAAGCGATTTGGGGGAATGCGACAAAACGACAAGCGCGAAACGTTTCTATACGTGTTGGATTGTTCAAATTACACATATTGAAAAAGATATCAAATTTATGCACTTTATATAAAGAAAGTTGTCGTTATTCGTGAAGTGCATAAAAACTCCCCCCATTAGTATTGCTTCTTCCGTCGAATTGTAGTAGACTTCAGCCATAAGAAATGAAATCCGCTGATGAATCAGCTGGATTGATGTGAATTATGAATCGGGGAAAAATAACACAAAGAACGCGCGTTTTTCGTGCGTCGCCATTCTCGGCAGGGGACCCGTATGGATGGTTTTTACAAAAAGGATAGATCGTTTCGCGTTTTACCTTTTTCTCCGAAAATGTATAAAGAATATGTCATACCCGCAGGGAAGCCAGTTTGGTAGATACCGGACAGGCGGGCGGCAGATCGCAGAAGCATGCGGTGTGTAATTCCCTGAATTGATTTTGGTCCTAATAAATGGACATACATTAACCTTAAGTTTAAGAGGAGGCAAAAAAACACATGAAGATGAAGAAGATCGTTGCAATGCTTCTCGCTCTCGTTATGGTTGTTGGAGTTTCTGCTGCTTGCGGCAAGAAAGAAACAACAACATCAACGACAGCTCCTGGAGCAACCACCGCCGCACCCGCTGACACAACAGCAGCAGTGACAACGGCAGCAGCAGACACCACAGCTGCACAGACCGAAAAAGGCGTAACTCCTGAAGACATCATTGCTCCGGCAACAGATGTAACGGACGAGGACACCACCCCGATCGTTATCTATGCCTGGAACGAAGAATTCAAGGGACTCCTGGACAAGTACTATGCAGCCGATAACGCAGGTTTTACCTATGATTATCAGGTAACAGAGAACACCACATACCAGACCAAGCTCGACGGCGTTCTGGCTTCTGGCGACGGCGCTCCGGATATCTACCTCGTCGAGGCAGATTATGCGAAGAAGTACGTTGATTCCGACAATTCTCTGAACATCAACGAACTGGGTATTTCCAACTCCGAACTTGCTGACCAGTATGGTTACACATACGAGTTCATGCTCAGTGCCGACGGCGCCGTTAAGGCTCTTTCCTGGCAGGCATGCCCGGCTGGCGTTTTCTACAACCGTACTCTTGCCAAGACCTATCTTGGAACAGACGATCCTGCGACAGTAGGACAGAGCTTTGCTTCATGGGACGCTTTCATGGCTATGGCTCAGAAGCTGAACACAGATTCTGCCGGCAAAGTTAAGGCTATCTCCGGTTATGATGATCTGTGGCGTTCTTTCCAGAACTCCCGTTCTCAGGGATGGCTTGTTGATGGTGCTATCACCATCGATCCTCAGATCGAGAAGTACTTTGACTATGCAAAGCAGCTCAAGGACGAAGGCCTCACATTCGAGACCGCTCAGTGGAACACAGACTGGACAGCTAACATGTCCAATCAGACCGTTCTTTCTTACTGGGGACCGATGTGGCTGATGAACTTCTGCATGGGCTTCGGCTATGAAGAAGACGGAACAACCATTAAGGCCGATGCTAACCCGACAACAGGCGACTGGGGTTACTGCAACGCTCCTGTATCGTTCTTCTGGGGCGGCACATGGATCACAGCTTCCAAGTATGACAACAACAAGGCTACATCTGCTGACATTATGCGTTACTTCACGATCGATGCCGCTTCCATGGACAAGCTTGCCCAGGCCGGCGAATTCGTTAACAACGTATCTGTTATGACCAAGATCGGCGAAGACCCGAGCTTCACAGTTGCTTACCTTGGCGGCCAGAATCCTTTTGCTGACCTCCTTGCAGCTGCCAAGACGATCGACGTATCCTGCATCACAGGCGACGATCAGGCCATCAACACAATCTTTGCTTCTACGGTTGCCGCTTATACCAATGGAGAAATTGCAACTGTTGCTGATGCTGAAGCAGCATTCATCGCAGACTGCAACGACGCCGGTATCGGAGCCTAATTCTAACTTCAGATTCTGAATGCTTAGAAACAACCAATATCAGCTTTGATGTGCGGGGCAGGGCGAATACCCTGCCCCGCATTTCTGTTGGAGACATAAGTAACCACGGCAAACCTTAAGTAAATGGAGCGTGAATGAAGATGGCGAGTGGCACAACGAAGAAATCGTCGGGCCGGAGAAAGAGTATCAGCTACGCAAGATTCGGTTATTTCTTTATCATACCGTTCTTTGTCGTATATCTGATTTTTTCTTTAACCCCCCTGTTTAGTACTTTCTGGTACAGCACAACCAATATTGGCGATATTACTGCGGAATTCAATGGATTCAGCAATACCGTCGTTTATTACGATCAGTATCTGGACCTCAATGCAATTTACGCGAAGAAAATTCAGGACCAGGTTGGTATTTCTGCAAAGGAATATTCAAGAATCAAGTCCTATTTCTCATTACAGTCAATCGTTAGGGATTATGATCCCTTTAACGAAGAAGGCATGAACGCAATTGCAGGCCTGACAACTCTTTCCGATTCTACCAAAGCAAGCGTTAATGCATATATGGCGTCCAAGAATCCTTCGGATTTAACGGTCGATGCATTAAAGGAACTTGCCGAATACAGAAAGAATTTCAGCGCACTTGATAAGAATATCATGGATCAGCTTCCTACCGTTCTTGGGGCGGTTAACACGATTAAGACGGCTGCTGCCGATGCAGCTGCCGCGACAACCGATACCGCAACGGACGTAAAACCCGAGGAGGCTATCCTTCCTTCCATTCAAACCGCTATCGACGATCTGACGGCTCTCAAAGCAGCCGACGTGACCGACGAGAACAAAACGGCCGTTATGGCGGTCGATTATTATGCAGCCAAATTAAATGGCGGCAAAGCCCCTGCCAACGCATTTGATTTTCTGATCAAGTATTACGGGACGTTCCAGAGCGGTTCGGCTTCCGTACATGATTATAATTTCTATACGACATCGGCAGGACTGGTGCAGTTCGGTGCGATTAAGACCGATTTTACCGCTGATCTGAAGACGATCCTGTCGACGGATGATTGGCTTACCACAATCAATTCTCTTTCATCGGTATCCAAGCTTGAATCCTATTCGAATGCCGAATCGGATATTCACAGCGAAACTCTTTATGCCGATCTGAAAGTATTAAGTGATGCCGGCATCATTCAGGGAGAACCTCTTGTTGAGAAGGACGGAGCATTGACGGTAGATACCGCGAATAGCCTCGTCGCTCAGCTGAGAACTTTGATTGATACGAATTATCAGTCGGACCCGAATGAAATCAAGGCTGTGGCACACATCCGGAATCTGCTTATTTATACGGACGACAAGTCTTTCAAGGCCGTTCTCGATAATGTCGACACCGTCAAATCTGCCGGTGGTATCAGTTCTTTCATGAACTTCAGCGCAGACCGCAGCGTGGATACAGCTCTGTATCTTTCCTATAAGGATGCAGTAGGCCTCAGCGACAAATTGAGTCTCGCCCGTTATGAAGAGCTTGATACAGCAAAGAAAGAATCTGTAGTCAAGGCTGCTCAGGACGCACTCAAGAAGGCTCAGGCAGAGCTTCCTAAGGCGCAGGCCGCTTATGATTCTGCACTTGCCGGCGGCGAAAAGAAAGCAATTGCCGACGCGAACAACGCACTTGCCAAGATCAAGAACACCATTAAGGCCTCTAACGATTCGATTAAGAGCCCGAGCGGTATCTTCCAGAAGGCCGATGCCAAGTCTTCCTTTGTCTTTATCGGACTCGATAATTACAAATCCATTTTCACCGACAACACGCGCTTTACCAAAGTTTTCGGAGATATTCTGACTACGGTTATCATGTGGGTTATGAACTTCGCTCCTCAGATTCTTCTTGCGCTTCTTCTTGCTGCCTGGATGACGGACAGCCGTCTTCACTTGAAGGGCCTGAACGCAATGAAGGCTTTGATCTACCTTCCCAATATCATGACAGCAGCCACAGTCGCTATTTTCTTCTACCGTTCCTTCCAGTTCAGCACGAACCCGGCATCCAAATCTATGGCACAGCTGGTTCTCCAGCTATTCGGTGATGAGGATGGATTCAACTTCTTCGCTTCCCCGTGGGCAGCCAGATCTCTCGTTGCATTCATCAACTTCTGGATGTGGTATGGAAATACGATGATCATATTGATTGCCGGTATCAGCAGCATCAGTACGTCTCTGTTTGAGTCCGCTCAGATCGACGGCGCGTCCAACGGCCAGATCTTCAGGCGTATCACTATCCCGCTTATCCGCCCCATTATGCTGTATACATTGATTACAGCTCTGATCGGCGGCTTGCAGATGTATGATATTCCGAAACTGCTGCAGAACGGCGAACCTACGATCATGTTCCTGGGCACAAAGCTCAAGTCGACCGAGACGATCCTGATGTATATTCAGGACCAAGCCTTCGGTATCAAGAGCAATCACTTCATCGGAGTAGCCGCTGCCGTATCCGTTCTGCTTTTCGCAATCACGTCTTTGATCAGCGCGGTCCTCTTCTATGTCATGAGAGATAAAGATGCAAGCCGTGCCAAGAAACTTGCCAAAAAAGGAGGTATCGTGAGATGAGCAGTAAGAAAGATTTAAACAGGAGTCTTTCCACTACTTTGCGTGCCAGGTCCGCATTGATTTATGTTGTCGTAGCATTTCTGACAATACTTTCCGTTTTCCCGTTCTATTACATGTTTATGAGCTCGACCTGGACCAGCTATCAGATTCTTGAGAGTTTGAAACTGTATCCCGGCCCGCTCGAGAACCTTGTTAACAATGTCAACCGCCTGAACGCCCGTTCGGAATTCAGCTTCATGATCGGTTTCAAGAACAGCTTTATCATTTCGATTTGCGCTACGGCGTTGTCCGTTTATTTCTCTGCGCTTACCGCGTATGGACTTAAGGTGTACCAGTTCAAATTGAGAAATGCTGCTTTTTCCTTCATCATGCTGGTTCTTATGGTTCCTGCGCAGGTCTCCATCACAGGATTCTTCAAGCTTATGATGGATATGGGTCTTGTCGGTACCAAGTGGCCTCTGATCATTCCCGCCATTGCGGCTCCCGGTACGGTATTCTTTATCAAACAGTATCTGGATTCTGCTCTGTCGCATGAGATCATCGAAGCATCCCGTATTGATGGTGCCAACGAGTTCTATACCTTCAACCGGATTTGCCTTCCCATCATGGTTCCCGCTCTTGCCACACAGGTCATCTTTGGATTTATATCGAGCTGGAACAACTACTTCATGCCGTCCATCATTTTAAGCAAGATGAAGGATAAGACCTTACCCCTGATGATTGCACAGCTCTACGGAGACCGTTATACCGACTTCGGTCAGATCTATACAGGACTTTCGGTATCCGTTATTCCCCTGATCATTATCTATGTTTTCCTTCAGAGATACATTATTGCCGGTGTATCTGCTGGTTCCGTTAAGGAATAATCAAAGCCCATTTAGCGCTCCAGTATTCTTTCTGTTAAAGAGGGCTTCTGCTTCTCAAAACAAGTGGAAGCCCCTCTTTAGCGGGAAGAGGACGCCGGTTATGTAAGGCGAAAGCCAATAATCGCATATACTGCTTCAGATGAAGAATTGCCGCGTTTTTTTGCTCTTAGAGCGAAACGTTTAATGATTGACTTTATCGTTTTATTTTTAGCCACTTATGATCCCTACACCCCAAATTTGATCGGAGGACGCTATATGCAGTTTGGACATTTTGACGATGAACGCCGCGAGTATGTGATTGAAACACCGAAAACACCTTTTCCGTGGATCAATTATCTCGGGAACGAAGATTTTTTCGGGTTGGTTTCAAATACAGCCGGCGGTTACAACTTTTACAAAGATGCACGTATGCGCCGTATAACACGTTACCGTTATAACAATATACCGGTCGACGACGGCGGACGTTACTATTACATCAAAGACGGCGACACCGTATGGAATCCCGGATACAAGCCCTGCAA
Source organism: uncultured Mageeibacillus sp. (assembly GCA_964617375.1). Lineage (GTDB taxonomy): Bacteria > Bacillota > Clostridia > Saccharofermentanales > Saccharofermentanaceae > Firm-13. The sequence continues at coordinate 47,988 of CAZTXQ010000006.1, read as the reverse complement.
GACAGAACTTGATTCCTACGAATGCAGACACGGTATGGGTTATACCTCCATTTCTGCTTCCAAGAACGGAGTATCGGCCGAACTTCTGGCCTTTGTACCGCTTAAGTTCAAAGGGGAAATTAACCGCTTAACTCTTAAGAACACGACGGATCAGGCGAAGACACTGTCCATATTCTCGCTTCGCGAGTGGTGTCTCTGGGACGCGTCGGACGATATGCTGAATTTTCAGCGCAATTTCTCGACCGGCCAGGTAGAGATCGAGGGAAATACCATTTACCACAAGACAGAGTACAGAGAAAGAAGAAATCACTACGCTTTCTATACGGTGAACCATGAGATCTCCGGATTTGATTCGCAGCTTGAGGATTTCCTCGGAATGTACAACGGTTTCAACGAGCCGGCCGCGGTTCTTGAGGGTAAGTGCAGAAATTCTGTTGCCGACGGATGGCAGCCTTGCGCAAGCCACCAGATTGACGTCGTTCTGGCTCCCGGCGAGACAAAGTCTTTCATCTATATGCTCGGTTATGCCGAGCTCCCCGAGGACCAGAAGTGGGAAGCTCCCGATGTTATCAACAAGGCTCCGGCCCGGGAAATGATGACTATGTTTGCCACAGACGCTCAGGTCGATGCCGCGATGGAAGAACTGCGCCTGAACTGGGATCGCCTGCTGTCCATTTACAATGTCGATATCAAGGATGAGAAGACGGCCCGCATGGTCAACATCTGGAATCCTTATCAGTGCATGGTTACGTTCAACATGAGCCGTTCCGCTTCGTATTTTGAATCGGGCGTCGGACGCGGCTTAGGTTTCCGTGACTCTTCTCAGGACCTCCTGGGATTTGTCCATCAGATTCCCGAGCGGGCACGCGAACGTATTCTGGACATCGCCGCAACACAGTTCCGTGACGGCGGCTGCTATCATCAGTACCAGCCTCTTACCAAGAAGGGCAACAATGACATCGGCGGCGGTTTCAACGATGACCCGCTCTGGCTGATTGCCGGAACGGCTGCCTATATCAAGGAGACGGGAGATTTCTCGATTCTTGACGAGCAGACGGCTTATGACTGCAATCCTTCGGATACGGGAACTCTTCTCGAGCATCTGTCCGCTTCCTTCAACCACGTAGTACTGAATAAGGGACCTCACGGTCTTCCTCTGATCGGACGTGCCGACTGGAATGACTGCCTCAATCTGAACTGTCATTCGAAGACTCCCGGCGAGTCGTTTCAGACGTTCGGCACAGCCGACGGCCGTGTTGCCGAATCGGTACTGATCGCCGGTATGTTTGCCGCGATCGGGCCCGAACTTGTTGAACTTTATAAGAGAAAGGGCCTTACGGAAGAAGCGGCTGCCGCTCAAAAAGAGATTGATCTTATGCGTGCGACGATTCTTGACAGCGGTTACGACGGAGACTGGTTCCTTCGCGCCTATGACGCTTTCGGAGCGAAAATCGGCTCCAAGGATTGCGATGAGGGCAAGATCTTTATCGAGTCTCAGGGCTACTGCGTAATGGCAGGTGTCGGTGTTGAAGACGGCAAGGCTCTGAAGGCGCTGAATTCGGTCCGGGATATTCTTGAGTGCGAACACGGAATCGTACTTCAGCAGCCCGCTTACAGCACATATCATTCCAACTTGGGCGAGTGCTCTTCGTACCCGCCGGGATACAAGGAGAACGCCGGAATTTTCTGCCATAATAATCCCTGGATTATCATAGCGGAAACGGTGATCGGCCGCGGAACCAGAGCTTTCAGCCTTTACAAGAAGATCTGTCCCGCATACCGTGAAGCCATCAGTGACCTTCACCGGAATGAACCGTACGTATATTCACAGATGATCGCCGGTAAGGACGCAGGGCGTATGGGCGAGGCCAAAAACTCGTGGCTTACAGGCACTGCCGCATGGAACTTTGTCGCGATATCGCAGGCAATTCTGGGCGTAAAGCCGGGATACGACGGTCTCGTTATTGATCCCTGTATCCCCTCTGACTGGGAAGGCTACAAGATCACACGTGTTTTCCGCGGAATAACCTATGAAATAGAAATCAAAAACCCGAACCGAGTGGAAAAAGGTATAGCTAATATTGCCGTTGATGGTATAGAATTAATGAGTAATATTCTTCCGCTCTTTGATGCCGGCACGACACACAAGGTTTCTGTCGTGCTCGGATAATGACTTCAGTCGATTGACGGATTCCCCGATCCATCATTCCGAATGCGGCAGGAATCTCACGAGAGTCCTGCCGCATTATTTTTGAAGGAATCGAATAAGAATCCTTGCGCGAATTTTCAGGTGTAATTTTTCGAGAGTCCGGCCCGTACTTATCTTTAGGAGGAAATGATTATGCACCGCTTCACAAATTTGAGACATATTGCATTGACGTCGGCTGCTGCCGTGCTGCTTGCCGGGATGGTTCTAATGGCCGGCTGCTCGAGTATTCTTCCACAGGAGGAGGCGGCTCTCGATATACCGCTTGTTACACCGGCACCCGTCGAATATAAGACAGAACCGGCTAAAGTCGGTTCGATCTCGAATGAGGTCACGTTAACCGGTCAGATTATTGCCGAATCGGAACAGAATCTGTATTTCACCGCCGAACAGGGGAGACTTACGGAAGTATTGGTCAATACGGGCGATGCCGTTAAGGAAGGCGATATCTTAGCTACCGTCGGTACGGATGAGCTGGACAGACAGATCAAAATGCAGAAACTTGAGGTCGAACGAGCGCAGATCCTGTATGACGAAGCTTCAAAAGCCGTGGACAACACGGATCTTAACACGCAGATCGAAGTGCAGGTAAGAGAAGTCAACAAGGCGCAGATCGCCTATGATTCGGCACCGGAGGGCACCGAGAAGAACATGGCGGCGCTCACTTTGGAACAGATGCGGATTCAGCTCGACGCGATGGTCGCCAAACGCGATCACCCCGCAGCGTCTTCTGCGGCCAGTCTTGCAGCCGTAACGCTGGAGGAGCAGAAGCTGACTCTGGAAGCTCTTAAGGATCAGAAGGAAGGAACCGAGATAACGGCTCCTTTTGACGGAGTCATTACCTACACAAGCAAAACCAAGATCGGCGACAGCGTCGCGGGGTATGAGACCATTGTTACCATCTGTGATCCGGCTACGTTGATTGCCGCCTCCGACGATCAGGAAACGACGGAGCTTTCTGTCGGAGCTGTCGCTCAGGTTGTCTTAAGCGACAAGTCCGTCCTTAATGCAGAAGTAATCGAGACACCAGCGACGATCGATGACAAATCCGAATATGCCGGCTTCTCTTTCCTCAAATTTAACGATCCGCTGCCGGAAAAAGTCAAATCCGGCGCCAAGATTACGATCAAGTACAAGACCGAAGAGAAGGACAATGTAATCGTGATTCCAAAGAAATACGTCGTCTCTGCCAGTGACAGAAAATATGTCGTTGTTCTGGAGAACGGTCTTCGTGTCGAAAAGGACGTGACCATCGGCATCAGCAATACCACGGATGTGGAAATCAAGACGGGTCTTTCTGAAGGCGATCTGATTATAACCAACTGATCGGAGGCATCTTACGTGTTTTCATATGTTATACAGAAAATGAAGAGCAATCTGTGGAAGGTTCTGTGTCTTCTTCTGGGCTGCATTCTGGTTGTCGGCATGTTTGCATCGATTCCGATTTACACTAAAGGAATTCTGCAGCGCATGTTTATCAAGCAGCTCGAAAAGCGCCAGACGACGGAACAGATATATTCGGGTTATTACGCATTCAACAAATCATACCGCTACTCGACCGATACGAGTGATCCCGAGAAAACCCGTTACCGCGGTACTTTTACTTCGATCGGAAAGATCAGGGAAGAGGGTGCGGCGGTTCTTGCGGGCATGCCGTACTCGTCTCAGATGACAGCCGAAATGATTTCGCTCGCCAATATTTTTTACGAAAAAGACACAGCGGAAGCCGGTGAGACGGAAGTTTCGACCTTGACGCTCAATGCGATCTCCGGTATGGCCGACAAGATTCAGATCGTAGCGGGCCGCATGCCGGCAGCGACGGGCGACAAGAATCTCTACGAGGTCGTCGTTACCGAGAGCGCCATGAAACAAAAGGGTTATACGCTTGATCAGGAGATCCGTCTGAAGACCGATCTATACAGCAAGGATGCCACCGATATATTTAAGATTAAGATCGTAGGTGTCGTTGAAGCGAAGAACCTCTCCGATCCGTACTGGTATATATCGCTCGATACCTTCGGTAATGGTGTCATTATGGATTTCGACACGCTGATGACGGAAGCCGAAACCAATCTTCCCCGCAACCTCGTGAACTATACCTGGTGGAGCTGCTATGACTATTACAAGTTCTTGTTTACGGATGCCCAAAGTGTTCTTGACGTCTATAATGATTCGATCAACCGGACGAAGGAATTGGACAAGAAGATCGAGCTCGTCTGTACGTTCACCGATATTATGCAGGAATATCCGGCGTATAAAGCCGAACTGCAGACATCGCTTCAGATCCTGTTCGTACCGATTGTTCTGATGCTGGCCTTTTATATCTATATGGTTTCGCAGCTTATGGTGACGACGGATAAGACAAGTATATCCGTCATGGAGAGCCGCGGTGCCGGAAAAGGACGGATCGTCGTCCTGTATCTGATTGAATACAGTCTCCTGGCGGCCGTCTCGTTTATCGTCGGCCCGGCGCTGGGCCTTCTTATGTGCAAAGTTCTGGGAGCTTCCAACGGCTTTCTCACGTTTGTCGGACGTACGGCGCTTCCCGTAGCCATCAGCACGGAGGCTTTGATCTATTCGGCACTTGCGATGCTGTTCTTTGTCGCAGTTACGCTGATACCCGTATTTGTTCTTGCCCGGAAGGGCATCGTCGAGACCAAACGCACCGTTTCGAGACGCATGCGGGCACCGGTCTGGCAGCGCTATTTCCTGGATATCATACTTTTGGGTATCTCCGCATATCTCTATTTTCAGATTCAATCGTCACTTAAGGACGAGACGAGCTTTGTCAGCAAGAACAACTCGCTTCTTTTCCTGGCGTCGACACTGTTTATTATGGGTTCGGGTATGCTGTTTCTTCGCGTATACCCGCTCATCATCCGCTTTTTCTATTTTCTCGGCAAAAAGCGATGGTCGCCCGTCATGTATACGTCCTTTCTTCAGGTCAGCCGCACGGACGGACGCGAACAGTTCCTGATGCTCTTTATGGTACTTGCGCTTTCCGTCGGTATTTTCAACGCGAATGCCGCACGCACAATCAACCAGAACTCCGAGGATGAGGTATCCGAATCGGTAGGTGCAGATCTTGTCATTCGCGAACAATGGACGGAGTACAATGCGGACGGATCTACCGCATCTGCGTTTGTGCCTACTTTGGACAATTCGGCGACGAAAGACACGCATTTCGAAGAGCCGCCCTTGAAGCGCTTTGTCTCGATGGACGGCGTCGAAAAGGTGACTCGCGTCCTCAAAGTAAAAAACAACAACAAACTCACTTTCCTTGACAAGCGTGTGGTCAACTTTACGGTAATGGGTATAGATCCGTCGGATTTCGGGCAGGTGGTCTGGACCAGGAGCGATATTCTTCCGAGTCCGATCAACGCATACCTGAACGCCATGACCGAAAATCAGGGTTATGTGGTTATCTCGCAGAAGGTTTCGGAGTCCTTAGGTGTCACAGCCGGCGATATTCTTCAATTCTCGGTGGACGGCGGGACGGAAGTGCCCGTGACGGTTCTGGGTGTCGTTGCATACTGGCCGGGACTTCCTGCCACCTATGTCACCGAAGAAGGGCAGCTGGTCTACAACAGCTTTATCATCATGAATCTGAATTATTATCAGCTCAAGAATCCGGTTATACCATATGAGGTTTGGGTCAAAAAGGCTCCGGATGCAACGGACCAGAGCGTCTACGACCAGATTTCGGCGAAAAAAATTGTCGTCGAATCCATCGATTCGGAGACGCAGAGCATAGCAAACGTTAAGAACGACCCGCAGCTTCAGGGCTTGAACGGTGCGTTGAGTTTGGGATTCATCGTGTCGATGCTGATCTGTGCGGTTGGCTTTCTGATTTACTGGATCGTTTCCATTCAGGGACGCGTCCTGCAATTCGGTATCTACCGAGCCATGGGTATGAGCAAAAAGTCCATTCTCGGAATTATCGGCGCCGAGCAGATCATGATTTCGGGTGTATCCATCGTTATGGGAATCCTGATCGGCGACGTGACTTCTTCTCTGTATCTGCCTCTTTTCAAGATCCTGAACCACTCGGAAGGAAGCTCGATACCCTTCAAAATTGTCACTCTGGCGTCCGATTACATAAAGATTTACACGATACTCGGCGCGATTCTTCTGATCTGCTTCATCATTCTGTCCAGACTTATGCTGAAGATTCGAATCGACCAGGCTGTCAAGCTTGGAGAAGAGTGAGGAGGGACGTAAGATGGCAGATATAATGCGAGTCGAAAAAGTAACCAGAAGCTTCGGATCAGGCGGAAACAAGGTTCTGGTTCTTAAAAATATTGATATAGCGATCGAAGAAGGTACTCTGACCATTCTCCGGGGCCGTTCCGGTTCCGGAAAAACGACGCTTCTCAATCTCCTTTCGGCACTTGATATGCCGACGACCGGAGAAATCTTTTTCGAGGGCAAAGATATTACCAAGCTGCCCGACCGGAAAAGAGACGAGCTCCGGAGAACCAAATATGCTTTTGTCTTTCAGTCCGTGGCCTTGATCGGCAATATGACGGCGTACGAGAACGTTGATTTCGCACTCCGTGTCGCGCGCTATCCTTCAAAAGACAGGGATAAGCGCGTTCGTGAGGCCCTTGATCTGGTCGGCCTTTTATCGCGCATGAAGCATCGTGTACAGGAGTTGTCCGGAGGCGAGCAGCAGCGTGTCGCTATTGCAAGAGCCATCGCAGGCCGGCCGAGTATCATTTTCGCGGACGAACCGACGGCCGAACTTGATTCGAACATGGGCGAGCAGATTATGCGACTGTTTCGGAAAGTCGTCGAAACGGAGAAGCTCACCGTGGTCATGACGACGCATGATCCACACCTGATGAAGTGTGCCGACCGGGTGTATCTTCTGGAAGACGGGGTGGTGATCGCATGATTGACTGCGAGAATCTGGTAAAGATCTATAAGACGAAAGAATTCGAAGTTCTGGCGCTTCAGGGGCTTGACCTGACTGTCGACGACGGCGAGCTGATGGCGATTATCGGCAACAGCGGCAGCGGAAAATCGACGCTTCTCAATATGCTCGGAGGATTGGACCGCCCGACGGCCGGCAGACTTCTCGTAGACGGGAAAGATATGCTGAAGGCCTCGGCAAAGGATCTGGTTCAGTATAAACGGCACACCGTCGGATTTGTCTGGCAGAATAACGGAAGAAATCTGATTCCGTATCTGACCGCCCTGCAGAACATAGAGCTGCCGATGGTGTTTTCGAAAACGAAGAACCGGAGAGAGAGAGCTCTTGAACTGATCGATCAGGTGGGACTTTCGAAGAAAAAGAACAACCGGATGCAGGAGATGTCGGGCGGCGAACAGCAGAGAATTGCAATCGCAATTGCCCTTTCCAATAAACCGCGTCTTCTGCTGGCCGACGAACCGACCGGTTCGGTCGACACCAAGACAGCCGCGGATATTATGGCGATTTTCAGGCGCCTTCAGACGGAACAGAAGCAGACGATCGTGATCGTCACGCACGACATGCAGCTCTCGAGACAGGTCAGCCGCGTCGTCGCAATCCGCGACGGCAAAACGAGCAGTGAATACCGTTCAATCCTGCGCCCGAACATGCGTCCCGCATCCGCGTACGCCGGTCAGGGCGGTGAAGAGGATGACGGGGACGATGCCGGGAATGCTGGAGTCTTTCTTCCGGACGGGGATTATGAAGCCGAAATCCAGGAGCCTGGTGAGGATGAGACCCGCTTCGGCAAGAGCTCGCATCAGGAACTCGCCGTAGTCGACCGCGCAGGCCGGCTTCAGATACCGCATGAGTATCTGAAATCGCTCGGGATCGACGGCAAGGGTATGATGCGGGTAGAACTTGAAGACGGTCATATCGTTCTTTATCCGTCCGATCACGGGATTTCTTGACAAACAATTCACTTTTCGCTGTAATTGGGGGAGAAGATTAACCCCTGATGTGAGGTGACCATATGTGCGACACGGGCAAGACCGGCAAAAAAAGAGTTCTGGTTGCGATGAGCGGCGGAGTAGACAGCTCCGTGGCCGCGCTCATCCTCAAACGCCAGGGCTATGATGTTACGGGCGCTACCCTTCAGATCTGGCCGGATGAGCCGGATGCCGAAGTCCGTGCCGATGTCGGATGCTGTTCGCTTTCGGCCGTCGACGACGCGCGCCGCGTGGCGAACGCGCTGGACATACCGTATTATGTCCTGAATTTCAAATCGATCTTTGAAGAGAATGTCATTTCGCCGTTTGTCAGCGAATATCAGCGGGGCCGGACGCCGAATCCCTGCATTGCGTGCAACTGGAAGATTAAGTTTGAGGCAATGCTCGAAAAGGCGCTCGCGATGGGATTCGATTATCTTGCGACCGGCCATTATGCGCGCATCCGCTTCACGGAAACGAAGAATGAGTATGAACTTCTGGGTGATTCCGACAATCCCAAGGACCAGACGTATGCCTTATACCGTCTGAATCAGCACCAGCTCGAACATCTTCTCCTGCCGATTGCCGATTACGACAAGAAGGAAATCCGGAAAATGGCCGAAGAGGCGGGACTTCCGATCGCACACAAGCCCGACAGCCAGGAGATCTGCTTCGTAAAGGACAATTCCTACTCGAATTTTATTGAGACGAGAACCGGCGAGAAGAGTGCCCCGGGAGATTTTACCGATGTAAACGGGCGCGTTCTCGGACGGCACCGCGGCATCATCCACTATACCGTCGGACAGAGAAAGGGAATTGGCATCGCTGCTAAAGATCCGCTTTTCGTGCTGGCGATCGACAGGGAGAACAATCGGGTCATTCTGGGCTCGGACCTTGACCTCTACCATAATGCGCTGACCGCAGGGCAGATGCATCTGATATCCACGGTTCCGCCCGTGTATCCGCTTGCAATAGAAGCCAAGATCCGGTACTCGGCCAAGGCGGTTCCGGCTATCCTCAGCGCACCGGAGGACGGTCTTGTACGAGTCGTTTTCGAGAAGCCGGTCCGCGCGATCACTCCCGGCCAGTCGGTAGTGTTTTATCAGGGAAATTTCGTTCTCGGCGGCGCGATTATCGAGTCATCCGAACAAACAAATATGGATGTAAAAGGCTTATAATAGTAACGGAAATCCTGATTGATAAAATGTATGAAGGCGAAGCGGGAGGGGGGCATCCTATGCTTGAGAAAACAACTTTTACATGCACGGCAAGTGACGGACTTGCGGTTCGTGGAATGTACTGGAGTGATTCCGCCGTTGAGGCGAAGGCAGCCGTACTGTTTATCCACGGTATGCTCGAATATTACGGCCGTTATGATGCCTACGCTTCTTTTCTCGCAGGAAAAGGAATCCGGTTCTTTGCCTTTGATTTGCGCGGACACGGACTGACGACACCTGATGAAGCCGAGCGTGGATTTTTCGGCGCGAAAAACGGCGTCGACCGGTTGATGGAGGATGTTGCGACCGTCCGCACCCAAATGAACGATCTTCTGGCCGGGGACGGTTTGTCCGGCCTTCCGGTCTTTCTCTACGGACACAGCATGGGATCCTTTATTGCTTCCTGCTACGCAAAGCGTACAAAGGCCGCGGGGCTTTCCGGCATCCTTCTTTCCGGAACGACAGCCGGTAACCGCAAAGCGGGTCTGGGCGTCGTGCTCGCGCGGACGCAGTGTCTTTTTCTCGGGCCCAAATCCAAGGGCAAATTTCTACAGAATATGGGCTTTGCCGGCAACAACAGCAGGATCAAGCCGGCCCGTACGATCGACGACTGGCTCAGCCGCGATGATAAAATTGTCGACGCCTATATGTCCGATCCCGGATGTACCTTCACCTTTAAAGCGGCGGGTATGGCCGATCTGGCGGCTCTTACGAAGGAGAGCGGGGGCAGGAACTGGACGGGCGTTGTTCCGAAGGATGTGCCGGTCTTCATTTTCTCGGGCGAAGATGACCCCGTCGGCGAATACGGCCGGGGCCCGAAGATTCTGAAGAATTGGTACGAGGAGACCGGACACGAGACGGTATTGAAGCTTTATCCGTCCGGACGCCATGAGATGCACAACGAGATAAACCGTGAGGAAGTATATAACGATGTTCTTTCCTTTATCCTTCTTCACAGCAAGCGCGAGACGCCCCTTAAAGGCGCGCTCGCAAGCGGTCCGGGGGTACTTTGATCGGAAATTACAGTCGCATACATAAACGAATGCAAATACGATGGAGGTACTTATGTCTTTAACAAGTAAAAGAGCCCGCGGTCAGGGTATTACGGCTGAGGCTGCTCTCAAGGAGAAGTTCGCTTCGCTCTCTGTTTCGGGTGCGATAAGCGCTCAGTTTATTCACGGCAACCACAGCGGTCCGGTTGCCGGAGTGGCCGGAATTCCTTTTTCCACACCGGTTATTTCCGCGCTGCTTGCGGCCGATACATTACACTCCCTGTTCACCATGCTCTTCAAGAGCAATTGCTCCGTACTTTTCGTGTCGGATAACGGCGGCGTTTCGCTCTATGTTACGGACGGCGGTATCGTTCGCGAAGTTGATCTGAAGCCGGAGGAAGAGGCATCCGTACTCGCTGTTCTTGCGGATTCGATGAAATGGGGCGGCACATTGAACGGACAGGGCGAGCATACCTCGGACCTTAAATCTCCCGCGCCCGGTCCGCATTACTTTACGAATTTCCTGATCGGCAACCGGATCGGTTTTGACCGTCCGCTGCAGAGTACGCCCAAGAGCGTCGTGGATCGCTTAGGCGGCGGTTCGTTCCGGTCACACGCGGATACGCAGGTGCTCGCGACGCGCTGGGATTATCTTCCGGAGGAGAACGGATTTCCCGCGAACCGTCAGTTCTACCTTACTTTGAACGGCAAGCAGATCTTCTATTCCGGTGTGGCGACACAGGAAGGTGTCGAAGAAGCGTTTTGCACGCATTCGCAGAATCGCACGGTCATCGAATACAGACTGAAGATCGGCCTGACGGTCCGTCGGACGATTTTCATACTTCCGCAGGAAGATCGTCTTCCGATGGCCGTCGAAGTCCAGAAAATCGAGATCGAGAACAACTCTTCCCGCGATATGGACGTAAGGCTTGTTTATACCGGCATGTTCGGAACATCGGAATGTCACGCTCTGCGTGAAGACGTCATTTTTACGACGGTCGTCGCGCAGTCGGAGGTTTTCTACGACGAAGAGGAGAAGATTGCCGCGATTTCCTTTAATCCGAACCCGAAGTGGACCAAAGGCGATATACGCTATGCGACGATGATGGTACACAGCGACGGCGAGGTCATATTCCCCGACCAGTTCTGCGCGAAGTACAGCGAGTTTGTCGGATCGGGAACCTTGAGTCAACCGGAGAATCTCGCCTGTCTTTCGAACCGTCATTCGCGAAAAGGCCCCGGCTTCTTTGCGCTGTCCGCACCCTTTACCGTTCGTGCGGGTTCGAAGGCCGAAGCCGATCACTTTACCTGCCTGTCCTCCTATGTCTTAAATCCCGGCTTCGTCGAAGACGAGACCGTAAAAGCGGAGCTTTCGGCTCTCCTGGAGCGCTTCAAAAAGCCCGGCGAAGTAGACAAGGTTCTTCTCTCCGTCGAGGCTTTCACCAAGTCCTACGCGTCCTATCTTCAGATTTCGCACGACGACAAGGATTTCGAGGCGTACGTCAACAGCAATCTGCCCTTCCAGGTCTTTTACCAGACCTTCGTGTCGCGTTCTTTCGACTGGACACAGAAGGGGTATCGCGAGATCGGTTTCCGCGAGATTCAGGACATTTTCGCGTCGATGTACTATATGGCGGGAATGGGCAGAATCGATTTCGTCAAGAAGCTTCTCCGCGAGTGGGCCGGCAATGTGGCCTTTGACGGGTATGCCAACCACAATTTCTACTGGACGAGCAAGGAGCCGGGCTGGTGGTCCGACGATTCGCTCTGGCTTCTGCAGGCTCTCGACCGCTATGTCAGCCTTACCGGCGATTACGCATTCATGGAAGAAGAGCTTCCCGTCGCCGGAATGAACGGCATGAAGAGAAGTCTTCTCGAGACGATCCGGGCGATTCTTACATACTCGGGTCACATTTCCGTAGGTCGCCACGGATTGCCGCTGATCGACCGCGCCGACTGGAACGACTGCCTCCGCGTCGATCCCGACTGTGTATCCGGACCGGATAAGATACTGGCCTACAAGAAGCAGCTTGAAGCAAGCGGGAAAGCATACGGCGAGGTTCCTTTCGAATCGGAGTATTCGGAATCTGTCATGAACGGATTCCTTCTGAAGACAGCTGTCGATGCGGCTATAGGTATTTTCGCGAATTGCGGGGATGCGGCATATGCGGACGAGCTGAAGGCTTTCTCGGGGACGCTTAAGGACAACCTTACGAAGGTCGCCTGGAAGGACGATTTCTTTGCGCGCGTGCTCTTTAACCGCAGCGCCAAACCGGACCTTCTGTATTTGGGTGCCGGCGGTGACGGACTTGCGGTCGAGGAAGGGGCCCCCGGCACGTATTTCCTCAATGATTTTAGCTGGTCGGTTCTGTCCGACTGTGCTTCCGAATCCCAGATCACGGTCATGCTCGATTCGATCGACCGATATTTGAAGACTCCGTTCGGATACAGACTCTGCTCGAGCGTCGATTATCCGAAGATCGCGCCCAAGATCGATGTCGCTCTCTATTATACCGGTGACCGTGAAAACGGCGGCATTTTCAAGCACGCCAATATGATGGCGGCGGCAGCGATGCTGAAAGCCGCGAAGACGGTCGGGGATGTCGTCCTGGCCGAGCGCCTGTCCGAGACCGCGTACTGGGTTATCGACTGCATACTCCCGTACCGGACTCTTAAGAATCCTTTTGAGACATGCGGGAATCCGAGACTTTGCACGCAGTACAACAACTCCGAGACCGGTGAGAATATCGGGCCGACGCTTTCCGGAACATCGACATGGCTTCTTCTTTGCATGTTCATGGGTTTCGGTGTCGAGTTCACAAGCGACGCGCTGATTCTTGATCCGATCTTAAGGAGCGCGGATGCCGGCGAAGATATCACGGTAAACTCGGGCAAGGCATCTTACCATATCACGGTACAGAAACAGGCGGGCTTCCGGAGAACAAAGGAAGGCGCCAAAATCACATGTGACGGCAGGCCGGTTTCCGGAATCCGGGTTCCCGTATTTGAAGACGGAAAGACACACGAAGTACAGATCGCACTGTAAACACCTGACATTTTTCCGGGGCCGAAGGCTGGGCGCAAGCCTTGCATTCGGCCCCGGTTTTCCCGTGAAGGAGATGTTGTTATGATTCGCATACTTAAGGGTTCTCTCTTGCACACACCCGAAAAAGACGGCTTTTCCGTTCATCCGGATTCGTATCTGGTGATCCGGGACGGCCTTGTCGAAGGGATCTACGGAGAACTTCCCGATCTCTACAAGGAGATTCCGGTCGAAGAGTACCCCGGCAAACTGATTATTCCCGGATTTGCGGATCTTCATGCGCATGCTCCGCAGTATTTGAACTGCGGCATCGGATACGACGAAGAGCTGCTGCCGTGGCTCCGGAAATATACATTCCCCCTGGAATCGAGATACAAAGATCTCCGGTTCGCGGAAACCGCCTACAAACGGTTTATCGCCGATCTCTGGAGAGCGGGCACGACCCGCGCCAGTATTTTCGCGACCAGACATCTGCCGGCGACGAAGCTCCTTTTCGAGCTGTTCCGGGAGTCGGGGCTCGGCGCGTATGTCGGGAAAGTCAACATGGATAGAAACGCCGTACCGGCGCTCGAAGAGAAGACGGCGGAATCTCTGGCCGAAACCGAAGAATTCATCCTCGGCGCCAGAGACCCGGAGGATCTTGTCAAACCGATCATTACACCGCGGTTCGTCCCCTGTACGACGCCGGAACTGATGACAGGCTTAGGTCTTCTTGCCGAAAAATATGATGTTCCCATTCAGTCGCATCTTAGCGAGAACCGCGATGAAATCGAGTTGGTGAAGAAGCTTCATCCGGAGATCGGAAGCTTTACCGAGGTGTACGAAACATACGGTCTCCTGAAGCGTGACCGGACGATTATGGCACACGGCGTATATCTCGACTCAAAGGAGCGGGAGATTCTTCTTGACAGAGGGATCTATATCGCGCACAGTCCGCAGTCAAATTTCAATGTGTCGAGCGGGACGATGCCCCTTCGCGAATACCTCGATTCCGGAATGCGTATGGGACTTGCGTCCGATGTGGCGGGCGGACACAGTCTCTCCATGCCGCACAATATCGTCACGGCTCGGGCGGCTTCGAACCAGTACTGGGTCGATCATCCCGGATGCCCGAAAGCCAGACTCTCCGAGGTGTTTTATCTGGCGACGAAAGGCAGCGGAGCCTTTTTCGGTAAAGTCGGAAGCTTTGAACCGGGATATGAGGCGGATCTTCTTGTGGTCGACGACCGGTACGGAGAAAGTCTTGTAGAGAGGACGCTTGAAGAGCGGCTTCAGAGATTCATCTATACCGGAGACGACCGCAGCATCGAAAAGCGAGTCGTTCGCGGCAAAGATCTTCCGTGTCCCTTTGCGGATGATGACGGCGTACGGCATCCCGCGTAAAAGAATGCCTGTACTTATTTGAGGAAAGCCGTTTCTCTTGCGCACGGAGGGCCGGTTTGTATTAAAATGATTTTATTGCCAGAAACTTTTGAAGCGGAGGATTTTCCATGCCGATTGCCAGCGTATACCTGTCTGAAATTATCAAGGCCTTTGATCTCGAGGTAATCTACGATCCGGGAAATCTTGACCAGATCCGTATCACTGTGGCGGATGTTACCCGTCCGGGACTTCAACTGGCCGGCTATTATGAGCATTTCGGTCCCGACCGCATACAGATCATCGGCAATATGGAGATGGCTTATCTGGATAAACTGTCGCCGGAGGTCAGAAGGAAGCGCTTGAACGCTCTTTTTGCCAAGAATATTCCGTGTCTGATTCTGACGCGCTACCATGAACCGCATCCGGAGCTTGTCCCCTGTGCGAAGAAGAAGAAGATACCGATCCTTAGGACGAAGGCGAGGACGTCCGAGTTCATGAGTTCGCTCGTCAAGCATCTCAACATAGAGCTCGCGCCGAGAATCTCCATGCACGGAGTGCTTGTCGAGGTCAACGGCGAAGGTATACTGATCCTTGGCGAAAGCGGCGTCGGCAAGTCGGAAACGGCTCTTGAAATCGTAAAGCGCGGACACCGGCTCATCGCGGACGACCAGGTTGAGATCCGCCGTGTTTCGGAATCCACGCTTCTGGGCCGTGCGCCGGATATCATACGGCATCTGATTGAGATCCGGGGTATCGGCATCCTGGACGTCAAAGAACTGTTCGGCGTTTCATCCGTCAAGCTGCAGGAGAATATCGATTTTGTAATCAATCTGGAAATCTGGGATGAGAAGAAGGTCTATGACCGCTTGGGGATAAACGACGAGACGACCGAGATTCTCGGGATACCGGTCCCGTCCATCACGATCCCCGTAGGCCCCGGCCGGAACCTCGCCATTATCGTAGAAGCGGCGGCAATCAACTACCGTGTCAAGAAGATGGGGCACAACGCGGCAAGAGATCTTATTGACCGTGTTTTCCCGTCCGGCGGTGCACTGCCGCTCTAATCTTTATCACAGACATTTACAGGCATTTACAGGAGAATTATGTCAGAAGCGGATAATACTGAGAACACATACAAAGAATTTTTCGAGGCACTTGAGCGCCTGGGGCTTCAGGATCTCGCAGAGAGAATCCGAAGAAACGAGCCGATGAATCTTCACACGACCATGCGTGTGGGCGGCCTCGCCGATCTTTTCGCGGAACCCGCGGGACCGATGGAAGCTGTGCTTCTTTTCCGGGCGGCGAAGGAGTCCGGTATTCCGCTGTTTGTAATCGGGAACGGTTCAAATGTGATCGTGTCCGACGACGGGATCGAAGGGCTTACCGTCCATATCGGGGATGCCATGTCGCGGATATGGACCGAGGCCGATCCGGAGAATCCGGACGGTGTCCTGATACATGCTTTTGCCGGTGTGCTTCTTTCTAAGGTCGCTGTTCATGCGGCACGGGAAAGTTATACGGGAATGGAATTTGCCGCCGGAATACCGGGCAGCATTGGCGGAGCGGTTTATATGAACGCGGGAGCCTACGGCGGGCAGATGTCCGACATTGTATATCAGACCGTATTCCTGACACCCGACGGGAATATGGGAACCTTAGCGGGCCCGGATCATGAATTCGGCTACCGGGAGAGTTACTTTACGAGAAATGGCGGAACAATCCTGTCGACGGTTTTAAGGCTTGTTCCCGGTGACAAGGACGTGATTTTTCAGAAAATCAAGGAATTGGCCGCCAGAAGAACCGCTTCTCAACCGCTTACCCTGCCGAGTGCGGGGAGCGTATTCAGGAGACCTGCCGGTTATTTCGCCGGCACACTGATCGAGGAATCCGGCCTTAAGGGTCTTCGGTCCGGAGGTGCCGCCGTTTCCGAAAAGCATGCCGGTTTTATCGTGAACACCGGAGGCGCCACAGCCCGGGATGTGTATAATCTGACCGGGATGGTGAGAGAAGAAGTATATAAAAAGAGCGGCGTTATACTCGAACCCGAAATCCTTTTCATGGGACGGGGTTTTACGACAAAATGAGGTAAGGGCAATATGGATATTATTATTTTAACGGGAATGTCCGGCGCCGGCAAAAGCCAGGCCGCCAATTTCCTCGAAGATCTCGGATATTTCTGTATCGACAATCTCCCGCCGATGATTCTTCCCGAGCTTGTCCGTACCTTTCTCAAAGGGCAGGGCGGCGAAGGCTTCGGGGTTTCCAAGCTGACCTTCGTCGTCGATATCCGCAGCAACGAACTTCTGAAAGGCTTCGAACCGGCTCTTGAGGAGCTCGACGGTCTTGGCTGTCCGTACCGGATCATTTTCCTCGAAGCTTCCGATCAGATTCTTGTCAGCCGCTATCGTCAGACAAGGCGCAGACATCCGCTCTCCGACGGGATCGGGCTCGCCGAGTCGATCGAACGCGAGAGGACTATGCTCGAAGGAATCCGCGAGCGCGCGACGCATGTCATCGATACGTCGATGATGGCGATTCCGGCCTTGAAGGACGAAATATACAGAATCGTCGGAGAAGATATCGGCAGCAAGCGCATGACGGTCCTGATCGAATCCTTCGGTTTCAAATATGGAATTCCCGTAGACTGTGACAATATCTACGACGTCCGGTTCCTTCCGAACCCGTTTTATGAAGATTCCCTGAAAATGCTGTCCGGCAGAGATGACGCGATCCGCGACTATCTGTTCGCCTTTCCCGAAACGGAGGAATACATTCATAAACAGGTGGACATACTGGCTTACACGCTGCCCTTTTATGTACGCGAGGGGAAAGCCCGTCTCGTTGTAGGCGTCGGCTGCACGGGCGGCCGGCACAGGTCTGTCTTCATTGCGGAGGAGATCGGACGGCGTCTTAAGGATCTCGGCTACAATACGCCGGTTATCCACCGCGACATCGTGAAAGATCCGCGGTATCTGGTTTCGCCGCCGGTTTCCGCGGAGTAACGGATGATATGACGGAACGCACTTTTTCGAAAATCATCAAATCGGATCTTCTCCGTGTGACGAATCATACAAAGGAAGAGGCCGAAGCCGAGGTCGTGACCGCTTTTCTTGCGGCCGGCCGTCCCGGCGACTCGAATGAAGATCTACCCGCGTATTTTGTGACGGGTTCTTCCGGGTATGCCGAGCGTCTGGTCGGAGAGCTAAGGCTGACCGGACTCGACGCGCTCGCCGAAAAAACACTGCGGGCGGGGGATCGGAACCGGGTCCGCTGGTATGTATATCCGCTGCCGCTCGCCGATCTGTCTTTTCCGGAATTGCTTTTGTCTTATGAAACGGAGGGAAAGCAGGATTTTGTCTCGTCGAGCCGCGCTGTTTGCCGCGCGGCTCTGCGCGGTGCTTTTCTGGCTTCGGGAACAATGGCGGATCCGCTTAAGGCGTACGGGATTGAAATCGCCTTACGAAACAAGACCGCCGCCGATTATCTCACGCTCCTTTTTCACGCCGAGAATATTGCTCCGTCGCTGATCGAGAGAAACGGCCGCCCGGTTCTCTACATTAAGGAAGGTCAGGCGATCGCGGATTTTCTCGCGCTGATCGGAGCGCATAACGGACTTCTGAAATTCGAAAGCATCCGTGTGGACAAGGAGCTCAGAAACTCGGTGAACCGTGTGGTCAACTGCGATACGGCCAATGCGAAACGGCAGGCGGATACGAGTGCGCAGCAGTCCGAGGTTATGGAAGCTCTTCTGGCAAGTGAGGAATCGACAAGAATTCCGCAGGAGCTTCTTGAGGCGGCCAGAGTCAGAGTCGAGAATCCGGGACTCTCCATTCGTGACCTGGGGCTTCTGATGAATCCTCCGATCGGCAAGTCCGGAATGAATCACAGGCTTCAAAAGCTGATGGAATTGGCGCGGGAAGCCGGTCTTTCCTGGGATTGTGGCAAAGAGGCCTGAAATGTGCTAAAATTCGATACTGAATTATTCTTATCTGAAAGGCGAAAATATGAGCAATCAGATGTACGTGCGCTATGATAATCCATATAACCGGCCGAAGAGAAAGAAGGACGGCGGAAGCGGTTTTGCCGTGCTCGTTGCGTTAACTTCGATTCTTGTTGTTTCCGTTGTCGCCGTGCTGATGTACACCCTTTTTAGTAATCCGGATTCTCCGGCTAAAGGATCGAATGCGGCGGATGCGACGAATGCCGGAGCTGAGACTACGGCGTCCGCCATCATTATCACAACGGCGACGCCGACACCGGCCGCCACAATCGCGTCTTATCAGAATTTTGTACTGTATCCCGCTTCCGCAGTGATGAACGTACCGATGGGAACTCCGGCTTCCGGACTTTCTCCGACCGAAAGAGGTCTTGCGGAATCTGCCTTAAGCGGAGACAACGATATCTCGCCGTATCTGCGGACGGCGGCCATTCTTTTCGGAGACCCCGTCGACTATCAGTCGGTTCCGGGTATTTTAACTTTCCGCGGCAACAATTTCAGAAACTGCGCCTCCTGGGGCACAGTCGCCAGCGGCGCAACCACACTGACACAGGCCTGGGAGTATAACGGCGTCGGAAGTCTTCCGTCCTCCTCGTGGTCTTTCTCATGGACAGGAACCGGCTGGACAGGTCAACCGCTCATCATTCATTGGGATGCGGATGTTCTTAAGCTGATGAACATATATCCCGACAAGAAGGCCAAGGACGGACTTACCGAAGTGATTCAGGTGACGATGGACGGCAAGATTTATTTCTTTGATCTGGAAGACGGGAAACCTACGAGAGATCCTCTGAATGTCGGATTTACCATCAAGGGAACCCCCTGTGTGGATCCCCGCGGTTATCCGATCCTGTATGTAGGTCAGGGAGACAACAACGGAGCGGATAAGGCGGTTGGTTTCAGAATCTTCAGTCTGATCGACTTTTCGCAGCTCTATTATCAGGACGGCATGGACTCCCGCGCATACCGCAAGACATGGGGTGCCTGCGATTCTTCACCGATCATAAACGCCGCGACGGATACACTGATTTATCCGAATGAGAACGGCATGATCTACACGCTGAAGCTGAACACGGTTTTTGACAAGGCGACCGGAGCCCTGTCGATCAGTCCGGAAAGTGTCGTTTACCGGTATCTCATCGACGGCATCAACGGCAATGATATCGGCATAGAGAGCTCGATATCCGTCTACGATCACTACGGGTACTGCAGCGACAACTCGGGCAACCTGATCTGTGTCGACTTAAACACGATGAAGATGGTCTGGTCGAGACAGCTCGATGACGATTCCGATGTAACACCCGTGCTCGAGGAAGAGAACGGAAGAGTTTACCTTTATACGGGTACCGAGGTTGACTGGCAGCGCACCGACGAGTTGAATTATATGGGCGCTTCCTATACCTACAAGATCGACGCTATGACCGGAGAAGAAGTCTGGCAGACTTCTCAGTCCTGCTATACAAAGAACGGCGAGGATAAGGGAGACGACGTCAACGGCGGAATGCTCGGCACTCCGATCATCGGCAAGAAATCGATCTCGAATCTGGTCATTTACGCCTACAGCATGACCAACGGCATTTATAGCGGAAACCGACTTGTCGCCTATGACAAGGAAACAGGCGAAGTTGTCTGGAAATACGAGATGAATCTGTATTCCTGGAGTTCGCCGGTGGATTGCTATGACGCCGAAGGCAACGCCTATATCGTCGTCTGTGACAGCGGCGGACAGATTCATATGGTTGACGGCAAGACCGGGCAAAGAATTACGTATTTGCAGACAGTCCGCAACAAGGGGATGGCCAATGAGACCAAGGAAGGCCTCAACATGGAATCCTCGCCGGCTGTCTACGACGGAATGATTGTGATCGGATGCCGCGCGGGATCCGTTTTCGGAGTGAAAATCAGTTGATCTGTATATTCGGGGAACAGACTCCGTACCGTTTTCCGGTACGGAAAAGCGGCGGGGTTGGAATGAACGCATGAAGAACTACAACGACATTATGAGCATCGAGACAGAAATTTCCGCCTACAGACTGGGCTGCATCTGCGTCAAAATTGATTTCGAGAAACGATTGGTTTCCTGGAAGGACAGCCACCAGTGGAACAATAATTTCATGCGCTCCATATCGGATGAACAGATCCGGATCTGCCGCGCACAATTACCCGGAACGCACATACTCGAATGGAAATCTCAATATAACGGTCCCGTCCTTAAGGAGCATTCATCGTTATGCCATCCTGCCGACTGGACCGTTCTTCTTACCTTTGCGGATGCTCCGCCGGTCCACATGACCGGTACGAATCTTTATCCGCAGGACTGGCAGGTCTTCAGAAACCTGATTGAATCCGTAACGAAAATTCCGTTCAGACTCCGGTAAGCAAGCCGGACAAAGAGAAATACCGATATCCTGCCCGGGGCTTTACCCTGCCTTCCTTTCCGAAAAACATATTTTCTGATACAATAAATTTGTTTTAGAAGTCAGGAGGGATTCACGCGTGGATTATTTGGAGGGGCTTTTTCTTGGACCGCTCTGGAGCGACACGGATTATGAGAACAGGAGACACACGGGCCTCTTTCTTTTGTATGGCCTTTCTGTTGTCGGTGTGATTGCCTACAGTTATCTTACGGGCGGGTTTGCCGGACTTCTCGCGGGCCACCAGATTCTGAAGATCATTCTCCTGATGCTTCTTTTTCTCGCTTCGCCCTTTATGTGTTTCCGCTATTACCGGATGCCCATCTGGGTTAAGCTTCCGGTTCTTCTGGCTGAAGCCGCCAAGTATTTCGTTTTGACGGTTCTGATGACCACATGGGTTATGCCCTATACATATGTCTCTCTCGAGACCTTGCAGGCCAATATGATCGGCTTTCTCAACAAAACACTGGAGACATCGACAGAGCGGTTTGCCGCGTCGGCAGGTACTTTCTCTACGGTTCTGGGCGTTATCACGGGCGGTATATATCTCCTTTTTCTCGCATCCGCCATGCTGATTCTGGCCTTACTGATTCCGGGCACGGTCTTTCTTCTCGTCCGAATGCTTCAGTACGGATACGACAAACTTGTACATGTATTTGTTCTGGGGCAAGCCGGGGACCGCTGATCGTCGAAATGAGGCAATATGGCAGCACTTGAAAATAAAGTTATTCTGTCACTTGAAGACCTGGAAGAGCAATTAGGCAGTACGAAGCTGGATTTGTTCGCGCAAAAAGCCGAGAGTTCTTTTCTCGAAAGCACGGAGAAAATTGCGGACTATATCGTATCCCATAGGGACGTCCGAGCCATATTTGTCTCGGGCCCGACATCCTCGGGCAAAACCACCTTCACCGATCGCCTCGTCTCGCGGCTTCTTGATCTGGGGAAGACTGCATATCGTATGTCGCTGGATGATTATTACCAGATTGACATTCAGAAATACGACGAAGACGGCCGGCCGGATTACGAGAGTCTGGGCATGATCGATACCTCGCTGGCAAGTGAAAAAATCGAACGCATACTGTCCGGAGAGCCCACCACGATGTCGCTCTTCGACTTTTCGAAAAGAGTCCGCGTTACGGGCGATCTCCTGCCTACGGCCCACCTCAAAAAGGACGGTCTTCTTCTGGTCGAAGGTCTTCACGGCCTCTCGGTGGATATATCGGGCATTATTCCTCGCGAAAAGTGGGTCGGTATCTTCATCATGCCCTGGGGAGAAGTTGTGGCAGACCGGCGTCTGATCGAGACGCAAGAGGTCAGACTCCTGCGAAGAATCGTAAGAGACTCGAGACACCGCGGCGCGCATGCCCTGGCGACACTCGACTACTGGCCGATGATCGTTTCCTCCGAGCGGCACTATTTCGCCGAATATCTGGCGAATGCCGATTTCTATGTCAATTCCATGCTGAGCTATGAGAGCCTGATCATCGCGCCGCTTGCACTGGCCGATATCCGGTCCGCGATGGAGTCCTACGAGCGGGGAGACTTAAAACCGTCCGTCTTTATGAAGAACACGCTTCCCCCGAAGCCGTTTGCCGATCTGCCCAAAGCAGTCGCCATGGCGGAACAGCTGCTGCACGACCTTCCGAGGATTCCCGCGGCTCCCATAAGAATCGTGCCGGCCGACTCGATTCTGAACGAGTTCCTATGACCGCTTGACAGATAATCTTCAAAAACGGATACTCTTATAGGCGGGTCTTTAAGTCCCGTATTTTTTATTTTTACAGGGCTCATAACGATGATTCTTTAGAAAGGGGCGGAGATGTATGCCAATACGTATTCAGAACAATTTACCGGCGACCGAGATTCTTGAAAAGGAGAACATCTTCGTGATGCCGGAGGACCGGGCTTTCCGTCAGGATATCCGACCCCTTAAGATTCTCATCTTAAATCTTATGCCGAACAAGATTGCGACGGAGACCCAGCTTCTCCGCGTGCTTTCCAACTCGCCCCTGCAGGTGGATATAGACCTTCTTTATACGGCGAGTTACGTTCCGAAGAATACAACGATCGACCACCTGACAAAGTTCTACGAGACATTTGACGACGTGCGCGGACGCTATTATGACGGCATGATTATTACGGGCGCGCCGGTTGAGCATATACCGTTTGAGAGCGTTGATTACTGGCCTGAGCTTACCGAAATCATGGAGTGGAGCAACACACACGTGTATTCGACACTTCATATCTGCTGGGGAGCGCAGGCGGGACTCTACTACCATTACGGGGTACCCAAATACGACGTGCCCCGGAAGGTCTTCGGAATTTTCGAGCACAGCATGACGTATACCAAACCGGTGAAGCTTTTCCGCGGATTTGACGACGTGTTTCATATACCGCATTCACGGCATACCGAGGTCCGCCGGGATGATATTCTTGCCCGCAGCGATTTAAGGCTCCTGTCGGAATCGGAGGAGAGCGGCGTATATGCCGTGTCGGATTTCCAGGGACGCAGAATTTTCGTTACCGGACACTCGGAATATGACGCGACGACATTGCGGGATGAGTATAATCGCGATATAGATAAAGGACTTCCAATCGATCTGCCGAAGAATTATTTCCCAGACGACGATCCTGCGAAGATGCCGGTTCACACCTGGCGGTCAAGCGCGACGCTGCTTTTCACGAACTGGCTGAATTATTACGTATATCAGGAGACGCCGTTTGATCTGTCGCTCTTAACCAATGCGCGCGAAGAGTCCTGAATTCGGGGCTTCCCTGTTTTTCCGCTTCTAACACAAATGTCATTGTGCTATAATAATCTCGTGTATTTTTATTAACAATTTGCATGATGAATTTCTTTTGTATTTGAAGGGGGTGCTTTATGGTTACTACCGTTACGGCCGAAGCGTTTGATGCGTTTGTCAAAGATTGCGAATTGCCTGTGTTTGTTGACTTCTGGGCGGCATGGTGCGCCCCCTGCCGTTCTTTTTCCGGCATTATTGACGCTCTGGCCGAAGATTATGACGGCAAGATTCAGGTCGGCAAGGTGAATGTCGAAGAGGAGCCTGCACTTTCCGAGAAATTCCATATAATGAGCATTCCCTCCGTTTGCGTTTTCAGCAAAGGAGAGCTCGTCGAGACGATCGTCGGATCGAGGAGCTATGAGGATATGGAGAATTACGTCGGGATGTATCTGGCATAAACGAAGTACAAATTTTGTGTATTCTTTCGTTTCGGAAAATTGTATCATTAAGGGCGCCTCAAGCGAATCTGCGAGGGCGCCTTTTTCCTGGTTTTAGAAAGGAAGTGTCGGCGAGTGTGCGATCATTCTGATACGGACAGTGTTTTAAGCGATCTGTCTCCTATAAGACTTGACGCGGAATTTGTTGCGGCAATCCGTCCGGAAAGACCGATGGACGGCCACAAAGGCACGTTCGGGAATCTTCTTGTGTGGGCCGGGTCCGAAGGCATGGCGGGAGCCGCCTTCATGTGTGCCGAGGCTTCGGCCAGAAGCGGTGCAGGCATCGTGCGGCTCTATCTGCCGCGCCCCCTTATTCTGCCACTCTTGATCATGCTTCCGCAGGCCGTATCGCACGCGATTCCCGGGACCGCGGAAGAGGCGAGAGAAGACCTGTCGGCGCTTCTTCCGAAAATAGATGCCTGCGCTGTCGGCCCCGGACTCGATCCTTCCGACATAATCGTTCGCGACATTCTTCTTTATATGGCGGAGCATGCGGAGAGGATCGTCCTCGATGCAAGTGCATTGACCGTGATTTCGCGGGAACCGGAAGTTTTTCGTCCGGTATTTCTTGCCCGAAAAGAAAAGGGACTTGCGCCGGCCGTCTTAACACCGCACCCCGGCGAGTTTTCGAGGCTTGTTCCGGGCTGGAACAAAGAAGACCGCCTTCTTGCGCCGAAGACGTTTTCGCGTGACTGGAATACCGTTCTGGTATTAAAAGGTTATGAAACGACAGTTTTCCTGCCGGGCGGAGAGTGTTATATTAATTCTACGGGCAATGACGGAATGGCCAAAGGCGGATCCGGAGATGTGCTCACAGGACTGATCGGCGGTCTCCTGGCACAGGGCGTAAGTCCGGCCGACGCCGCCACGGCGGGCGTTTTTCTGCACGGTCTTGCGGGAGATCTGGCTGCCGGCAAACTCGGCAGGAGATCTATGCAGCCGACCGATTTGTCCGCCTGCTTTACGGAGGCTTTTCGCTGCGT
The DNA here is from genome assembly GCA_964617375.1 of uncultured Mageeibacillus sp. GTDB lineage: Bacteria > Bacillota > Clostridia > Saccharofermentanales > Saccharofermentanaceae > Firm-13. The sequence continues at coordinate 22,629 of CAZTXQ010000006.1, read as the reverse complement.
TAAGTGGGAATCATAAGAAATGGACGGGTAAACATACATGACGGATATTTTTCCGAGCCGCACCTGGGCTGAAATTGATTTGGATATTTTGGCAGAGAACATCAGAGAGATCCGGAGAATTACATCTCCGGGTGCCGAAGTAATGGCCGTTGTAAAAGCGGATGCGTACGGTCACGGAGCGATCGAAGTAGCCCGCACACTTCTGGAGAACGGAGCATCGCGCCTTGCGGTATCCATGCTTGATGAAGCCATTGAACTGCGAAATGCCGGAATTACGGCGCCGATTCTGATCTTGAGTCAGATCGACATGCGGCGGATACACGAGCTCATTGAATACGATATCACGGAGACCGTTTTCTCCCTGGAGTTCGCAAGGTCGCTTTCGAAGGAAGCCTCCATGACAGGCAAGGCCGTGCGGATCCACATCAAGATTGATACGGGTATGGGACGCGTCGGATTTCCGGCCGATTCCGAATCCGTGAAAGAGATTCTCGAAGCAGCTTTGCTTCCCGGCCTTTACATTGAAGGAATCTTTACGCATTTTGCGACTTCCGACGAGCCGGACAACGAGTATTGCGAGCGGCAGTTCGCCAAGTTCATGGACATGGTCTGTGAGCTCGAGTCCAAAGGCCTCAAAATCCCGGTACGGCACGTCTCAAACAGCGCCGCCCTTATGCGCTTCCCGCATATGCACCTCGATATGGTGCGGGCCGGCCTCATTTTATACGGAATGTGGCCGAAAGGCTGCCCGGATGCCTATAAACCGATTACGCTCAAACCGGTTATGACCTTGAAATCTGCCGTCATTCATGTCAAGGATCTGCCGGAAGGTGAGGCCGTCAGCTACGGAAGGCGCTTTACCGCCTCGCGCAGGAGTGTGGTCGCCACGATCCCGATCGGTTACGCCGACGGCTACGCAAGGCGCCTCTCGAACCGTGCGGACGTCCTTATCAAGGGAAAGAGAGCACGCGTCGCCGGCAGTATCTGCATGGATATGTGCATGATCGACGTGACGGACTTCGAGGAACGGCCCAAAATCGGCGACGAAGTCGTGCTGTTCGGGACACAAATGGTCGGAAATCAGAAATGTTCACTTTCTGTTGATGAAATTTCCGATCTATTGGATACAATAAATTATGAAATTACCTGCCTTATTGGGAAACGCGTTCAGCGCGTATTCTTAAAAAGCGGCAGTATCGTACATATCGAAAGCTGTCTTAAGTAGGTAACGGACCGAAGGAATCGGAAAGGGGAAACAAATGGACAAGGCAACAGAAAAAAGACTCAAACTCTACGCCGCGAAAATGCGCAAGATGATCATCGAAAGCATTTATCAGGCACAGTCCGGTCATCCGGGCGGCTCTCTCTCCTGTACGGATATTCTTGCATATCTGTACGGAAAAAAACTGAAAGTGGATCCCGATCACACGGAGGATGCGGATCGCGATCGTTTCGTGCTGTCAAAGGGACACTGCGCACCCGCACTTTATTCGGCACTTTCTCTGCGCGGATTTTTCCCTGCGGAGGAAATGAACCACTTAAGAAGCTGCGGCGCCCTGCTTCAGGGTCATCCCTGCATGGATCACATTCCCGGCGTCGATATGTCAACGGGTTCGCTCGGACAAGGTATTGCGGCGGCGGTAGGAATGGCTATGGCCGGCAAACTCGACAAGCTTGACTACCGTGTTTACAGCATCCTGGGAGACGGTGAGCTGCAGGAAGGCCAAGTATGGGAGGCCTTTATGGCGGCCGCTCACTACAAGCTCGACAACTTAACTGCCTTTATCGACAATAACGGTCTTCAGATCGACGGAGCAAATGATACTGTCATGAGCCTCGGCTCCATTCCGGACAAACTCAGGGCGTTCGGATGGCATGTAATCGAAGCGGACGGACACGATTTTGCAGAGCTTGAAGCTGCCGTAAACGAAGCGGAAACCATCAAGGGACAGCCTACCGTGGTTGTCGCACATACCCACAAGGGCATGGGCGTATCCTTCATGGTCGATCAGGCCGGCTGGCACGGAGCGGCTCCGAAGCCCGATCAGTACGAGACGGCTATGACGGAACTTGACGCGGCAATCGCGGCACTGGAGGTGTAAGTATGGGAAAAATGGCAACCAGAGAGGCATACGGCCGCGCACTCGCGGAATTCGGATCGGATGAGAGGATCGTCGTATTTGACGCCGACCTGTCCAAATCCACGTATACCATTACGTTCAAGAAGGCATTTCCCGAGAGACACTTCAACATGGGAATCGCCGAAGGCAATATGATGACAACGGCCGCCGGTATGTCTACCTGCGGCAAAATTCCTTTTGCGTCCACTTTCGCCATTTTCGCGGCGGAAAGAGCGCTTGAGCAGGTCCGTAATTCGGCCTGTTATCCGAACCTCAACCTGAAGGTCTGCGCAACACACGCGGGTATCTCCGTCGGTGAAGACGGCGCATCCCACCAGTGTGTCGAAGATCTCTCCATCATGCGCGCGATCCCGAACATGCATGTCATCCAGCCGTGTGACGGAAACTCCACACGCGCCGCGATCCGTGCCGCGATCGATACGCACGGCCCCTTCTATGTCCGTCTCGGAAGACTGGCCGTAGATGACATTTACGGCGCTTACGGCGACGATATCAACTTTACGCTCGGGAAGGCGAATACCCTTCGCGAAGGCACGGATGTCACCATCATCGCTTCGGGTCTTATGGTTCAGCAGAGCCTTAAGGCAGCTGAGATGCTCGCTCTCGAAGGTATTTCGGCACGCGTACTCGACATGCATACCATCAAGCCGATCGATGCGGAAGCGATTATCAAGGCTTCCAAAGAGACCGGTGCGATCGTAACCGCGGAAGAGCACACGATTCTCGGCGGATTGGGCGGAGCGGTAGCGGAAGTTCTGACAGAGAACGCACCCTGCATCCAGAAGCGCGTCGGAATCAAGGATATGTTCGGACAGTCCGGAAAGCCGAACGACCTGATTGCACTCTACGGTCTTATGCCGGAGGATGTCGCAAAGGCCGCCAAAGAGGCGATCGCCGCGAAGTAATCCGATTCGTAAGCATCATTGATCCGATTAAAAACGAATAAGCTCCCCGTCGCTTAAGGACCTCCAAATAGGAAGGTCAATCCGGCGGGGAGCTTTTTACTTTTGTGTGTCAGCCGATCGGGCGGGGAGGCTTTACATCTTATGCCGCGTCAGCCGATCCGGTAAGATTCTTATCAGGATACGTTTCCGTGAAGTCGTACAACCGGGCCCAGGATGACGAGATTCCCTGCGTCATAATCGCTTTTTGTCACGAACTCGGTATCGTAGGCCGGATTCTGAGAGATCAGGTCCACGCCTTTCTTCTGCCACTTGACCTTATAGATCCCCGTGTTTTTGTTATCCGAACAAACGGCGGCGATCCTGCCGCTTTCGACGTAACTCTGCTTCTTAACGATCACAATATCACCGTCCAGGAAGCGCGGCTTCATGGAATCCCCGTTGACGCGCATCGCGAAAAAATGATCGGCGATGTTCATAAGAACGGACCGGTCGCGCAGAAGTTCTTCCTCGGTAAAACATTTTGAGAGTTCGTTATACGACACTTCGATAAAATCCTGTACGCGCTCTTTGCTGTCCGTGAGCTTCTCCGTGCCGGTATCCGTCTGGACGGGAAGGCGAATAACGCCGAAGGACAAGGGATTGCCGAAGATCCGGTCCAGAGAGATTCCGAAATAGCTGGATAAGCGAAGCGCGACGGCAACGTCGGGGTAGCTCTTGCCAAGCTCCCATTTCGAAACGGAGGTCTGATCCACATGGAAAAGTTCGGCGAAAGCCTTCTGTGTAAGACCCTGCTTCTTCCTGCATTGCCGTATAGTGCTCATGTTAACCTCAATAAAACTAAATAAAAATAAAATAAACGAAAGAGCCACTAACAAAATATGACCCTGAGGCTTACATGACAAGTTGATCTGGCGCTGTCTTTCAGTAAATACGACAACAAGTCTATTTTTCATAATGATAACGAAAAAGTAGGCGGTAAAGTCCTGCAAATATGAAAAGAACGCCTGCTTACAGTGAAGTGCACCCAGAATGTTAGACGAGAAGTCTGGCATCTGGGAGGTACACTTCACGAGCAGGCGTTTCCGTTCCATTAAGCGGCTATGCGATGCGCTTGCAGAAAAGACCGCGCGGATATCCTTTGGACAGATCCGTATCCATCAGAGCGAAGCCTCTCCTCTTGTAGAAGGAGACCATCGTCCGGTTGGCAAGCGACGTGTTGAGCAGCAGGTGCGAGTAATGAAGATCTTTGGCTCTCTCCTCGGCGGCCCTGTAGAGAAGACTGCCGATGCCGAGTCCCTGAAGGTCTTCGTGCACCGCAAAACGGGAAAAGTACCCGATATGCGAATCCGGTTCCAGGGAAAACTTTGCACATAGTCCGGGATCGAACAGCTCACGGACTTTCTTTTCGATAAGACGCACGGAGCCTGCGATCGAACCATCGGGAAGGACGGCGACAAAAACCGGTACGGACGATATGGCGTCCCGGACATCCCCGATGGTTTCCGATCCCGCGTCAAGCATGCCGCACGGGATGCCGGAAGCAACCCGGTAGAGCTCCATCGCTTCGGAAACCACCCGGTGAAGCTCCGGGGCATCCTCCGGGACCGCATCGCGGATGATCACGGGAATTGTCTCGCGCGGTACAGTATAGGATTCGTCGGACCGCGGCGCGGTAATCTCTTTCATATTCTTGCCAAACCTTATCCCATGCAGTGCAGGAGGATTGCCTTGTGTGCGTGAAGTCTGTTCTCTGCCTCGTCAAAAACGGCGGAGCAGGGAGAGTCGATGATATCCGCAGTAACCTCATAGCCGCGATAGGCGGGAAGGCAGTGAAGGAACATCGCATCTTTTGCCGCGGCGGCCATCAACTCCTTATTAACTTGATAATCTTTGAAGAGCTTCACGCGTTCCGCCTTCTCGCTCTCCTGGCCCATGCTCGTCCACGTGTCGGTGTACACGACATCGGCGTCCTTCACGGCCAGATAGGGATCACTGGTCATCAGAACCTTCGAACCGGTTACAGCCGCATCCTTTCTGGCCTGATTCACGTAAAAGTCAGGACAGGTGTATCCGTCGGGCGATGCGACGGAAATATCCATACCGGCCTTGGCACAGGCCTGCAGGAGAGAGTTCGCGACATTGTTTCCGTCGCCGACATAGCAGAGCTTAAGACCCTTAAGGCTGCCCTTGTGCTCCTTGATTGTAAGAAGATCGGCCAGGGCCTGCGTCGGATGCTGGTCGTCGGTTAAGCCGTTGATAACCGGAATCGTTCCGTATGTGGCCAAGTCTACGACGTCTTTATGCGAAAAAGTCCGGATCATGATGCCGTCGAGCATTCTCGAAAGAACCTGCGCCGTATCATAAACGGTCTCGCCGCGTCCGAGCTGAATATCGTTGGACGACAGGAAAAGAGACTGTCCGCCCAGCTGGTACATGCCGACCTCAAAGGAAACACGCGTTCTGGTCGACGATTTGCTGAAAATCATTCCGAGCGACTTGCCCTTCAGGTACGGATGGGGAACGCCGGCCTTCGTCTTCTTCTTCATATCCTCTGCAAGAAAAAGGAGTTCGTCCAGTTCGGAAATCGAGATATCCTCGTGAAAATCAATGTAGTGTTTCATAGTGGGACCGCCTTTCCTACGGCGCTAGCCGTTTATTCTATCCTGCGACTTTATCTTTCCTACGGCTTCAGCCGTTTATTCTATCCTGCGATTTTGTCTTTCCTACGGCTTTAGCCGTTCTTCTTCGTTAAAATTTCGGTAAGAGCCGATACAAACGACATCGCGTCGCGTCTGGAGATGATAAGGGGAGGCGCAAGTCTTATGACGCGGTCGCCGATCGAGCCGACCAAATACCCCTTTTCGAAAAGCTTCTCCTTAACCGCTACTGCGATCGGTTCGGAGAACTCGATCCCGATCAGAAGCCCCCTGCCTCTCACAACCGCGATCTGCGGGCACTTCCTTTTCGCGTGTTCGAGCTTCTTTGTGATAAAGGTACCTACCGAAACCGCATTTTTCAGGAGATCCTTGCGGTCGATTTCCTGGAGGACGGCAAGAGCGGCCGCGGTGGCCAGCGGATTCCCGCCAAAAGTCGTGCCGTGGTTTCCGGGCTCGAAGGCCGAGGCCGCGTCTTCCGTTGCGATCATCGCACCAATCGGTACGCCGCCGGCCAGACCCTTGGCCATCGTAAGAATATCCGGAGTAATTCCGTACTGCTCATACGCGAAAAGAGTCCCGGTACGTCCGACACCGGTCTGAACCTCGTCGATCATGAGAAGAGCGCCGGCTGCGGTGCATATATCGCGGGCTGCCTTGATATACGCGAGGTCCGCCGGGATAACGCCGCTTTCTCCCTGAATCAGCTCAAGCATCACCGCGCAGGTGTCGGAATCCACCGCCGCTTTGAGCGCTTCAATATCGTTGTAGGGAATGTAGGAAAAGCCTTCCGGAAGCGGCCCGAAATACTTGTTGTACTTCTCCTGCCCGGTAGCCGTGACCGTCGCAAGCGTTCTTCCGTGAAAAGAAGAGACGGCTGTGATGATCTTCTTCCGGGGCGCACTCTTCTTGTAAAAATAAGCGCGTGCCAGCTTGATCGCGGCCTCGTTCGCCTCCGCTCCGCTGTTGCAGAAGAAAACGCGGTCGGCAAATGTCTTTTCGACCAGAAGTCTTGCCAGCTCGCTCTGATTCGGTATGTAGTAGAGCGAGGAACAGTGGATGAGTTTCCCGGCCTGAGCCGAGATCGCTTTTACGAGGCGCGGATTGGCGTGTCCCAAACTGTTGACGGCGATACCGCCGAGCAAATCCATATAGCGCTTGTCCTCTGTCGAGTATAGGTACATACCCTTGCCGTGAGTAAACGCCACCGGAATTCTGTCCCCGAAAACATTCATGTAATACGATTTATCCAAATGCATGGTCCATTCAAGCTGCTTATCCATTTTATTCTCCTTATTCCTTTGCCGCAAAGAATACGTTGTTAGAGATCAAATCTTCTCGCCTTCGAAGTACGGTCGTCGATCCTTTGTGATCATCGTTCCTATCCTTTGCCGCAAAGGATACGTTGTTAGAGATCAAATCTTCTCGCCTTCGAAGTACGGTCGTCGATCCTTTGTGATCATCGTTCCTATTCCTTTGCCAGTGAAGATCTCCAAAAGGAGGCTGTGCGGGATACGGCCGTCGATGATGTGGGCGCGTCCGACGCCGCGGTGTATGGTCTCCAGACAGCCGGTCACCTTCGGGATCATGCCGCCGGAAATAACCCCGCTCCCGATGAGCTCTGTGATTTCCGCTTCTGTCAGAACCGGGAAGACTTTCTCGGTTCCGTCCGGCATGATTCCTTTGACGCCTTCGACATCGGTAAGGGTCATCAGCTTCTCGGCCTTAAGGGCTGCGGCGATTTCGGCTGCGACGGTATCCGCATTGATATTGTAGCTTTGACCGTCGGGGCCTACACCGATCGGGGCAACGACGGGGATGTATTCGTCATTCGCGAGCATTGCGAGAACTTTGGTGTTGATCTTTGTGATTTTCCCGACATATCCGACATCGAGAGGTTCGCCGTCGGCGCCTTCCGTGAGCTTTTCACATTCGATCAGGTGGCCGTCGATACCGCAGATTCCGATGGCCTTTGCACCTTTCTGGCCGAGAGTCGCGACAATCTCTTTATTGGTTTTGCCGACTAAGACCATCTGGGCGATACTCATGGTCTGTGCATCTGTGACGCGCAGTCCCTTGTGGAATTCGGACGGGATATCCATGCGGGACAGCATCTGGTTGATGTCGGGGCCGCCGCCGTGAACAATCACCGGATTGATGCCGACGAATTTCAGAAGCGTTATGTCGTCCATAACGGAGGACTTGAGTTCTTCGTTGATCATCGCGTTCCCGCCGTATTTGATGACGACGGTCTTTCCGGAGAGACTCTGTATGTACGGCAAAGCCTCGATCAGGATTTCGGCTTTGCTTATAAATTCACTCATATCGTGTTTGTTGTGTCCTTCAGACGGGATCAGTTTATTCTTCATTATGGCTTCCTCCGAAAAATGTATATCAATCTTGCTTTATGCCCGGCAAAGAGGTCAGATACAGCCGCACATCCGTCCGATACCGGTTTCTTCCGGATAGCCCTGCATTACGTTCATCGCCTGTACGGCCTGCGCCGCAGCGCCTTTTCCCAGATTGTCCTGTGCGGCGAGAATCTTCACGCGGCCGGTTCTCTCATCCTTGAAAACGGACAGGTCGATGTAGTTGGAGCAGGTGACATTTCCGGTTTCGGGGAGACCCTTTTCGGGAAGGACACGGACAAACGGATCGTCCTTATAATACTCCATATAAAGTTCGCGGAGTTCGGACGCTGACTTCTCTTTGGAATCGAGAAGCGAGGCATAGATCGTAGCAAACATGCCGCGCTTCATCGGCGCGAGATGCGGCGTAAACGTAATCATGATATCCTCGTCGGCCAGAAAGGAGAGTTCCTGTTCGATCTCGGTGGTATGCCGGTGCATGGTTACACTGTATGCCTTAAAACTCTCGGCCGTTTCGCAGAAGGAATAGGCCAGATCCGATTTCCTTCCGGCGCCGGAATATCCGGACACGGCGTCTACGATAATACTCTTGTTATCGATGAGCTTCGCCGAGAGAAGAGGGGCCAGACCCAGAATCGAGCACGTGGGATAGCATCCGGGGTTGGCCGTGAGCTTTGCTCCGGCAAGCTTTTCCCGGTAGAGTTCCGGGAGACCGTACACCGCTTCGGAAAGAAGCTCGGGGCAAGGGTGTGTAAGTCCGTACGATTCTTCATAGGGCTTCAAAGTTCTGTACCGGAAATCACCGCTGTGATCGATAACCTTAACACCGGACTTAAGGAGGATGGGAACCGTTTTCGAAGAGACTCCGTGAGGGAGGGCGGTTATGACAAGATCGGAATCCGTGGCGACTTCCTCCGGAGAGGCGTCCGTCAGCCGGATATCGCAGATTCCGCGAAAAGACGGGTAAACGTCAGAAAACAGTTTTCCGGCAAAACTCTGGGAAACGAGCCGCGATATCTTCACATAAGGATGAAGACTGAGTATGCGGACGAGCTCTACACCCACGTAACCTGTTGCGCCGATAATACTGATCCTTGTGTTATTCATAGCTTCCACCCCGTTGCTTATTCTATATAAGAATTATACAATGATCCAAGCGTTGGGGGATATTCATTTACCCCACACCTGATTTAATATTTATACAGAATACTGCATAAAAAACCAAATGACAAGAAATATTTTTCGGGGAATGATTGCATTTCTCATTTTTAGTCATTTTATACAAGGAGCGGGAATGTTTCTTCGGCTAAATGCAACACACCGATGATGGTCTGTCCAAAAACAGCGGAAAAGTTTTGGCTATTTTTGCATATGGTTTAATCAATGGGTCGATGTTATAGTAATTACAAGCGAAAAAGCGAAACCGCGTTATCAAATGCGGCTCTAAAGTTGGAGGTAACAGAAATGGCAAGTCTTTCATTACAGCATGTCTATAAGAAGTACGAGGGCGGTGTAGTAGCTGTCAGCGATTTTAACCTTGAAATTGCGGATAAGGAATTCATTATTCTGGTTGGACCTTCCGGTTGCGGAAAGTCAACGACACTCAGAATGATCGCAGGCCTTGAAGACATTTCCGAAGGCGAAGTATACATCGGCGATCGTCTGATCAATGACGTACTTCCTAAAGACAGAGACATCGCAATGGTTTTCCAGAACTATGCTCTGTATCCTCACATGACCGTTTTTGACAATATGGCATTCGGCCTTAAGCTCAGAAAGATCCCGAAGGAAGACATCAAGCGCCGAGTAAACGAGACCGCAAAGATCCTCGAGATCGAGCATCTTCTCGAGCGTAAGCCGAAGGCTCTTTCCGGCGGACAGAGACAGCGTGTTGCCCTTGGCCGTGCTATCGTCCGTGACCCGAAGGTCTTCCTTATGGACGAGCCTCTTTCCAACCTCGACGCCAAACTCCGTGTTCAGATGCGTGTTGAGATCACAAAGCTCCATCAGAGACTTCAGACCACGATCGTCTACGTTACGCATGACCAGACAGAGGCCATGACGATGGGTACCCGTATCGTTGTTATGAAGGATGGTTTCATCCAGCAGGTTGACTCTCCGACGGAACTCTATGAGCACCCGGTCAACACATTCGTAGCAGGATTCATCGGAATGCCTCCTATGAACTTCATCAATGCCGTAGTCAATGTTGAGAACAACGTAGTTTATATTTCTTTCGAGAACACGACGATCAGACTTCCCGAGCGTTATTCGATTCCGGAGCTCATCGCTCACGACGGCAAGGAAGTTATCTTCGGCGTACGTCCTGAGGCCATCACCGACGAGGGCACATATGTCAGCCAGCATCCCGAAGCCGCTTTCTCCGCAGACGTTGACGTTGTCGAGCTCCTCGGCGCAGAGACCTACCTGTACGTTACGGTTAACGGCGCTCTTCCTCTTACGGCAAGAGTTGACCCCACAACGTCGCAGTCCAAGGTCGGCGAGATCGTTTCCCTTGCAATTGACGCCAACCGCGTTCACCTCTTCGACAAAGAGACCGAGCAGAGCATCATTTCCTGATCGGACCACTGCAAAAGCATTAAGGACGGCCTCCCGCAACGGAGGCCGTTTTTTTGTCCGGATTTTTGGAAATGCCGCGGGGAGAATGCCTAGTGCCGTAAAGGCGTGCAAATCTGTATTTCTTACGTTATATCCTTGCAACATTTTTGTGAAACGTATAAGATAAAATGAATATGTAATGGGAGGCCTTTCTTATAGGCAAATCCTTTTCGCATAAATGCGTGAAATAGGCGTGGGTGATAAAAGATGGAAGAAATTAAGAAATGTATACGGGAAGTCTCACAGGTTTTGGATCGCACGGTAGGAATCATGGATACCACCGGTTTGGTAATCGCCTGCACCGATGCATCGTGGGAGGGAATCGAAGATTCATCTGCACGTGCGGTTCTTCTGTCCGACGAGCTGATTGCCAGTACGGCCGGCAAGACGTACATTAAGATTCAGGTTGGAGACAAGACGCAGTATATTGGGTTCATCAGCGGAACCGATTCGACATCCAGAACCTATCTCGATCTGATCTCGCACTGGATCAGAGCCGCCCTTCGCGAACGGAATACGGACGCGGAGCGCGAGACCTTTATAAAGAACATTCTTCTCGAAAACGAGCTGCCCGGCGATATTCCGCTTAAGTCGCGCGAGTTCAAGATTTCCTACGCGACGCGCCGGATCGTATTCCTGATTCGTGTTCTCCAGAGTGACGGACCTTCCTGCGTCGAGACGCTGCATAACCTTTTCCCGGACAGCAAGACGCATTACGTGCTTGCGATGGATGAAGAGACGATTGTGCTTCTTTCGGATCTCGGCGAAGATTTTGACGCTTCTGTCGAAGAGACCAGCAAGATCATTCTCGACACATTGAATACGGAATCGATGTCCCGCATTTATATCGGTATCGGCATGCCGGCCGATACGATGAAGGATACGGCCAAATCCTATCGTGAGGCGACGATGGCGCTTCGGGTCGGAAGCATTTTCGAGAACGACCAGTACGTCATGCGTTATGACAAGCTCGGCCTCGGCCGCCTGATTTACCAGCTCCCGCCGACGCTCTGCAACATGTTCCTGGATGAAGTCTTTCCGAAGGGCGCTTACGAGTCGCTCGATACGGAGACCCTTCTTACCATTTCCAAGTTTTTCGAGAATAACCTGAACGGCAGCGAGACGTCCAGACGTCTCTTCGTTCACAGAAATACGCTTGTTTACCGTCTGGACAAAGTCCAGAAGATTACCGGACTCGACCTCCGAAGCTTTGACGACGCAGTTCTTTTCAAACTGGCGGCGATGGTTCGGACATATCTTGAGAAGCAGGATAAGAACGGTCGTCTTTCTGCCGGTAAATGGTGAGAGCCAGACGCGGGGGATAACATTTGATTCGTTTCGTTCGTGTCTATAAGACATATAAGACCGGCACAGACGCTCTAAAGGACGTAAGCTTCAGAATTGAGCGCGGGGAGTTTGTTTTTGTCATCGGGAAAAGCGGTTCCGGCAAGTCGACGCTGATTAAGCTTCTGACGCGTGAGGAGAAGCCTTCTTCCGGTGTGGTCTATATTGATCATTTTCCGGTTTCCAAGATGCCGCGTTCGCTCGTCCCCGTGCTGAGAAGGCACGTCGGTATGATTTTCCAGGATTTCCGGCTGATCGAAACAAAAAACGTTTTCGAGAACGTTGCTTTTGCGGGCGAGATTGTCGGCATGCCCAGAAAAAAACTGATTCAGACGGTCGAAATCGTTCTGAACATCGTAGGACTTCGCCACAAGGCTTCCGCACTCCCGCAGGAATTATCCGGCGGAGAGCAGCAGCGCGTTGCGATTGCACGTGCGATGGTCAACGATCCGGAGCTGATTCTCGCCGACGAACCGACCGGAAACCTCGATCCGACGACCAGCGAAGCGATTATGGCTTTGCTTGAAGAGATCAACCGGAACGGAACCACCGTCGTGATTTGTACGCATGACAGCAATCTAGTCGACCGCATGAAGAAGAGAGTCATAGAGATCTCGAACGGTTCCATCGTCCGCGACGAGCAGGACGCCGGCTATACCTGCGGTGATCCTGAGGGAGACGAATTCGCGGAATACTGCGCGGCCCCGGAATTTCCGGCGGAAGCGGAATTCGTTCGCGAAGAGGAAGATCCGGATGATTCGGAATTCGTTCGCGAAGAGGAAGATCCGGATGATCCGGATCCCGATGAAATTCCGGTTTTCGGCGACCCTGTACCTGCTCCCCAAGCGACGCCGCCGGAGGAGAATGGATTATGAGTTTACGGGCATTTACAAATTCTGTACTGGAAGGACTTAAAGGGATTTTCCGGCATCCTCTTGTTACGATCGCGTCGATCACGACGATTTTCCTTATGCTGCTTCTGATCTCGACCTTTGTGATTTTCTCCGCGGATGCAAGATATATCATGAAGAACATCGGGCAGCAGCCTCCCGTTGAGGTCTATATGAAGCTGTCCGGTTCGGCCGCGGAACGCGACGCAATCACGGCATACCTTACGGGCGACACGGAACATGTGCTTTCTTACGAGATGGAAACACCGGAGCAGAATTATCAGGAATTCAAAGCCAATCTCGGCAAAAGTTCTTCGATACTCGACGATTTTGACTACAATCAATACCTGCCGTACACCTTCCGTATTCAGCTTACGGATCCGGGTTACGCCGACGAAGTCGTTTTCAATCTGGAGGCTATGCCCGGTGTCAATAAAGTCATGCAGGAACGCCAGGTCATGGTATTCCTTACCGACGCTTCACGCTGGGTCAATATCGGAACCGGAGTGACGTTCCTGATTCTTTTCCTGATATCGCTGTTCATTATTTCCAATATGGTGCGTATCTCCGTCTATTCGAGGGCGAACGAGATTGCGATCATGAAATACATCGGGGCGACCAATGCCTATATCCGGCTGCCTTTCATTATTGAAGGTGCCGTCGTCGGGCTCCTGAGCGCTTTCTGTGCCTGGGGTGTCACGTACATTGCCTACAGTAAAGTCTACGAAATGATGATGTCGAAGATCGATGCGGGCAGCTTCTACGCGATTCTTCCTCCGGCGTCGCTCTCCAGTGCGATTATTGTTGTCTCATCTCTGACCGGTATCGTGATCGGCGCTGTGGGAAGCGGCGTTTCGGTCCGAAAGTATATTCAGGTATAAGGAGCGGGATTATGAGAAAGTATCAGGAACCTCTAGAAAGTCATATATCTACTCCCCGGCCTGTCTGGATCCGGCGGATGGCCGTACTTCTGGTCGTGCTTCTTACCGTGACGCTGCTGTGTTCCTATACGCCTTATCCCGTCCGTGCCGCGGTTACGATGGATAAAACTGCCGACAATATCGACGATGTAAAAGACAAGAAGAAGGAAGCCGAAGAGCAGATCAATGAGGCCCAGGACAAGGTTTCGGACTTAAAGGCGCAGACGGACGACCTCTCAAACGACCTTTCCTACCTGAATCAGCTGAGCGACGAGCAGAAGGCACAGTACGAGAAGATTGCCGGCGAACTTGAAGCGGCTCTGGTCGCCAAGCAGGATGCGCTGAACCTATATCTGGAATCCCAGAACAACCTGGAACAGAAGAAAAAGGAATACTCCGAGCGCATGAGCGTTATGTTCGAGTACCAGAATAAATCGACGCTTGAGATCCTTCTCGAATCCGACAGCCTTGCCGGCTTCTTTACAAATCTTGAACTGATCTCACTGATCGGCGACGCCGACAAGGAAGCGATCGAGGAAATGACCGCCGCCATGAACGACGCGGAGCTGAAGAGCGCTTATGCCCAGCAGGAAGCGCTTGATATGCAGACGGTTGCGGATCAGAAGCAGGCTGAACTCGACGAACTCGAAGCGAGAATCGGAAAGACAAAAGACGCTTTGGAAGAGAAGCAGGCAGAGCTTTCCGAGTGGCAGCAGAAAGAAGACGAACTTGAGGCCCGGGCGAACGATCTTGATGCCGAAATCGCCCGTCTCCAGAAGGAACTGGCCGAGAAATCAAAAGCCGCCGCTTCGACCGATGCACCTCCCGCCGGATCCATGACCTGGCCGTATCCGGGCGATTACACGGTATATTCGGGATTCGGGATGCGTATGCACCCGATCTATAAAGTAAAGAAAATGCACACCGGCGTGGATCTGGGCGGCGAATACGGGAATCCGATCGTCGCTGCGGCAGGCGGAACGGTCATTATCGCATCGGCACCGGTTGCGGGTCAGAATACCGGCGGAACCAATTACGGGAACTATATCGTAATTGATCACGGCGGCGGAGTGTCGACGCTCTACGGACATTGCAGGGATCTTAACGTATCGATCGGAGATACGGTAACCGCGGGACAGGTGATCGCCGCCTGCGGAAGTACCGGAACCTCGACCGGCGCGCATCTGCATTTTGAAGTCCGGGTGAACGGGGCCCGTGTCGACCCTGTTCCTTATATAACCTGACGGAGGCTAGAGAAATGTCCGAAACACCATACGACGGAATTGCCGGAATCTACGATCATTTCCAAAGAGAGATCGATCCGGTACTCTGGGCTTCCTTCCTCGATTCCCTGATACGCGAGAGTGTCAGGTCCGGAGGCGAAGGCCGTGACGGCAAGTACCTTGTCTGTGACTTAGGCTGCGGAACGGCGGCGGTATCGGTCGAACTCGCCCGCATGGGCTATGACTTGATCGGAATCGACGAATCCGTTCCGATGCTCGAAAAGGCACGCCAGAAGGCAGCCAATTCCGGCTGCGAGATCCTTTTCCTGAACCAGGACATCCGCGATATCGAGCTTTTCGGTACGGTCGATGTATTCATATGCCTTCTGGACACGGTCAATCACCTGACACGGAAAGCGGATTTCGTGAAAATGCTGTCCCGGTTCAAGAATTTTCTATCGCCCGGCGGACTTTTCATTTTCGATGCCGCGACACCGTATCACCTTGAGGAGACTTTGGGCGACCGCTTTTTCTATACGGTCGAAGAGGATTACGCCCTTCTGTGGGAAAACCGTTTTTCCAAACGCTCGAAAATCAGCACATCGGACATTACCCTTTTTCGCGAAGAGAGCGGCGGCCTCTACCGCCGGCATGACGGGAGAATCCGCGAGCGCGTATATACCGGGAACGAAGTCCGAGAAATTCTTGAAGGTGCCGGACTTGTGCTTCTCAAACAATGCGGCGAGCTGACACTAAGTGCCCCCGGACTGGAAGAAGAGCGGATCTTCTACGTTGCAAAGCGCCCGGACGACGATGTATACTGAGCGAAGCCATTTTACCCAAGGAGATTGAACCGTGACTGAAAATACACAATCCTTTTATCGCGCACCCGGCGCGCCGGAAAATCCGGACACCGACTATATCGTCCGCGCCACAGCCTACGGCGGACAGGTCAGGGCTCTGGCAATCCGGAGCACGGCCTTGTGCAACAGGGCTCTTGAGATCCACGGCATGTCGCCGGTGGCGACGGCCGCTTTGGGCCGGTTTCTGACCGGATCCCTGATGCTTGCCGAGAACCTTAAAAGCAAAGAAGATACCCAGACGACGAACATCCATTGCAAGGGCCCGATCCACGGGCTGACGGCGGTCTGTAATTCGTCCGGCAGCGTGCGCGGTTACTGCAATGTGCCGACCGTTGAAAATACATTTCACTATCCGGGCAAGCTGGACGTCGGCGCCGCCGTCGGAACCGGAATCTTTACGGTTATACGCGATCTCGGCTTAAAGGAACCGTATATCGGTTCTGTAGAGTTGGTTTCCGGAGAGATCGCCGAAGACTTCACCTATTATCTTGCCGTATCGGAACAGACCCCCTCCGTGATGTCGCTCGGCGTACTGCTCGGAGAAGAGCGCGTTCTTCATGCGGGCGGGTTTCTTGTGCAGCTTCTGCCCGGTGCCGGAGAAGACGTCATCGGAAAGCTCGAGGAGCGCGCGAACGGCGGTTTCCCGGATGTCACGTTTCTTCTGGAGCAGGGCTTTAATCCGGAAAAGATTCTCGATCTCTTTCTCGGAGATCCCGACATCCAATTCCTGAACGCCTCGGAAGTCCGCTACGAATGCAACTGCAGCCGTGACCGGATGGAGAGAAACATGATTACCTTAGGCGCGGAGCAGCTCGCTGATCTCGCCACGGACAAAGAGGGGATTACACTGGAGTGTCATTTCTGTGAGAAGAAATACTCTTTTTCACAGGCGGATTTACAGAAATTACTCGAAGAAACGGCCCCGAACGCGTGAAAAGCGGGCTCAAACAGCCGCTTTTACCGATAATGGACCGGATTTCCGGAATGTTTTAAAAGTACAAAGATTTCGCTTGCATAAGCCGATTAATTAGGATATACTCTTTCGTGCGCGAAGATTTTTCGAGCGCAAGAGCGAAGAGGCCAGAGATTGCCGCAGTCTTGCGAGCTGCACAGACACAGCGGGTAACTTTGGCAGAGCAGTCCGGACTTAAGATCCGGGCGACTTTAATTGATTCGGCAGCGTGTGTTTTTGTTGTTAAGCACATGCCCAGGTCCAAAATGCCACGGATATTTCCGCGGTAACTGGTCTCCTGGGTTTTCTGATGGCAGCAGAAGAAACGCCCGGCACAGTTGAAGAGAGCAGCATATTTGGAGGATGAAAACATGGCAACCAAACAGAAGGTAAGAATCAAACTGAAGGCTT
>CAZTXQ010000006.1:0-5328 GCA_964617375.1 uncultured Mageeibacillus sp. | reverse complement strand
TGATCACGAACTGCTTGATCAGAGCGCGGCACGCATCGTTGAGACCGTGACGAGAACAGGCGCAAGCTTCTCCGGTCCGATCCCGCTTCCTACTGAGAAGGAGATCACCACGATCCTGCGTTCTCCCCATAAGGATAAGGATTCCAGAGAGCAGTTTGAGATCCGTACGCACAAGCGTTTAATCGACATTTTTGCACCGAACCAGAAAACGGTTGATGCATTGATGAAGCTCGACATGCCGGCCGGTGTGAGCATTGAGCTCAAGGTCTAAGAGTCAGGGCTGTTTTCCGGTGTTCGGCGGGGCGTCAAGATCCGCCGGTGACACCGGGGTCACGTTCACGGTAAGTGCCGTGAACCAATAACCGGAGGAGGTAAAAGAAAGATGACTAAATTCATGCTTGGCAAGAAAGCCGGAATGACACAGCTGTTCGATGAGAACGGTATTGCGATCCCGGCAACCGTTATCGAATGCGGCCCGATGGTCGTTATTCAGAACAAGACGGAAGAAACAGACGGGTACAAGGCTGTTCGCGTTGCCGTAGGCGACATTCGCGAGAAGCTTGTGAATAAGCCCGACAAAGGCCAGTTTGCAAAAGCAGGCGTACCGGCGAAGCGCTATATCCGCGAGTTCGCACCCGACTCGGATTTTTCCATGAGTCAGGAAATCAAAGTATCCGACATGTTCGAAGTCGGCGATCACGTCGATGTAAGCGGTGTGTCAAAGGGTAAAGGTTATGCCGGCAACATCAAGCGTCACGGTCAGAAGGGCGGTCCGGGAGGACACGGTTCCATGTACCACAGACGCGTAGGTTCCATGGGCGCCAATACGACCCCCGCACGTGTCCGCAAGGGCAAGAAGATGCCCGGTCACATGGGTGCCGTGAACTGCACAGTACAGAATTTGAATGTCGTCCTCGTGGACGGTGAGAGAGGGATCCTTGTTTTGAGAGGCGCAGTCCCCGGCCCGAAGGGCGGCCTGATTTCTATTCAGACGTCCGTCAAGGCAAACTAATCCGGCGAAGGAGGAGCGAATAAAATGGCAAAAGTAGATGTATATAATCTGGATGGAGCCGTTACGGGTCAGATCGAGCTTTCCGACGATATCTTTGGTATCGAGCCGAATGAGTTTGCGATTCAGGCCGTAATCAGAAACCAGCTGGCGAATCGTCGTCAGGGCACACAGTCCACTAAGACCAGAAGCGAAGTCAGCGGAGGCGGCAAGCGTCCGTATCGCCAGAAGGGTACGGGTCGTGCACGTCACGGTTCCACACGTTCGGCACAGTATGTCGGCGGCGGAATCATCTTTGGGCCGAAGCCGAGAGACTTCAGCTACACGATACCCAAAAAAGTAAGAAGACTTGCACTCAAGTCCGCGCTTTCCTCGAAGTTTGCCGCGCAGAACATTATTGTTGTTGATGCGCTGAATTTCGACGAAATCAAGACGAGCAAGATGGTCAATGTACTGAAGGCACTTAAGGTCGAGAGCCCCGCGCTTGTAGTCCTTGCCGAGAAGAATGTCAACGTCGAGAAGTCGGCCAGAAACATTCCGACGGTTAAGACGGCATTCGTCAACACGATCAATGTGTTCGACATCCTGAAGTACGACCGCTTCGTTATTACCAAGGAAGCCGTTGAAAAGGTACAGGAGGTGTATGTATGACAAAGGCACCGCAGGATATTATCCTTAAGCCTATCGTTACCGAGAAGAGTTCGATCGAATCCGCTCTCGGCAAGTATTGCTTTAAGGTCGACGGCCGCGCGACA
The DNA here is from genome assembly GCA_964617375.1 of uncultured Mageeibacillus sp. GTDB lineage: Bacteria > Bacillota > Clostridia > Saccharofermentanales > Saccharofermentanaceae > Firm-13. The sequence continues at coordinate 3,564 of CAZTXQ010000006.1, read as the reverse complement.
AAGACGGAAATCCGTATTGCAATCGAGCAGCTTTTCGATGTTAAGGTTGTCGACGTAAACACAATGAATTACGACGGCAAGAAGAAAAGAACACGCGGTATCCCCGGCATGACTTCCGCATGGAAGAAAGCCGTCGTGACCATCGCTACGGAAACCAAGGATGGCACATACCTGGTTAAGGGCGGCAAGTCTGCCAAGCTCTCTGCCAAGTACAAGACATCCATCGAAGAATTCGGGTTCGGCCAGTAATAGCGGCCTGATTGATGAAGGAGTGAAGAAAGATGCCAGTAAAAACTTTTAATCCAACTTCTCCTGCCATACGTCAGATGACGGTCGCCGATTTCTCTGTTTTAACCAACAAGAAACCGGAGAAGAGTCTTCTCGTAACAGGCAAAAAGTCAGGTGGACGCAATTCCTACGGCCGTATCACGGTTCGCCACATCGGCGGCGGTAATCGTCGTAAGATTCGTATCATTGACTGGAAGAGAAACAAGGATGGTATTCCCGCGAGCGTAACCGCGCTCGAGTATGATCCCAACCGTACGTCCTATATCGCACTGCTCGCCTACGCTGACGGAACAAAGTCCTACATCCTTGCACCGCAGGGAGTCACGGCCGGTTCCAAAGTCGTAAGCGGAGTTACAGCCGATATCATAGCCGGAAACAATCTTCCGATTGAGAATATCCCCGTTGGTACCCTCCTGCACGCGATCGAGCTTAAGCCCGGTAAAGGCGCACAGATGGTCCGTACAGCCGGCGCAAGCGCTCAGCTGATGGCTAAAGAAGGAGATTTCGCACAGCTTCGTCTTCCTTCCGGTGAAGTTCGCATGGTATCTGTAAAGTGCCGCGCAACAATCGGAATCGTAGGAAACGGCGAACATGAGAACCTCTCCATCGGTAAAGCCGGACGCAAACGTCACATGGGCGTACGTCCGACAGTCCGCGGTGTTGTCATGAACCCCTGCGATCACCCTCACGGTGGTGGTGAAGGTAAGTCTCCGATCGGCAAGCCCGGCCCGGTTACTCCCTGGGGTGTACCGACGCTCGGCAAGAAGACCAGAAACAAGAAGAAGGCTTCTAGCAAGTATATTGTCAAGAGATGTAAGTGAAAGGAGGCTCGTAAAACATGAGTAGATCAATTAAAAAAGGATTCTTCGTTCAGGAAACACTGCTTAAGAGAATTGTTGCCATGAACGCAGTCAATGAGAAGAAGGTTATCAAGACATGGTCCAGAGCCTCTACGATTTATCCGGAAATGGTCGGACATACGATTGCTGTATATGACGGTCGTAAGCACGTTCCGGTTTATGTCATAGAAGAAATGGTCGGCCATAAGCTCGGCGAGTTCGCTCCTACGAGGACGTTCAGGGGCCATGCAGGCGAGAAGTCAACTGGCAGCCGCTGATAACGCAAGAGCTCTTGAAGGGAGGAACAAATAGTGGAAAAGAAAGTCATGAGCAAGGACTATGCACTTGAACACCGCGAAGAAATTCTCGCGGAACAGGCTGCACATGCAACCAAGAATGTAAAGGCCCAGCTCCTTACGAAAAAGGAACGTAAATTTCTCGGTATCGGTAAGGATCAGGGTAAGGCAATTGCCAAGTATGTTCGCGTCACACCCCGTAAAATGAGCGTCGTAATCGACCTCATCAAAGGAAAGAACCTTGACGAGGCACTCGCGATTCTGACATACACGCCCAAGGCCGCATCTCCGGTGCTCATTAAGGCACTTAAGTCGGCTGAAGCCAACGCCGTCAACAATAACAGCCTTAATCGCGATGCTTTGTATGTTGCCGACGCGTATGCGAATCAGGGACCTGTTCTGAAGCGCTTCATGCCGAAGGCCAGAGGATCCGCTGCAAGAATCAACAAGAGAACCAGCCATGTAACGGTTGTTCTCAAGGAAAGAGTGTAAGGAGGATTTCAAGAATGGGCCAGAAGGTTAATCCCCATGGTTTGCGGGTTGGAGTCATCAAAGGATGGGATACACGCTGGTACGCCGACAAAAAGGCATTCAGCGACTACCTCGTTGAAGACAAGAAGATCCGTACGTTTGTCAAGAAGGAATGCTTCAGTGCAGGCGTTTCCAATATAGAGATCGAGCGCAAGAGCGATGATAAGACTTTGGTCGTTATCAACGCAGGAAAGCCCGGCATCATAATCGGACGTCAGGGCGCAGGCATCGAAGATCTCAAGAAGAAGCTTCAGAAGCTCTTCAACAGAAACTTCTTCGTGGATATCCGCGAAATCCGTACTCCGGATTTATCGGCACAACTCGTCGCAGAGAGCATCGCGGCACAGCTCGAAAAGAGAATTTCTTTCCGTCGTGCCATGAAGCAGGCGATGATGCGCACCATGAAAGCCGGAGCAAAGGGCATCAAGACACAGGTTTCAGGCCGTTTGGGCGGTGCCGAAATCGCACGTGTCGAGCACTATCACGAAGGAACAATTCCGCTCCAGACACTGCGTGCGGATATTGATTACGGTTTTGCCGAAGCGAATACCACCTATGGCCGTATCGGCTGTAAGGTTTGGATCTTCAAGGGCGAAATTCTTACTGCAAAGAAAGCCGTCGTAAAGGTTGAGGAAGGGGGAGAAAACTAATGCTTCTTCCGAAGAGAGTTAAGTACAGAAAGCAGCATCGCGGACGCATGAAGGGTATGGCAACGAGAGGTAATTTTGTTGCCTACGGAGATTACGGTATCGCATCTACAGAACCCTGCTGGATCACAGCCAATCAGATCGAAGCCGCACGTATCGCTATTAACCGTTACGTGAAAAGAGGCGGACAGGTCTGGATCAAGATTTTCCCGGACAAGCCTGTAACGGCGAAGCCTGCCGAGACCCGAATGGGTTCCGGTAAAGGATCTCCCGAGTATTGGGTAGCCGTCGTAAAGCCGGGCAGAGTTCTCTTTGAGATCTCCGGCGTATCGGAGGAAATCGCTAAGGAAGCCATGCGCCTTGCCGGCCACAAGCTTCCGTGCAAAACGAAGTTTATCGCAAAGGAACAGGAGGGTGACGTTAATGAAGGCTGAAGAAATCCGCGCCAAATCGGCAGACGAGCTTGCTAAAGAACTCGTTGCCCTTAAAGAGGAGCTGTTTAAGCTTCGTTTCCAGCACGCTACAAACCAGCTCGAAAACCCTCAGCGCATCAGCGCTGTCAAGAGGGACATCGCCCGCGTCAATACGATTCTTCGCGAGCAAGAGCTCAAGAGCAGAAAGTAAGGGGGATAAGTGAATGAGTGATCGTAACCTCAGAAAAACTCGCTTAGGAATTGTTACCAGCGACAAGATGGACAAAACTATCGTTGTTGCCGTAACAGAGCACGTAAAACATCCGCTTTACAAGAAGATCATCAAGAGAACCTATAAGCTTAAGGCTCATGATGAAGAGAATGTTTGCGGCATAGGCGACAAAGTAGAAGTAATGGAAACCAGACCTCTTTCGCGCGAAAAGCGTTGGAGACTGATTGAAGTTGTTGAGAAGGCGAAATAATACGTAGCCGTTATGGTTTTCACGTAAAGGAGGAAATCTAGCATGATTCAAGTTGAATCCAGACTGAG
>CAZTXQ010000005.1:0-95269 GCA_964617375.1 uncultured Mageeibacillus sp. | reverse complement strand
CCTCTACCGAAGCCGCTTCGGAGGGGCGGTACGCCCAAGTTCCTCTACCGAAGCCGCTTCGGAGGGGCGGTACGCCCAAGTTCCTCTACCGAAGCCCGATTCCCCATACATTATGAATCATTTGTTACGCTTTTCCTCCAAGAAAGGGTTGCTGAAACAGCCTTTTCAGAAGAGTCAACGATACAACCTTCCCCAACACCGCAAACGCCAATCATTTACTGCACAAAATACTTTTGTTTTTGTAAATGCCTATATATAATATAATTAATGAAATTAGTTGTCGGGCGGTATGCCATTTTAGCAACACATATCTTTAATCTGCAAGGGGTGTGTATTGATGAAATCAAGGATTCTGGATTATGTAGATTTTGAAAGAGCGAATACTTTACTTGAAGGCTTCAATAAAGCAACCGGTTTTGTGACTGCCATTGTAGACCTTGATGGAAATGTCTTATCCAAATCCGGATGGAGACAAATCTGCACTGATTTTCATCGAAAAAATCCCGAAACGGCTTATAATTGCACAGTCAGCGATACGCAATTAGCGAACATAATGGGCGATCATGAAAAATATCATTACTATAAATGTATGAATGGATTGGTTGACGCAGGAGTCCCCATTGTAATTAGAGGAGAGCATATTGCCAATCTTTTTTCCGGACAATTCTTTTTTGATGAGCCAGATGTTTCTTTTTTTAAAAAACAAGCCAAAAAATTCGAATTCGAGGAGCTGGCCTATCTTGAGGCTCTCGGGAAAGTGCCTGTGGTTTCAAAAGAAAAAGTAGACATTGCTATGGATTTTTTACTAAACATAACCCAGATGATTATTGAGATGACAGCTGAAAAATTAGATCAGATCGAGCTGTCAGAAGCAATAAAAAAGAGCGAGGCGGCTCTTTGGGAGAGTCAGATTCAGTTGAAGCAGAATAATCGCGACTTATTGGAATCACAACGAATTGCACATCTGGGAACCTGGAGGATGGATTTAGCGACAAATCAAGTCGTATGGTCTGAAGAGCTATATAAAATGTATGGTTTCGATCCGTCCAGTCCCCCTCCGGCCTTCTCTGAACACATGAAGCTGTTCACGCCGGAAAGTTGGAAAAAACTCTCAGAATCACTTAACCTCGCAAGAACTTTGGGGATCCCTTACGAATTAGAACTGGAAACGATCACATCAGACGGATCAAATGGCTGGATGTGGGTGCGCGGCGAAGCTGTAAATGATTCGAAAGGCAGCATTGTTTCACTGTGGGGAGCCGCACAGGACATCACAGAACGAAAGAAGACCGAAAATGAAGTAAGGCAGCGCGAGGAGAGATTTCAACTTCTTTTCAATAAAGCGCCTCTTGGCTATCAATCGCTGGATTTCGAAGGCCGGTTTATTGACGTTAACCAGAAATGGCTTGATACATTAGGTTATAGCAAAGAGAATGTAATCGGTAAATGGTTTGGTGATTTTCTATGCCCGGAATATGTAGAAAGCTTCCGCAAGCGTTTCCCGATATTCAAAGCACAGGGATATATTCACAGTGAATTTGAGATGCTGAGTAAAGACGGGCAGCGGTTAACCATATCTTTCGAGGGGAAGATCGGTTATGGTGACGATGGTGAATTTAAGCAGACACACTGCATTCTTCAGGATATCACCGATCAGAGGAAGGCTGAGAAAGCCCTATTTGAAAGTGAAGAGCGCTATAAATGTCTATTTGAATACTCCGGTGTTGCAATCAGTTATTACACGACCGACGGTATTGTAATATCCTACAATAAAAAGATGATCGAGAATATTGGCGGAAAGGCAGAGGACTATATTGGCAAATCATTTGGTGACGTTTTCCAGTCAACGTATGCCCCGAAATTCTATGCTCGATTAAAAAAAGCCGCTCTATGTGAACAGCCGCAGCAATACGAAGACTATTTTGTCCTAAATGCTGAACCCAAATGGTTTTCCAGCACTTATGCAAGAGTTATGAATTTAACGGGAGAGGTTATCGGCGTACAGATCGCTTCAACGGATATTACCGAACGGAAGAAAGCAGAAGAAGAACTCTCCGAATCTCAGGCTATTCTTAAAGCGGCGTTTGAGAACAGCCAGGCAGGAATCGCTATTGCAGACGCTCCTGACGGCAAGCTCAGATATGTTAACAAGGCAGGCCTTCTGATCAGAGATAAATCCGAAGAAGAGCTTGTAAAAAATATCGATATTCACAATTATGCCTCTGCATGGAGAATACTGCGTCTTGACGGCACCCCCTATGCTGAGGATGAGGTTCCTTTGACCAGAGCTGTTCTATATGGTGAGACCTGCAGTGAAGAATTTGTGATTAGAAGAGATAATCATGAGGACCGATACGTGCTCGCAAACGCAGTGCCGATCAGAGATTCCAACAATCGAATTAAGGCCGGTATGCTTGTTTTCCTTGATGAAACAGAGAAAAGGCATGCTGAAGAGAATATGAGAAAGCAAAACGAACTTCTCACGTCATTATTGAAACTTCTTCCGGTAGGCGTTTTTATGGTCGATGCCGCAGAGGGAAAACCCTTGATCGTCAATGAAATGGGGACAGCTCTATTGGGAAGTGGAATTCTTCCTGATGCGAACGAGTATAATCTATCCAAAGTATATAAGGCATATAAAGGAGATACCAATAACCACTATCCTACCGCTGAATTGCCTATTGTATTGGGAATGAAAGGTGTCAGCGCGCACATTGACGATATGGTCGTTGAACGCCCGAATGGAACAAGAATACTTCTGGAGATATTCGGTACTCCTGTACAAGATAAGGAAGGTAAGCCCTGGGCAAGTCTTATTACTTTCATGGACATAACAGAGCGCAAGAAAACAGAAAACGAACTGATTTACTTAAGTTATCATGACCACCTCACAGACCTCTATAATCGAAGATTCTATGAAGAAGAAATAAAAAGGATTGACACAGAGTCTAACCTTCCTATTTCCATAATCATGTGTGATGTCAATGGATTGAAATTGATCAACGATTCATTTGGACACAGTTTTGGGGATAAGCTTCTTATCAAAGCAGCCGGGACAATCAGAAACGCGTGCCGGACCGGAGATATTATTTCCAGAATCGGCGGAGATGAATTTACTGTAATATTACCAAACACAAGTGCTGAAGAGACCGCGCAAATAGCCGGCTGCATCAAACAGCTGGCATCCGAACAGACGATCGAGAAAATTGAACTGTCTATTTCCTATGGATACGATACAAAAGTAAGCAACACAAAGAAAATGACCGAAGTAATGGCAAATGCAGAAAATCATATGTACAGGCATAAATTGTATGAGCGTTCAAGTTCGAGAAGCAATACAGTAGAGATTGTCATGAATACTTTATTTGAGAAAAGCAACAGAGAGTCGCTTCATTCAAACAGAGTGAGTGCGATTTGCCAGGCGATTGCGTTGGAACTAAATATGACAAAGGATGATGTAAATAAGATCGGAACTGCGGGGCTGGTTCATGATATCGGTAAAATGGGTATAGATGAGAAAATACTGAATAAAGCCGGCAAGCTAAATGAACTGGAATGGGAACAGATTAAGAAACACCCCGAGGTAGGCTGGCGGATATTAAGCTCTGTAAATGAATTTTCTGAATTAGCACAATTTGTTCTGCATCATCATGAAAGATGGGACGGACGCGGATATCCCAGCGGATTGAAGGGCAAAGAAATCCCCCTTGTTGCAAGAATAATTGCGATTGCTGATTCTTATGATGCAATGACATGTGACAGGAGTTATCGAAAGGGATTCACTCAGGAAGAAGCCGTTAATGAATTGATAAGATGTTCAGGCACGCAATTTGACCCGGAAATTGTGGTTGTGTTTGTGAACCAAATAATACCCAATAATAGCAATTTCGGAGTGAGTAGGGGTTAACCTGTGTTCTTTGTTTCTGAAAATAATGAAGAGTTTGACGGCATTCTGTGATCAATGTGAAAGGGAAATAAACAGTCGGAGTCGATGTAAGCAATGAAACGATCCGATCGGCTGAAAAAGACGCCTCAAATGACCTCCAACAGAGGTCGTTTGAGGCGTCTTTGACCCATTAACACAAAAGAAAAGATCTTTGCTGTCGGACTCAAATTCGGAATTTATCCGATATCCGCCGCCATACGTTTATAGGCCGCATAACGCTCCAGCGCATCCGCGTGATTTTTCGCGAACAGTCCTTCGACGACCTCTTCCGGATACTTCTTATAAAGCGTGTTGTAACGGACTTCGCTCTTGAGGAACGCGAGGAAATCTCCCGACGGCTCCTTGGAGTCCAACACGAAAGGATTCTTCCCTTCGGCCTTCAATTCCGGATTGAAACGGTAGAGGTGCCAGTACCCGCAAGTCACCGCATCCTTCTCGTGCCCCTGTGTCGAACCCATTCCCGTCTTGATTCCGTGGTTGATGCAAGGTGAATAGCAGATAACAATCGACGGTCCGTGATACGCCTCGGCCTCATTAAATGCCTTGATCGTCTGCATCTGGCTCGCGCCCATAGCAACCTGTGCGACATAGACGTATCCGTAGGACATTGCCATCAGACCCAAGTCTTTCTTCTTCAATGCCTTACCGCCGGCGGCAAACTGCGCGACGGCTCCCGTCGGAGTAGACTTCGAGGCCTGACCGCCGGTATTCGAATAAACTTCGGTATCGAGAACCAGAATATTCACATCCTCACCGGAAGCAAGTACGTGGTCGAGTCCGCCGTAACCGATATCATAAGCCCAGCCGTCACCGCCGATAATCCACTGCGAACGCTTGACGAAATAGTCTTCGTAGAGAAGAATCGAAGCGATCAAAGTCTTGACATCTTCATTGCTTCCGTCATACGCCTTAAGAGCAGTGCTTAATGCCGCGGATAATTCCCTCGTCTTCTCGCCGGATTCCTTGCCGTCGATCCAAGCCTGAGCGGCAGCCGCCGCATCTCCGTCACCGGCAAGGTCAATCAGCTTAACAAGCAGATCGCCGACGCGGTTTCTCAGCTGTTTTGCTCCGAGATACATGCCAAGACCATGCTCTGCATTGTCCTCGAAAAGCGAATTGCCCCAGGCCGGTCCGAAGCCGTCACGATTTGTCGTGTAAGGCATGGACGGAGCGGAACCGCCCCAGATCGAAGAGCATCCCGTCGCGTTTGAAATCTGCATGCGGTCGCCGAAAAGCTGTGTAAGAAGCTTTGCATAGGCGGTTTCGCCGCATCCGGCACAGGCGCCCGAGAATTCGAACAGAGGCTTCTCAAACTGGCTTCCCTTCACTGTCTTCTTGTCGGCCGGATTCGGTTTGCCGGAAAGCCCGATCGCGTATTCCCAGTTCTTAGCCTCATCCATGTGGTCCTTGAGAGGCTGCATTTTAAGGGCCTTCTCTTTAGCGGGGCATACCGTAGCGCAGGTCGCGCATCCGGTACAGTCCATAGCAGAAACCTGTATACGGTACTGATAGTTCTCATAACCCTTCATGCCGGGTTTCGTGGCAAACGGTGCTGCGGAGGCTTCGGAAGTATTGAGGAGGAACGGACGTATCGCCGCGTGCGGACAGACCAGCGAGCACTGGTTGCACTGAATGCATTTTGTCGAATCCCAGATCGGAATGTCGACGGCAATTCCGCGCTTCTCGTATTGTGCGGTCCCCTGCGGGAACGTGCCGTCTTCGCGGCCGGTAAACGCCGATACGGGAAGCTTGTCGCCTTCCTGGGCGTTCATAACCTCGACGACGTCGCGGATGAAGTCCGGGACTTCCTTCTTCTCCTTCGGAGCGTCGACAGCGTCGGCCCACTCCGGCGGAACCGGTATTGAGACAACCGCATCCACACCGGCATCGATCGCAGCGTAATTCATATTCACGATGTCATCGCCCTTCTTGCCGTAGGATTTATACGCCGCTTTCTTCATGTAATCGACGGCCTGTTCGGTCGGGATGATGCCTGAGAGCTTAAAGAAGGCCGACTGGCAGATTGTGTTGATTCGGCCGCCGAGCCCGATCTCTATCGCCTTGGCCACCGCATCGATTGTATAGAACCGTATCTTCTTTGCCGCCATCACACGTTTCATCGACGCGGGAAGATGTTCTTCGACTTCCTCAGGCGTCCATTGCGTATTCAGAAGGAAAACGCCGCCGGGCTTGAGCGCGGAGAGCATGTCATAATTGTAAACATAGGACGGGTTGTGACATGCGACAAATTCCGCTTTGTTAACCAGATACGTCGATCGGATCGGGGATTTCCCGAAACGGAGGTCCGAAATCGTAACGCCGCCGGACTTCTTGGAGTCGTAGGAAAAATAGGCCTGCGCGTAGAGCGGAGTATGATCGCCGATGATTTTGATTGAGTTCTTGTTGGCACCGACCGTTCCGTCGGCTCCGAGCCCCCAGAAACGCGCCGAAAAGGTATCCGGAGAGGCGACGTCGATTGATTCTCCGAGATCCAGCGACATGTGCGTCACATCGTCGTTGATGCCGATGGTGAACTGCTTCTTCGGGTCTGCTTTCTTAAGTTCCTTGTATACGGCAAAAATCTGATCGGGGGTCGTGTCCTTCGAGCCTAATCCGTAGCGGCCGCCGATAATACGGGGCGCATTGGCTAAGCCCGCAAAGGCTGCACATACGTCAAGGAAAAGAGGTTCGCCGTGCGCTCCCGGTTCCTTGGTGCGGTCAAGAACGGCGATGGATTTTACCGAAGCCGGCAGTGCCGCGAGGAATTTCTCTACGGCGAAGGGGCGGTACAGGCGTATTTTGAGAAGACCGACCTTCTCGCCTTTGGACAGAAGATAGTCGACGGTCTCTTCAATCGTCTCGTCGACCGAGCCCATGGCAATAATTACGCGCTCGGCATCCGGCGCGCCGTAATAGTTGAAAAGCTTATAATCGGTGCCGCGGATCTCATTGATCTTATCCATGTAGTATTCGACAATTTCCGGAAGAGCAAGATAGAACCGGTTGGCAGCTTCACGGCCCTGAAAATAAATGTCCGGATTCTGTGCCGTGCCGCGAAGCGTGGGATGATTCGGCGAGAGCGAGCGGCTTCTAAATTCCTTAAGAGCCTCGTAATCGACAAGATCCGCAAGATCTGCATAGTCCATCACATCTATCTTCTGGATCTCGTGAGACGTGCGGAAACCGTCGAAGAAATGGAGAAACGGTACGCGGCTGCGGATTGTTGCGAGATGCGCGACTGCCGCGAGATCGGCGACTTCCTGAACGCTGTTGGAGCAGAGCATGGCAAAACCGGTTTGACGGCATGCCATTACGTCGGCGTGGTCGCCGAAAATACTTAAGGCATGTGCTGCGAGAGCTCTTGCGGAAACATGGAATACGCAAGGGAGCAATTCTCCCGAAATCTTATACATATTCGGGATCATCAGGAGCAGACCCTGTGAGGCCGTATAGGTCGTTGTGAGAGCACCCGTTGCAAGAGATCCGTGTACGACACCCGAAGCACCGCCTTCCGACTGCATCTCGACGACGTTAACGGTCTGCCCGAAAATGTTCTTCTTACCCTGCTGGGCCCACTGGTCGGTGTAATCCGCCATCGGCGAAGACGGTGTTATGGGGAAGATCCCCGCGACTTCGGTAAATGCATACGAGGTATATGCTGCCGCCGTATTGCCGTCTATGGTCATCTTGGTCAATTCATGTGCCATTTTCATTTCTCCTTATTCCTTTCTATGTGCCCTGTAAAAGCACTTTACCGACTGTAAAGAATCTATTTCATTATAGCATAGGGATTAAGACGGATTGATGTCCGGTTCGTATATAAAGTCGTGTAAACAAGCGGTTTTTGAGAAAAAAATACGGGCGGTTCGCTTGATTGCGTTCCGCCCGTATCCGTTCTTTTGTCAGTCTTTGATCAGGAGTCTCTTACTTGTAAAGCTCGACAAGTCTCAGCAGGTGCTCGTAACGGGCAACAGCCGCCTTCTCGGACTCGCTGAAGAGCTTCTCCGCACGATCGGGGAAGGACCGCGTGAGACTCGTATAACGTGTCTCGTTGTTCAGGAATGCCTGATAGGTTCCGTCGCCGGGCTTCGATGTAAGCGTGAAAGGATTCTTCCCTTCCGCCTTGAGAGCGGGATTGAAGGAGAAGAGATTCCAGTAACCGGACTTAACGGCCGACTTCATCTCATCCTGACAGTGGTTCATGCCGCCCTTGACGCCGTGAAGCTCGCAGGGAGCATAGCAGATAATCAGAGACGGGCCCGGATAGGCTTCTGCTTCCGCAATAACCTTAACGGCCTGAGCGGGGTTCGCACCGAGAGCGATCTGCGCCACATAGACGTAGCCGTAGCTCATTGCGATTTCTGCAAGGCTCTTCTTGCCGATCTCTTTACCGGAAGCGGCAAACTGGCAAACCTCGCCAATGTTGGAGGCCTTGGAAGCCTGACCGCCCGTGTTGGAGTACATCTCCGTATCGAAGACCATGATGTTGACGTTCTCGCCGGAAGCGATAACGTGGTCAAGTCCGCCGAAGCCGATATCGTAAGCCCATCCGTCTCCGCCGAGGATCCATACGGACTTCTTGCCGAGATACTGCTTCTTTTCGATAACTTCTCTGGCCAGCTCGTCGCCCTTGGCCGCGATCTTCTCGAGCTCCGCAACAACGGCATCAACCGCAGCGGTATTCTCTTTGGTGTTTTCTTTGGTCTCGATAAACGCAGCAACGGCAGCCTTCAGTTCAGCAGACGCAGACTCGGAAGCCGCAGCCTCTTCGAGCTTGGCGATTGCCTGGTCACGAAGGGTCTTCTGTCCGAGATACATACCAAAGCCGTGCTCGGCATTGTCCTCGAAAAGAGAGTTCGCCCATGCGGGTCCCATGTTGCTGTCCTTGTTCGTCGTGTAAGGGCAGGTCGCAGCGGGACCGCCCCAGATCGAAGAACATCCGGTGGCGTTGGAAATATACATATGCTCGCCGAAGAGCTGTGTAAGAAGACGTGCATAGGATGTTTCGGCACAACCGGCGCAGCTTCCCGAGAATTCGAGGAGAGGCTGATTGAACTGAGAACCCTTGACTGTCGTATCGGCAGGCATTCCGGGCTTCTTGCTGACATTGGCGACAAGATAATCGAATACCGGCTGCTGATCAAGCTGAGATTCCTGAGGAACCATCGTGATCGCCTTGGCGGGACATACGGTGATACATTCTCCGCAGCCCATGCAGTCGAGAGGCGTAACGCTCATGGCAAACTTGTAGGCGCCGGCCTTCGGCTTGATGTCGGCGCACTTCAGATTGGCGGGAGCGGCCTTTACTTCTTCGTCGGACAGCATAAACGGACGGATGGTCGCATGAGAGCAGACAAACGAGCAGGTATTGCACTGGATGCACTTTGCGGCATCCCACTCGGGAACCATAACGGCCGTTCCGCGCTTCTCATAGGCAGAAGCACCGAGTTCGAACTGACCGTCGGCGATGTCCTTGAAAGCGGAAACAGGAAGGCTGTCGCCGTCCATCAGCGCGATCGGGTTCATCAGTTCCTTGACCATCTTCACTGTGTCCGCACGGCCGGAAAGCTCAGCTTCCGGAGCATCCGCTTCCGGATTGGACCAGGAAGCCGGAACCTCTACCTTGTGGAGAGCGTCCACACCGGCATCGATTGCCTTGTAGTTCATCTCGACGATCGCATCGCCCTTCTTGCCGTACGACTTCTTCGCGGCACTCTTCATGAAAGAGATTGCCTCGTCGATCGGCATAACCTTTGCAAGCTTGAAGAAAGCGGACTGAAGGATCGTGTTGGTGCGCTTGCCCATGCCGATCTCTTCTGCCTTGTCGATGGCGTTGATTGTATAGAGCTGTACCTTGTTGTCGGCGATATACTTCTTGGCAGCTGCGTTCAGCTTCGTAGCAAGCTCTTCGTCCGACCACTGGCAGTTGATCATGAAGATACCGCCCGGCTTAACGTCCTGAACCATCTTAAAGCCCTTTAAAACATAGGACGGGTTGTGGCATGCGACAAAGTCCGCCTGGTTGATGTAATAGGGGCTTCTGATCGGCTTGTCACCGAAACGAAGATGGGAGATTGTGATACCTCCGGTCTTCTTGGAGTCATACTGGAAATACGCCTGAATGTACTTATCGGTATGGTCGCCGATAATCTTGGTCGAGTTCTTGTTGGCGCCGACGGTACCGTCTCCGCCAAGACCCCAGAACTTGCACTCTACCGTACCGGGAGCCGATGTGATCGGAGCCGGCTTTACTTCGGGAAGGCTTAAGTTGGTTACGTCGTCGACGATTCCGATTGTGAAACGCGTCTTCGGGGCATCCTTCTTGAGTTCCGTGAATACGGCAAATACGGAAGACGGCGGGGTATCCTTGGAACCTAAGCCATAACGGCCGGCAGAAAGGATCACGTCGTTGATGCCGGCTTCGCGAAGCGTAACGGCAACATCCAGATACAGAGGATCGGCCAGTGCGCCGGGTTCCTTTGTACGGTCAAGGACGGCAATCTTCTTGGCGGTCTTCGGGAGAACCTTAAGGATCGCGGAGGAGACCCAGGGACGATAGAGACGAACTTTCAGAAGTCCGACCTTCTCGCCGGCAGCCGTCAGATAATCGACAACTTCTTCGGCAACATCGCACAGAGAGCCCATGCAGATGATTACGCGCTCGGCATCCGGTGCGCCGTAGTAGTTGAACAGATCATAATCGGTGCCAAGCTTCTCGTTGACCTTAGCCATATACTTCTCGACAACGGCCGGAAGTTCGTCATAGACGCTGTTGCAGGCTTCACGGTGCTGGAAAAAAACGTCGCCGTTCTCATGAGAACCGCGCATGGTCGGATGCTCCGGATTCAGAGCATGCTCACGGAACGCCTTGACGGCATCCATGTTGCACATTTCTTTAAGGTCGGAATAATCCCATGTCTCGATCTTCTGGATCTCGTGAGACGTACGGAAGCCGTCAAAGAAATTGATGAAGGGGACCTTGCCTTCGAGCGACGCTAAGTGCGCTACGGGGCTCAAGTCCATGACTTCCTGCGTGTTCGTCTCGGCCAGCATGGCAAAACCTGTCTGACGGCAGGCATAAACGTCACTGTGGTCGCCGAAGATATTCAGGGAGTGGGAGGCTACGGTACGGGCTGAAACGTCAAAGACGCAAGGCAGCTGTTCACCGGCAATTTTGTACATGTTCGGGATCATCAAGAGAAGACCCTGAGAAGCCGTAAATGTCGTTGTGAGAGCACCGGCTGCGAGAGAGCCGTGAACCGTGCCCGCGGCACCTGCTTCAGACTGCATTTCAACAACCTTTACCTGATTGCCGAAAATGTTCTTACGTCCTGCGGCGGACCACTGGTCAACACTGTCGGCCATCGGGCTCGATGGTGTGATCGGGTAAATACCGGCGACTTCCGTGTAGGCATAAGCCACGTGAGCAGCAGCCGTGTTACCGTCCATTGATTGTTTCGATCTTGGCATTCTTATTTCCTCCTTATTGATTAGCGGTACTACCGTTAATAGTGAAAGATACCGGCTTATGCCGGTTATGGTTCTCTCCTTTGATTACGGCAGATATGACCGCCATCCCTCTTAAGGCGCAAGAACCGCATATATTATAGCATAGCGACACTCTCTTTTTCCTCATTTATAAAGGCAAACCAAGAAAATTCCGTTAATAAAAAAGGAATTTCCAGCTTCGTTCCATTTACATGATGATTACGGTCACATTCCTATGGTATGATGAAAAACACGAAAAGCGTATTCTCATAAAGGAGTGAATTAAATGAGTATTTCATATCAGGGTCCTGTCGTTCTTATTATTATGGATGGTATCGGACTTAAAGAAACCAATGTCGGCAATGCCGTCAATCTCGCGAATAAGCCGACACTCGACAAGTGCTTCAATAATTATCCGGTTCAGCGCCTGAAGGCGCACGGAACGGCGGTAGGTCTTCCCTCCGACGATGACATGGGAAATTCAGAAGTCGGCCACAACGCCATCGGCGCCGGCCAGGTATACAGTCAGGGGGCAAAGCTCGTCAACGAGTCCATCGCGACGAAAGTCATGTATGACAGCCCCGTGTGGAAGTCCCTGATTTCCGATGCCGTAAAGGGCGGAACCCTGCATTTTCTCGGTCTTCTCTCCGACGGCAACGTACATTCTCACATCGACCACCTCTTCAGGATGCTTGAAGAAGCCAAGGCCGAAGGCGTTAAGAAAGCACGCGTTCACATTCTTCTCGACGGCCGTGACGTCGGCGAGACAAGTGCGCTGAATTATGTCGGTCAGCTCGAAGAGAAGCTCTCCGAATTAAACGTCGCCGATACCGATTACCGTATCGCTTCTGGCGGCGGCCGCATGAAGATCACTATGGACCGTTACGGCGCCAACTGGCAGATGGTCGACGACGGCTGGCATACGCATGTTCTCGGCGAGGGCCGCGGCTTTTCGAGCGCCGAAGAAGCGATCGAAACCTATAGAAATGAGATTCCCGGTGTGATCGACCAGGACCTTCCCGCTTTCGTCATCACGGAAAACGGTTCTCCCGTCGGTACGATCGAAGACGGCGACAGTGTCATTCTTTTCAATTTCCGCGGAGACCGCGCGCAGGAGATCACGACGGCTTTTGAGGCCGGCGCCGAATTTGACAAGTTCGACCGCGTTCGTGTTCCGCAGGTCCAGTATGCGGGTATGCTCGAATATGACGGCGACCTTCATATCCCGAAGAAGTTCCTGGTCTCCCCGCCTCTGATCCGCAACACTTTAGGAGAGCTTCTTGCCGATAAGGGAATCGCTCAGCTCGCAATGTCCGAGACACAGAAATTCGGACATGTAACGTACTTCTTCAACGGCAACCGCTCCTCCAAATTCAACGACGATCTTGAAGAATACATCGAGATCCCGTCGGATGTTGTTCCTTTCGAACAGCGTCCGTGGATGAAGTCCGCCGAAATCACCGATGTCCTGGTCGAGAAGATTCGTTCCAACAAATTCCCCTTTATGCGCGTGAATTTCCCGAACGGCGACATGGTCGGACATACAGGTATTCTCGAATCGACAATCATCGGTGTCGAGTCGGTCGACATTGCGCTTAAACGCGTTCTGAACGCGATTGACGCAGTCGGTGGCATGGCCATTATTACGGCTGACCACGGCAACGCCGAAGAAATGTACGAGCTCTCGAAAACAGGTGAGCCGCAGAAGGATAAGACCGGACGTATCAAGGCCAAGACGAGCCATACCTTAAATCAGGTTCCCTGTATCTTCTACGACAACACGGTTAACAAGGATGCTTACGAAGTAATCGACAGTCATGATTACGGCCTCGCCAACCTGGCCTCAACGATCGCCAAGCTTCTCGGTGTCGAGCCTCTCTCCTGCTGGAACAAGTCCATGATCCAGAAAAAGTAAACCGGATAAATATCCGTAAATAACAATAATCCCCGGCACTTCGCAAAAGGTACCGGGGATTATTTATGCTTTGATTTGTATGAGAGTCACGGCCTATTTGTGTCCCTGCTGCGGGTATTGCCTTACGGAATCGATACCGACCGTGTTACGGTACCGGTGTCGGATCGGTCGGTGCCGGTGTTGCGGGATCCGTCGGAGCCGGCGTCACAGGGTCCGTCGGCGCAGGAGTTACCGGATCTGTCGGGGCCGGAGTTACCGGATCCGTAGGGGCGGGAGGCGCAGGATCCGTCGGAGGCGGAGCGACCGGTGCGGGCGCCGCGGGTATCGCAACCCCGCCCGTCGCCGGATCCATCGTATAGACGGCTCCGTCGGGGCCGAGAACGCCTACCTGAACCGTCGCCTGAATGGCACGGTAATAACTGTCGTCAGCCTTTTCGCGTTTTACCTCTACGCCGTCCTTGTACCAGACCTTGTAGGAAACGGCGCTGATGGCGTGATGGGCGCTGCGGACCGTTTTGGTCTTGCCGGCAGCAAGTGTCGGATCCGCTATGTAAATCGTCGGACCGGGCGCGGAATCGCTCAGGATCGCATTCTCGATTTCGATTGTCATACCGTCTTCGATCGGACGGCCATAGATTTCCACGGTAACGGTACGGTCCTTGTATACGGCATGAATCGCAATCGGATACTCCGTGTTGTTGGTAAACTGGAAATTGGCTCCGCCCCACGTTACCGTCGCATCCTGTCCGATCGGGACATAGGTGCTCGGCCAGGAATGGGGATGGCGCTCATCAACCTGCAGATCAGCCTTCATGACGCTGTTATACAGGGTGCCGTTCGCCTGACAGATACCGCCTCCGAGTTCGTTTCGGGTAGTCCCGTCAAATATACCGCCGGCTTCTTTATAACCTTTGGCGGCCGTTCTTTTCCCGATAAAATCATTGAAGTTAAAGGATTCGCCGGGCAGAAGAACCAGTCCGTCGATTGTTTTGCAGACAAGATCAATATTGGTGTTGCGGTTCGCTACATCGGTCGTGTTGGTCGTCGTCGTGCTGACCAGTCCGAGCTTGGAAAGATCTTCCGTGCTCACCTTCGGTTTCACAACGACGGTTTCCACCGTAATAATCGCATCATATTCGCCCGCTCCGATCGCCGCGAAAATATCGTCGGCGGCCTTTCTCGCGTTAAACGTAAGACCGTTCGACGAAGGTTCGATTGTAAACGACAAAGTCGCAACATCAAAACCTGTCACGGCAGCATCCTTTACATCGGATGCCATCGGTAGAAGTATCGCGTCGACGGCTTTGCCGATCGCTTCGAGATCCGCCGTATAGTCGGATTCGAACTTCATCGGGGTCATCTCGAGCGCCTTGACGGTTTGGTAGCGATCATTCAGCGCTGCCGTTTCGTCGGTCTTCGGGCTCGTACGTCCGTACGCATATGCTTTGTCGATTAATTCGGTCATATCGGATGTAACGAAAAGATCACCGGCATTCAAAGGGTACTCCTCCCCTTCAACGAGAAGGGAAAGCGAAAGAGCCGGTGTATTGAGCGCAGGATCATCTTCGAAAAGCGCAACGACTTCTTCACGGGTCTTGCCGGAAACGTTGATGCCGTTGATATAAATTCCCGAATAGAAGGTGTTCGTGTCGAGAAGTGTTTTCATGGCCGAAACATCGGTTACAGGCGTCTCGGCCGAAGCGGCCGCACTTCCCGCAGGGGGAAGCGTTCCGGGTTTCTGGGTGAACGTAAAAATGGCAGCTCCACCAAGGGCCAGCACTGCGAGAGCCAGAGCTCCGATCAAAATCCACTTGGTGTATTTGCCTTCCGGCATCTTGATTTTCTTCATATTAACCTACCCCAAACTTTGTTTCCGATGCTTATACATAAGAGTGTTCTTAAGGATTCTGTCAGTAGGGTTCCATGCTGTCCAGCCATTGCCGGCTTAGAATCAATTAATATGGTCGATACAAAGAAGCGCCGCGTTCGAATTACGCCGCAGCCGCCGTTGTCTCCGTCGGGGCCGTGGGAGCTGTGTCCGTCGGCGCGGCTGTCGTATCGGTCGGTGCAGGTGTTACAGGCGGCATCGTTACGATTCCGGTCTTGGGATCGAGAGGATAGAGCGTCACACCGTCGGGTGCCAGCACTCCTACGCCGATTTTCTCGCAGAGAGCACGGTAGTAGCTGGTGCACACCAGCTCGCGTTTCACTTCGGTGCCTTCCGCGTCATAATAAACCTTATAGCATTCCGCCGTTATGGCATCATGCGCCTTGCGGATCGCGACCGGATTGATCGTCCCGGCCGGAAGCAAAGGATCCGCCACATATTCGGCGGGGCCCGCGGGGGTCGTTGCTATAATCTTGCTCTCGATCTTGACCTTCAGGCCGTCGGCAACCGGACGTCCGTATATCTGTACGGTGACCTCGCGGTCCGCATAGAAGGCATGGATCGCAACCGGATACTCCGTGTTGTTCGTAAATTTGAAGTTTGCGCCGCCCCATGTCACCGTCGCGTCGGTTCCTACCGGAACATACGTGCTCGGCCAGGAGTGGGGATTGCGCTCGTCAACCTGAAGATCGGCTTTCATGACGCTGTGGAAGAGTGTTCCGTTGGCCTGGCAGATACCGCCGCCCAACTCCTGACGAAGGATTCCGTCAAAGATACCGCCCGCTTCCTTATATCCCTTATCCGCGGTACGTTCTCCCACGTATTCATTAAAGTCAAAGGACTCGCCGGGCTGCAGAACAAGTCCGTCCAGCGCTTTGCAAACGAGGCTGATATTGGTATTCCGGTTTGCATCGGATGTCGTTTCCGTGGTTGTTGTAGCAACGAGTCCGAGATTCGCGGACAGATCCGCAGCGGACATTACCGGCTCGACAACCGTTGCGGCAACTTCGACCACCTGATTAAAGGACTGCGCGTTGACGGCCGCCTCGATATCGGCGATCGCCTTGTCAGCATCCAGAGACAGTCCCGCCTGCGATTCTTCGACAATAAACGTCAAAGCTTCTTTGTCAAAAGACGAGGCCTTGGCATCGACAGGCTCGCGCTGAAGCGGATCCAGAATCGCATGAACCGCCGAAGAGATCGCGCCCGGATCGGCCGTGTAGGAGGATGTGTATGCCTTTGGTGCCGTTGAGAGAAGAGCAACTGTGTTATACCTCTCGACCAGGGCTTCGGCTTCATTTGTCGCGGCTGCGGTTCTGCCGTAGTTATAAGCTTCGTCTATAATGGCGGAAAGGTTCGAAGAAATATTTAGCGAGGCCGCGTCGACCGGATAGGTCACGCCCTGAACCGACAGCGAGAGATTGACGGAAGGTGCATCCAGCGAAGGATCCGCTGCAAACATCGCCGTAACCTGTTCTTTCGTCTTCCCGGAGACATCCGTTCCGTTAATCGAGATTCCCGGATAGAAGATGTCCACGTCCAGAGCGGTCTTAAGCTCGTCTATGGTAAGCTTCTCCTTCTTGCCCGAAGCATCCGTTACAGCGTATGTCTTTTCACGGTTTATGTATAAATAGGTTCCGGTTCCGATTATAGCAAGCACTGCGAGTGCGATAATGACTGTTACAATTCCTTTTTGCATCTTCTTTTTTGTCGAGTTTCTTTTTTTCATGACGTAGATGACCTCAGCCTTTCGGGTATTTGTGCAACAATATAAATAGACGCAACACCGGTTGCGCGCTACAAAATTTACATCCATATATGAAGTTACTATACTGTACTCGATTCTGCAATACAGGAATTGACAAATTTACACAATTAATTCAAACCTTTCATTGACAAATCTTACAGATCGTCGATGTTGTTTTCCGGTTTCGGAAGGCACGATAAAAGTCTGTACATGCCTGCAAACAGGGCATTTTGCAAGATAATATCCTGTAATATGCTTTGCTTTTCCCCGGGAATCCCGATATAAGAAAATATCAAAGATTCAGATAAGATCCGTTCTTCCCCGCCTTTTCAATTCTTCGACGACATTTTTCACTTCCTGCGCGTGTTTCTTGTCACAGACAAGAATGGCATCCCCGGTATCGACGATGATCAGATCTTCGACGCCGACCGTTGCGACAAGACGTTTCTCTCCGTAAACGATGCAGTTATGGCTGTCCACACCGAGATAATCTCCGCGAATGACATTCCCGTCCTGATCCGGTTCCGAAATCTCGTCCAACGCATCCCATGTCCCCACATCGTTCCATCCGAACTCCGCGGGAATGACAAGCACGTTTTCGGCTTTCTCCATAATTCCGTAATCGACAGACTGGGACTCGAGCTGCGGGTACAGATCGGCGATCGCTTCGCTTTCCGAATCGGTACAAAGGCTGTCATACACTTCAAGCATCTGCCCGTAGAGTTTGGGCATGTATTCGCGAAAAGCATCCAGTATCACCGATACTTTCCATACGAACATGCCGCTGTTCCAGAGGTAGCGCCCCGAATTCAAGTATTCCTTGGCCCGGAGGAGTTCCGGCTTCTCGACAAAGCGAAGAAGACTTCGGATCTCGTCCGACGCCCCGTCCACCGGGTTATCGGAGAAGCGGATATATCCGAAGCCGGTCGCGGGATATGTCGGCCAGAGTCCGATCGTCACCATCCGGTTTGTCAATTCGGCCGTATCGAACGCAAGCTTCAAGACTCTTCTGTATTCCTTGAGATCGGCGATATAGTGGTCGGACGGCAGTACGGCCATCAAGGCATCCCCGTATGTCTTCTTAAGTACGAGCGCGGCATAGAGAATGCAAGGCGCCGTGTTCCTGCCCAGAGGCTCCGCCAAAATATGGCTCCGCTCAATATCCGGGTAGAGAAGCTCCGTCATAAGAGGCTCCTGCTCGCGGTTCGTGACGATGTACGTATCCCCGCGAAGGATCACAGACTCATAATGATCTACGGTCTCGTTGATCATCACTTTTTCGCTCGCCAGTGATATCAGCTGTTTGGGACGCGCGTGTCTCGAAAGCGGCCAGAACCTTGTTCCCCCGCCTCCGGCCATGATGACAGCTATTCTTTTCATGATGGACCCTCCCCGTTTTCGCTTTTTTTCACGAAAAGAATCAGCGCTCTGTTACGAAAGTGCCGATGACTTCGATCATACGGTCGAGACGGGCCTTGTCCATTCCCGGATATACGCCGATCCAGAAGGTACGATTCATGATAATGTCCGTGTTTGTGAGTTCTCCGACAACGCGGTATCCTTCGCCGGAAGCGCGGTAGCTGTCAAAGCACGGGTGATAAATCAGGTTGCCGGCAAAGAGCATTCTGGTCTGAATGTTCTTCCCTTCAATGGCGCGTACGAGCTCTTCTCTCGAAAAACCGGCGTCCTCGCGTACCGTTAAGAGGAATCCGAACCAGCTCGGATCGGAGTGCTCGGTCGCTTCGGGAAGAATAAACACGTCGGAATACCGGTCCAGATTCTCGCGCAGGTATTTCCAGTTGTTCCGGCGGGCTTCGACGATCGAGGGCAGCTTCTTAAGCTGTTCGACACCGATGGCCGCCTGCATTTCGGTCGCCTTCAGGTTGTAGCCCAGGTGCGAATATACATACTTGTGATCATAACCCTTCGGAAGAAGACCATACTGTCCGTCGAAACGGTGGTGGCAGGTATCATCCTTGCCGGAAGGGCAGTAGCAGTCGCGGCCCCAGTCGCGGAAGGATTCCACCAGACGGCGGAGCTTAGCGTCCGACGTGTAGATCGCGCCGCCCTCGCCCATCGTCATATGATGAGGCGGATAGAAGCTCGAAGTTCCAAGGTCGCCGATCGTTCCCGTAAGCTTTTTACCGTCCGGCATCTCGTATTCGCTTCCTAAAGAATCGCAGTTGTCTTCAATCAGCCACAGGTTGTTCTTCGTGCAGAATTCCTTGACGGCTCTTAAGTCAAAAGGGTTGCCGAGCGTATGCGCCGCCATGACAGCCTTTGTCTTCGGAGAGAGTGCGGCGTCAAGCATGGTGACATCGAGATTGTAGGTGGGAAGCGTTACGTCGATAAACACCGGAATCGCACCGAACTGCATAATCGGCGCGATGGTCGTCGGGAATCCGCAGGCTACCGTAATGACTTCGTCTCCCGGCTTGATCCTGCGATCGCCCAAGGTCGGCGAGGTAAGCGCCATAAAAGCCAGGAGGTTCGCGGAAGAGCCGGAGTTCGCAAGCGAGCAGTACGGCACTCCGAGATACTTTCCGAAATTCTTCTCGAACTCCGCACAGTACTTTCCGGAAGTAAGCCAGAAATCAAGGGAAGAATCTACGAGAGAGACGACCTCTTTGTCGTCAAAGTAACGTCCGCCGTAAGAGATTCGGTCACCCGGCTCGTAAGGCTTCTTATCGCCAAACTGCTCTTCATAATAGGTGCGGGTGAGTTCCAGGATCTGCTCGCGGATTTTTTTCGCTTTTTCAATTGACATACTTCGTTCCTCATTTCTTATCTTCAAAATTGATCCGCTCACTCTCGATGACGCGGGGGCGATTCGTGACCTTCGTCAGAATCTGTGCTATATATTCACCGAGAAGCCCGGTAAAAAACAATTGGACCGAGAAGAAGAAAAACATGCCGATGACGATCGGCGCCATGCCCATCGACATACTGTTCCAGAAAATCAGCTTCAGCACGAAGTAGAGAATCGCGACACCGAGGGAAAGAACGGAGAAGACAAATCCGGTAATCGTCGCAAGACGAAGGGGAACCTTGGAATTCGCCGTAATGCCGAGCATCGCCATGTCAAACAGCGTGTAAAAACTGTTGTGCGTCTTGCCGCGCTCGCGCTTCGGTTGGTTGAACTCGACGATCGCGCGCTTGAATCCGATTTCGCAGATCAGTCCGCGAAAATACGGATACGGATCTTCCATCAGGCGCAGGGCTGCGATTACCTGTTTGTCGTAAAGGCCAAATCCGGTGAAATTATCAATCGAATCGACCTCGGACATCTTCTTTACTATGTTGTAGTAGAAT
The DNA here is from genome assembly GCA_964617375.1 of uncultured Mageeibacillus sp. Classification (GTDB taxonomy): domain Bacteria; phylum Bacillota; class Clostridia; order Saccharofermentanales; family Saccharofermentanaceae; genus Firm-13. The sequence goes on along the minus strand of CAZTXQ010000005.1, from coordinate 74,973 downwards.
TTGCGTATGCCGAACATCATTTTGTTTTCTTTGCTGGTCGTCTTTACGGCGCAGACAACCTTGAAGCCTTCCTCCCATTTCTTGACAAAGGTCGGAATGAGGGCGGGCGGTTCCTGAAAATCGGCCGCCATGCTGATGGTGCAGTCGCCTTCGGTCTGGAGAAGGCCGTGAAACGGCGATCGGATATGTCCAAAGTTGCGCGCATTTTCGATGACCTTGACATGCGGGTCCTTCGCACAAATCTCTTTAAGGAGAGCAAGGGTATTGTCTTCGGAGCAGTTGTCGATGAAGACATGTTCATAATCATATGCCGGCAGTTCCTCGCCCATGATTTTACGCACGGCGTCCGTCAACTGAACAACATTCTCTTCTTCGTTATAACAGGCTGTCATGATGCTGATTTTTTTCATACAAATTCTCCTAAAAAATCCTGTTCTTCTTAACTTTTCCGTCTCGCCGTCTATTTATCAACCAGAAGCTTGTCCCTGTCAATTTGTTCTTTGACCGATTCGTACCAGTCGTAGAGTTCCTTCACCGAATCCTCGATGGGGGTAAAGGAAAAATCGGGGAACCGTTCTTTAAACCTTCCGTTATCACCGCTGTACTCAAGTCCCTGTCCCGGAGATCCGACCATAATCGGAAGATCGGGTTTACCCGCGATATCCCGCACAATGCGGGCCACTTCCAGAAGACTCACGGTCCGGTCCGGCGTAACGTTATAATCATTGTACCGTAAACTCTCCGGAGCCGCACAAAGAAAACGTCCGATCGCGCGGACGCCGTCCTGTACGGACGTATAGTCGAACCGTTTATCCTGACGAAGTGTAATCGGAAGATCAAAAATCGCCTTGCAGACCGCATTCGAAATGAACCGGATCGCATAGTCTTCGTATTTCCCGAAAATACCGAAAAAGCGTACGTTCACATATCCCGGAATTCCATTCATCATACGTGTGCACACATATTTGGAAAAACCGGTGTCGTCCGCCGGGATAAACGCCCCGAGGCTCTCTTCCGTCATGCGCGGACGGTAATTCCGCATGTCAAATTCAGACCCCGATCCGAGGAACAGGAATTTCCCGACTTCCGCGGCCCGTGCGCTTTCGAAAAGATTGGAAAACATATGAAGATTGGTGATCGCGATCGATGTCGGATCGGCGGCGTTCCTGTGACCCGGCTTGGTAGCTGAATGGATTACGGCATCGACCTGGTTTTCCGAGAACCATTTTCGAACCGAATTCTCCTCGAAAAGATCCAGTTCCGTATGGCGCGGCGCCAGTATTTCGTACTCCGGACCTAAGGCCTCGGTCAGATTGCGTCCGATAAAGCCGGATCCGCCGGTTAACAGAACACGCATATTTAAATCGCCTCCGGATGGGAGTCCCGCGGGCGAAGACGGGCGCTCTTCCTTTTTTTGAGAAGGAAAAGAAGCTCGACAAAGGAGAATCCCAGAAGGATTAACATGATCAGCGGATCGATCAGGCAATTTAAGCCCATGAGACGTTCTCCGTTGACAAATCGCGCGTTGAAATAGTAGTAACTCTTGGGAATCATCAGAAGTGCAAGTCCGGTCAGGAACAACCAGTCAAAGCGCTCCTTCTCTTCTTTCAGAAGGAACAGAAGGATCGGACCGGTCAGATACGCCAGATTGTAGCAATAGGAAGGATTCGGGAAAAGAACCATGAAAAAGCTTAAATACAGAATCTGTCTCCACGGCCTCTTTTCGAGCAGGCACAGGATTATGACAAAGATCAGGAGCAGAATATTGACAACCGTCGTAAGGGTTACGATATGAAGCTTGTCCGATATATGGCCCCTGAACATGATCGATATGGATGCCAGAAAACTCCGCGTTCCGATTGCATTCAGATACAGATCCGAAAAATACGGGTCGATACCGCCGGAAAAATTCATGAGATTCTTCGCAAAAGACATCAGGTTCTCGAAGAAGCCGCCCTTGAACAGAAGCGTCGATCCGACCGTGAGGGCAGCGCCCGTGCCGACTCCGACGAACAGCGGCTTCCATTTGCGCTGGCGGAAAAACAGATAGAAAAGGACGATCGGGAATATCTTGAGACACGCGGCCAGCGCGAGAAAAACGGATGCCGCATAATCGTTTTTGCCGTAGAAAATACAGAACAGAGCAATAAAAAGCGTGCAGATGATCAGATAATTGCCGCGGTCAATTGCGAAAATCATCGGCGCGGTCAATGCGATTCCCAGAGTTACGGCGGCGAGTAAAAGAATTCTCGGAACCATCCGCAAAACTCTTCTTGGTTTTGACAGACTCACACGGACCGGGGCCTTCTCTTCTGCTTTTCTCGCCTGCTTCCATATGCGGCGCCAGGCAAAAACAGATATAAGAAGGATACAGACCACATACATCCCGACAAGAACATATTTACCGAACGGTCCCTGATTCCGGATCTCGGCCGCAGCCTGCACCGGTGTACCGGGAATAAAAAGGCCGACAAGATATGCGATAACCATCGCCAGCGGGGGATACGAAGATCCGCCGGTTATATAAGGATCAAGACCGCTCGACATTTTGTTGACATTGAAAAAGTCCATAAAGCGGTCGCCCCACATAAACAGAAAGCTGTCCCGCGGATACGAGAGTCCCCAGTATTTATGGCCAAAATAGCTGTAAAGGCAGAAAATTGCGAGGCCCGCAATAATGATCACGGAATAGATCCACAGCCTGTTCTGACTCTTCAAATTGAAAACCCTCCTGATCAAGATAGTGAACATCTTTAAAACTCGCATGATTATATCATTTTTTTCAACTCTGGCATAGTGTATAATAGCTTCATTACAGAAAGGGGGCGTGGATGGGACGCCTGTGCATGTATGGCAACCATCTGCAAACAGATATGAAAGTAGTCATTTTAGCCGGCGGATTAGGAACGCGCATCAGCGAAGAATCCCATCTGAAGCCGAAACCGATGATCGAAATCGGCGATTATCCGATTCTGTGGCACATTATGAAGATCTATTCTCAATATGGATTCAACGATTTTGTCATTTGTCTCGGATATAAGGGACACATCATCAAAGAGTATTTTGCCGATTACTATATGCATATGTCCGATGTCACATTCGATTTCAAGGACGGAAACCGCAAGGTTATTCACAAGAATATCGCCGAGCCCTGGCGTGTTACGCTGGTCAATACAGGCCTCAATACGATGACAGGCGGCCGTATCAAGCGTATTCAGCCCTATATCGGTGACGAGCCCTTCCTTCTCACCTACGGTGACGGCGTTTCCGACGTCGATATCCCTGCCGTGATTGAACATCACAAGAAGTCCGGTGCCGTCTGCACGCTTACGGGCGTACAGATCGACGGCCGTTTCGGAGCTCTCGCCCTGACGGACGACAGCCACGTAAGCGGATTTGCCGAGAAGCCCAAGGGCGACGGCTCGTGGATCAACGGCGGATTTATGGTTGCGGAACCCGCGCTTTTCGATTATCTGGACGGAGACTCCTGCGTCCTTGAACGTCAGCCTCTGGAATCCCTCGCCCACGAAGGAAAGCTCTCCTGTTACCGTCATGCCGGTTTCTGGCGTCCGATGGACACCATGCGCGACAAGCAGGCCCTGGACGATCTCTGGGCCGGCGGCAAGGCACCCTGGAAAATCTGGTAAACCTTTAAGGAGGAATATATGTCAGAAATAAGAGCGGGTGTAAACCCCGAATTCTGGAAGGGTAAGCGCGTGCTTCTTACCGGTCACACGGGCTTCAAGGGGTCATGGATGTCCATTTGGCTCAAGGAGATGGGCGCCGACTTAACCGGCTTTGCGCTCAATCCGCCGACCGACCCTTCCCTGTTTAACGATGCGCGCGTAGCCGACGGAATGCATTCCGTGATCGGCGACATCCGGGATCTGGATGCTCTCAAGAAAGTCTTCTCCGATACGAAGCCGGAGATCGTCATCCATATGGCGGCGCAGCCTCTCGTCCGCGAGTCCTACAAGTTTCCCGTCGAGACCTATGCCATAAACGTCATGGGAACGGTCAACGTTCTCGAGGCGGTTAGGCAGACTCCGGGGGTTCGCTCGGTCGTTGTCATTACGACCGACAAATGTTATGAGAACAAGGAATGGTTCTGGGGTTATCGCGAAGACGAGCCGATGGGCGGCTATGACCCGTACTCCAACAGCAAGGGTTGTGCCGAGCTCGTGACATCCTCATTCCGCCGCAGTTATTTCCATCCCGCGAAATACGACTCGCACAGGGTCGGTGTCGCAACTGTCCGTGCCGGCAACGTTATCGGCGGAGGCGATTGGGCGGGCGACCGTCTGATCCCCGATATCATGCGCGCTGTGATGGCAGGTACACCGGTCAATATCCGGTCGCCGTATGCGACCCGTCCGTGGCAGCACGTACTTGAGCCGGTTGGTGTTTACCTCCTTCTGGCCGAGAAGCTCTATAACGACGGCGCGTCTTTCGCGGAAGCCTGGAATATCGGACCCTCATCCGACGATGCCCGCGATGTCGAATACATCGTCAGGAATATCTGCAGCACATGGGGAGACGGCGCTTCGTTTGCGATTGACTCCAATCCTCAGCCGCACGAGGCCGGATATCTGAAGCTGGATATTTCGAAGATCGAGAACCGCATCGGCTGGCACCCCGTCTGGCCTCTTCCCGTTACGCTCGAGAAAACGACGGAGTGGTATAAGGCTTATATGAACGGCCGGGATGTGCTCGAGGTTTGTCTTACGCAGCTCAGACAATACATAGCTGACAGCAAGGAGAGCCGCACCTGATCCTGTCACCGAAAGACGCAGGCGCTGACGTAGCTCTTGTCCAGTCTATAACATACAAAAAACCGCCTGCGATTTTTCGAAGGCGGTTTTCTTTTGTGCTTTATCTATTCATTTGATCAATGCTTCCGTACTATTGATTCAGCACCTGCAAAACGTGCGAAAACGCTTTGCCCATTTCCTCTTCCGTGACATCGTGACTGATCATAATGTCCATATCTCCGTGCAGAAGAACAGCCGTCAGGGATTCACTGATCTGCTTTTTATCGTTTCGGATTGCCCGCACAATGAGATCCAGCCGGAAATACTCGGGATCGATATGAAGAGTGAGAATCTTCCGGCATACCGCCTCAATTCTCCTGGCAACAGCCTCATCAAAAATACCGCGGTTCACAGAGATGTTGTTGGCGATCAGCATACCGATCGCAACGGCCGAACCGTGAGGAATCCGGAAACCGCTTACGCTCTCAATGGCGTGACCGAAAGTATGCGCAAAATTCAGAAAGATTCGCACTCCCTGATCAAATTCATCCTTCTCAATGTAAGGCTTCTTGAAAAGCAGCGAGCTCTCCACAAATTCATTCAATGTATCCGTGTCCCGCTCCAGCAGCAGGTCGATTTTCTGTTCGATCCGGTCAACGCCGGACATGCCGGACATGACATTGAATTTCACAACTTCGCCTAAGCCGCTGCTAAAATCAAGGTCGGTAAGGGTTTTGAAAAAATCCGCGCAAATATGCAGTTCATCCGGCGGATAGAAGGTGCCCAGTAGATTTTTGAACTGTTTGTAATTGAGCGATGTTTTCGATCCTATGCAGCTGTCACAGCAGGCCAGAAGGGTCGTAGGTACGAAAACCCAGTGAATTCCTCGATATAAGATATTCGCCACGAATCCGGTGACGTCCTGAACAATGCCGCCGCCGACGGAAATCAGAAGCGCATTCCTCTTCGCGGACAATGCCGTGAATTTCTCACAGATCATCAGTACCGTATCCATCGTCTTGTTTTCTTCGACCGCATCCATCAGAAAGAGGCGAGATTCGTCAACATCGTCAAACAGCTTGCTTTTATAGAGATCATAAACGACTCTGTCGATAACCCACAGCGAATTCTTCCTGGTCTTAAGTTCCGAAAAGAAGGAAAAATCCGGTTCGATGATGGCAGAATAATCCTTCATGTGTGATTTGATAATCATTGTATTGTAAATCCTCCGTCAATTGCGATCTTCTGACCTGTGATAAAGGTGTTGCTTTCGGATGCCAAAAAGTATACGAACTGAGCGATCTCTTCCGGTTCTGCCATTCTTCGAAGCGGCAGACTCTTGCCAATTTCCTCAATTTCCCTGTCCGTATTGTTCTTCCTGGTTAGTTCGGTAAGAACGTATCCCGGGCACACCGTATTGACAAGAATATTGTAAGGCCCAAGCTCCAGCGCCAGCGTATTCGTCACGCCGTGCAGACCATTCTTCGTCGCCGAATACGCAAGCCGTCCTTCTCTCGATACAACCGCCCAAATGGAACCGATATTCACAATCCGGCCGTATTTCTTAGCCTTCATCGAGCCGACCAATCCGCGAAGCAGGCGAATCGGCGATGTCAGATTCACACGCATCATGCGTTCCAATTCCTCATCGGTAATATTCTCCAGCGTGTTGATTTCGTTGATGCCGGCATTATTGATAATGACATCAAAAGAATCCGAAACATGTCCGGCGATATATGCATCCACAGAAGCCGGAATATTCAGATCCAGCTCCGCATGACCCGGCGTCACAACCCGGTAACCTTCCTCTCGGAATTTCTCCGCTATTGCCTTGCCGATTCCACGGCTCGCTCCGGTAATAAGGACAGTCTTCATGTAAGCTGTACACTCCATTCCTCTAAAAGTCCTGCGATAATTATCCATGTGTTCCCAGGTAAAGTCAATGCACCGGGAAACGCACCTGCGGCAGGTCTTCATGATAAAAGGGCGGTAAATGATACTTTACCGCCCTCTAATTCCCATATTAAGAAGAAACGAAATTATCAGGAATTCTCTTTCTTGGCCACTTCAAGCCTTCCCTCAAGCATGGTCAGGCGGTCTCTGTCTTCGAAGGCCATACGGTCATAGAACTCGCACTTGTTCTTCAGGTACAGTGTCTCGAATTCCATCGCCTTCGTAAGCCCGGCACGGATGTCCTTATGAAGGGCACCGGCAGCGAAAACGACCTTTCTGGTCTCGAACTTGTCGATGGTGTCATACATACGCTCGATAAACGGAATCGCATCGGACGAAATGCCGCCGCCAAAGCCTACGACAAGGCCTCTGGCCTTTGCTTTTTCGGCGAAAATGCGGGATGCCTGATAGACTTCCTCTCCGTTGATGACAGAGCGGGGAAGGTCCATGGAACCGGAAAGATCGACACGGCCGATTGCGATGGTGTTCAGGAAGCCCTTCGCCTCGTCGAGAATCTCATCAAAATTCGCAAGGCATGTCTTGGTCTCCGTATTGATGATCCACTCGATATCGCCGACTTCATCCCCGTAAACCTTTTTGGCGGCGCCGACAAACTTCTTCATCGCAAACGGTGTTTCGATCATGGGAGCCATAATGCCGGAAGCACCAAGAATCCGACACTGGTCAAGGTCACGAACAGCCTCGCAGCCGCCGATCTTGATGATAAGGTTCATATCCGCACGAAAAACGATTTCATTGAGCTTAACAAGCTCGTCCGTACGGGATCCTTCTGCCTCAAATTCCGCCTTAATAGCAACGACACCATGGTTATCCCGCAGATCACGAAGTAATTCCAGCATTCTCTTTTCATTTACATTCATGGTATTTTCCTCCTGTTTTTTCGGATTCCCAATGTTCTTTTTCGCATTTACGTGTACAGTACTCTATCGCCGTTACGAATTCCGCAAAAGGTCGAGTGCACTCTGATATTCTTCCCGGTCAAGAAAGGGAGCCATATCATCCGGCGGCGGCGAGTACATGGTACCATCCTCAAGTCGTTTCGAAGCAAGCTTCGGAGAAAAAGGCTGTTCAATATCAATGATCGCCTCTATAAGCACCGGACCTTCATGGGCAAGAGCCTCGGTCAATACCGCATCCATTGTGTCAAGAGCATCAACCCGATAATACGGCAGTCCAAATGCCGGGGCGAGCTTGGAAAAAGGTGCAAACCCGACACCGCTCTCATTTCCGACACCGTGCAGCGGCTGCCCGAAGAATCCGGACTGCGTTTGACGGATCGAATGATAGCCTTCGTTGTTCAGAACAACGATCTTAAGGGGAAGCTGATGATAGACGACCGTCTGCAATTCCTGCAGGTTCATTTGAATACTGCCGTCTCCTTCAATACAAAGGACAGGGCGGGTGTCTCCGACCGCTACGGCGGCGCCGAGAGCCGCCGGCAATCCATAACCCATAGAAGCGCAGCCGGAGTTGGTATACAGCCGCTGACCCTTCTTAAGGTAAGCAGCCTGGAAAGAACACACGCAAGCCGAACCGTTGCTGGCAACGATGACTTCATCTTCCGGGAGCTTATCGAAAAGAGATTCCATAAAACAATACGGATTCACGGGTGACTTCTTATCAAAATAGCACTCGGAAACGACCGGATATTTCGCCATCGTTGCCCTGCATGCATCGAGCCAGGAAGATTTGGGCGGAAGCGTTTCCGATCCCAGTTCCGACTGAAGAAGACCGATCAGATCCGACACATCTCCCAGCACCGGAAGATCCAATGACAGCGTAGGCTTTGTGAGCTCAAGCGGGTCAATGTCTACGGAAATGATATAGGCATCTTTCGCAAACATCTTCCAATTATAACTGATCTGACGGACATTGAGTCTGGAGCCTAAAACGAGAAGAACGTCGCAGCTCTGAACAATCATGTTCCCGGATCGGTCACCGAGTGTGCCGGGACGGCCCACATACAAGGGGTGGTCGTTCCAAAGCGTATCGTGTGCATTCCATGCCGTAACGACGGGAATATTCAATTGATCGACCAGAGAGATGAATGCATCATGACAGCCGGCAAGACGTATCGCCGATCCGGACAGGATCAGCGGGCGCTTCGCCGTCTTCAGCTTCGCGATGATATCCCTGGCGATTTCGCGGGAAATCGGCGCCGGAATCTCCGAGCTGTCCTCAGCCGGATCGTATTTGACCAGGTCATCCGTCTCAATGATTGCGGATTGGACATTCAGTGGGATATCCACCCAGGAAGGACCCTTACGACCGTGCATCGCGATAAAAATCGCGCGCTCGATATGATATTCAACCGTAAGCGGGTCTGTCACCATAACCGAGTATTTGGTCATGGGTTCGATCGAACGGGTGATGTCATACTCCTGATCGCCCAGCTGACGCATCGGGCTGCCTGTCGACCGAACCGTCGTATCATAACGAACCTGTCCGGAAATAACGAGCATCGGAATCGAATCCAGCCAACCGCCAAGAACGCCTGTAATCGCGTTCGTTCCGCCGGGGCCCGAAGTAACACAGACCGCTGCGATCTGACCGGTAAGTCGCGCGTAGCTCTCTGCTGCCATGGCACATGCCTGTTCGTGGTGATTGTACGTACAAGTAATCGATGAATTGCGGCCGAAGGCATCATTGAGATGCATGGCGCCGCCGCCTGTGACACTGAAAAGGTGATCAATCTGATGATTCACCAGAAGATTAGCGATATGATCCGCTACTCGAATTCGCATAGTATTCCTCCTACGTTTCAAGATTTCCATAATACCGCGCAGGACTCATTTTGGCAATATGCAACCGGGGTTATCCCCTAATCCTCAATTATGTTTGATCCCGCCATTTGAAAAAAGAGCGGATTCAGCTCGGGGGAGTGATCAGACAACCCCGGCAGTATCGTCCGAAATCGCCGGCTTCTTCATGCGGTTTCTCGCAAACTGAACCCATCCCTCTGCGATCAGCCAAAGATAAATTGTAACAGAAAGTAAATTCTGGATCATCGACATAACGGAAAGACCGTACTGTCCGGTAGAGGTCTGATTGATTTCGTCGATTGTAACGATAAAGGCGGGAGAAAGAAGGATCGCAAACAGAATCGCATAAAGATACGATACCTTTCCGGTTTCTTTCGCTTTGAGGAATACGATGAGCGGAATGACAAGATAGGATAAAGCGTAGTAGAAGTTGAATGCAGGCGTCATAACGACAGCGAGCGCGACAATGGCAACTGCCTTCCATTCCTTTTTCACTGTGCAGACAGGTACTATGGCAATAAGAACCAGTGCATAGGACAGTTTCCCGCCGATGTCGATCACGGTCTGATCCGTCCATCCGAAAATCAATCCAAGCGTTCTAAGGGCATTAGTAAGATCTACTTTGTAGGATAGCCCCGTACTGAAGGTGCCGGAATTAGAAGACGACAGCGTATGAATGAGCGTGCTGATCGAACTTCTTCCCCCGAACAACAGGAATGGAAGAAACATGACCAGGATTCCGTAGATCGCGGTACGGATGGCATCCTTCCATCTCTTGTCACGTAACAGAAGCAATCCGAACACCGCCGGATATACTTTGATTCCGGTCGCACACGCAAGTGCAATCAGCGCGAGTTCCCTCAGAAAAGCATTTTTACTGTCTTTGAATAGTATAAAAATCAAAAGAAAAATCACAGCCAAAATAATCGTATTCGCGCGCTCATACTCGAAAAGAAACCCTCCCGACATAAGGACGATAAAAATCAGGAAGAGGTTCTCGCTGAACTTGCCCTTATGAATGGCAGCTGTCAGAAAAGCAACGGCAAGAATCGCGAGAAACATGAACAGCAAAAGCGACAATACACCGCTTTCTGATAATCTCATTGTCTTTCCCATGTTCACCGTATACTTGATCGGAATATCGTCAAAGGCCGCAAACCAGCGCATATTGGTGCTGATTACCGAATACGGGATCAGCTTCAAAAAAGGAAACATCATAATAGCGACAAACGGAGGGTATATAAAAAGTCCCCCGCAGCTATATGGACGTCCCGTCGCGATACATGAAATAACGTTGAAAAAATCCATGAACGAATCCGATGGATCGCCGAAATACAGCGATTTGCCGGTCTCTCTCCCGAAGATTGAAAATTCGATCAGAAAAACCGATATGGAAACAGCCGACAGAATAAAAAACAACAGATTCGGCGTCAGTTTCTTCTTCATTCAATATGCTCCTATGTCATCACAGATCATTTCTAATTTATAGTACTACAAAATCGTCGTCGGTTAAAATTTCTTTTCAATGAATCAGCCAATGCTTACGTTGATCGCGTTGGTGTGCCAGTCGGTCGGGGTCTCGTCGATGACCGTAATCGTAACGGGTCCCGTAAAGGCCGACAGATCCAGTTCTTCGTTTATGTTATAGAATGTTTCCGGCTGGATCTCGAGGTCCAGAAGCACCGCCGTATTCACTCCGTCCGTCGCTTTCACGGTGAAATGCGTGACCGGCGTCTCCCAGTAAACAAAGGGCGCGATAAATGCGATTCCGGATACTTTTACGGTCTTGTTCGCGGATGCATCCACCGTAAAGCTCTGCGGCGTCTGGTACAGATCCGCTAAGGTATTCGTCTTGCCGGAGAAATCATATCCGACCAGAAGCGCCCGAAACCCGTTCCCGTCGACATATTCGAGGCTCGTGACCGCAGCGCCCATCCGGTTCGCGGTATCCGCGATCGTGTTGTACCCGCTCAAAACATAAACGTCATACAATCCTTTACCTTCGGCGGCATCCGTCTTCAGCATATCCATATAGTACGTCCTGAAATCCCTTGCCGTAAGCGTCGGGAAGTATTTCTCGAAATACCAGTAGTTCACTATATCCGCGGATGGATCGATCAGCTTGCAGTACTCGTGGAGTACGCCGGATGAGACGAAGATATCAATCCGGTCCCGCTGTTCGTCGGTGCCGATAAGCCCCTGGTCGCGGAAAACATACTGATAATTGTTCATATATTCAGCACTGCCGGTCTCCCCTCTCCAGCTCCAGTCATAGGTGTTCATGGCGCCGTTATAGGTGTTCACCCAGCACTGCGCGCCCAGAACAAGGACGATAAGAGCCGCGAGGATCGAGAGCGGAATTTTGAAGCGGGCGGCCGAAATGAACCGGATAATAAGGACGGATATCTCGATTACCGCAAGAATCTCAAGGAAGATCGCATAGCGCGGATATCCGGATACTTCAAGCCAGAGATAGAGACCGAAGGTGTAAGCGAGCGACATAAAGAGATCGCCGCCGTGAACCTTTCTTTTCCGAATCGCGTTAACAACACAGCCGATAAACAATATGGCGGTCGCGATACATCCGACCAGAATATAGATCTGAGGGTATTTGGAAATCTCGGAAATATGATATGTGGGATCCGTAATCATCTTGATCGGCCACAAGAGAAGCTCCTTATGGCTTAACGGCCCCCATCTCAAGTCGTTTTCGGCAATCGCGGAAAGATAGGGCGTTTTGAATATCTGAGTCAGGAACGTAAATCCGAACGGATTTCCGATGCTCAAATAGTTATAAATCAGATACGGCGTAAAAGGAATGACCGCTGTCAGAAGTGAAAGGAAAAAGGTTGAAACCTTAAGACTCTTCCGGTTCTGCAGAATATAGAAAACGAGCATAGGCGCGATAAAGAATGCGTTCGTGAATTTCATCGCAAAAGAGAGACCGCAAAGAAGTGCCGCGTAGATAAATTCGGCGCGGCCTGCTTTTCTCTCTCCGTCCGCCTGCAATGCAAGGAAAGCAAGAAGCAGGGGCAGCGCGGTAAGATCAACCAGATATGTGCCAAGGTTTGCGATCGCATAGAAGGTGGTTACAGCAAGAAAAGCAAACAAGCTCTCGCTCGCGAAAAGCCTGCCGAGACTTCTAAGAGGATTGAAAATCGATTTGGCTGCCCATGACGCGTGAAGTTCCGAAAGCTTCGAACCGGTCGCAAGGCATATGATGTTCCGGATCTGGGCGAAAATCGTGACCATCAGGTATCCGTTAAACAGCGTACCCATCCGGTATCCCAGAAGCATACGGGGATAATAGAAGAGTCTGTCCGCCAGCGGAAAGAGGAACGTACCCACGAAAACGTCGACATTCACATTGTCGGCATAACCCGGATACTGTTTGTAGATATGATAATACCCGACGTCGTAGCTTGTATCGGGGATAACGCCCTTAAAAAAGGCAAGCGCCATGATACCGACGGAGAATACAACAAAGAGAGCATCCGGTTTTGTCGGGATCCGTTCAATCCTTTTTCTTAAGAAGAATCCGGCCGTAAGCACGGCAAGAGCCGAGAAGATCGCTGTAAGCCATGTAAATCGGTTCAGATCCAGGTAAAAGAGTCCGAGATTCAGAATGTCGCATAACGACATGAATAAGACATATATCAAAAAAATCAGCGTAAAAATATCCGCGCGTATCTTATTCTTCGGATCCATTCTTTTGCTCCTTTTCCATACGGTCGATCTTGTTTTCGAGCAAAGAGATATACTGGGTGTTCTTGTATACCATTTCCTTCATCTTGGAATAGGAAGCGGTAATTGCAAACGTGATGACAAGATTTAAAATGATCCCCAGGAAAAAGACCAGATTAACCGGAAGCTCAATTCCGATCAGAGAAGAGAAAAAAACGAGAATCGACGGAAATACGGTAATGAGCAGAACGATCAAAGAAGTTCCGATCCAAAGAAAGGCATATTTGAACTCGATCTTACCCTTCTTCAGCATCCGTCCGATATAAAGAAGGAACAATATTATGATCAGGATTATAAAAATCTTGGTAAACGTACTCATTTAGTTAACCCTCTTCAAATCAGTGTTTCTTGAGTCCGGATATAAAAACCGCCAAAGATACTTTCATCATGTAATAAACAGACTTGGTGAGCTTAATGCTGCTCGTACCGAAGTTTCGTTCCCGCATTTCCACCGGTACCTCTTCGATCCTGTAATTATGGCGGCAGACATCCACAATGGTCTCGGGCTCCGGATAGTCTTTCGGGTAATAACCGGAAAAGATCCCGATCACACCGCGGCTTGCCGCGCGAAACCCGGAAGTCGCGTCCGTGATCCTTACGTGTGCGGTCATCCGGATCACACGATTCAGCCAGTTGATCCCCACGCGCCGAAGACCCGACGACTGGAAACCTTTGCCGTGAATGAAGCGGGTACCGATCGTAAAATCCGCCCGTCCCGCAAGAATCGGCTCGATCAGACGGTCCAAATAGGCCGGGTCATGCTGTCCGTCACCGTCAATTTGTACGGCTATGTCGTAGCCGTTCATCAGTGCGTACATATATCCGGTCTGAACGGCTCCGCCGATGCCGAGATTGTTCATGAGATTAACCGTGTTGAGTCCGTTTTCCCGGCTGATCTCCGCGGTGTCATCTGTGGAACCGTCATTGATAATCACATAATCGAAGGATGGCGCTTTCTCTTTAATCTCTTTGACGAGATTCACAAGATTCTCCGCCTCGTTATATGCGGGTATGATAAGTAAACACTTCATTCTTTCACTCCACCCTGAAAATTCCTAATTATTTTAACATAAACAGCATTCATATGTCTTAGGAAAAATAACACTGACGAATGAATGCGCTTTTTTGTATGTTCCGGAACGTCGGTTCATGCCGTAACGGTCATTCAAAGGTCCGTATTTTGCCTTTTCGCGAAAATATGGCGTAAAGGAATACGATCAGATACAGGATAAGCTGCACCAGCATAATGAAGAGGTAGGATAACGACGCTCCGAATAGTCCCTTTGACGGAACCAGCAGAGCGGAAAGGACAATAGCCGCAATCAGATTGGCAACAAAGATCCACAGTTGGATCCGAGTGATCCGAAGTGAGGTTAAGGCGGCCGAAAGGAGATAAGCGATACTTCCAAGAAGCGCTCCGACGAGAACAATCAGAAGCTCCGGGATATATTCTTCCAGATCGATTTTGTAAATAAAGGAAAGAAGGCTGCTTCCCCAAAAATAGAAGAAAACGACGCACGCGCCGGTAAAAAGCACGAGTGCGCCGGCTATAACGGCGTTAAGCTTCATAAAACGGCCGGATTTCAGGTCATCCCTGTATTTTGCCATTCTCATAAGCATGGACTGTGTCACGATCTGGCTGAACAAAAATATCGCGGTTCCGGGCATGACAATAATACCGTAAATCGTTTGAAAACGATCCTCCATCACCCTGTCGATCACATACTTGGGCATGTTGGTTACAATTACAGAAAATATCGATGCGGCAAAAACCGGAAAACAGGCGCCGAGAAGGCGAGTTAAAGTCTTTTTGTCGAGACCCGGCCGGATCGGTTCCAACTTTCCGGCAAACGGGATGTCAAGTATGAACAGCGTCAAAAAAGCACAGGACGAAAGAAGTCCGGCCGCCAGGAGAAGGTTCTTCGTGATCTTAAGCGCGATATAAAACACCGCCATTGACAGTACCGCACGTACGGTCATTGAAATTCCCGCAAGATCGAGTCTTCCCCTCTTCTGCAGAATTCCGTAGAAGACATCGGACATCGATTCGGCGCACTTTCCGAGCAGAAGCAGCACAACAAGCCAGCTCTTCTCTGCGTTGTATCCGCTGATCATGCAAAAGATCAGTCCCACGGGAAGCATAAACGCGGAAGTTATAAGTCTTGCCGATATATAGGAGCCTGCCGGATATGTGTCGCCGGTATCGGTAACCTGATAATTCCGCACGCCGTAAAGGCCCAGCGAGAGGAGGATCGTTGCCGTCGTAAACGCAATCGCAAACGGCCCCGCATCGTCTTTTCCAAGAATTCTCGTAGCAAAAACAAGAAAGAGAAGTGAAGTTAACGTGTTTGCCGCACTTCCGACCGCATTCCAGGCAAAATTATTAATTCCGGTCAGGTTCCGGCCTTTGACAGACGTCATTATCTTATTCTTCCTCCGACCGATCAGAATACGTATATTTGATTTATGCTAGTCGATTCATATCCTGTTTGTCAAGAAATATAAAGTCCTGTGTAAATGGTATTCCGGTATGTTCCTGCCCTTTAATTGACAAATACAACGGGAAACGGATATCATGTGCACATGTCCGTCCCGCAAGTCTTTTCCCTTGGTTTTGTTTTCACTTCCGGGCGGCCAGACATATCGATATCCATCCTACGTCGGGAGATTCATGCATGAACGATATTCCAAGTCATTCTTTTGCGATTATGGCCTATAAAGGAGCTCCGTTTCTTGAGGAAACGGTTCAATCCGTATTGAAACAGAATGTTAAGAGTCGGGTCTACATATCAACGTCAACACCCAATGACCGTATCCGGAAAATAGCCGAAGACAATCATTTGCCATTATTTGTAAATACCGGAAAAGCCGGCATTACCGGGGACTGGGAGTTTGCTCTCTCCTCGGCCTCCACCCCCTATGTCACGTTGGTCGATCAGGACGATATATACCTCGAGAATTATGCGGAAACGGTCGTGAATTTCTTCAGGAAATACCCGGATACTCTGATCGTTTTTGCCGACTACCGGGAAATCGATCACACGGGCACCGTTAGAAAGCTCAATAAGACGATGCGGATCAAGCACCTGCTGCTTTGGCCGTTTGTTTTCCGGAAATCCTTAAAAGGCCGCGGTGCGAAGCGGTCGGTCTTAAGAATCGGCAATCCCGTATGCTCGCCGAGCGTTACTTATAACATTCCGGCCTTAGGGGGCCCGCATCTTTTCGATCCCGAGTATACAATGGCACTTGACTGGGACGCCTGGATCCGGATGGCGGATATGAAGGGCCGCTTCTGCTATTCGCGGAAACCCCTTCTCTACCACCGCCTTCATGAAGCGACCCAGACCTCCGGCGGAATCAGCGGCGGCAGAAGATATGAAGAAGACTTACGAATATATAGAAGGCTCTGGCCGGAACGGATCGCCAAAGCGCTTGCGGACTTTTACGCAGAAAGCTATAAGACAAATTTATGAGAGAGAGATTTCGCCAACTGAAGGATTACGGATTTTGCCGCATCATACAGATGGGCGGTTTCTTCCTGCGGACCAGACTTTTCTATCGTCCCGCTTCTTTTATCTTTTTCCCGATCGATATACGCGGCAAAAAGCACATCCGGCTTGGGCAGGGAATGACCTGCGGGACCGGATGCCGTTTTGAAGTATATGCGGGTGACGATGAGGGAGATGTTCTCACGATCGGAAAAAATGTCCAGATCAATGATTATGTTCATATTACCGCGATACACCGGGTCAGCATCGGCGACAACGCACTACTGGCAAGCCGCATCTATATCTCCGATGTTCAGCACGGCAATTACTCCGGTGAGGATGCGCAAAGTGATCCGGAGATCATCGCCAAAGAACGGCCGCTCTCCTATAAGGATGTCGTGATCGAAGATAACGTGTGGATCGGAGAAGGTGTTTCCGTTCTTCCCGGCATCACGATCGGCCGGTCAAGTATTATCGGCACGAATGCGGTCGTCACAAAAGACATCCCGCCTATGTCGATTGCGGCGGGGAATCCCGCCAGAATCATTAAGACATATAATCCCGATACGCGAAAATGGGAGCGGGTTTGACCGACCGCTTTTCCGGCAAGTAAAAGCGGCTGTCTCAAAACGGATCATCGCTTGAGGCAGCTCCGCTTTAAGGTTATTCTTGTTTTGACAGTTCCTACGTACCAGAAGTCAGGCGACGGAGGATCCTTTTTCATTAACTTTGCTTACCAAGGCAGAATTTGCGCGTGATTATATGCACTGGCGCTCGAGAATATATTCATTTGTCAATGATCACCTACGAAATCCACTAAATCTGGCCATTTCGTATGTGCATCAATGAACAGAATTCTGATTATTCGTCAATGATTACCTATAAATTCAGCCGTTTCGACATTATTATATGTGCATCAACGAGCATATTTATGTTTATTTATTAATGATGCACATACGAAATCAGTGATTTCGGACTTTTCGTATGTATGTCAATGTGCTGCAAAGCGACAATTCGTCAATGATCACTTATTAAACCCGGAAAAATGTCCGATTGGTTGGGCATTTTGCGCTTATGCAGCGAAAAAGCGGACTGTCTCTCGACTTCACGTTTATGATTCTGGAGGACCCCATCCCTGTTAGGCTTTCGTCAGCTCAAACGCCAACGAGCTCGAGACAAGACTTGAAGTTTTGAGACAACCCCTTCTTTTTGTCATTTCTGCGATTTCGAAGGTTTCTTATCCCTTACGCGAACGCTCATAGTTCTCTACGATCGCGTCAATCTTGTCGGTATTTCCCCATATTGCCGGCGAGTCATACGCCCGGTCGGGAAATTTCCCGTAATCCAGTGTGATCTCATAATGGTTATTTCTGAGAAATTCTTCCACCTTGTCCTTAAGGGCCACCGGCTTTCCGGAGCAGCAGTTAATGATCCCGCTGACCTCTGTCTGCATAACGGTCAGCGCAAGCTGACGGGCCAGTTCCTCCACCGGTATGAAGTCATACTTAATCAGACCGCTGTTGAACGGAAAAGTCTTCTGTTTTGCCGTTTCGGCTTCGATAATCTTGGTGAATACGGAATGGTTGCTTCTGTCGTCGCCGTAAATATAGAATCCGCGAATCCACTGGAGTATCGCCTGATGTTTCGCGGTCTGAAGAGCCATTATATCCCGAAGCGCATTCTTGGCGATGCCGTACATGGAACGCGGATTCGTCGGAGTATCCTCTTTGATTTCTCCTTCAAAGTATCCGATCTCGTGCATGGAGCCCATGACAGCCAGCTGCTTCAATCCGGCATCCAGAAGATCCTTAAGGAACGTATAGTGTGCCGGGAGCAACATAATATGGGAATCGGCATCGTGCTTGAAACCGTCCTGCCATGCCAGATGGAGGCATACGTCAGGGCTGCCGAGTTCCGTATAAAGATTTGTGTCCCCCGAAAAAATATCCAGACTCTTCCTTACGGCTCTCGGATCTATGTTCTCCGTTCTTATATCGACGGCGACTACTTCGGCTCCGAGATCCAGAAGTGCCTTCACAACGTGACGTCCGATATATCCAGCGGCACCGGTAACTAGAACAGTCTTGCTCATGTATCTCTCCATCTGTCCGGTGTTTGCGACCGGATTATTTTGACTTATTATAGTTGATTCAACTATGAGTGTCCATATTGGAAAGCCCGTTCACTTTTCCCATACTCCGGTCGCCGGATTATAGCGCTTAATGATTCGGGCGGGCGAGCCCGCGATTACACAGCGGTCCGGAAATACGCCGGAAACGACCGAGCCCGCGGCCACGACTGTCTGCCGACCGAGTACCGTGCCGGGCAGAATGACGCTGTTCATCCCGATAAAGCAGTTCTCACCGATATCGACCGGTTTGGCATCGATATCCTGAAGAATCACCGACACATCCGGCTCGGTATAGCCGTGATTGATATCAAAAATACCGACGTTCTGTGTAATGGCGGTCCCTTTTCCGATCCGGACGCGCGACGCGCAGGTGCAATGAAAGTTCTGCTGAATCCCGACGTTGTCCTCGATGATGATCACCGGCGAGAATTCTTTCGAATTATACAAGGTGACGGCTTCAAGCCTTGCATGATGCCAGATTTTCACATTTCTTCCGATCGAGATATGACTCGTATGCGCCAGGAAAATCGGGGCTTTTATAAAGCTCATAACCCCGAATCTCTTGAACGTCATTTTAAATCGCAGGCTCGCGAGGAGCCAGAATGCAATGCGAATTTTATTGATCATCCTGCACCTCTTTTCAAGCCTCAGCGGCCGGTCGTCCGCCGTTACTTCGCGAGCGCAATATTTACTGCTTCGATCGCCGTCTTCTCCGAATAATGGCGATCGATAAAGACACCGCTTCTGTCCGAGATCGTTTGTAATTCGTCGAAATCCATATACAACTCGTTGATCACTTTGGCCATATTCCTATCCGGCTCCGCAACGATAAAAGCCTCTTCCTCAAGACTGATACCCTCGGCTCCGATCGGCGTCGTCACAAGCGGTATGCGGTTATAAACAGCCTCAAGCACCTTGCCTTTTACGCCGGCGCCGACACGCAGCGGAACCACCGCAAGACGGCAAGTGGCATAGAGCTCTTCAAGCCTCGCATCGGATACAAATCCAGTTACGATGATATTGTCGCTTGCTAAAGCGAGCACATCCTCCTGCGGTTTGGAACCGACGATATACCACTTGATATCCGGATACTTCGAAAGGATATCGGGGAACACTTCTTTGGCAAACCACAGGACACAGTCCCGGTTCGGCGGATGCCCGAAGCCGCCCACAAATATGATGTCCTTTCTCTCCCTGAAGGAAAGAACGGATTCCTCTTTGGGCTTCTCGTAAATATAGAGGGGAATATTCATTACAAGCTTGTTCGGGAACTGTTTCTGCACGATCTCACGCTCGTAGGAACCTACGACCCAGATCACGTCGGTTTTCTGGAAAATCTCGAACTCTTTCATCTTCCAGCTCCGGGAGGATGCGAGAAGCTCGGGATTACCATCGATCTCGTATTGGCGCATTTCCCTCAAGTAGTGCAGGTCATGCCCAAAATAGATGATTTTGCAGTTTGAATAGTCTCTTAACGCGTCGATATAGTTCACCGCGATGTGCGGCCGGTTCAGATAGGCATAGTCGAAATGACGGCCGTTCTCCTGGAGCCATTCTTTCCAGTGCTGGCTGTAGTAATTGCCGTAAATCACTTCGACGCCGATCTGCTGCAGTTCCTCGGTATACGGCTGATGGGGATAGAAATTATCGCCCAGGAAAGTGACCTGCATACCGAGTCTGACAAACAGCTTGATATACATGTTCGTGCACTTCCCGCCGGCATCCTTGTCATAATGCGGTACATAGTGATCGATGACAAGAATATGTTTCCGGTTCCGGCTCCTGTCTCTGGCCAGGAACACGTTCTCGCCGTTTATGAAATGGCTGTTCTCGAGCTCGTCTCTCCACTTGCGGCAGAACTTCGACTGATTCGTCACCTGATACGCCTTCATGCCGGAGTTCAGGTCGGTACCGTTGGATATTCCCTCGAGATGGATGACGACCGACAAAGGCTGGTACATAACCTTGTATCCGAGCTTTCTCACCGTGAAGGCAAGATCGCTGTCCTCGTAGTACGCCGGCGCAAACGTCTCATCAAACCCGCCGATTCTCGTCCAGAGCTCGCGCGAAAGCATAATTGCCGCTCCGGAAATGTAATCGGTTTCTTTGACGTAATTGTATTCGGGAAGGGTCGGATCCTTCTTGTTGCCGTAATTCCAGGCACTTCCGTCTTTCCAGAAGATACCGCCGGCCTCCTGCAGACAGTCATGGCTGTAGATCAGCTTTGAGCCGACCATTCCGATCGCGGGATCGCTTTCGATCAGTGTCACGAGCGGCTTAAGCCAGTTGTCCTGGACCAGGGTGTCGTTGTTCAGGAAAAGAATATACCTGCCCCGGGCAAACCCGGCAGCATGATTGCAGTTCTTGAGGAATCCCAGATTCGTTTCGTTTGTGATAACGGTTACTCCCTCGATCAGCTCACGGATCCGCAAGGTGAGATCGGTCGAACCGTCGTCTGCGATCAGAATCTCGTACGGCACGTCGCCGCTGTTTTCGAGAATCGAACGGATACAGTTGTAGGTGTAATCAAACTGGTTATAAACCGGAATCACAATCGAAACGAGATATTCGTCTGCCGCCGGAAGCGCGAGCTTCCTGTAGGCTTCAAACGCCTTCACAGGCGATGCGGGCTTTGAAGAGGCTGTCTCCTTTACGGGAGCTGCAGTCGAGGACTCGTTTACGCTCGCATTCCCGGCAGTATCGGTCACATCAGACGTCGGTACCGTCGCCGCTGTTGCTGCCTTTGTGCCGTTCTTCGCGAAAAGACGTCTCTTGATCTTGCCGAGAAGGCGCCGGATCCCGCGCAGAATTTTACGCAAAGCCCTTAAGGGGAGCTTAAGAAGTTTGAGAAGAATATTCTCGCGCCGCACTCCGGAATCGCTCTGGTTGATCTTCTGCCAGGCTTCGGAACTCTTGATCCGCTCGAGTTCGCGATCCTTTTCGAGAAGCTGCTCGATATGGGCGTCACGGCAGTGTACCGTACATTTCAACTCATGGATTTCTTTGTTTTTTTCGGAAATGAGCTCGTCTGTTTTCTCCCGATATTCACTTTCCAGAAGATCAAGACGCTTCTTCTCTATGTTCTCTCTTTCCATGATCATTTCAGTAAATTCCAGTTTATCGAGAATGATCTCTCTCATTTCGCGCACTTCGCGTTCTTTCGCGTCGATTTGCGCCGTTTTTTCGCGCTCGAGTCTGTCCCTGTAAAGCGTCAGTGTATTGTCGAGTGAAGCCGTATGACATTTGAGATCCGATATGATTTCGTCAAGGGCGGACATCTCGTCCGGATTCCGTATATTTCCGCGGTACGCAAGAAGCTTTTCCAGGATATCCGTCGAATCGGGCTTAGCCGGCCATGTTTCGGTCAAAACCGGATCAAGACCCGAAGCCTTGTCACAGATGTACTTCTCCAGGCGGTCATAGACGTCCCGATGTGCCGTGATCCCGAAATAATCCAGAACCGTGTCGGGAGAGATCAGCGTAGTCGATGTGAATCGCGCGAAAAGCTCCTTAACGGAAGCATAAAGAATATAGTTAAGCGGGATATCGGACAGAATCATTTTCTGATCAAAAAACAGAAGACGTCCGTCTTCAATAAGAGCATGGCTTAAGGTCATATCGATAAAGCCGTCCTTAAGAATAAGGCCGTAGTCTTCGTCGCTTCCAAGCTTCTCCCTGATAATTGTGTGCTTCTTTTCCGTTAAGGAAGAACTTCTGACGAGCGAATCTTTCAGCAAATCCAGAAGCTTTATGAGTCCCAGAAAATCGTTGTCTGCCAGGAACCTCTCCGCAAGCCGGCCGGCGCGAACCGCCTTTCCGGTACGCGCTGTCACTTCCTCGAAATCAGCATCCGAAACCTGTATTCCTCTTGCCCGTAAAAGTGTTTTTGCATCCGGCGTCTGAGACGTCGCGCCCTCAGTCCGGGAAAAACCGGATATATTCTCCTGATGTTCTGCCATAACAAATTGCCGCCTTTATCCGTTTATCGTATGACCCTGTGCTAAAAATATCCTATTACTACTAAATATAACATTTTTTCCCTTTATGAGAAAAACCGTCACGCAAATGTGCGTGTTTACCGTCGTTCTCCCGCTCACAAGAGTTGAATCGGCGCATCATTTCTTCGGGATAAATTCCCAGTTCTCGAAATCCCCGTCCATGATGTTGTAGTTCTTTCTTGACGGAATCATCGCCCATATCGTTTGCAGAACGATCTTCATGTCAATCAGAAAACTGTAGTTCTTGATATACATCATATCAAAGCTCAGCTTATCCTCGGGCGACGTATTGTATTTTCCCGAGATCTGCGCAAGGCCCGTAAGCCCCGCCTTAACTTTGAGCCGCTGGTTGTAACCGGGAATACTGTCTTCGAACTCGCCGATCGTCGTCGGCCGGTCCGAACGCGGTCCGACGACCGACATATCCCCCTTCAGGATATTGAAGAACTGAGGGAGCTCGTCAATGTGCGTATTTCTTAAGAATTTACCGATACGGGTTACACGCGGATCGTCGAGACTTGACTGGAACGCGCCGTACTTCTCTTCCGCCTCATCCTCCATCGTCCGGAACTTATAGACCTTGTAGATCCGGCCCGAACGCGTGATGCGGTCCTGCGAATACAGTGCGGGGCCGTGGGAGTCTATTTTGACGAGCAGGCCGATCACCAGCTGCAGCGGCGTCGTCAGAAGAATGGCGAGAAGCGAAAATACAACGTCAAACGTCCGCTTTAAAACTCTCTGCTGAAAGGTGAGTCCCAAACTGTCAATCATGAAAGTCGGCATATCCTCAAACTGTACCACGCGGAACTTCGTATAGATCAGGTCAGAGAACTGCGGAACGACATAGACGGTCTTGTCCCGGTCTGCACAGTACAGGTAGAGCTGTGATTTGTCGCTCTCGCTGACAGCCGGAGACACCATGACCTCGGTCGATTTGTCGACAAGTCTAAGCACGCGCGGCACTTGGTCCATAATCGTATAACCCAGATAATTGATGTGAAGAGTCTTAAGCTGTCCGCAGACCTTCATATACATGCGGTCGGCATCGTCCTTTGACACCGCCACGATCAGGAGCTTGCCCTTCGAATATATATGCTTGCTGAGTTCCAGACAGAGGAGCGACCATAAACACGTAAGGACGAGCATCAGCACGCCGCCCAAGGCCATCGAATATCGCGAAAAAGAGAACCATGTCCCGAAATACGCGATGGCGGCTCCGGTGATCGTCGTCAGAAACACCAGCTGTATGCCGGCCGAAACGACGTCGACACGATTCTTCCTGAAAAAGTGCGTCATCCCGAGATAGTCGATATACAGGAAAGCGGCCAGCGACAGAAACGGTGCTGTCCTTAAGTAATCCAGAAGGCTCTTGTCGAAGGTGCTCGTATTGCTGCGGTCGTAGATGATAAACAGCGCTGCTATCAGAGAAATGTTGATGATGAAGAGTTCTCCGACGATATAGAGAATTTTAAACATATGGGCAAGTCCCGAACGGCGGCGGTTCAGAAGCTCGGTAACCTGATCTTTGTGTTTAAACGTCATTGGGACTCCTTCCCTCGAATCTGGACGCATATATTTTTGAATAAAACTATGCTTGATTGTATCAGACTTTCCCTGATTTTAACAGAACGGCGATCCTCCTCGCCCTCGGGTATCGCAGGATCAGAGCTGCGGCCAGCCGGATCCGGAATCCGGCGACCCGATACCACGGTGACCTTGAGACACCGCTGACATTCCCGTCATGCCTTCTGTACAACGAAAGGATCTCCGGCAGGAAAAGTACGCGGCCTGTCATTTCGGACAGAATACCGATCCACATATCGTGCATCGGTATCTTTTTCGGGAACGGCAATGCCGCATCGAGCACCGTTCTGCGGAATGCCATGTTGCAGCCCTGCCACGTGTTTTTGTAGAAATTCTTCATGATTCCCGGCCCCGACCGGCGATATCCAAAAAAGTTCGTTCCGAGACGATTCCCCCCGCCGTCGATCCATTCGGCGTTCGCCTGCACGGCCATGAGGCCCGGATCCTTATCGAAGAATTCCGTCATGCGGTCCATATGACCCGGAAGCCAGTAATCGTCCTGATCCGAAAGAAAAAGAAGGGTGCCGCGGCATTTGCGGAGAGCGTTTTCGAAATTCGGCACGACACCTCGAGCCCCGTCGAAACAGAGCAGTCGGATCCGCGGGTCCTTTGCGGCCTGTTCTTCGATATAGCGGGCCGTTCCGTCGGTTGATCCGTTATCGGATATCACAAGTTCGTCGTCCGCCGCGAGCTGACTTACAATGCTCGCGATCTGTTCTTTGATATACGGCATGCCGTTATAAGAGGCCATCGCTATCGATCTCATCGGAATTTGAGCCCCCATTTTCGGAAATATCGGAAAAGCGAGCGAATATGGATCTTCGTTACGGAGATGTGCTTGTAGGAAGCCCGCTCCCACTCGTGACACACCCTTGCCTCCGGTACATAAACGGTTCTCGAGATCTGATTGACCCGGTTCGTCAGATCCGCATCCTCGGCATAAAGGAAGAATCCCTCGTCAAATCCGCCTAAGTCCCTCCACAAATCTGTCCGGATCGCCATCAGGCAGCCGGACGCAAACGGGACATCAAACGGTTTCGTATAATCCATGTCCTTCATAACATGCCGGTCCATACGCTTCCGGAAAAGATTCCCGGGCATAAAGCGCAGCAACAGGTCGAGAACCGTAAGCCGGCGGCGGCAAAGATACTGCAAACGGTTTTCCGTATCGAGAATCTGAGGAACGGCCATGCCGACATCCGGATGATTCCTGATGTATGCGAAAAGTGCCGGTATACTCTTATCATCAAGAAGCGTAATATCGGGATTCATTATGATGTGCACGGACGAATTCAGGCGGGAAAGAACAAGATTGTGCGCCGCTCCGAAGCCGATATTTCCTTTGGGAGAATGGATCAGGGTAATGCGGTCCATAAACGGTGCAATTTCGGTGAGAGTATTGTCGGTCGAGCCATTATCGATGACATAGACAACGTAATCCATATCCTCCGGCATATGGAGGAAGACGGAGGATAGGGTCCCGGCTATGGTCCGGGCACTGTTGTATGTGACAACGGCAATCGATACAGAAGACATTCGCGGCTCCGTTCTCCAATGATTTTATAAACCTTCGTTTATAAGATAGCTCTTGATTCCCATTTTCTCTCCGGCTTCGATGTCCCACGGTTTGTCCCCGAAAAGAATCGACCGGGAGAAATCGATATCAAAATCAGCCCCGGCCTGTTCGAGCATGCCGGTTCCGGGCTTTCTGCAGCTGCAGGGTCCCGTGAAATCCGGATGATGCGGGCAGAAATAGAACGCGTCGATGTGCGCTCCCGATTCCGCTAAACGCTCGTTCATATAGAGGTGAACCCGGTTCATATCCTCTTCGGTATAATAGCCTCGCGCGATGCCGGCCTGGTTGGTGACGACGATCACCTTGAAGCCCCAGTCGTTGAATTTCTTTATGAATTCCGGCATACCGTCGATAAACGTAAGATCCTCGGGGCGGCTCAAATAATTGATTTCGACATTGATTGTGCCGTCACGGTCAAAAAAGGCGGCTTTGTTCATGATATCCCTCCCATGGCGGCAAAGTCTTTTCCGGCGCGGTAATAATCCTCGGGTATTCCGATATCGATAAAGTATCCGTCGGAAGCGAAGGCGTACATCGGTATCACGCCTACTTTTGTCTCCATCACATCTTTCTCGAACGAAAAGGCTTCGCTTACGGCCTCGTCCAGAAAATGCCTGTCCATCAGATAGACGCCGCCGTTGATCTCGCCTTCCCCGGTCGGGCGCTTCTCAAGAAACGCGGTAATCCGTCCGTTTTCGGATTCGATCGTGCCATACCGGTCAAAGGACGTCATTTTTTTCGCGGCAATCGTAAGCGCCGCCTGCTTTTCCAGATGAAAAGCGAGCATCGCCCTTAAATCGACGTCAAAATACGTGTCGCCGTTTAAGATGAAGACGGGGCCGTCCTCTGCAAGCCGAAGGGCTTTCCGGATGGCTCCGCCGGTAAATAGCGGCTTGTCTTCGGATGAATAGAGGATATCCATACCCAGAAAAGACGCCCCGAAACAACTCCGGATCACATCTTCCTTGTATCCCACCGCCAGTATGACGCGGTTTATTCCGTTCCTCTTCAGGTAATGAAGCACATATTCCAGGAAAGGCTTCCCGCAGACGGGCGCCATGGGCTTCGGCACATC
Organism: uncultured Mageeibacillus sp.; assembly: GCA_964617375.1. Taxonomy (GTDB): domain Bacteria; phylum Bacillota; class Clostridia; order Saccharofermentanales; family Saccharofermentanaceae; genus Firm-13. Next base: position 47,890 of record CAZTXQ010000005.1, on the reverse strand, counting down.
GGAAACGATGTGTGCAAGTCTGGTTCCAAAACCACCGGCCAATACGACAGCATCCATTTTCTGATTCCCTCAAATGTCCTGATCTTCGGTTGAAAAGAACTCATTCTCGACGGCCGCGCACATCGCGTGGTAGACCGGAAGATGATATTCCTGAATCCGGAAAGTAATGTCCGACGGCACGTTGATGAGGACGTCGGCCAGTTCACGCATCTCTCCGCCCGTAGAGCCGGTCAGCGCGATCACCTCCATGCCTTTGAAGTGCGCGATCTGCGAAGCAAAAAGGATGTTTTTCGAGTTCCCGGACGTCGACAGGACGATCAGCACGTCGTCTTGCTGTCCATAACCCAGGACCTGCTGTGCGAAACACAGATCCGCGACCTGATCGTTGGAGAACGCCGTCATAAGCGCGGTTTCGCTTACGAGCGAATAAACCGGGAGCGCCTGCTGAAGGTTCTTGTGCAGATATCCGTAGACTTCCGGATACATCTCGCGGAGTTTTCTGTCGTCATCTCCGGAGATTTTACGCGGTAATAGGAAGCTCTTCATCAGTTCGCCGACGATATGCTCGGCATCGGCCGCACTTCCGCCGTTTCCGCACACGAATACCCTGTGGGAGGAAGAAAAGCAGCGGACCAGAAGTTCGACGGCCGCAGCCACGGATGGCGCGGTGTCCTTAAGTCCCGGATGGTTCACAACCATCCCGTCCAAAATGTCTCTTGAGGATTTCTTCATCAGAGTCTCCTTCCTTCCGATCCTTTAAGAATCAGTCGTATATCTTCCATGCCTGTGTTCCCTTTTCGGTGAAGCTGGTGACCATTACATTGCCCTTCAGCTTCTTCAAGGACTGCACAAGCTCGTATCTCTTCTTCGGATCGCAGATAATCATCATGAAACCGCCGCCGCCGGCGCCCGATACCTTGGCCGCCTCTCCGCCGTGGTCCATGACGTAATTGTAGATCTCATCGATCTCGGAATTGGAGATTACGGAGGCCATTCTCTTTTTTGATTCCCAGCTCTGTCTTAAACAATCCTCGATCTTCTCGAAATCGCCGCGAAGGATCGCTTCCTTCATGACGGAAGCATATCTTTTCAGTTCGTGCATGCTTTCTATGCTCTTCTCGTTCTTATCCTTCGTACTCTTGATCTGCTCGTCGATGATCTTGGCCGAATCCCTCGAGGTCCCCGTATAGTAAAGAACCAGAGAACTCTCGATTTCGTTGGCAATCCAGTTCTTGATGCGGAGCGGATTTACGATGACGCGGTCATTCTCGTAAAATTCGATAAAATTGAAGCCTCCGAAGGTCGCGGCATACTGATCCTGCTTACCTCCGGAAAGGCCTAAGTCCTTGCGCTCGATCTGATACGCAAGAGATGCCATATCGTATTCTCCGAGGGGAAGATTGAGCCATTCCATGTATGCCTTGACGATGGCGACCACCATCGTCGAAGAGGAACCGAGTCCGGAACCTGCCGGTGCATCGGAATAGGTTGTCATTCGAAAAGACAGGGGCTCCCCGTTGTTGTAGTCCTTCACAATCCGGTTATAAACGCCTTTATGGAGAAGAAGCCCCCCGTCAAGCGGCAGGAAGGACGTGCTTTCCCCGTCAAAAAACTCGCCGCGGTCCGACGCGCTCATAACGATTCTCCCGTCGTCCGTCGGTTCGATCGTACAGTACGCATACATATCGACCGTAACGTTCAGCACATATCCGCCGTAGATGTCGCAGTACGGCGAAACATCCGTACCGCCGCCGGCAAGCCCAAGCCTTAAGGGGGCCTTGGATCTAATAATCATATCTTTCTCCCTTTAAACCTCAGGTACGGTCGGCAAAATCCGGTCCGACGATTTCCCAGGCCTTTTCCGGCGTGTAATTACTCCGGATATATTCCGAATACGATTCGGACAAGCGTTTCAATTCTTCACCGTTCTCATATAATTCTACCAGATGCTCCGCAAAACACACCGGATCATCTTCGATTACCATCACGTCTCCGGCGTCCGGAATGCCTTCCGCGCCTACGGATGTCGTCATGACCGGGCATCCGTAATACATCGATTCGATGACTTTACCCTTGATTCCGGCGCCGTAGCGAAGCGGAACAACGGAAAATCTTGTGCCCCGGTACATCCGGATCAGTTCTTCGTCGCTTACAAAGCCCTTGATGACGAAGTGTTCCGAATGAAGCGCTTTGATTTCCGGCGGCGGATTGGATCCTAATATATAGATCGTAAGATCCGGATTCCGTTCTCTGACCCGCGGAAAAATCTCGGACGCAAGCCAGAGGACAGCGTCGACATTCGGCCGGTGGGCAAAGCCGCCGACAAACATGATGTCCCGCCTGTTCTCCGCATCATACGGCACCGTCTCGATATTCTCGAAAAGATACGCGGGAATCGCTTTGGCATGAACCGAAGGATCTGTAGCGGCAATCTCTTTGACCTCGATCTCCGAAGGATAGTAGATGCGGTCCACTTTCTTCATGATCTCGAATTCCTTCTTCTTCCACTCGTTCGCGGCCGCGAGAGTCTCCGGATTATGATTCAGCTCATATTCGCGCGATTCCCGGAGGAAATGAAGATCATGCCCGTAATACAGGATGCGGGCGGACGTGTTGAACTTTATAAAGTCGACATACTTCTCTGTTATATGCGGACGGTTGATAAACACGAAGTCAAAGCACTCCGCATTCGTCTTGATCCATTTCTTCCATTCCTTCGCGTAATAAGGACCGTACAGTACCTCAATCCCCATCTGCTGCAATGCCGTGCAGTAAGGCTCGTGGCGGAAGAAATTGTCGCCGATGAACTTAACATTGAAGCCTCTGGACAGAAAGAGCTTCAGGTACTGATAGACGGTTCTTGATCCGGCGTCCCTGTCGAACTGCGGCACATAATGGTCGATCATCAGGAGCGTCGGCTTATTCCGGCTTCTGTCGCGCGCATCAAAAACATTCTGCCCGTTCGGGAATCCGAATCCGGTCAGCTCTTTTTCCCACTTCTCGAAAAACTTCCTTCCGTTCTCGACCTGATAGGCCTTCATTCCGGAGGAAAGATCCGTACCGTTTGAGATACCTTCGTAATGAACGATCACGGACAGCGGCTGATAAACGACACGGTACCCGTGCTTTCTTACTTCGAAAGCGAGATCGGAATCCTCACAGTAGGCGGGCGCATACCGCTCGTCAAATCCGCCGATCTCCTGCCAGAGGTCTTTGCGAATCATGATCGCGGCGCCCGATATGTAATCGGCGTCTTTCACGTAATTGTATTCGGACGCTTCCGGGTTCTTCCCGCGGCCGTAATTCCAGGCCGATCCGTCGTTCCAGAGGATACCGCCGGCCTCCTGAAGCTTGCCGTCGGGGAAGACAAGCTTCGATCCGGCCAAGCCGATTGCCTTGTCCGATTCCATGAGGCTGACAAGACTCGAGAGCCAGTCCCGCTGCACATTCGTGTCATTATTGAGGAAGAAGATATAGCGGCCCTTGGCCTCGGCTGCGGCATGATTGCAGTTCTTAAGAAATCCCAGATTGCCGGTTGTCCTGCTAACGGCGATATTCTCCGCATACTGCGAGATGTCCTTTGTCTTATCCGTCGAACAATCATCCGCCAGAATAATCTCGTATTCGATATTGTCTGTCTGCATCAGAATCGCCTTTAAGCAGCCGTAGGTATAGGAGAATTGATTGTAGACGGGTATGACGATCGACACCACGGGATTCTTATATACAGGAAAGATCAGCTTCGGAAAGCTGTCGCTCTTCATATTGACCAGCGTCATCGGCTTCATGGGAACACCGTCATGAATGACTTCCATGTTGTTGATCTTCTCGTTTACGCCCTCTACTCCTCCTTCCCTCAGCGCTTTCCGGAAATTGCCGATGCTTCTGGGATTGAGCTTCTTTATGTAGCGAAGCGGGTGCCTTAAGGCCTTCATTATGAGCTTAACAAACATACGCCGCTTGGAACCCGGCGGCATGAGCAGGCGTGCAAGCTTTCTGAAAGGTGCCATGATTTTGTAGCTTCCGGAATTGTAGATCAGATTCAGTTCGTTGTTTTTCCGGCGTTCGGTCTCGAGAAGCTGCTCGATGTGTTCGTCTTTCTCGGCGATCTTTTCCTCAAGTTTCCGCTCGTTCTCATAGAGATAATCGATACGGTTCTTCTGAGCCGCTTCGGATGCAAGAAGTTCGGATATCTTCCCGTCACGGTCTTTTATTTTCTCCTCGTCGATCTGAACCCACTTCGTCAGTTCTTCCTGCTTGCGTTCAAGATCCGCAATGGCGAATCCTTTGTGGGCACTCTCAAGCGTAAGCTGCTGATTCTCGCTTTCGAGCGTTCTTTCGCGCTCGATCATATAGTTGACGTGGCCTTCTTTCCGGTCGAGTTCGGAGGCAAGATTTCTTTCGCTTAAGACAAGCGATTTGAGCCATGCCGTCTGATTCCGCAGCTGGTCTTTCATCGCTCTTATCTGATTATCGCCGGAGAGTTCTACGATATCGGCGATCACTTCCATTTCCGCCGCTTCGGTCAAAGGTGCTTCGGCCGTTCCGATGAACCTGGCAATCGGATAGCCGAATTCGAAGTACCCGTCATCGGCGGGCATTCCTTCCTGAGGCTCCATTAAAATCGTCTTCTCTCCCAGGCGCGCGGAAAAGATTCTGACGCGTGACGGAACGCGGCAGGTGTACGTAAAAGAGATTTCGTCGCCCGGGCAAAGCTCTGAAACGGGGAACCGGAAAAAGTATTTGCCGTCGTTCATGTCCGTGACACTTACGGTCATCTGCTTGACCTTTGCATTTTCCCTGATCGTAAAATACGCTTTTACGATGCGTCTCCTGGTCTCCGGATATGCGGCACCCGGCGTGAAGCGTATCAGCAGAGCGGTGCAGCCCGTTGACTCTCCGTCCCGGATCAGTTTGGCTATCGTGTCAAAATGATCGGAGAGGCGCGCCTGAAATTCGGGAATCACCGTATCGGCCGTATCCCAGTAATGTTCGTCGGCCAGAAGCTGTCCGTATTTGCATAGAATTCCGGAAGGATCCGGCACCATATAGTCCAGCAGGTTCAGGTGATCCAGAAGCCCTTCCATCTTGCTGACGTACATGTGGTACATATCAAGAACCAGCATCTTAACGTGATAGGAAAGCGCTGTAAGAGAACCGTGGAGAGTGGTTCCCATGAAGACCGATGCGCCGGCAATGATCGACATGATTTCGACCGGCTGAAGCTTCCTTTCGATCAGAAGGCATTCGTCCTTCAATTCTTCATTGATTAGAAGAAGGGCTTCCATATCCTCATGGCAGTAATTGACAGGAAGGAGCACAATCTCGGTGTCATAGGCAGTCCTGATTCTCCTTGCAGCCTCCGATACCATCTTATATTCATAGGTGGTTCCGTATTGAAGCACGGTATAAGAACGGTCGAGATTGATCCCGAGCTCCGGCGCAAGTGATTTCCGGATTTCGGCAAGATATTCGGCGGGATAGTGGATGTTAAACAGCCAGTGGTTATCGCATACTTCGAACGTCTCTGTGCCCTTATCGCACACGGAATCGATGCGCATTTTCGAAAAACGGTCGCGGAGAGATATGTAAGATACCTGAGCGAGATATTCGCGCAAAAAAGCAGCCTGATCCGGCGTATAGTCGTCAATGATGCCCAGACAATTCAGAAGAATCGGTATATGGCAGTCTTTCGCCATCCGGATCGGTTCGGCCCAAACCTCGCCCGGTTCATAATAAAAAGATGTGCCATCCTTGTCTGTAATCTCTATGCGCGAGAAATTGAGGAGTTCTCCGCCGCCTATGACGATTGCGTCAAACGGCAATGTGCGGTTTATTTCGGCAAACTGCCGGTAGGAGTATACGTGTGAATTGTCGTTATACGGTTTTTCGACTTCATTTAACGAGAATAATGTGATGTCCGGATCGGTGAAGCGCTTGTTCATCTCCGTCTTGAGAACCCGGGCAAACATGGAATCCCCGAGGCTCTCGATATCAAAAGTCCCGAAATGTGCGATCCGGTACCTCTTCTGATCCTCATTCCTGTTCGTATGCATCACAAACCTCTTTCGTTGTTCCGATCATTCTGACCTTGCCCTTTTCGAGCCACATAACATGCTTGCAGAGTCTTCGGATCTGGGCGAGCGTATGGGATACGATGATGACCGTCGTGCCGCCGGCCATAAGCTGCGAGATTCTCTCCTCGCATTTCTTCTGGAAGTGAAAGTCGCCGACCGCAAGAATCTCGTCGACGATCAGAATTTCCGGCCTCGTGATGGTGGCAATCGCAAAACCGATACGCGCGATCATACCGGAGGAGAAGTTCTTCATCGGGACATCGATAAATTCTCGAAGTTCCGAGAAATCGACGATTTCTTCAAACTTTTCGCGCATCAGATCGCGTGAAAAGCCGAGAACGGATCCGTTCAGAAAGATGTTTTCGCGTGCGGTCAGATCCAAATCAAAACCGGCGCCGAGTTCGATCAAGGGAGCGATCGAGCCGACCACACGCACGGTTCCGGTCGTCGGCTTTAAGATGCCGGAAATAATCTTGAGGAGCGTGCTCTTGCCCGAGCCGTTCAGGCCGACAATTCCGAATACGTCTCCGGAATCGATCGTCAGTGTTATATTGTCGAGCGCTGTAAAGTCTTCGAACATGAGCTGGCGCTTAAGGAACTTGATCATGTATTCCTTGAGGCTTCCGACCTTTTCCTTGCTCATATTAAAGTGCATGCTGACATGGTCTATCTCAATGATGCTCATCGTATGGCTCCTTATCAGATGAATAATATGAATTTATCCTGCTTCTTTTTGAACACAAGCAGTCCGGCAAGCAGCGAGCACAGAGCGAACGCCATGCAGGTTATATTCAGATCAAGTCCCGGAACGATCCCGTACATGGTCACGTCGCGGAAATACAGAACGAAATAGTACATCGGGTTGAAGCACATGAACAGCTGAACGGCCTCCGGCAGCGAATCGTATGAATACATGATCGGCGTCAGGTACTGCCAGGCGACGACCAGAACCGAATAGAGATGCACGATATCGCGGAAAAAAACGCTCATGGCACTTAGGATGAGACCAATGCCGATCGAAAAAACCAGCACATAGATTGCGGGGATCACGAAGAGAACGACGGTCCACGGAACGGGAAACCGTAAGACCACAAACATGATAATAACCGCAACAAGCGAGAACATGAAATTGACGAATGCGAACATGACTTTCTCGAGCGGGAATATATATTTCGGGATATATACTTTCTTAATCAGCGAGCTGGCTCCGAAAACCGATCCCATCGCAAGCTGTGTTCCCTCGGAGAAGAAATTGAAGATACTCGATCCCGTAAGATAGTAAATCGGGAAATTTTCCACTTTGATCTTAAAAATCCGTTCGAAAACCGCCGTGATGACAAGCATCATAAAAAGCGGATTCAAGATGCTCCAGAGAAGACCTAAAACAGATCTTCTGTACTTAACCTTAATGTCTTTGACAATCAGATCCTGCAGAAGATAGCGATAGCGTAAAAATACTTCCAAACGAGGCTTCAAGGACAGCCCTCCTTATTTTACGGAACAGGGAATATGGATCCCTTTTACCGGCCGATGTTTGCACATAGCAAACCGATTATAAACAAGTTCCGGTCATTTTTCAATGTGATACGGAGCGGCCGCGTGATTCGCATGATTTGAAGAGGACCGTCAGGCCCGGCGGCGCTTCCTCTCTTCTTCCCTACATTCCGAAGAATTTCACGGTATACGCCGCCGACAGGAAGCGAAAACCGGATTTGAGAGCCGATATGGCCGGTACCGGTCCTCTCCTGTCCAGCAGGCGGATGTATTTGCGTATCAGGGACGCCGAATCGGCGGGAAGGCGGTCTTCATAAACGGACAGGAATTTAACCGCCTGCGCCCTTCGCATTGCCTTCATATCGCGGTTGCTCGCATAGGCTCTGCCGATCTTCCCTAAGGATGCGTACTTCTTAAGGCGATCCGCGTCGGATTCGGCGCGGATCGTTCCGACCGCATTGCCGCCGTGCTGCCGGTATTTCATCAGCGGCCTCTCCTCGAGCGCGATTCTTCCGAAAGCCGCAGCCGTCAGGGCAATCCACCAGTCATGCATATAGGCTTCCCCGGGAATTTTGTCGGCCAGATCGCGAAGAGCGCCGTTCATCATCATGGCGCAGCCCGGAATGCAGTTGTAAAGAAGAAACTGCTGCAGGGTGTTTTTCGCGGGCAGCCTTAAGGCCGAGCTCTCGATAAAAGACGGGGAAATCGTGTGAAGTCCGGTATCGGTCACTTCAAGGTCGGAATATACGAGGAGCGGGCAGTCCGTCCCGTAAAGGCGCTCCTGATCGCGCATACGTTTCAGTAAGACTTCTATTTTGTCCGGCATCCAGACATCGTCCTGATCCGAAAACATATAATAGTCATATCCTCTGGCATTCTTCATCGCGTTGTCAAAATTGTTCCGGCTGCCGCGATTCTCGGGCGCGTTTTCCGCAAGCGAAATACGATCCGGATAAAGCCCGGTCATTCGGGTTATAATATCCCGGCTCGAATCCAGAGAGCCGTCGTCCGATATGAAAAGGTGCCAGTTTGTGTATCCCTGCGCGGCAACTGAGCGTATCTGTTCCTCCAGATACAATTCCCCGTTATATACGGCCATGATTACGGCGATTCTTACCCCCTGATCCTTATCCATTCGGGCGCCCTCTTTTTTGTGACCGCTCCCGCTTCATGGCGATCTTCAGAAAATCTCCGCAGTGATGTATCCGGTCCAGCTTCAGGGCGCGGTAGAATATTTTCGCGCAGAAATACATGCGTCCGCCAAAAGTGTCGGAGCAGAATGCATACATATCCTTGCTGTAAATCGCAAAACGGACTAAATCGCTTTCCCTGTCTTTGTGATCGTCATCGGAAAAATCCTGTGTCAGGGTCGCGTCAAAAACCGCGATCCTGCCGCCGGTCTTCCGATAGCGGCGGATAAATTCATGGTCGATGTAATCGAGGAAATAATCTTCCGCATAGGCACCCGCGCTCTTATACGCACGGCTTTGCACGGTCATGCCCGAGTTGATTGCCGTGATATCCGTATAGATGCCGGGAGCGATGTCTTTAAGCCGTCCTACGCGGTGTCCGCGAATCGAAGCGGGCGACAGAATCCCCGTCCGTGAACGGACGACCGGAACATGTACCGGAACATCCGGATATTTCCTGATCGATGCGTTTAGTTTCGGGAAAAAATCTTCGGGAAGGGTTGTGTCCTGATCGAGAAGAAGAAGCCGGCCGGTCTCCGGGAGCTCCGAAACGGCGGCGTTATAAGCCGCCGAAAGACCCCGGTTTCCCATCATATCTGTATACGGGAGATTGCGGTCCGCGCAATACTTGCGGTTGGATTCCTTGATTCCGGGGATTGTGCCGTTGTCGTATACGTGCAGCATATACCCGTACGATTCCGGACCGGTCCATGCGGAAAGGCTCTTCGCATCTTCGCAGAGGCGGTTATAGAGAACAACCGCACATACGATTACGCCATCCGCGGCAAAATCCGCTCTTGTCTCATCCGACGACAGCATTGCGCCCGTTCACTCCGCCGCTCTGGCCAATTCGGACATGTATCTCCTGAGAGCGTCCTGCCAGGAAGGGAGCCGGTTAAAGCCCGCTTCATCAAGGCTCTTCTTGGAAAGGCGCGAATTCTTGGGACGCACCGCCTTGGCCGCATATTCCTCGCTCGATACCGGACGGACGCGCGTATCAAGTCCCGCTTCGGTCATGATCGCACACGTAAAATCATACCAGGAACAGTATCCCTCATTTGTCGCGTGATATACGCCGTATTTGTCCGTCACGATCATATCGACGATCAGCACGGCCAGGTCGGCCGTATACGTCGGCGATCCGATCTGGTCGGATACGACGGTCAGCTCGTCGCGCTCTTTACCGAGACGCAGCATCGTCTTCACAAAATTGTGACCGTTGATGCCAAAAACCCAGGCGGTACGCAGGACAAAGTGCTTTGAGACCCATTTTGTTACCTGATCCTCTCCTAATGACTTGGTCAGTCCGTAATGGCCCTTGGGAGCTTTTGTGTCGGACACTTCAAAAGGCGTCTCGCCTTCGCCGCTGAAAACATAATCCGTGCTGATATACATCATCTTAGCGCCGATCCCGCGGCAAGCAAGCGCGACGTTTTCGGTACCGGTCACATTGACGGCGTAGCATAAGTCCTTATACTCTTCCGATTTATCCACGGAAGTATAGGCGGCGCAGTGAATCACAGCGTCCGGAGCGTAGTCCGTTATATATCGGCTGACGGCTTCTTTGTCGGTCAGATCAAAATCGGCAATATCCACGCCTCTTCCTTCGATGCCTCTCTCTGCGAGGACCTTCATGACATCGTAACCTAACTGACCGTTGACTCCCGTAACCAGAATTCTCATAATGTTCTCCTCAATTATCTGTTTTCGTACATCCGGGCATAGTAATTCTGATAGTCACCGTTCAGGATGTTCTCCCACCAGGCACGGTTATCCAGATACCAGCGGATCGTCTTCTTGATCCCGTCGTGAAAACAGGTTTCGGGCTTCCAGCCGAGTTCGGATGTGATTTTCTGAGGGTCGATCGCGTATCTTCTGTCATGGCCGAGTCTGTCAGTCACGTGAGAGATCAGCGTATCCGGCTTGCCCAGTTCCTTAAGAATCGTCTTTACGACTTCCATATTCGTGCGTTCGTTATGACCGCCGATGTTGTAAACTTCACCGACACGCCCGTTCCGGATAATCAAGTCGATGGCCGAGCAGTGATCTTCAACATAAAGCCAGTCGCGGACGTTCTCTCCTTTTCCGTATACGGGTAGAGACTGGTCGGCAAGGGCTCTGGAAATCATCAGCGGTATCAGCTTCTCGGGGAAATGGTAGGGACCGTAGTTATTCGAGCAGCGCGAGATCGTGACCGGGAGTCCGAACGTGCGGTAATAGGCCAGCACGAGAAGATCGGCCGAAGCCTTCGAGGCCGAGTAGGGCGACGATGTGTGTATGGGTGTCTCTTCCGTGAAAAAGAGATCGGGGCGGTCGAGGGGAAGATCTCCGTATACTTCGTCCGTCGATACCTGATGATAGCGCGCAACTTTGAAATTGCGGCTCGCGTCCATCAGGACCTGCGTGCCCATGATATTGGTCTTAAGGAAGAGCTCCGGATTCTCGATGGAACGGTCGACATGTGATTCCGCCGCAAAATTGACGACGATATCGAATTTCTCTTCCTCGAAAAGCGCATATACGGTATCGCGATCCGCGATGTCGCCCTTTACGAAGCGAAAATTCTCATGCTTCATCGCATCGTTCAGCGTCTCTAAATTGCCGGCATAGGTAAGCTTATCCAGGCATACGATCCGGTCTTCGGGATGCTGATCAAGTTCATAATAGACGAAATTCGCTCCGATGAATCCCGCACCGCCCGTTACAAGTATATTCATGTTGACCTCCAAGATTCCTGTTTCCCGGCCTTTATGATTCTGCAGCCGGGTATTCCCAATGATCAGTTGCCCGTGTATTCGAAGTTGCAGTCGCTGTCCTTGAGGAACGGCGAATTCTGATCCTTGCCGGAAAGAACCGGCACGATATCTCCCCATTCGACAGCGATATCCGGATCGTTGTAGCGGATTCCGCGGTCGCAGTCCGGGGCGTAATACTCATCTACCTTATACTGGACCTCGACGTCGTCGGTAAGCGTCACAAAAGCATGTGCGAATCCCTTCGGGATATAAAGCTGCTTGAAATTATCGGCCGTAAGCTCGACGGCGACCCATTTCTTATACGTCGGAGAACCCTTCCGGATATCGACGGCAACATCCAGGATGCGGCCCTTGGTACAGCGGACCAGCTTGGTCTGCGCCTTCGGATGATTCTGAAAATGGAGTCCCCGGAGTGTGCCCTTCTCTTTCGAAAAGGATTGATTGTCCTGAACGAATACCGTGTCGATTCCCTTTTCGGCCATACTTACGGCCGAATAGGTCTCTGTAAACCAGCCGCGATAGTCGCCGAAAACTTTGGGTTCAATGATGAAAACACCCGGAAGTGTCGTATCGGTTACCTGCATGATGTTAAATTCCTCCTAGATATCGAAATGATGATACACGAAAACACATGTGATTACAATTCACGGATCACATTCTCGGCTACCCGCCGAAGGTGCGCGCCGTAGGGCGATTTGCCATATTTGGACGCCGACAGGAGCAGTTCTTCACGGCTGATCCAGCCCTTCCTGTAGGAGATCTCCTCCGGTGCCGAGATCTTAATGCCCTGCCTTTTCTCGATCATACAGATAAAGTCCGCGGCCTCGAGAAGGCTGTCTACGGTTCCGGTATCGAGCCACGCATACCCCCGGCCCATCAGCTTGACGTCGAGCGCGCCGTTTTCGAGATAGATGCGGTTCAGGTCCGTGATTTCAAGTTCGCCGCGCGGGCTCGGCTTCAGGTTTTTCGCGTACTCGACGACACGGTTGTCGTAAAAGTAGAGACCCGTGATCGCGTAGTTCGATTTCGGCTGCTTTGGCTTCTCCTCAACGGAAAGCACTTTCCCGGCATCGTCGAATTCCACGACTCCGAAACGCTCCGGATCCTCGACATAATAGCCGAACACCGTTGCCCCTTCCTTATTCTCTGCGGCTTCCATAAGAAGCTGCGTAAATCCGTTGCCGTAGAAAATGTTGTCGCCTAAAACCATCGCGACATGGTCGCCGCCGATAAAATCCGCGCCGATGATAAAGGCCTGCGCAAGTCCGTCGGGGGAAGGCTGGATGGCGTATTCAAGATGTATGCCGAACTGGCTTCCGTCACCCAAAAGCGACTCGAAGCGCGGCGTATCCTCCGGAGTCGAGATAATGAGAATATCCTTGATGCCCGCGAGCATCAGCGTCGACAGCGGATAATAGATCATCGGCTTGTCATAGACCGGAAGCAGCTGCTTGCTGGTTACCATCGTTAAGGGATAAAGTCTCGTACCGGCGCCTCCGGCAAGAATAATACCTTTCATGTTGTGCCTCCCCATCTCTTTTATAAAAGTGACAATATTCGAAAAACAAACAGTCTTAAGAAAAAACGAATCTCAAACAGGACATGGCGTCTCGCGGCAAGAAATCTTCCGGGGTGAAACCCGAGGATTTGTTCAATCTCGGAAGCGACAAAATCGTGCTCCCTCCGGACGTTCTTTCGGCTGCGGATGATTCCCGATGTCGCCGAACCCTGCGAAACGCGAAACGAATTCAAGGGTTCCTTCAGGAATGCGACCTTGCCCAATGCGGCGGCTCTGACCGAAAACTCCCAGTCAAGTACGTATTTCAGGGATTGATCGTATCCTTTGATCTTGTCGAGAACCGAGGTGCGAAGCATAACTCCGCTCGGCTCTCCGAATATATTCCCGGCCAGATAGGAGCGGTATATGGCTGTCCGGCCGTCTAAGACATCCTCTTTTTGCGTCTTCCTTACGAAAAGCCTCTTCCCCTTCGGATTGATAATATTCGTCGCGTTGCATACGAGCACGACTTCCGGATCCTTTTCGAACGCCCCGACTTTGGCTTTTAAATAATCTTTGCCGATTATGTCATCGTTACAGACAAGGAGTCCGTATTCCGCGCCGCGCATAAAATCCAGACTATGGTCAAAGTTGCCGGTAAGCCCTAAGTTCTTTTCGTTCTTTACGAAGCGGATCCTCGGGTCCTTGTATTTTCTGACGGCATCCCCGGTATGGTCTGTCGACACATCGTCGATCACGGTCAGCGTAAAATCCGTATAGGTCTGCGACAGAATGGATTCGATTGTCGCACCGATAAAGTCCTCGCTGTTGTAGGCCGGAATGACGACTGATACTGTACTCATTGCTTCTCTTTCCTATCCTTAATAGTTTGTCCGGCGAAGGAATGGCAGCTGCCGTCCTGTCCGCCTTACTTTAAGTACTTGTCCTCGAAAAACCTCGGGCGGTGCTTGACCTCCAGGTAAATTTTCCCGATGTATTCGCCGACAATGCCGATGGCCAGAAGCTGCAGACCGCCCAGGAGCCAAAGGGAACACACGATGGAGTTCCAGCCGGTAACCGTCCGGTTAAAAAAGCTGCTGATCACGATGTACAGGATCAAAAACATACTGATCACGGAAATGAACAGTCCCAGGAAAGTAATCATGCGGATCGGCCTTATGCTGAAGGACGTAATTCCGTCAAAAGCAAAGGACAGCATCTTCTTTAAGGGGTACTTGGAAACGCCCGCGAACCGCTCGGATCTTGCGTAATTTACGACGTCGGTCTTGAAACCGATGAGCGGCACGATCCCCCTTAAGAAAAGGTTTACCTCATCATATTGAGAAAGTGCCTCGACCGCGCGGCGGCTCATCAGCCGGTAATCGGCATGATTGTATACGATGTCAACGCCCATGAAGTGAAGGAACTTGTAATACAGCTGAGCGGAACCGCGCTTAAACGCCGTGTCGGTCTTTCTGGATTCGCGGACGCCGTATACGATGTCATTGCCTTCATAGTACTTATCTATAAAAGCATCCACGGCATCGATATCGTCCTGCAGGTCAGCGTCCAGCGATATGATGATATCGGCGTATTCCTTCGCCTTGATCAGTCCCGCCAGAAGTGCGTTCTGATGCCCGCGGTTTCGCGAGAGCTTATAGCCCTGGACAACCGGATTCTTCCCGTGCTCGTCTGTAATAACCTGCCAGGTCAGATCCTTCGAACCGTCGTCGACAAAGATGATGCGGCTTTGATCGCTGATCACAGACTTCTTTACCAGTTGGTCGATCTTGGCAGTAAGTTTCCCGGCCGTGACCGGCAATACCTCCTGCTCGTTGTAACAGGGAACCACCAGATAAAGAATTGCTTGATTCTGTTCCACGATTTCCTCCCGCGAAAATGATTTGGCCGATACACATACCGTCAACATTCTAGCACCGGCGTCCCGAATTGAGAAGCTTGGGATCACTTTTATGGTCTCCCATGCGGCCCGGCTCTATATCCCGAACCTTATTCTACCCGGAACATCTCTGTGACATTCACGTAGCAGCGCTTGTCCGTATCCACCATAAAGACAAGGAAATTGCTGTATTTGGTAATCCTCTTCTCAAGAAATGCGGCGTCGACGACGGTGCATTTTACCGTCCTTCCCGTTCCGTAGGTGAAGACTTCGAAGTAATCGTCATAGTATTCATCCGCGACAAAGCCCGCTTCGTCGTTCTCGAGAATATAGATATTCTTCTTGTAAATGTCCGCCTTATACATTCCAAAGGTCTCCTGGTTCAGCGAATTCGCATACTGCTGGGCCGGCCAGTAATAGAGATTGCCGAAATACATGCGGTAATACATGTTTACTCCCGATCCGATCAGAAGGACAGCCAGGATGACGGCTGCGGCATAGGACTTCTTCATACGGAAATCCAGCTGATACGCAAGATACGCGATCCATATCATAAACACCGTGAACGGTGCGTAGATCCAGCGCATTTCCAGACGGATCGTGAGGCAGCCCGAAAGAAGCATCAGAGCCGTATACCCCGCAAAAAGCGTCGACACGCGAAGGACTTCGCCTCCGTTATCGAGCGTCTTGCGGACAAGAGCAATGATCACCCTTACGATCAGGAAGAGGATAAGAAGAGCGCTCACGGCCACAAAAGCCGTCACGTACTTCGGTACATCCGTGTAGCTGATGCCGTTCAGATATTGCGGCCCCGGATTGAGACCAAGAATGAATCCGATCCCCTCCGCGAAAAATTTAAGCGCCTGAACGAGATTGAAACTGTCCTGCATCGCGACGCCCGCCGTACCGTCGATCGCGCGCCCGCCGAAAAGCAGAAACCGGAAAAGACCGTTGGCGGCAAGAAACAACAGAGCGATGCCCGTCAGCACGAATGCTTTCTTCTTATTCTTCCGCATGTCGGGACGGATCAGCACCGCGAGTATGGATAGCGCGAACATCGCGATAAAGCGTTCGTGCACAAAGAGCGTAACCGTGATGATTATATTCGCCGCAAGGAAGTACTTTAAGCCCGTTTCGGTCCGGGTGACAAACAGATAGAGTAAGTAGAGCGCAATGATCGACAGAACAAGAGCCAAAGACTCCATGATTCCGAAAACCTGCGAAATCGAATAGTAGGCGAATCTCGATACGACAAACATACACGCGGCAAAAAGTCCGTAGTAGTTGTTGGTGATCTTTTTCGTAAGAAAGTAAAGGTATACGGCGATTGCGAAATTGAGAATCTTGACCGCGTAAGTGGCGAGCCATATTCTGGGGCCGATCACGCGAAAAAGTACGTACAGGATGACATTCAAAACAGGCCGGATCTTGTTGTTGTCCAGATTGAAAATAAACGCGGTCGGCGACGAGGAGCTATAGGTATTCCATACGCCCAGATCGTCAACCGCCAGGGCCCGTATCTCGATTCCTTTATTGACCAGCACAAAGAACAGGAGAAGGAAAGCACTGGCAAATAAATCGAAATTGATAAGTTTCTTCTCTTTAGCAAGAAGTTCCAGTTCCATCCGTGTGGTGCTCCTTTTCGCGATTGATTCATATTCGTCTTCAGGTCCCGTTCATCGTACATCGTCATCCGCCGTTCTGAACGAACGGTTTGGCCGTCGCGCCCGGAGCTGCGCCGCCCTTTGGTACCAGCACGATCTGTACGGCTTCCACACGGTAGGCAAAACCTGCGGTTCCAGCCGACCCGCCGTTTGACGCCCAGTCGAGCCAGCCAAAATTCTGCGAATGGACACGGTAGTATATGTCGTACTGCGCGGCCGCAGTGCCGGTCAGGCGAATCTCGATCGCTTCGAGGCGCTTCGACTGGCCCGTAGTGCCCGTTACCGCTCCGTTGCCGGTCCAGTCCATCCATCCGTAATCCTGTACGTGCGAACGGTATTCGATGCCTCCGTCCAGATTCGAAAGAACGATCTTCATAGCCTCGAGGCGCTTGGATTCTCCGGTCGTTCCGCTCGGCTGCCCGTTCATTGCATTGCTCATCCAGCCGTAATCCTGGACGCTGCTCGCATAAATCACACCGGGATCGGGATCGACGGGATCGACTTTGCCTCCGGTGTTGTCGGCAAAGTGCGCGGAAGTAGCCCCCGGCGCAGCTTGGCCCTTAGGCACAAGGACAATCTGCAGAGCCTCTACGCGATATGCGAATCCGGCCGTTCCTGCCGATTCTCCGTTCTTTGCCCAGTCCATCCATCCGATATTCTGCACATGAACACGGTAATAAATATCAAACTGTTCGGCTGCGGATCCGGACAGGGTGATCTCAATCGCCTCCATCCGGCGCGACTCGCCGAGTGTTCCGCTCGTCCCGCCGTTCCCGGTCCAGGGCATCCAGCCGTAATCCTGTACATATGTCCTGTAATTAACGCTTCCGCCGATATTGGCAAGACTGATCTGTACGGCTTCCATTCGCTTGCCCTGCCCGCTGGTGCCGGATGATGTTCCGTTGTTCACAATACCGGTCCAGCCGATATCCTGCACGCTGCTCTGGTAGTTGACCATCGGCGCACTCGCATCGACAAACGATTTTGTCACGGCTCCCGGAGCCGCCGTACCTTTGGCTACAAGGACAATCTGCATAGCCTCGACGCGATACGAATAACCTGCGCTTCCCGAAGGACTGCCGTTTGACGCCCAGTCGAGCCATCCGAAATTCTGAACATGTACTCTGTAGTAAATATCAAACTGTTTTGCGGCATTGCCCGTAAGCCGGATTTCGACAGCCTCAAGCCGCCTTGATTCTCCGACGGTTCCGCTCACGGCACCGTTCCCCGTCCATCCCATCCAGCCATAGTCCTGTACATGCGCGTGGTATTCGACGCCTCCGTCGATGTTTTCAAGCGCGACGCTAAAAGCCTCCAGACGTTTGGACTGCGAAGACGTTCCGCTTAATGTGCCGTCCCTGACATTCCCCTGCCAGCCGACATCCTGGATACTCGACTGATAGACGACACTCTGTCTGGTCCATTTTGCATAAACGGTTACGCCGGCCGTCGGAATGTCCGAAGCAGAGTTCCACGGTGTCTGGCAGGCGGCATCTTTATGCCAGCCCGAAAACACATAACCGCTCATCACGGGAGCCGGGCCGGAAACGGCGGTCGAGTCATATGCCGTAACCTTGATGTCCGGCCATGTCTCTTTCACCATCTGGTCAAGATACTTCTGGGTATTGGCACAGAACTCGCCCCAGCGTCCGGAATCCCGGATCGTAATCGGGCAGTTCTTTCCATAGCTGCTGAAATCATGATGCTGGAAAAGCGCACCCGCCACCTGGTGTACGTTGTGGCGGAAGAGAATATCGGCCGCAAGCCATTCGGCATTCGCCATGGCCTGATCAAAGTTACCGCCCGCATTGTCGCAGATCTCAATCGCGACCGTGCTCGCATTTCCGGTTCCTTTTCCCGTATCACCGGCATGCCAGGCCTTTTCGTTCTCCGGTATGCTCTGATACGCGGTGGTGTTGTCCACGCAGTAATGCCAGCTCACTTCTTTCGAAGATCCTGCGCCCTGCAGATACTGCGCATGCATTCTCGCATTCGCATTGGTATTCCAGTTGGATGTCTCGTGAATCGTAACGCCGGCAAAACCCACGAGAGCCTGACCGGAACGGCAGGCTGTCCCCAAAGGTGCCATGAGCGACGAGTTAACCGAAAAACCGGCTACGACCTGAAGGCTGCGGCCGAACGCTCCGGCCGTACTGTAGGCTGCGACATGATCAAACGATATGCCGGAGATCAGGAAGATAACGGACAGTACCGTCGCGGTCAAGCCCATGAGCTTCGTTTTGAATCCTCCGATATGTTTTGTATGCATTACACGCCTTTCCATTTTTTGTCGGTGTTTATTTCCGCTGTAAAATATTCCGTCCGGTTATGATTCCCTCATCCGTATGTATCGCAAGAAAATCCGCCGTCCGGCAGGAAGCTCCGAATACGTATCAGAGTTTCTTTTCGATCAGTGCCGAAACCTCGGTCTTGAGGGCGGCAAGTCTTTCGAGAGCGGCGGTTTTATCCGCTCCGTACACTCCGAAATAGATCTTGAGTTTCGGCTCGGTACCGGACGGCCGGACACACGCCCAGTCGATCCCCTTTTCGCCGCCGATTTCAAAGAGAAGAACATTGGAATCGGGAAGATCCATGATTGAAGTGAGGACTTCGTCTCCGGAGAAATCATATCGCATTCCCGATGAGTAATCGCGGACAGCCTTGATTCCGACTCCCGGAAGAAGTGCGTCCGCCGCTTCGGGCGATGTGATACCCGCGAGAGGCTTTCTCATGGCGTTCATGGCTCCCGCGATCTTCTCGAGACCTTCCTTGCCTTCCAAAGTAAAGGAAACGGCGTCTTCAAATCCGTATCCGAAGCGTGCGTAGAGATTCTCGAGGCGGTCGGTTAACGTCTCGCCCCGGTCTTCCGACTGGGCGGCCATACCGGCAATCAGCATGGCGGAAACGACCGCATCCTTATCGCGTACGTTTACTCCGGAAAGATATCCGTAGCTCTCTTCAAATCCGAACTGGAAATGTCCGTCACCTTCTTCGTCGTAGAACCGTATCTTCTCGCCGATGTACTTAAATCCGGTAAGGACTTCCATCAGCTCGACTCCATAGTACTTGCAGATCGGACCCGCCAGTTTGCTTGAAACGATCGTCGTGACGGCGAATGAGTTCTCAGGCAGCGTGTTCAGCATTTTTTTGGAGGAAAGAATATAATCCAAGAGCAAAATGCCGATCTGGTTTCCCGTCATCGGTTTATAGATCTCTTCGCCGTTCTCAATTGTCCGGACGGCGACGCCGATGCGGTCGCTGTCGGGATCGGTTCCGATAACAAGGCTCGCACCGACCTTTTTGGCAAGATCAACGCCCATTTTGAGGGCTCTCGGGTCCTCGGGGTTCGGTGACGGCACCGTCGGGAAATTGCCGTCGGGCTGTTCCTGCTCGGGTACGACATGAATATTCGTGAATCCGACGCGCGAAAGAATTCGCCTTACCGGCAGATTGCCGGAGCCGTGAATCGGGGTATAGACGATGGACAGATCGCGGTGACGGTCGATCGCGGCCGGATCGATAACCAGACCGGCGAGCATATCCGTATATGCCTCGTCAACCTCTTCGCCGAATCGGGTAAGCCTGCCCGAAGCAAGAGCATTTTCCATGGTATCCGCCTCGATACCGCGGATATCGTAGATGCCGATAATCGACGACAGGATCGCGTCTGCGGCTTCCGCCGTGACCTGACCGCCGTCTTCGCCGTAGACCTTATACCCGTTATATTTCGGCGGATTATGGCTCGCGGTAATCATGACGCCCGAAAAAGCTCCGAAATGCCGCACGGCATAGGAAAGCATCGGAACAGGTCTTAACGTATCGGAAAGGTAGACGCGAATACCGGCTCTGGTAAGTACCAGCGCGGCCTTTTCGGCAAACTCGGGAGAAAAATGTCTGGAATCATACGAAATCGCGACACCGCGATCCATCGCTTCCTGCCCCTGATTCATGATATAGCGGGCCAGTCCGGCTGTAGCTTTTGCCACCGTATAAGGATTTATGCGGTTCGTTCCGGCACCGATAATACCGCGAAGTCCGCCGGTACCGAATTCCAGATCGCGGTAAAAGCGCTCCTCAATCTCCTTCTTGTCCTCGCGAAGATCCAGAAGCTCCTTTCTCGTGTTGAGGTCGAAAAACGGATCGGTGCTCCAAAGCCAGTATAACTTCTCATAATTCTCCATACCCATATGCTTTCCTCCTATATTGTCCCATATGTCTTATGTTCAGTCCGTCTATTAAAAATATCCCAGCATTCCGCGGACGCTGACCTCTCCCGAGGACAAGGCCTGCACGGTGCCGTCCGCCCATTGAACCAGCAAATCGCCGCGGTCGTCAATATCCGTTGCGATTCCTTCCTTTATCTCTTCGTCACCGGTACGGATCCTTCGTCCGAGTGTAGCACAATTGGCACGATACTCGGGAAGAAAGCCGGAAGGGGATAAGAGAAAGCGCGGATACCTTCTCGCGATCTCCCGGAGGATCGCCGCAAGGAGCACTTCTTTTCGGACTTCGAAGCCTTCCAGCGTAAGAGAAGTCGCTTTATCCTCTATCGCGGACGGGAACTCTTTCTGCGAAAGGTTGATTCCGCAGCCTGCCACGGCATAAGAAATCCGATTTTCTTCCATACTTGTCTCTGATAATATACCACAAAGCTTTTTCCCATTCTGTAAAGAAACGATGTCATTCGGCCACTTAATTCCTACCGGTATATTACATAATCCCTCTAATGCATCCAAAATGCAGAGGCCAAACAGCAAAGTCAGCATGGAGGCCTCGGCGGGAGGCACATCCGGCCGCAGCAGCACAGAAAAAAGAAGCGCCGAATCCGGCTCGGAAATCCAGGTCCTGCCGCGCCGGCCACGTCCGGCCGTCTGCTGCCGTGTGACAAAAACCGAGAATTCCGGTTCGCCCTTAAGCCCCGCATCTCTTGCCAGAAGATTGGTAGAAGGCGTCGAATCCGTAACGGATATCCGAAAAAGGTCTTCGAGGCCCGCCTCTTTGAGCTCGCGGTATATAGCGGCCTTCATCGCGGGTGCGCCGTCGGTCATCCGGTAACCGCGGTTTGTCACCGCCTCGATCGGATGACCCTCCGACCGGAGAATCGATATTTTCTTCCACACGGCCGCACGGGAACAGCCGAAACGGGCTGCCAGGTCCTC
Source organism: uncultured Mageeibacillus sp. (assembly GCA_964617375.1). Taxonomy (GTDB): domain Bacteria; phylum Bacillota; class Clostridia; order Saccharofermentanales; family Saccharofermentanaceae; genus Firm-13. Next base: position 26,152 of record CAZTXQ010000005.1, on the reverse strand, counting down.
CCCGCTTACGAAAGCATCCTTGCCCTCCCCTAGAACGGAAAGCAGTTCCTCTCGCCACGGCTTCATCCCTTCTTCCTCTTTCCAAAGGAACCGGTGATCCACGCCGCGGCAAAAACGAGAGCCGCGCCAAGCGAAACGGCTGCGCCTGCGGCAAGACCGGGAGCCTGATACGTAAGACTGACCGTGTGATCCCCCGCCGTGACCGGGAAAGCGATCAGAGCGTTCTGATACGGTGTTATTGCAGTCTTCCGGCCGTCGACCAGAAGTGTCCAGCCGTCCTCGTACGGAATCGAGGTAAGGAGAAGCGACTCTTCCGGGACCCGGACGTCCGCCGTCACATATCCGTCGGATATTCCGGTGACCGTCACTTGCCCGGAATCGGACGATGCCTCCATTTGACGCTCGAAAAGCTCCGTATCCAGATGATAAAAGAGCACGGAGAGCATGGAATACGTATCGGAATCGGCGCGAATCTCAACCGTCACTTTCTCGCCCTCCTTATAGGAACCGAGCGAATAGACTCTTGTGAAGGAGGATCGCGAAGTATCATCAAAGAATGTATCGTTGATATAGATGTACGCCTGGCTGTTTCTGGAGACGGCCGGTATCGACAGAAAGAGCGGATCGTCGTTCGTAACTGTCAATGTATAGGTAAGCACGATATCGGCGGCGTCATTGATCCGCATATAGGTCGTGCCGTATCCGGTTAATTTCTCATAAGGTTCGTCACCGAGAAGATCCGTATCCACCTCCTCGGAGATGCTCTCGTCTTCGGTCTCCAGATGAACCTTCGTTTTCGGGTCCATGACAATCGCGTTGTAGATTACCGGTTCCGGCACTTGCTCCGCGTAATAAACCGGCTCCGCAAAAGTATCCTCGCCGAACAGAGACCGGAAAAGTTCGTTCTGAAACAGGAACGGATCCTTTGTATCGGTATCGGTCTCCTGACCGTAGTAATCAAAGCTTCCGGCATCCGCTTTCACGGAATACATAACGGGAAGAGCCGATTCGTTCTCGTAAAGAGAGAGCTTCCCGTCCGAACTCGAGGTGACGGGCGTATAGCCGGCGAAATTCTCCCTGTCGGACAATATATAACGGATCCCGAGAAGAGAGTCGGGCGCCGGCGATGAGTAACTGTGTCCGGAAGTGAAGTAATTATAGTTCGTATCGAATCCGAGTTGTTTCAGGAAACGGTTCAGATCCTTGTTGGCCGACGAACTGAAGGTGGAAATCGACGGGTAACCCAGATATAGTCCGCCGGTGATCGGATCGATTCCGCTAAGGATCGTGCGGTCGGTATCCATCCGGTAGAAATCAAATCCGCTCCCTTCCGCATCTTCCTTCGCCGCCGACACCAGCACGGATGCCTCCCGGATCGCATGGTACGTCGCTTCGTGCTCCACTTCGCCCCCGAACATCTTCGGGCGGATCAGCATCGGGTTTACGATGACCACTTCACAGCAAATAAGAATTCCGAAAAGTGCCGGGACCAGTTTTTTTAAGTTTGCAATAGAAGCCGGGAAACGGTCCAGCGTCAGAGTGTACAGGAGTAAGAGCTCAAACCCGCCGACGATGAGATTCATATAAAAGCGGGTGCCCTCCTTCGCCAGATCGCCGAACCCCTGAACGATGACAAGCAAACCGAAAAATGCGCCCAAAGTAATCAGGAAGGAGATCGGCTTCAGGCTCTTGATATGAAGGAGCGAAGTAAAGGCGATCATCAGGCATACCAGCACGAACAGGAAGGAATAGCGGTACAGGAACCAGTTCGGCGAGTCAAACAGCTGCCATGCCAGATCAAGAAAGGACAGATTGAAGGACAGGAGGAAAAAGACCAGCACGCCGCCGGTCATCCATTTCTGTCTTTTCGCGAAATACGGATTGAGAAAAAAGAGCACGATAAGAAAGAGGACCGGAAGTCCGCAGTAGATCAGAGGTTTGTTGTTGGAAAGCGAATCAAAAGAACCTGTGAGGAGTTGATTCAAAAAGGCAATAAATTTGAAATTCGAATCCAGTTCGAACGAACTTGCGGTATGGTCCGGATTTCTCAAAACATCCAGTCCGGCCGGAAGCAGAACGGCCATCGACATCGCGGCAGCAAGCACCGCGCAGCCGATGAACACAATGATCGATTTCCCCGCCTCTTTTCTCGCGTCGACGGCAAAGCGCCGCTCTTCAAACAACCGGTAAATAAGATAGAGGAAGGAAAATATTCCGGCCATGTACGCGATATAGAATCCGGAAACAAACAGGACCAGAAGGGTCAGCGTTAAGAGCGGCCAGCGCTTCTTATTCTCCAGATACCGCTCGATCAAAAACAGCAGCAGCGGCAGAAGAAGCAAACCGTCCAGCCACATGATATTGATCATGTAAACCATTGTGTAGGAGGAAAACGCATAAAGAACGCCGAACAGAACCGCGTAGCCGGAGGTCGAACGGAATCTTTTCCGCAGGAAAAGCGTCAGGAAGGCGCTCGACAGGGAAAGCTTCAGCGTTATGAGCACAAGAATCGCTTCGGAGATTCTGTCGGTCGGAAAAAGAAACGTAAGGAAGTTCAAAGGACTTGACAGATAATACGCGAAAATTCCCAAGGTGTTCTTCCCCATTCCGATCAGAAACGAATAGGAAAGGTTGCCGCCGGAAAGCAGTTTCTGCTTATAAGCGACCAGGTCCGGCGCGTACTGCGCGCCCAGATCCGAAATGAGAATGGAATGCTCTCCGAAAGGATAAAATCCCAGAACCATGAATAAGACGGCCAAGAGAAAGGCCGTCAGCAGGAATGCGGCCGCCGGCGCGGGAACACGTAGTTTGCCGCCCGTTCTGGTAGGTTTCAAGGAATTCCTCTCATTCACGTTTGCGCCTGTCTCCTTCTGCCGGAATTCATTCCGTATATTTCCCTTATTATAGAGCAATGCCGGACAAGTTAAAAGGCAAGCTGCCCGTCACCCTTTTCGGGCCAGATAACGGTAGAAGAAATTGCCGTCCGTCGTACCTACAAAATTTGTCGCCGTTACACCGGCATTGTCTAAGCTCTTCAAGGTGTCGGACCAGGTTCTTCCCTGTGACGAAGTATACCAGATCGAACGCGACATCTCCTCGACCGGGACAACCGTGCCGATCAGGAGCATGACGGAAAGTATGACGGCCAGAAGCTTCCGGTCGTGGATGGTAAGAGACGGGCGGATTTCTTTTTCCCGGCCGAGAAGCTCTTTCTGAATCATGAGCTGCAGCGCGAAAAGAGCGGGAATCGACACTCTCATGCAAAAATCCTGGCCTAAGCCTACCTGATAAAGCGGAATCAGAAGGAAGCTTGCCGTACAGATCCAGAATATCGGCTTCCGGTAAAAGATAACCGACAAAAAGGCAAGGTAAAGACCGACTTCAAACAGCAGAAACACAGGCAGCGAAGAATAGATCTGGCTGATTCCCATTTTCCGGCCGCCTGTGACGTTGCTCTGAAAGTACAAATACACAACGGCAAGAACCGAGATTCCTCCCGCGATGTTTTCGAAACTGACGGCGCGTCTGATCCCGGATAATCCCCAGAGCAGAAAGCGCGTGACCGGGTTCCTTTCCCGATTGTCCGACAACAGCGGAAAACCCTGATACGCCTTCCAGAGGACAAAAGGAAGCATCCCCAGAAACGGGAACGGTCCGTATAAAAGAAGCAGGGAGTACAAAAAGAACAGCGATTTGGAATTCTTGATGTTCATCAGTAGAAGCATCACTAGCCAGAACACAATGGTCTGGTTAAATACCCAGTAGAGAAGCGTCGTATTGGACGAATACTGGTAATAATCCGACCACCATTCGATATGATCCGTAAGACCCGGCAAAGCGCCTCTCGAAGCCCAGAGATAGCCGAGTACATCGAGACCCGAAAAGAAGATCAGGATCAGGACGGATCGAATGCTGATGCGCCGCAACGTACGGAACAGAAAATACACGACCAGGATAAGGCCGGCCAGCGTCCAGAAAAAGAGGAATACATTGGCCCCGTACCAACCGATCAGTTTGCCGGCAAGCGACGCCGGAAGCCAGAATGCGATGTAATACACCATCATCGCGTGTTGCGGCAGCGCGTTGACTCCGGGAAGGCTGGTCGCGTCGGAGGTCTCGAACGTATAGGTAACCGGCCAGTTTTTATCGATCAGGTCGCGAAAAATAGCGTTTCTGTATGTGTAATCCGAATTCTGGAAAGAAAAACCGCCGATTCCGGAAAAATAAAGCCACGCGGCAAGAATCAGAATGCACCCGGCAAAGAGAAAAATCTGCTTCTTGCCGATATGGAAGGCAATTTCTTCGGGGCGGTTTCTCAGGAGGAAGTAAAGACTCACAAGAAAGATGGCTCCGACCGGTATAAAGACCGCCGGCCGCGTCCAGCCGACGAGAAAAATAAACACCGGGATCGCTATATACAGGATACCCGCATCATACATGATTCTATCCAGCTTTTTGCCCATTAGATGAAGCCTCCGCCATTTTTCTTAAATCATTATAAGTCAATTGTCTTTGACCGGAAAGGCTTGGGAAAGAAACGGTTTCGGCAAAGAAACAAAACCGGCTTACATGTAGTATACTTGATTAATAAGCAACCGGAACGATAGAAATGCGAGGTGATTTCCCTTGCTGATCAGCCTGATCATCCCCTGCTATAACGAAGAAGCATCTCTTCCGATTCTGTGGAAAGCATTGGAGGATGTAAAAGCGCTGCGTCCCGAATTCGAATACGAATACATCTTTGTGGACGACGGATCACGCGACAGGACGCTCCCGATCCTCGAGGATCTTGCGGCCCGCGATGCGTCTGTCCACTACCTGTCCTTTTCCCGCAATTTCGGCAAAGAAGCCGGAATGTATGCCGGCTTAAACGAAGCCCGGGGCGAATGGGTTGCTATCCTTGACGCCGACATGCAGGATCCGCCCTCCCTTCTGCCGCAGATGTTCGATATCCTCCTTAAGGGCGAAATCGACATGGTCGCGACGCGGCGGGTCACCAGAAAGGGCGAACCGAAGATCCGCAGCTTCTTTGCAAGGTTTTTCTACCGTCTGATCAACCGTATGACCGACGTCGAAATCGTCGACGGCGCAAGAGACTTCCGCGTAATGACCCACGAGGTCGCGGATGCGATCTTAAGTCTTTCGGAGCGTCAGCGCTTTTCGAAAGGTATCTTCAGCTGGGTCGGATTCCGGACGGAATGGATCGAATACGAGAACATAGAAAGAGCGGCCGGTGAGACGAAGTGGTCTTTCTGGAAGCTTTTCAAATACGCGATGGACGGAATCGTCTCTTTTACGACGGTGCCGCTCCGGCTCGCAACCTTCAGCGGCTTCTTTGTATCGGCCGCCTCTTTCATCTATATTATTTATTACGTTATCCGCACCCTGATCTGGGGCATACCCGTACCGGGATATCCGTCGCTGTTGGCGTTCATACTGTTTCTCGGCGGAATCACGCTCCTGGCACTCGGAATCCTGGGCGAATATCTCGCCCGCACCTATATGGAAGTGAAAAGGCGTCCCCTCTATATCATTCGAAAGAAAAAATAAGCGGTCTTCATTCATCTTCTCCGTCCGGATCGCCGTACAGGCCTGTGTATCCGGTCCGCTTTTCGAGCTCGTCGAAGAGCTTCTTAAATTCCGCCAGCGACCCGGCGATCATCGCCGGTTCGCAGACAAGATGGAAGTTCACGCCGCGGTAGGCAGACGGGTGCACACGTTCATCCGGATCATGCACGAAGCCGGAGAGCGAGCATGTACCGTTCTTCTCGTAAGAAACGAACAGGTCTGTCCTGGTGCGTCTCCCCTCTTCTTTCAGTTCCGCGTGTCCGCTTCTATTCCTGATGACGGTTTGAAGATTCCTGTAGAATTCGAAGACATCACCGGCCGAAACGTCACTTTCGATACTTGCATTTACATTCGGCGAAGAAAGAAGAATGTCAAACCTGCAGCTGAAACCGGATTCTTTTTCGGGAGACAGGATCGCACAGAGTCTCAACTTAAAGTCGGAATACAGGACCGGGTCTCCGAGCGCCGAGTAGATATGGATCAGCGTATGCGGCAAATCCAGACCGTTCTTATCCGTGTTGTTCAAATATAACATGAAACACCTTTTCCGTTTTCGAAAAAGAGCACACCCGAATTCGCGGATGTGCCCCTCGGCAAATTTCTTATGTCCCGATCTCTTGAGCGGCTGTTTGCGCGGAGAATCCGGGGTTTACTCGACCGTGATCTTATGAATCTTCTGGTCCTCGAGCGGCCTGTCCTGACGGTCGGTCTTCGCGAGAGCGATTTTGTCGACCACTTCCATACCCTCGATTACTTTGCCGAAAGCGGCATACTGTCCGTCTAAGTGCGTCGCATCCTTGTGCATGATAAAGAACTGGCTTCCGGCTGAATTCGGCGACATCGAGCGGGCCATGGAGAGTACGCCTCTCTGGTGTCTTATGGGATTCGGGACACCGTTCCCGGAAAATTCGCCCTTAATCTGATATCCCGGGCCGCCCATACCCGTACCGTTCGGGCATCCGCCCTGTATCATGAAGCCGGGGATCACTCTGTGAAAAATAAGGCCGTCGTAGAACCCTTTGTTAATGAGATCGATAAAATTCTTGACGCTGACCGGCGCGATATCCTCGTAAAGCTCTGCGCGGATGATGTCACCTTTTTCCATTTCAATTCTGACTGTCGGATGTACCATGTTCTCCATGTTTTCTTCGCGGTCTGCCCGGCAAACCCGGGTTCGTGAAGTTAAGACCGCTTCCTCCTTTATTTTTATTTGCTTTTAGCTGTTCTGATGGGCATGAAGAATTTCGTTTCTTACGTTCCAGAGATCCAGCGAAAGATCGACATAATAGGTCTGCGGATTTTCGAATCTCTTGACCGATTCCCAGAGAGTTTCGACTTCCTTTTCGCAATAAGAGCGCATTTCCAGAATCGAAGGCTGCTCGTATACGCATTCGCCGTTCCTGAAAATCGGCTCGAGAATCTTTCTCACCGTGAAGTTGGTAAGGAGCTTGCGTTTCCAGGTCTGGATCGGATCAAAGATCTCATACGGACGCGACTCGTCAATCACTTCGCCTTCGATCGTGATGACATCCGCGATCGCTTTCCCCGTCGTTTTGTCATAGAAACGGTAGATTTCCTTGCTGCAGGGCGTCGTAACCTTGCCGAAGTTCTCGGAGATCTTCATCTTGGGAACCACCTGACCATCCTTCTCGATCGCACTGAGCTTATAGACACCGCCGAAAACGGGCTCGGCCCGGGATGTGATCAGGCGCTCTCCGACGCCGAAGGAATCGATCGCGGCCCCCTGAAGAATCAGATCGCGGATAAGATATTCGTCGAGCGCGTTGCTTACAGTGATTTTACAGTCGGTAAGTCCTTCCGCGTCCAGCATTTTACGCGTTTCCTGCGTCAGGTACGTTAAGTCGCCGCTGTCAATTCGAATGCCCTTAAGTCTCTCGCCTTTCGGCTCGAGCACTTCGTGCGCCACGCGGATCGCGTTGGGAATACCGGATTTTAAGACATTATAGGTATCTACGAGAAGAAGCGTCTTGCTCGGATATGCCTCGGCATATGCCTTAAAAGCGTCGAACTCGCTGTCGAAAAGCTGTACCCAGCTGTGTGCCATCGTACCCGACAGCGGAATGCCGAACTGCTGACCGCAAATCGTACAGGAAGTGCCGGCGACACCGGCGATATAGGCGGCTCTCGCACCGAGTACCGACGCGTCATAGCCCTGCGCGCGTCTGGCACCGAACTCCATAACCGGACGGCCCTTGGAGGCGCGCACGATACGGGCGGTCTTTGTCGCGATCAGACTCTGATGGTTGATGGTAACCAGAAGCATCGTCTCGATCATCTGTGCCTGCATGATCGGGCCTCTCACCTTCACAAGCGGTTCCCCGGGGAAAATCGGAGTTCCTTCGGGAATGGCCCAGACATCACAGGTGAACTTGAATTCCTCGAGGAAAGAAAGGAAATCCTCGTCAAATCCGTAGTTGTCGCGAAGAAAAGTAATATCCTCTTTCGTAAAATGCAGGTCCTTTAGATAGTCGATCATCTGTTCGACGCCGGCCATAATGGCATATCCGCCCTGTTCGGGAACCTGCCTGAAAAACAAATCAAAATAGGCGATCCGGTTCTCGAGACCCTGCTCGAGATATCCTTTGCCCATGGTAAGCTCGTAAAAATCGGTCAGCATGGACATGTTCGTACGGCTGTTCCAATTATTCGCTGCGGGAATCATAATGAGTCCTCCTTTATGACCTTTCCGGTATCAAAACGATTATGCAATTCTTTTCGGCAGATGTAAATAAAGAATCGTCTCTTACGACAAGGGTGCTTACTTGAGTCTAAATGTTTTCGCGCAGAATTTGTTGATGCAAAGAAGCCCGACGATAAGATACACCGCCGTCGCGGCAATGATAACCGCCATATATATCCAGATGTTGACCTTGGACATCTGCAGATTGATATATGCCAGAAACCAGACGAATCCCTGCACGATGCTGAAAAGCTTACTCTTGACGCCCAGCTCGGAGGTGTACGGCTGCAAAATGTAATAGATGAAGAGGTCATGAAAGGAAAAGAACAGCCACATCATGGTGAGTGTAACAAGATACGGAAGGATCATGGACCAGTTGATCAGGGCGGCATCCATATTCGTCATCGCCCTCGAGAAAAGATCGAACATCAGTGCCAGGACGGCTACCAGCGAAAAAGCAGGGACATTAAAGCGGAGGATCGTCATAAGCCGGAGGTAAAAATTGGGAATAACGACCTTTGGATCGCGATAGAAGGGGTAGCTGAGCATCGCTGCATCACAGTTGGCGAACATAGCCGCAGTAGCCGTACGCCCCATGGACAGCGTATACAGGATGAAAAAGCAGACCGGAAGAATACGGAAAGAAATCCCCCAAAGCCTCTCCTTTGTGTCCGCCCCGAGGTTTCCTGTCAGGATAAAAATTGCCGCGGCAAGGACGGTCAGGACGATTAATAGCGTGCGCCAGAGAATTTTTTTCGCAAAGAAGCGGCGATGCCGGTGAAAGAAAATCCGGTTAAAGTCCGCATAGCCGGAAAGATGCGAAAAGCGGTCGGAGGACAGGTCGTCCTTATTGAGCTTGGCAGCAAACTCTGTGGTATTGCCGAATTGGGTCTTGGTCTTCTCTTTTTGGCGCTTATCCAGTGCGAGATTGTAGTTGGTCACCGATACCCAGGCGAGCTCGCGATAATGGGTATATCGGTTGATGTAGAAGACGGAAGCGATCGCAGCGGCCATGATGCCGATCACAAAAGCCGGATGGAAGACAAGCGCCTTGAACGAGAACGGGATCTTCTTGATCACGATATAAAACGGTGCCGTGAAGGCCAGAATACCGGCGCCGACATAGAGGATGGACAAGATCCTGTATCGGATCTTCGCCACGCGGCGCAGCATGGCAAAACAAAGGAGAACAGCGGATTCGAATGCAAGTTTGGACGCCGTCATCAGAAAGACAGCCAGAAGAGCCTGCCAGAGCGTATATTGATCGCTGAAGGAAAGTACAATCGCGAGGGGAATCGTCGCGAAAAAATCTATGATTTTTCGCTCGTAGATACGTGCGGGGACGTATTTTCCCGCATCGGAATGCATCTTGTCAATCATGAGAAGGTCTGTGCCGAGATCAAGATTGAGTGCTTTCCCGAAGGCAAGCGCCGCCGCAAGATAACTGAAAAAGAAGAAGAACGTCATGATGCGTCCGGTATCCGTAAAAACGTTGTAATTCTTGTCGCCGCCCGTTATGACGGCGCAAAAATAACTTGAGGCAAGAAGAGAACCGAGGTAAATCGCTTTTGTCAGCAGCCTTTTCATCAGCCGTGCAAGATTGGCCAGGATCACCCAAACCGTCTTTGCCCCGTACAAACCGTAAAGAGTATCCGGAACGGCCTTGCCGATCACAGGAATCTTCTGGCAAAAATAAACCAGCTCGTTCAGCGTCATCGCGGTAGAAATTTTTCTGGTTGTGAGCATCATTTGCAGACTGCTCATGAGAGTCGACATCGCTTTGCTTTTCTCCATAGGAATGCTCAAGTCCTCCGGCGCTTTATGGCTGCTGATATTCGGATACTTCGGGAGAGTCCTGTAAAATCCTTATGATATCTGTTTCAAACTGCGGGGAGTGAATGCTCTCCTGCGGAATATGACGAAGGAGCCCGTCCTGCAATACAACAATCTCATCGCAGAGATCCTGTGCAAGCTGCAGGATATGTGTCGAGAAGATAATGATATGGTCTTTCTTGATCGACTTGATCATGTTCTTGACCTCGAGCGCCGCGACGACGTCAAATGACGTCAGGGGCTCATCCAGGAGAATGACCGGAGGCTGCAAAATATACATCGATATCAGCATCTGAAGTTTGTTCATCATGCCGTGCGAGTATCCCTTGATCAGCCGGTCACCGTCCGCGGGATTGAATGCGACAAGCCGGAAATACTCGTCGACTTCTTTGGGATTTATCACCTTATCGCTGTTGATCTCAATGAAGAACTTGATGAATTCTCTGCCCGTCATAAAATCAGGCAGATGCGGCTGCGTGAATACTAGACCGATATCACTCTCCCGATAATCCGGTCGGGGTATCGAAAAGAAGGATTGCGGATCTGCCGCTTCCTCCGCGAGGTCAATTCCGATTCCTCCCCGGTCATGATCGAGATAACGCGCCAGACAATTGAACAGAGTCGTCTTTCCGGCTCCGTTGCGGCCGAGCAGACCGTAGATCCGGCCCTGCTCAAACGTGAAATCGATACCGTTCAGGACAGATTTGCTGCCGAAACTCTTTTCCAGCTGATGAATGTGCAATCGCATCGGGCGCTCCTCCGTATATATATATATCGCTTTATGGATTTTACCACGAATCAGAAATACGGCGTATTGTGACAATGATTCCCTGTAGATTATGTAAGTCCCGGACTTGCTGCGGAAGATCCGTCTTCATGCACAAACGGATCGGGATCGTAAAACACCTTCTCGAGCGTCAGCCCTTTGGCCGGCATCGTCTTTCCGGCATACCGGCGGTCCTTCCCGGTTATCCGTTCACCGACCGTCTCCGGATCAATCTTGCCCTGCCCCGCGTACACGATCGTCCCGGCCAGAATCCGGACCATATTGTAGAGGAACGACTTGCCGCGGACCGTAATCTCGATGAGCGGCGAGTCTTCGTGCTCTTGAACCCGGATCATATCCATCGTCCGCACGGGATTGACATACTTATCCGTCTGCGCGAAAAAAGCGGAAAAGTCATGCCGGCCCTCAAGAGCTGCGGCCGCCGCCTTCATCGCGTCGATATTGATTTTGCCCGGTACATGAGCGATATAACGCCGGTCCATCGCCGGCCGAACCGACGAATTCCAGATCCGGTATACGTACTCCTTGCCCATCGAAGAGAATCGCGCGTGGAAATCTTCCGTCACGACAACCGCTTTCAGAACGGAAACGTCCGCCGGCAGCAGTGTGTTCATCGCGAGCGGAAGCTTTTCGGGCGGAATCAGGAAAGGAACGTTCGCATGGGAAACGTGAGCGCGTGCATGCACACCGGCATCGGTTCTACTGCAGCCGTAAATAGAAACGGGACGCCCGTACAGCTTACTGAGTGCCTTTTCGAGCACCTGCTGAACCGAGCGTCCGTTGTTTTGTCTCTGAAAACCAGAAAAATCTGTGCCGTCATATTCGGTCAGAAGCGCCATGCGGATTGCTTTATTCTCTTCTGCCGGCCGGCTGTTTGTCACGTCCAAACGTTCAGCCCTCGAGACCGTCGTCGATGCAGGACTTGCCCATCATGGCGGCGCCGACAATACCCGCGTCATTGCCCATCTCGGCAAGGCGAATCTGTGTCGTTTTCACACCTACTCCGGAATAAGGCTTGCACAGGGTCTTTTCGCGCAGAGGAATCAAAAGTGCGTCACCTTCGTTGCATACGCCGCCGCCGATCACGATAACCTCCGGCATATACGCATTGATGACATTTGCAAGGCCGTCGGCCAGGTATTCAAGATATGTCTCCACAAGCTCTTCGGCCGTCTTGTCGCCCGCACGCATCGCTTCGAAAGCGATCTTGGCATTCACCTTGCCGTCGTTCTGGGCAATGATTGTATGTAAGGCCGACGAGGGATTCGCTGCGGCCGCTTCCTTTGTCATGCGGATCAATCCGGAAGCCGAACCGTATACTTCGAAACAGCCCTTTCTTCCGCAGGTGCATGGAACGCCGCCGGCTACCAGAACCGTATGACCGAATTCCGAACCGGCCTGATTGAAGCCGGAATAGATACGCCTGTTGATAATCACGCCGCAGCCGATACCGGTTCCGAGTGTGATGGTTATGGAATCTTCTACGTCCTTTGCGGCGCCTGCGACACTCTCCGCCATTGCGGCACAGTTCGCATCATTGTCTATATATACGGGAAGATCGATCAATTCGCGGATAATCCTGCGCATCGGCGCCATACGGAAAGGCAAATTGTTGGAATATACAAGGCAGCCTGTCTTGTTGTCCGGTGTTCCGGGAGAGCCGATACCGATCGCCATAATATCTGATTTGGAAAGACCGGCTTCTGCGATAACCTCCGCCGCAAGCCTGCCCATATCCTTAATGATCTCTTCCATCTTGCGCGTCGCGTTCGTTTTGATGCTCTTTTTATTCAAGATTGTGCCCGATTCGGTAACGACTCCTGCCTTAATGTTCGTTCCGCCCAAGTCAATTCCCACATAATACTTCATAATAAATTCCTCTGCTGAGATAAATTATTCGTGTACGCAATCCCGTAATACCCGTCAGAAACTTGCTTCTCAAATCGGAAATGCAAACAATACAATTCTAACTGATTTATACAAATAAATCTATAAGCAGCAAACCCAAAGCAGCGACAGACAAGACGATAAACCAAAAATAATCCGCCTTCTTCATGTGAAGAACATGAAGCTTGGTCCTTCCCTCACCGCCCCGGTAGCACCTGGCATCCATTGCAACTGCGAGCTCCTCGGCCCGCTTGAAAGCACTTACAAAAAGCGGCACCAGAACCGTCACATATCCCTTCGCCCTCGCGAAAATATTCCCCGTATCATACTCTGCGCCTCTCGATGCCTGGGCTTTCATGATCTTGTCTGTTTCTTCTACGAGTGTAGGAACAAACCGGAGCGCGATCGACATCATCATCGCCATCTCATGAACCGGAACCCGGATTTTTTTCAAAGGCCCGAAAAGGCTCTCCAGCGAATCCGCCATCAGAAGCGGTGTCGTGGTAAGCGTCAGCAGAAGACTCGTGCCGAGAATCAGCAGAAAGAGCCTTAAGGCCATAAGACCGGCCTTTAATATGCCGTCGCCGGTGATCTTGACAATCCAGAACTCGACAAGCGTATTGCCGGTCCTTATGGTCAGTACATTCAGGACAAAAACAAAAAGGAGGAGGAAAAGAACCGGCCTGACCGAATCAAGAATCTTCCCCGGAGAGATCGAGGAAAGAACCGCAAGGAAAATGACGACCGCAAACGCGAGAAGGAGACTCGCGGGTTTTGACAAGATAAATATGACAATCATATAGAGGAAACACAGCACAATTTTGACGCGCGGATCCAGACGGTGCAGAATCGAATTTCCCTGACAGTAACGGCCGATCGAAATATCCTTCATCATACCGCGTCACCCCCGGAGGTATTGTCAGCGGCAGCGGCGGTATAGCCGTCACCGACAGGGGGTTGGTTACAAGTATTGAAGGCGCGAATGATTTCGTCGGCGGCATCCGTCGCACGGAAATATTCAAGTCGCATATCCGGAATCTCTTTTTTTAACTCGCGAAGACATGTAACGATTTCAGGCGCGGTTATACCCAGATCTTTAAGACGATCTTCGTCGGTAAACAACTCGCCGGGCGTCATTGGTTCCGACGCCTTCCCGTGCTTCAAAACAAGAATGCGGTCCGCATACCGGGCGGCTTCATCCATATTGTGCGAGACGATAATGACGGTTTTTCCCATCGCCTTCAGTCTCGTCGCATATTCGAGAATCTCTCTCCGGCCCGTCGGGTCGAGGCCCGCCGCGGGTTCGTCCAGAACAAGAATATCCGGGTCCATCGCGATAACACCCGCAAAAGCAACCCGGCGCTTCTGACCGCCGGACAATTCAAACGGAGACCGTTCCAGAATGCTGTCGTCAAGGCCTAAAAGACGGATTGCGCTTTGGACCTTTTCTTCGATTTGAGAATCCTTATAGCCCATCTTCTTCGGGCCGAACGCGATATCCTTGCGGACCGTTTCTTCAAAAAGCTGATACTCCGGATATTGAAAAAGGAGGCCGACCAAACGGCGTATGCTGCGTACGTCCGCATTTTTGCGCACATTAAGTGGCTCCGTACCATCCTTGGGATAGACAAATACATCCCCGGATTCGGGTCTCATCAATCCGTTCAAATGTGTGATCAATGTTGTTTTTCCGGAACCGCTGTGACCGATAATCGCGAAAATCTCGCCTTCCTTTACCGAAAACGACACGTCGTCCAATGCGGGAGCGCCGCCTTTTTCATAGAAATGCGACAGATGCGAGACTTGAAGAACCGTTCTCGCCTCGGGTTTGTCCTTGTCCGATACGGGAGATTCCGCTTTGCCGGATTCCGCCGTGCCTGATTCCGAGGCGGCCGGCATATATGTGACGGGCGGACGACGAAGCATCTCTCTGATTCCGTTGAGCGCAAGTTCTCTGGAAAAAAGAATTTTCCGGTCCGGTTCCACCCCTAACCGCTCCGATACGGTGAAGGCAAGATCGGCAAAAACGGGAACATCGAGTCCCAATGCCCTCACAGCTTCCACCTGGCTGAACACTTCGCCGGGGGTGCCGGAAAGCGCAACCTTACCGTGATCGAGCACTACGATACGATCAGCCAGACACGCTTCCGACATATCGTGCGTGATATGAAGAACCGTCATATGTTTGTCCCGTATGAGTTTATCGACAAGCGCCAGAAAATCATCCCGGCTTATAGGGTCCAGCATGGATGTGGATTCATCCAGAAGCAGGATCTGCGGACTCATTGCCAGAATACCGGCAATCGCCAGCTTCTGCTTCTGCCCGCCGGAAAGCTGCGACGGCTGCCGCAAAGAGAGCTCCGTAAGACCGACATACCGAAGGGCATCGTCGACGCGGCTCCTGATTTCGGCCGTCGGAACACCTAAGTTTTCGGGACCGAAGGCAACATCCTCTTCCACCGTAGTTCCTACGATCTGATTATCCGGATTCTGAAAAACCATGCCGCACGAAGTCCGGATTTCCCAGAAGACGGACTCGTCGTTCGTGTTGTTCCCGATAACAAGTACGCTGCCCTCCTGAGGAAGCTCGAGCACATCGATCAACTTGGCCATGGTCGATTTCCCCGAACCGTTCCTGCCCAGAAGCGCTGTGTAACTGCCTCTCGCAAGAGACAGGGAAACATCCGAAAGTGCCGAAACGACTTCGGTCTCCATATGGACATACGAAAACGAAACGTCATCCAAAATGACGTCCATCTCCGTCTTATCCGCTTTCTCCGTTAAGGATTTGCCCTCTGTCATGAAAGTCGTCTCCCGTATAAAAAAGGCGACGGCAAGCATATGCACACCGTCACCTCAATAATAAACCTTTATTTGTTGCCGTGAGTTAAAGCAGTATGCTTATACCAACTCGAGCTGAGCCATTTCAGAAGCGTCGCCTCTTCTTGTGCCAAGCTTGATAATACGCGTATAACCGCCGTTTCTTCCGGCATATTTCGGTGCGATTTCATCAAAAAGACGATTGACCGGATTCACCGTGTTCTGCTCGGCATCGTGACTCTTTCTGAGCCAGTAGACCATATTCTTTCTTGCCGCAAGACGGGAAGGGCTGTCAACCTGAACCGACTTCTTCTTAATCTCACGATCGACAACGTCATACTTGAGATTGTTTTTGGAAGTCTTGGAAACAAGAACCTTCTTGCCTTTGGAATCAAGCTTCGCGGTAGATACGGTCACTTCTTTGGTTGTGAAGTTATCTCTCTCGCGAATCGCCTGTGTAATCAGCTTCTCAGAAATCTTACTGACTTCCTTGGCGCGGGCAACCGTTGTCACGATCTTCCCGTTCAGGATAAAAGCTGTAGTCAGATTTCTTAAAATGGCCGTACGCTGATCAGATGCACGTCCAAGTTTTCTATTTGCCGGCATGGGTGTAACCTCCTATATGTTACTCGAAAATGCTCCGGGGTTGATGAGTTATTCTTCGCTCGCCGCGAGAGAAAGGCCCATATCCTCGAGTTTAAAAATGACTTCTTCAAGGGATTTCTTGCCAAGATTCCTGACCTTCATCATCTCGTCTTCAGAACGGGCTACAAGGTCGCCGATCGTGTTAATGCCGGCTCTCTTTAAGCAGTTATACGTTCTTACCGAGAAATCAAGATCCTCAATGGCAACTTCCAGCTTGGAATTCTTATGTCCGTTGTCCTCGGCGTCCCGGAAGCTCGGGCCCGCGTTCTTGTCGGTCAATGCGATAAACAGACCCAGGTGCTCGCAAAGTATGGCTGCCGCTCCCGAAAGAGCTTCGTTCACATCAAGCGTCGCATCCGTCCAGACTTCGAGCATAAGACTGTCAAAGTCGGTACGCTCTCCGACACGGGTGTTGGTAATCGTATAGTTCGACTTCTTGACCGGCGTGAAAATCGAGTCGACGGCGATCACACCGATCGGCTGATTGACAAGCTTGTTGCGTTCGGCGGTCGCATAACCGCGTCCCTTGTTGATCGTGAGCTCCATGAAAAGGCGACCGGCACCGTTAAGTGTTCCAATCACGTGATCGGGATTCATAATCTCGACCTCTTCATCATGAACGATATCGCCTGCCGTGACAACGCCGCTGCGTCCTTCATCCGTGCTGATGTAAACAGTCTTAGGGCCGTCTACATGAAGCTTGGCACGAATGCCCTTCACGTTCAGTATAATCTCGGTCATGTCTTCAACTACACCAAGAACTGTTGAGAACTCGTGGTAGACGCCTTCTACACGGATCGCGGTAACGGCGGCTCCGGTCAGAGAAGAAAGTAAAACGCGGCGTAAAGAATTGCCGAGCGTAGTACCATATCCCCGCTCCAGTGGTTCGATTACAAACTTGCCATAGGAGCTGTCTTCATTAACTTCCACACACTCAATGACTGGCTTCTTTATCTCAATCATCCTTCTCCTCCTTGCGCAGCAAACACTAATTGATCATTCATCCGAAAACCCGTTACTTGGAGTACAACTCAACGATAAGGGTTTCCTTGACCTGAAGATCCACATCCTCACGGGTCGGGATCTGTACAACTGTACCGGTCAGTGTCTCATCGTTAAATGTAAGCCAGGCCGGAACCGGACGCGCATTTGTAAGAGATGTAAACTTCGGAGATTTGCGGGATTTCTCGCGAACCGCGATGACGTCGCCCGCCTTAAGTGTAATGGAAGCAATGTCAACCTTCTTGCCGTTAACGGTGAAATGACCGTGTGTGACAAGCTGGCGTGCTTCCGCACGTGAAGCCCCGAGTCCCATTCTGTAAACAACGTTGTCGAAACGAAGTTCAAGGAGAGCGAGAAGATTCTCACCGGTCTTGCCCTTTAAGTGTTCGGCACGCTCAAACGTGGAATGAAACTGCTTTTCGAGAATTCCGTAAAAACGCTTTGTCTTCTGCTTTTCTCTAAGCTGAAGACCATATTCGGATACTTTCTTTCTTCCCTGTCCGTGCTGTCCGGGAGCAAAGCTCCTTCTGGCAATCGAACACTTTGAGGAATAACATCTCTGACCCTTGAGAAAGAGCTTATCGCCCTCTCTGCGGCACAGGCGGCAGGATGCATCTGTATATCTGGCCATTCTCTATACCTCCGTAATCAGACTCTTCTTCTCTTAGGCGGCCTGCAACCATTGTGAGGGACAGGAGTAACATCTTTGATCATGGTAACGTCCAGTCCCGTGGCCTGCAAAGCGCGGATAGCAGATTCGCGACCGCCGCCGGGGCCTTTGACAAACACCTCCACGGTACGCATGCCGTGATCAACGGCCTTCTTGGCCGCATCTTCGGCTGCCATCTGAGCAGCAAAAGCGGTTCCTTTACGGGAACCCTTCATGCCCATCTCACCGGCGGATGCCCATGAAATTGCATTTCCGAGAGGATCGGTAATCGTAACGATAGTATTATTGAAAGTCGAATGAATATGCGCGTGACCGCGGTCAATATTCTTACGCTCTCTTTTCTTGGTTCTGACGGCCGTTTTTTTAACTGCCTTTGCCATAAGTTACGCCTCCTTATTTCTTCTTGCCAGCGATCGTACGCTTCGGGCCCTTACGGGTGCGTGCGTTCGTCTTTGTGCGCTGACCGCGAACAGGAAGACCCATTCTGTGACGGCGGCCGCGATAGCAGCCATTGTCAATCAAACGCTTGATATTGAGAGAGATTTCTCTTCTCAAATCACCTTCAACGTTATAATTGTTTTCGATTTTCTCACGGATCTTCGCGATCTCATCTTCAGAGAGATCTTTGACTCTTGTATCCGGATTAATCGAGGAATCAGTAATAATACGTGTAGAAGTTGTCTTTCCAATGCCATAAATATACGTCAGAGCGATTTCCACTCTCTTGTCATTGGGCAGATCCACACCGGCAATACGCGCCATCTGATGTACCTCCGTGAATATCAAATTCTTATTGTTCTATGTATAAAACATGCTGCACGGGGATTCTTCTGTGGTTAACAAAAGACAGCCGCCCCCGAAATTGCATGTAATATCCTGTTCTTGCTCGCACCTTCCAACCGGACAGCCTGAAGCTGTCCGGAGGCGGTGTGATTAGCCCTGTCTCTGCTTGTGCTTCGGATCAGAGCAAATAATCATGACGCGTCCTTTGCGACGAATCACTTTGCATTTTTCGCACATAACCTTTACAGATGGTCTAACTTTCATACTACCTACCTCCTGCTGTTCAGATCCTGCTGATGCAGGAAAACTAACGCCCCAAAAGCGCATGCTATAATATAATAACAAATTCCTACCGCAAATCAAGTGTTTTTTTGCTTGTGTGTAAATTATTCGGCAAAATCACTTCGCACGCCAGGTAATTCTGCCTCTGGATAAGTCATAAGGGGAAAGTTCCAGCGTTACACGGTCTCCGGGCAGGATTTTGATATAATTCTGCCTGAGTTTTCCCGATATGTGGGCCAGGACTTCGTGTCCGTTTTCGAGCTTCACTTTAAACATTGCATTCGGAAGCGCATCGGAAACGATACCCTCAACCTCAATGACATCTTCTTTCGCCATAACTGATCTCCTCTTTCTTCCTGTCACGGATTGCCGTGACTTGCCGTAAATCCGGTTAATTCTTTTCTGATCAAGGCGCTTTGGTCCGCCTGAACTTTTACGCTTCTCACCTTATCCAGGAGTGCATCCGCATGATCGATCTGTCCTATTGCCGATACTTGACGGCGCCTCTTCTTTTTCGGTTTTGAAAAGGGCCGCTTGTCTCCGTCGGAAAGGAACAGAAAGGATGCATCCGATGCGATCACAAGATATATCCTGCCGCGATCGTGGCCGCTCCCGGATACGACGACCGTTCCGGGCAGAACGGCTCGATCCGGTGCTTTGTCATGATCCTCGCTGTTTCGTATCTCAATCACAGTTTTGTTGTTATGATCGGACCGTTTTCCGTGATCGCGATCGTGTTCTCGTAGTGAGCGGAAGGCTTCCCGTCTGCCGTAACAATGGTCCATTCGTCATCGAGAACCTCGATTTCTCTTGTGCCCATGTTGATCATCGGTTCCACCGCGATGACAAGACCGGGTGTAATCCGAAGACCGTGACCCTTCCTGCCGTAATTCGGTACATCCGGATCTTCGTGCAGATGGCGTCCGATTCCGTGACCGGTAAGCTCCCGAACCACGCCGTATCCGAAAGATTCGGCATGCATCTGAATCGCACTCGACAAATCACCAAGCCGAAACCCTTCTTTGGCAAACTCAAAGCCGATCCAGAAACATTCTTCGGTAACGCGTATCAGTTGCTTTGCCTCGGGAGAAATCTCGCCGACCGCAAATGTTCTTGCCGCATCTCCGTGATATCCGTCGAGTTCTGCACCGACGTCCAGACTTACAATATCCCCTTCCCGTAGGAAGCGGTGTTTGCTCGGAATTCCGTGAACGACTTCACGGTTGATCGATATACAGACCGAGGCCGGGAACGGAGGCTTTCCGTAATTCAGGAATGACGGTATGGCACCTTCACCGCGGATTACGTCTTCCGCTTTCCGGTCGATTTCAAATGTGGATACTCCCGGGCGGATCAAATCGCGTACCTCTTCAAATACCAGAGCCACGATTCTTCCCGCTCTTTGCATCTTTTCGATTTCTGTTCCTGTCTTGTACTGAACCATTTTCTCTCCTTGTGAAGAGCGCTTTTCCCGGGCGTTCCGCTTCATTTCTCGAAATGATATTCTCAGACGATCTTCCTGCCGGAGAGACCGTTGATTACCTGTTCTACCGCCAGCTTATAATTTTCTTCATTACTTGCCTCAAGGATAAGACCTTTGGCCTTGTAAAAATCAATCAGAGGCTGCGTCTTTTCGTGATAGGTCTGAAGACGGCTCAATACGGTTTCCGGTTTGTCGTCCTGTCTCTGAATGACTTCTCCGCCGCACTCGTCGCAGATTCCTTCCACCTTTGCCGGCTTAAAAGGAATATTATAACTTGCGCCGCAGGAAATACAGACACGGCGCCCCGAAATACGGGACTTGATCTCTTCGTCAGAGATAATGATGCTGATTACGGCATCGACGGCGACATTCTTTTGGGCTAAGAGCTTCTCAAGTTCTTCGGCCTGAACAATCGTACGGGGAAATCCGTCAAGCAGAAATCCGGTATCGCAGTCCGGCTGAGAAAGACGATCCTCAAGCATATCAATTGTCACGGAATCCGGGACAAGATCTCCCCTGTCGATGTATTCCTTCGCCTTGATGCCGAGCGGCGTCTTCTCCTTGATGTTTGCACGGAAAATATCACCGGTCGAAATATGAAGAATATTATACTTCTTCGTAAGTTCGGCCGCTATCGTGCCTTTCCCGGAACCGGGTGCTCCCAAAATAATCAAACGCATGAACCGTACCTCCCGTTATGTCTTTATATCAAGCCGAATGAACGGCCATTCAGACCAAATTCTTAACGCTCATACAGCCCCGTACAGAGAATACAATGACTCCTGTACGAGGCTATCTGAACAAACGTTATCCGTTTTCGAATATCCGGACAAGTCCGGAACATCCGAAATATGAATTCATAAGCGTCACGTACATCAATCAAGGAATCCCTTATAGTGATGTGTAACCATCTGCGATTCAATCTGCTTAACCAAATCATTGGCAACGCCGGTAAGGATCAGTACAGATGTACCCGCAAACCAGACATTCTCAAGATTGGCAAGAGACCCGAGCAGCGTAGGAACAAGAACAACAATCGCAAGGAACAGTGCGTCAACCCAGTTCATACGTCTAGCCGTACGCTGGATATAATCGGAGGTCGGACGTCCGGGACGTACTCCCGGAATAAATCCGCCGTTCTTCTGCAGATTGTTGGAGATCTCGATCGGATTGAACTGAATAAGCGAGTAGAAAAAGGTAAATCCGATAATCAGAAGAAATTCCGCTACGTAATACAAAGGGCTCTTTCCAAAGTTTCTGAACCACTCGACGACGATGTTCGTGCTGTTGTTGAAAAAGAACGAAACAATTGTCGAAGGCAGGGAAAGCATGGACATCGCAAAAATAACGGGCATAACACCGGACTGATTGACCTTAAGCGGTATGTAGGTATTCTGACCGCCGTAAGTCTTTCTTCCGATAACACGCTTGGAGTACTGAACCGGAATTCTTCTCTCCGCATTCTGAACAAACAGAACGAAAACGATGATCGAAACGGTGATGCAAGCGACGGCGATGAACAGGAGGATACCCAGAATAACTCCAAGTACTACCGGATCGATACGGCCCGATACATCGAGTGAGTAACCGTAGAGCTGCTGTGCCATGCTAGGCAAACGCGTTACGATACCCGTAAAGATGATGAGCGAAATACCGTTTCCGATACCCTTCTCGTTGATCTGTTCACCGAGCCACATGATAAATGCAGTACCGGCCGTAAAGGAAAGAATAATCAGTATGGCACTGAGAACTTGAGGAAGATAGCCGGACATCGCGGAACGTGTCGCATACCAGAAAGCCGTTGCCTGAATAAGAGCGAGACCGATCGTGCAGAAACGCACGATCTTCTGAATCTTCTTCCTGCCGGGTTCGCCCTCTTTCTGCATTCTCTCAAGTGCCGGTATTGCAACCGTCAAAAGCTGAATGATGATCGACGAGTTGATGTACGGGGTAATACCCATGGCAAATATCGAAGCAGCATAAAGATTGCCGCCGGAGATAATGTTCATGAGGCTTCCGATCTGGCCCATTTGTGAGACGAGACTCGAAAAAGCTACACGGTCAATACCGGGTACGGGTATGAGACCGCCGATCTGATAAAGGATCAGGATGCCGAAAGTAAAGAAGAGCTTCTTCCTGATATCCGGCACGCGAAAAGCGTTGATCAAGGTAGCGAACATACCTTTCATCATCATACCTCCAGGGCCGAGCCACCAGCATTCTCAATCTTTTCTTTTGCAGAAGCAGAGAATTTTTTTGCCTTAACAACAAGCTTCTTTGTAAGCTCGCCGCTGCCGAGAACCTTGATTCCGTCATTTACCTTGGAAACGGAAAGAATACCCGAATCAGCCAGAACAGCGGAATCTACCGTCGTTCCGTCAGCAAATTTCTCGAGGTCAGAGACATTGATTTCGATGTAGTCCGTCGCGAATCTCGTGTTGTTGAAACCGCGCTTCGGAAGACGTCTGTAAAGGGGCATCTGACCACCTTCAAATCCGGGACGGACACCGCCGCCGGAACGGGAATTCTGACCTTTATGCCCGCGGCCAGCTGTCTTACCATTGCCGCTGCCTACGCCGCGGCCTTTGCGGAACGCCTTAGCATTACCGCTGGAAGTCAATTCATTGAGCTTCATTTAATCTTTACCTCCGTTAGACTTCTTCGCAAGTAACAAGATGAGCAACCTTATGAACCATACCACGAATCGCTTCTGTGTCGGTCTTGACTACAGACTGTCCGATCTTGTGCAGACCGAGAGCCTTGACATTGGCACAGTGATTCTTGTTGGCACTATTGGTGCTCTTTACCAGAGTGATTTTAAGTTCTGCCATGGAAGATGCACCTCCTATTATAATATTTCGTCAACGCTCTTGCCGCGAAGACGTGCAACCTCTTCAAGAGATTTCAGGCTCTTCAGACCTTCAAGTGTCGCGTTGACCATGTTGTTCGGGTTGTTCGTTCCAAGTGACTTTGTACGGATATCACGGATACCGGCCATTTCACAAACCGCACGAACGGGGCCGCCGGCAATAACACCGGTACCTTCCTTCGCAGGCTTCATAACAATTTTACCGGCGCCGAAAACTCCAAGCGTCTCGTGAGGAATGGTCGAGTTAATGATCGGCACTGTGATCAGGTTCTTCTTGGCGTCTTCGATTCCCTTGCGGATAGCATCCGGAATTTCTGCTGCCTTTCCGATTCCCTTACCTACGTGACCGTTCTCGTCTCCGACGATTACAAGAGCAGCAAAGCGGAAATTACGACCTCCCTTTACGGTCTTGGAAACACGACCGATGTGGATGACTTTTTCTTTCAGTTCTACTGTATTCGGATCAATACGCATCTTATATCTTCCTCCTGCTTAGAAAGTAAGGCCAGCTTCGCGGGCTGCCTCTGCCAAAGCCGCTACACGGCCGTGGAAAATGTATCCACCTCTGTCGAAAACGACTTCCTTAAGACCCTTTGCTTCGGCACGCTCTGCAACGAGCTTGCCGACTGCTTTTGCGCCATCGACGTTGCCGCCGTAGGGAAGGCCTGTCTTGATGTCTTTTTCCAGAGTTGACGCACTAACCAGTGTGGTTCCTGTTGTATCGTCGATAATCTGTGCATAGATATTTGCATTGCTTCTAAAAACACACAAACGCGGACGAGCAGGGGTTCCACTGATCTTTTTACGCACGCGAAGGTGCTTTCTCCTGCGGATTTCGTTACTGTCAGGCTTATTAATCATGCATTTCACCCCTTCTCTTATTTCTTAGCTCCGGTCTTTCCTTCCTTGATTCTCAAGGTCTCGTAAGAGTACTTAATACCCTTGCCCTTGTATGCATCAGGAAGTCTGAAGGAACGGATCTTGGCAGCTGTCTCACCGACGAGCTGTTTATCTGCACCTTTAACGATGATCTTGTTTGCGGCCGGAACCTCGATGGTAATACCTTCGGGTTCGACCATTACGATCGGGTGGGAATAACCGAGGTTAAGGAGAAGCTTGGCTCCGTCCTTTGCCGCCTTATAACCTACACCGTTGATATCAAGTTGCTTTGAAAATCCTTCGGACACTCCCACCACCATATTATGAATGAGGGAACGTGTCAAACCGTGAAGAGCCTTGTGCTGCTTCTCGTCGGAAGGTCTTTCTACGGTAATTACCGCGCCGTCAATGTTAACCTTCATATCGGGATGCACAACCTGAACGAGTGTGATGCCCTTTCCGTTAACAGTAATGGTCTGACCGTCCTGCTTTACTTCAACCCCTGCCGGGATTGTGATCGGCATTCTGCCAATTCTAGACATATCTTTCTACCTCCTGCTCTTAAGATTGCGGAAATCCCGTGTATCCGTATCCGGTACGGGCTTCCCTTTCAGAGTATTTCTTAAAGCTTACCAGACGTAAGCCAGAACCTCACCGCCGACGCCGTTAGCGCGGGCCTTCTTATCTGTCATGATTCCCTTGGATGTGGAGATAATGGCAATGCCAAGACCGCCCAATACCTTCGGGAGATTGTCGAGATCCGCATATACGCGGAGACCGGGTTTCGAAATACGCCGTATTCCTGTAATGACGCTCTTGCGGGCGGCGTACTTCAGGGTAACTTTGATCATACCCTGTTTGTCATCTTCGATACACTCAAAACGGCTGATATAGCCTTCATCCAACAAAATCTGGGCGATAGCCTTCTTCAAATTGGACGCCGGGATCAGAACAGTCGAATGACCGGCTGTGCCTGCATTACGGATTCTTGTTAGCATATCTGCGATTGCATCTGTAATCTGCATACGTGTTCCTCCTTGCTTTGCTATCGTTTACCAGCTTGCCTTACGGACGCCGGGTATCTGACCTTTATATGCCAGTTCGCGGAAACAGAGACGGCAGATGCCGTACTTGCGGATATAGGCGTGAGGCCTTCCGCAAAGCTTGCACCGGTTGTGCTGCTGTGTCTTGAACTTGGCGGGCTTCTGGGCCTTAAGGATCATTGACTTTTTTGCCATTTTTCTTTACCCTCCAATGCTCACTTGTGAAACGGCATGCCAAGAAGCTTCAAGAGTTCTCTGGCTTCTTCATCCGTTTGAGCTGTCGTAACGATAATGATGTCCATGCCGCGGATCTTGTCGACCTTGTCGAATTCGATTTCCGGGAACATGAGCTGCTCCTTGATACCCATAGCATAGTTGCCGTGACCGTCGAAAGAGTTTGCACTCACTCCGCGGAAGTCGCGGACGCGGGGAAGCGAAATGCTGATAAGCTTATCCAGGAAGTCATACATCTTTTCGCCGCGAAGCGTAACTTTGCAACCGATTTTCATGCCTTCTCTGAGTTTGAATGCGGCAACAGACTTTGTGGCAACCGTTGCCACAGGTCTCTGTCCGGAAATAATTCCCATGTCGCGCATCGCGTTCTCAAGAGCCTTCGGATTGTCTTTAACTTCTCCGACACCCATGTTCAGAACGATCTTCTCGAGACGGGGAGTCTGCATCGTTGACTTATAACGGAAGGTTTCCTGCAAAGCCGGTGCAACTTCAGATGCGTACTTGTCTTTTAATCTGGCCATCGTTTACCCCTCCTTGCTTGCCTTCTTAACCGTATCGATCACAGCGCCGCACTTCTTGCAGACACGGGATTTGGATCCGTCTTCCGCAATCTTGGCAGCAACACGTGAAGGCTGGTTGCACTTCGGGCAAACGAGCATTACGTTG
>CAZTXQ010000004.1:33388-98859 GCA_964617375.1 uncultured Mageeibacillus sp. | reverse complement strand
TCCTACTCATTCTTCCCGGAAGCAAGTTCCGGACAGATGAGAAAACCATGCAGAACCTGATGCCCTGGAGTCCATTTATGCAAACACAGTGCAAAACGAATTGAGCGGTTGATACCGCTTTTTTCTTATCGTCAATACGTCGGTTGTCGGACGCTTACTGAGTAGGTTCGGCGGTGCTCTGAAGGGGCGTTTTTATCATTGAGAGCCTACTCAATCAGCATCTAAGTGCATTTGAGTAGGTTCGGCGGTGCTCTGAAGGAGCGATTTTTATCATTGAGAGCCTACGCAATCAGCATCTGAGCGCATTTGAGTAGGTTCGACGGCCTCCCGAAGCGTGTTTCTTATCATTGATAAGCCTACTGAATCGACATCTGAGTGCATTTGAGTAGGTTCGACGGCCTCCCGAAGCATGTTTCTTGTCATTGATAAGCCTACTGAATCGACATCTGAGTGCATTTGAGTAGGTTGAACATCTATTAAATGACATTCTAATACATGCGAAAACGCCGATTTCCCTTATTTCGTAGGTAATCATTGATTACCTACGAATTTCGCAGCACTCTGACACCTGTTAACCCGGCGGATCGCATTTGGAGAGGGCCCTTCGACAGGGCGAAGCCCGAGGTCTCGGGAGCGAGTCAATTTTGATCCGGCTCCTTTCCTCTAAGCCGCTTCCGACCACATTCCGATACCCTCCGAAGCGGCCTCGTTTTCGAGATCTCCGAAAAGCACGGCATATTTGTCGTCGTCGCCGACGGTGATCGAAGAGGCATAGCCGTTTTCGATGAGAGAGGCGCTTACGTTATACTCCCGGATTGTCTCTTCGGTGATCTCGTCCGGTACCTTGAGCCAGATGTATCGCAAGAGCCGGCCGTAACGGTCGGTTTCGGAATGGTCCTTTTCGAGATAAACGGTCCGGCCCAGAATCGTGTCCGACGTATACCGGGTTGCTTCGTCGGCGTAGAATTCGCCGGGCTGACCTTCTTTCTCGGTCTCGGGACAGTCGCATCCGATGAAACGGATCTTTACCGTATTGCCCGCGGAGTCTTCCGCGCGGATCGTGTCTCCGTCGATGATTTCGACAACCTTTACTTCTTCGAAATGATATTCTCCGACGTGTGAGAGGTCGGCCGGTGAGGAGAGTATCAGCTCAGGATTCCCCTCGTATTCGTCGAGTTCGCCCGATACGGCATAAACCTCGCCGATCGTAAGGCTCATCCCTTCTATTCCGCTGTCTATCCGGATAAAGCAGGTTACTTCGCTCGAGTCGCTCTGACTCAGAACGAAGAGTATGTTGCCGCTCTTATAGCGATCCAGAGACAGTAAGGTGCCCTGCACCGAGTAGGTTTGGCCCCGGACTGCCGTTTCCGGATCAAATACGGCGTACGTTTCGGAATCCTTCGCTGCGGATTCGGTTGTGGCTGTATCGGCGTTTGCCGTGTCTCGCGTCGCCGCGGGAGCGATCCAATAACAGGAAGAGGTGACCACGGATAATGTGAGCAGGACAGCTGTGAAGAGAAGGGTTTCTTTCCGGATTCGGCGCATGTGAGCGGCCTTCCTTTCGGCGGTGTATAATGTAAGTATTCTACAGTAGCTTAGGTCTTTTGATAAGGTTCTTTTTCATAGGAGCGTTTAATCTCTCATCGGCACGAGGGGGTGTGTTGATATGCGTAAAGATCTTAGGAAGGTACCGGCTCTTATTCTCGCGGTTTGCATGATTCTGATTACCGCAGGCTGCGCCCGGAAAGATACCGGCGGAACAACCGTGGCGGATACTTCGATTTCTATCACGACAGCGACGGAGACGTCTCCTGCGACATCGGCCGAAACTTCGGTATCCCCGACAGCTTCCGAAACGGCAAAGCCTTCGGAGACGGCTTCCGATACTTCTGCGCCATCCGAATCGGCCGTGCTGACCCTTGCCGATTATTTCCCGATTCTTCCCGATATAAGCTGCCGTTTCGACGTGTCGGGCGGCAAGGATCTGCCTGTTTCCACGTATGTCGAATTCATCGGACAGGATACGATCCAGATCAAATACGACAACGGCACGACGGTAAAGCACGTACTGTATGCCATACGGAACGGTGAAGTTCGCATAGCCGGAGAGCGCTCCGAACTGTATGCGCGTGAGGATCTGTCTCTTCTGCCTTCGGTGGGCGACGGGGAGATTCTTCTCAAAGAACCGCTCAAGGTCGGGACGACCTGGTATGTCGAAGGCGGGATCCGGTCCATTACGGATCTTAAGGCGCAGGTTGACACGCCGACCGGAATGTACAGTGCGATCGAAGTCACGACGATCGGCAACGATACGGCGACGAGACAGTACTATGCTCCCGGCATCGGTCTTGTGAAGACGGTCAGAACCGGCGCGTTTGAAGACACAAGCGTACTGGGCAGCCGCACGACGGGTCAGCCGGAGACCATGGATCTTACTTTCTATTATCCGAAAATGACCGACACGGACGTCGTTATCACCTCCGATGAGGTTTCGGTCAAGTTGTACAGCAACGACAGCCTGACCGATGTTCTGACGGATTACTTCCGCCATCCGCCGGAAACGGATGTGCTGCCGATTATGAGCGAAAACGCAGTCGTAAATTCCGTCATGCAGGAACCCGTATCCGGTGTTGTGACCATTGATTTCTCCAAAGAATTTATCTCCGGCATGAATGAAGGTGCTGCGGCCGAAGGCGCGATTCTTCAATCCATCGCCAATACCGCCGGATCCCTGTACGGTGCGTCACAGGTGATTATCACGATTGATAAACAACTCTATGAGTCCGGTCATATCGCCTTCAAGCAGGGCGAGACGCTCTCGGTTGATTACTACAACGTAACGTAACCGCCATAGCCGAAAACACGATGAACCGGCGAATCCCTAACGAATCCGGACACAATAAAGCCGCGCGGTACCTTGTCGGCGCCGCGCGGCTTTTGCTGTGTGGTTATTTTGAGAGTGTGTCTATGATATCCATGATCTCCTCGATCTTCTTCCGGCCGTCGTCCGTGTTCATCGAGTCCTCGACGCAGCAGGAGAGGTGAGCCTTGAGGATCTGCCGGTTTACGTTGCGCAGGATGGCCTGCGTCGCGAGCAGCTGATTTGAAATATCGATACAGTAACGATCGTCTTCCACCATCTTAAGAAGCCCGTCGAGCTGTCCTCTTGCGGTCTTTAAGAGTCTCGTCACTTTAACTTTGTCTGCCTGCATGTCTATTACCCTCTTTCCCGATTCATGCGATAAGAATTTCTCTCGCCTAATGCGAAAAGACCTTTATCCGCCTTATGCGAAAAGACCTTTATCCGCCTTATGCGAAAAGACCTTTCTTCCCTCTATTGAATTTATTCGAAAAGTCCCTTTTTTTGCGTGACGGATACCGCCTCGTATCCGAATTCCTTCAGGGCCTTGATGAAAGCTTCGTCCGGAATATCTCCGGTAACGGATACGACGGCCTGGCTCTTTTTCAGGTCGACCTTCGCCTTGACACCGGGGATCGCGTTCAGGGCATTTTCCGCTGTCGTGCGGCAGTGCTCGCAGTGCATTCCTTTGATTTCGATGACTTTTTTCATACTGTTTACCTCTTTCTTTCTTCTGCGGATTCTTGATCCGGTGACTTGTGATTTGTAGACTTAAGATTTGCAGACTTATGATCCGGTGCCGACGTATTTACGCGGCCGGGAACTTTCTTCTGCTGTTTTTCTTTTCGCGCGACGGCTTAAAGAAACGAAGCCGGAGCGCATTGGTAACGACAAAGACCGAGCTTAAACTCATCGCCGCGGCGCCGAACATCGGGTTTAACTTCCAGCCGAGAAGAGAAAAGAAGACGCCCGCCGCAAGCGGTATCCCGACCGTGTTGTAAAAGAATGCCCAGAACAGGTTCTGGCGAATGTTCCGGATCGTGGCTCGGCCGAGTTCGATGGCGGTTACGGCGTCGCGCAAATCCGAACGCATCAGCACGATGTCCGCCGATTCGATCGCGATGTCCGTGCCCGCGCCGATCGCCATGCCTACATCCGCTCTCGCGAGGGCCGGTGCGTCGTTGATTCCGTCGCCGATCATGACGACTTTGCGGCCGCTTTCCATGAGACGCCGGACTTCCCTTTCCTTATCCTGCGGCATGACTTCGGCGATCGCCTCGCGTATGCCGAGCTGTTTGCGGATCGCTTCGGCCGTCTTCTTGTTGTCGCCGGTAAGAAGGATCACGTCGATGCCCATCGACGTGAATTCGCGGACAGCTTCGCGGCTTTCCGGTTTGATCACGTCGGCGACCGCGATGATTCCGAGAAGATTCTTCCCGTCCGCGAAAAAGAGCGGTGTCTTGCCGTCTTCGGCGAGTGCATCGGCCGCTTTTGCGAAGCGGTCGGTCGGGATGCCGCGTTCTTTCATGAGCGATTCGTTGCCCGCAAGGAAGCGCGTGCCGTCGATAACCGCTTCGAGTCCCCGGCCGGTAAGAGAGCGGAAGTCCGTCACATCTTTGAGTTTCAGATCGGCCTCGGCGGCTTTGGCCGTGACCGCTTCGGACAGCGGGTGTTCAGAAGGTTTTTCGAGCGAGGCGGCCAGAAGGAGAAGCTCTTCGCCGGTTCGTCCGTCCGCCGGGAGAATGTCGGTCACGACGGGCTTTCCCATTGTGACGGTACCGGTCTTGTCTAGGACGACGGTGTCCGCGAGATGTGCCGTCTCCAGTGCCTGCGCGGACTTGATGAGGATTCCGTTGGCGGCGCCTTTCCCCGTACCGACCATAATCGCGACCGGAGTCGCGAGACCCAGGGCGCAGGGACAGGAGATGACGAGCACCGCAATCCCGATCGAAAGGGCGAATTCGGGCGTCTGTCCGAGTATGAGCCAGACGGCGGATGCGACCAGAGCGATCACGATCACGACGGGGACGAAGATGCCGCTGATTTTATCCGCGAGCCTCGAGATCGGGGCTTTGGAGGAACCGGCCTCTTCCATAAGTTCGATGATTTGAGCGAGCGTCGTGTCGTCTCCGACTTTTTCCGCGCGAAAACGAAAATACCCGGTCCGGTTGACCGAGGCCGCAATGACCGGGTCTCCGGGAGACTTCTCAACCGGGATGCTCTCGCCCGTCAGCGCCGATTGATCGACGGATGAATGTCCTTCAAGCACGATTCCGTCCACGGGAATGGTGCGGCCCGGTTTTACAACGACAATGTCGCCGACCGCGACGTCTTCGGCCGGAATCTCTGTCTCCGCACCGTCCCGGATCACCGTGGCGGTTTTCGGAGCAAGATCCATCATTTTCCGGATCGCGTCAGAGGTCTTGCCCTTCGAGCGGCTCTCCAAGTATTTTCCCAGAGTGATCAGCGTAAGAATGGTTCCGGCCGATTCGAAATAGAGTTCGGACAGGAAGAGATCAGCCGTCCCGGGATCGCCGTGACCCACCGCGTATCCGATCCGGAAAATCGCATATATGCCGTATATGACGGCCGCCGAAGATCCGATCGCGATCAGCGAGTCCATGTTCGGAGCGCGCCGGATCAGGGTTTTGAAGCCGACCAGATAGTACTTCCGGTTGACATAAAGGATCGGTATCAGGAGAAGAAGCTGCGTGAAGGCAAATGTTATGCCGTTTTCGGCTCCGTGAAAAGCCGATACGATAAAGTCCGGAACGGGAAGTCCGAACCACATCTTGAGCATATGGTGCATGGCCAGGTAGAGGAGCGGGATGAGGAACAGGAAAGATACGATAAGCCGGTGCTTCATCTCTTTATATTCGCCGGCGGCCGGATCTGCCGGCTTCTCCGTGGCTTTGCTTTTCGAGCGGACATGCTCTCCGGCACCGTATCCCGCGTTCGTTACGGCTGTGATGATACGTCCCGGATCGACCTGTGTTTCGTCGTAATCGACGGTCATATTGTTCGAAAGCAGGTTTACATTTACATCCCGTACACCGGGAAGCTTCCGGACGCTTTTGTCTACATTCGCCGAGCAGGCGGAGCAGGTCATTCCGGTTACGTCAAATTTCTTTTCCATGCAATTCACCTCTCTATAACTACACCCGGGGAGGGGTGTCACAATCTCATCATAATAGGGTACGAATGATTTGTCAACGGCAGGGTCCGGCGATATAATGAAGACATAAAAATATGCCGTCATAAGGAGCCCTTTGGCGCCGGCGGTCAGTATGGGTTTATCCATTTTTGTTCCGAAAAATCTTGTGACGATCCATCTCGCGAAAGGAATTTAAAAGTATGGAAGAGACCTTTCTCCTTGCGGATATCGAAAAAGCGCCCGCCGGCTCCCATGTCCGGGACTTTCTATCGGGCAGCCGCCTTGCGAATACACTCCGCTATCACAAAAGCTTTCCCTCTTACAGCCAAACACCACTTGCCGACCTTGCAGGTCTTGCCGCGGAGATCGGTGTCTCAAAAATCTTCGTGAAGGATGAATCCTACCGCTTCGGCCTGAATGCTTTTAAGGTCTTAGGCGGCAGCTACGCGATGGGTATGTATCTGGCAGGAAGGCTCGGCATTTCCGAATCGCAAGTGACCTTTGACGTCCTTTCCTCGCAGGAGGCCAAAGCCGCGCTCGGCGAGATTACCTTTGTCACGGCGACGGACGGCAATCACGGCCGCGGGGTCGCGTGGACGGCACGCGAGCTCGGCCATAAATCGGTCGTATATATGCCGCACGGAAGTGCTGCCGAACGGCTTGAGAATATCCGTGCCGAGGGCGCAGATGCTTCGATTACCGACATGAACTACGACGAGGCGGTCCGCCTTGCCAACCATATGGCGGAGGAGAAGGGCTGGGTTATGGTTCAGGATACGGCGTGGGAAGGATATGAAGAGATTCCGCGGCGCATCATGCAGGGTTATGCGACAATGGCGCTTGAAGCCGTCTCCGGGATGGGAGACGAAACACCGACCCATGTATTTCTCCAGGCGGGAGTCGGCTCTCTGGCCGGTGCCGTTTCCGGCTTCCTGGCCGATTATTACGGCGATCAGAAGCCGGTTATCACGATCGTCGAACCGAATAAGGCCGACTGCATCTACAGAACCGCTGCGGCCCGTGACGGGCAGCTTCATTTCGTGACCGGCGAGATGGATACGATCATGGCGGGACTGGCCTGCGGCGAGCCGAACCGGATCGCCTGGGACGTCTTGCGTGAGACCGCGGAATTTGCTGTGTCGTGTCCGGACTATGTTTCCGCAAAAGGCATGCGGATTCTCGGAAATCCGATCGGTGAGGACCGTCGCGTTATATCCGGCGAGAGCGGCGCGGTTACTTCAGGTCTTGTCGCGTCGCTTATGACGAGGGAGGACTTAAGGGGGATCCGGGACAGAATCGGCCTGAACCGCGACTCGAAGATCCTCTGCTTCAGCACCGAGGGCGATACGGACCGGAAGAATTACCGGCGCATTGTATGGGACGGACTCTATCCGAGCCTGTAAAAGTCGTTGCGGTCTCCGTCCGAACTCATAAGAATCGTATTGAATGGATTTATCTGAACCTATTAGAATCGTATTGACCAGACGCTATCCGAACCTAATGACACTCAAAAATCGGGAGGATTTCATCATGTCTAAAGAAGTAATCGGAACAGAACACGCACCGGCTGCCATCGGACCGTATGTGCAGGCCGTGAAGGCGAACGGATTTCTTTTCGTGTCGGGGCAGCTTGGAATCGATATGAAGACGGGCGAACTGCCGGAAAGTGTTGCCGATCAGGCGAAATGCTCGCTCGACAATATGGAAGCGATTCTGTCGGAAGCAGGAAGCAGCTATGCGGGGGTTGTCAAAACCACCGTTTTCCTTACGGATATGGCTGATTTCGCCGGTGTGAACGAGGTATACAAGACCTTCTTCCGCGGCGTCAATCCGGCGCGTTCGTGTATTGCGGTAAAGGCCCTGCCGAAAGGCGCCAAAGTCGAGATCGAGTGTATCGCCGCGCTTTAAAATTCATAATTGCAGCCGGCTCTTGATAGTACCGAAGGAGGATGACGTATGATTCTGATCGGTGAAGGTACGGTTTTTACGCGGGATCCCGCAAATCCGATGATCCCGCACGGCGGTGTCGCGGTTAAGAACGATACGATTGTGGCCGTAGGCGATTTCTCGACTTTAAAGGCGATCTATCCGGATGCCGAATTTGTCGACGCAAATGGCGGCCTCATCATGCCGGGCTTCATCAACACACACCATCATATTTATTCCGCTCTTTCCAGAGGGCTTGCCCTGAATGGTTACGATCCGCACGGTTTCCTCGATATTCTCGAGGGCCTGTGGTGGCGGCTCGACAAAGGTATGAATCTCGACGATACCAGAGCAAGCGCGATCGCCACGTACATCAGCTGTATCGAGAACGGCGTGACGACGATTTTCGACCATCACGCAAGTTACGGCCAAACGACGGGGAGCCTTAAGGTTATCGCGGAGGAGGCCGTCCGTTTCGGCGTCCGGTCCTGTCTGTGCTATGAAACAAGCGACCGGAACGGCCGCGAAGAAATGGAAAAAGCGGTCGCAGAGAACATCGTTTTTGCCGGATTTGCGGCCCATGATCCGGACCGCCTCGCCGGCATGATCGGCCTTCATGCTTCTTTTACGCTCTCCGACGAGAGCATGCGGTTTATCATCGACAGCAACAAAGCCGGTGCCGGATATCATGTACATGTAGCCGAAGGAACGGACGATGTGAATATCAGCCGCGAAAAGTTCGGCGCACGTCCTGCCGAGCGACTCTATAACCTGGGGCTTCTCGGCGAAAAGACGATTGCCGCGCATTGCATTCATATCAACGAGACCGAAATCCGTCTCCTCAGGGAGACCGGCACGATTATCGTTCACAATCCGGAAAGCAACATGGGGAACGCGGTCGGCGCTCCGGAGGTGCTCACGATGTCCCATGAAGGCATCCTGACCGGCCTCGGAACGGACGGCTATACCTCCGATATGCTCGAGAGCTATAAGGCCGCCAACTGCCTCGTGAAGCACGCGAGCCGGAATCCGGCCGTCGGCTGGACGGAGATTCCCGCGCTTCTTTTTGAGAACAACAGGCGGATTGCGGAGCGATTCTTCCCGAAACCGTGCGGCATCCTGAAGACGGGTGCGTACGGCGACGTGATCGTTCTGGACTACGATCCGATCACACCGCTTAACGCCGGCAATCTGAACGGACACATGCTGTTTGGTATGAGCGGCCGTGACGTCGTTACGACGGTTAGC
This sequence comes from uncultured Mageeibacillus sp., assembly GCA_964617375.1. GTDB lineage: Bacteria > Bacillota > Clostridia > Saccharofermentanales > Saccharofermentanaceae > Firm-13. The sequence goes on along the minus strand of CAZTXQ010000004.1, from coordinate 89,671 downwards.
GGCGGCGTGGTCCGGATGAAGGACCGCAAGCTTCAAGGCATCGATAAGCGGGAAGTTCTTTCCGGTGTCGAAAAACAGGCCCGAAGCCTGTGGAGCCGTCTTAACGCCTGATCGTCACATGTACTTCTCATACGTTCATGAAGGGAGGCGTACGGATTCTTTGTGAAGATCCGTACTCACGCTTATGATTATCGTCAAAAACGGAACTCTGGTAAGGGACATCGAAGAGAAGGCAGACGTCGCGATATCGGACGGCAAGATCGTTCGCATATCCGGGAGCATTGCTCCGGCGCCGGGAGATACGGTTATCGACGCGACGGATTCCTATGTGTTCCCGGGCTTTATCGACGCGCACACACATTTCCAGATGACAAACGCCCTTACCACGACGGCCGACAGCTTTGAGACCGGTACGAAGGCGGCGCTTGCCGGAGGAACCACGACTATTATCAATTTTGCATCGCCCGTCAAGGGCGGAACTCTCCGCGCGGCGTACGACCGCTCCACGGCAATGGCGGAAGGCCATTCTTCCTGCAATTATCGTTTTCATATGGAGATCGTCGATTTCAACGATGGTCTTGCCCGCGAGATCGCGGAGATGCCGGCTCTCGGAATCACGTCGTTTAAGGTCTATATGGCATACGATATCGGCGTGAGCGACCGCGTGATTTACGACGCTCTGAAAGAGATCAGGAAGATCGGCGGGCTCCTCGGTGCCCACTGCGAAAACGGCGATTTCCTTAGAGTCAGGACGGCCGAACTCCTGGCCGCCGGGGAATCGGCTCCGGCCGCACATCCGAAATCGCATCCGGACATCGCCGAAGCCGAAGCGGTCTCGAGACTTGCCTATATCGGAAAGCTCGCGGGATATCCGGTTCACGTTGTTCACCTGAGCAGCAAGGCCGGTCTTGCAGAACTTCGCAAGGCGAGGGCTTCGGATATCGATATCAGCGCGGAGACATGCCCGCAGTACCTTCTTTTAGATGCATCCCTGTATGAACGGCCCGGATTCGAAGGCGCGAAATACGTGATGTCGCCTCCCCTGCGCAGAGCCGAAGATCGGGAGGCGCTCCTGGAAGCGATCCGAAACTGCGAGATCCAGACGATCGCGACGGACCACTGCAGCTATCGTTTCGACACGCAGAAGACGATCGGGCTTCATGACTTTTCGCGCATTCCGGGCGGCATTCCCGGCGTGGAGCACCGGGTGCCTCTCATGTACACGAAGCTCGCCTGCCAAGAGTCTCTGCCGGTCACGGATCTCGTAAGGCTGATGGCTGAGAATCCCGCGAAAATGTACGGCATGTATCCGCGAAAAGGCGTTCTCCGGGAAGGAAGCGACGCGGATATCGTCGTTTATGAGAAGAGCGGAACACACAGAATCCGCGCAGCGGAGCAGACACAAAATCTTGACTATACGCCCTATGAGGGCTTAGAGGTTACGGGTAAAGTACGGCATGTACTGCTGAACGGAATACCGGTGCTTGAAAACGGTCTTATCACGAAGCCTTTTACCGGCGTTTACGTGAAATAGGGGGTAAGAAAGATGTTCGTGTTTACAGTGAACAATCAAATCTGTTCGACGGACAAAGACGTGTGTCTTATCGATTACCTCCGGAAAGACTTAGGACTTACGGGAACAAAGGAAGGCTGCGGTTCGGGGGCCTGCGGAACCTGCACGGTGATCGTTGACGGCAGAAAGGCACGCGCCTGTGTCCCTAAGACATCCTCGCTCGCCGGCAAGACCATTGTTACGATTGAGGGCTTAAGTGATCGGGAGAAGGCGGTCTATTCCTATGCGTTTGCGGAGGCAGGCGCCGTCCAGTGCGGCTTCTGTATGCCGGGAATGGTTATGAGCGCGAAGTGTCTGCTCGATACGAATCCGGATCCCGCGCGCGGCGATGTCGTGAAAGCGATCAACGGCAACATTTGCCGCTGTACCGGATACGCGAAGATTGAGACGGCGATCCTGATGGCGGCCGGGCTTTTCAGAGAAAATGCACCGGTCCCGGATATCTCCAAAGCGGCCGGAGTCGGCGAGTCCCTTCACCGTGTCGATGCTGCGGAAAAGGTATGCGGAACCGGCTTATTCGCAGACGATTTTACGGTGCCGGGGATGATCTATGCCAAAGCGCTCCGTTCAACGTATCCACGGGCCAGAGTTGACCGGATCAACATCGAAAAGGCGCTCGCGCACCCGGACTGCGTCACGGTTCTTACCGCGGCGGATGTGCCTTTCAACAAGACGGGCCACATCGTAAAGGACTGGGATGTCCTGATTGCCGAAGGCGACATTACGCGCTATATCGGGGATGCGATCGTGCTGGCGGCATCTTTATACGAGGAATCCTTAGACGAGATTCTGGCCCTTGTCGAAGTGGATTACACGGTTCTTGATCCGGTTACAAGTCCGGCAGCTGCTCTCGCAGAAAATGCGCCGAAGCTGCATCCGAACGGCAACATACTCACGCATGAATATGTCGATAGGGGAGATGCCGATCAGGCGATTGCCGAAGCAGCTTTTGCCGTTACCACGCACTATTCGACGCCCCAGACCGACCACGCCTTTATGGAACCGGAATGTGCCGTCGCTATACCGAAAGCCTTCGGGGTCGGATCTGCCGCAAAGGGCGATCCGGAGGAGCCCGAGCTTACCGTTTATACGGCTTCGCAGTCTGTTTATGACGAACAGCGCGAGATCGCCGCGATGCTCAAGATTCCGAACGGGAGCATCCGGTGCCGGTCCGTGCTCGTCGGCGGCGGGTTCGGCGGCAAGGAGGATATGAGCGTGCAGCACCACGCCGCACTGATGGCGTGGAAGACGGGGAGACCGGTTAAGGTCAAGTTCTCGCGTCAGGAGAGCCTCAATGTTCACGTCAAGCGCCATGCGATGGAGATCGATATCACGACGGCCTGTGACGCAAAAGGCAATATAACGGCGACCAAGGTCCTCCTGATATCCGACTGCGGCGCTTACGCATCGCTCGGCGGGCCGGTTCTGCAGCGCGCGTGCACGCATGCCGGTGGCCCGTATCACTTCGACAACTTTAAGGCGGACGGCTACTGTGTCTATACCAACAACGTTCCGGGCGGCGCTTTTCGCGGCTTCGGCGTGACACAGAGCTGCTTCGCGCAGGAAATGAATATTACGCTGCTCGCGGAAAAAGCGGGCATTGATCCGTGGGAATTCCGCCGCATGAACGCAATCCGGCCCGGCGAATCGCTGCCCAACGGACAGATCGCTTCGGAAGAGACGGCCTTTGTCGAATGTCTCGATGCCGTAAAAGAAGCGTACCGGAGCAGCCCCTTTGCGGGGATTGCGGGCTGTATGAAGAACAGCGGGCTCGGGGTCGGACTTCCGGATTTCGGCCGCACCACGCTTAAAATCAAGGACGGGATTGTACACGTCCGGACTTCAGCGGCCGACATGGGACAGGGGATCGGGACGGTTGCCGTCCAGATCGTTTGCGAGACGGCTGGTATCCCGGCCGACCGCGTCATCCGCGAGACGCCGGATACCTTCCTTACGCCGAACAGCGGCACGACCACGGCGTCGCGGCAGACTCTTTTCTGCGGTGAAGCCACGAAAAAGGCCGCGCTCCTGCTGAAAGAAGCTCTCCTTGAGAAGTCGCTCGGGGAATTGGAAGGCGAGGAATTTTACGGTGAATACAGCGGCATAACGGACCCGATGCGTTCCGGCAAGGAGCATCCGGTAAGCCATGTCGCCTACGGATACGGCGCGCAGGTTGTGATTATGGACGAGAGCAAAAAAGTCATTCGGGCTGTCGCCGCGCACGATGTCGGACGGGCCGTCAATCCGAAGCTCTGTGAGGGACAGATTGAAGGCGGAGTCACGATGGGCTTGGGATTCGCCCTGACCGAGAATTTCATTACGGAGAACGGGTACGTGAAAAGCACATACAACACTCTAGGACTCTTAAGGTCAACCGATGTGCCGCCGATCGAAGTGATTCTGATCGGCAAGGCCGGGAAAGAGGGACTCGCGTACGGCGCGAAAGGGATCGGCGAGATCAGCAGTGTTGCCGCAGCTCCGGCGGCCGCGGCGGCCGCTTACCGGGTCGACGGTGTCGCAAGGACCCGACTCCCGCTCGAAAATACCGCATACAAACCGAACCGGTAAAGGAATGTGACGGAGGATACCGATTTGAGCGTATATAGGAGACTCCATCTGATTCTTCTGGCCTCCGGCGGAAGCACCCGCTACGGAGCCAACAAGCTTCTCGTACCGATTGACGGCAAGCCGATGTTCCGGCATGTTTTTGATCTGCTCGTAAGGTACCTCGGAGAGAAGCCGGGAAAGACCCTGGTGACGGTTGTTTCGCGGTACGAGGAGATTCTGGACGCCGCGCGTAAAGCGGGGTTTACGGCTGTAAGGAACGATCAGACGGAGGAAGGAATCTCGCTCTCCCTGCGGCTGGGACTTAAGGCGATATCGGGCACGCCCGGTCTGGCATCCGATGGTGCATGCGCCGTGTTTTTCACGGCCGATCAACCGTATCTCCGGTTTGAGACGCTCGAAGCATTTCTGGACCGGGCGGCTATAACCGATAAAGGAATTCTGACGGCCTCGCACGAAGGTACTCCCGGGAATCCGGTATCCTTTGACAGGAAATATTTCGGTGAGCTGATGGCGCTTGTCGGTGATACCGGCGGCCGGAAGATCGTGAGGCGGCACCCGGAGGATACGGAACGGTTTGAGATGAGTCTTGCGGAGCTTACGGATATTGACACTCCGCTAAAGGTATAAGCAATAAACACAATCCCTTTATTTGGCATGAACGGCAGCGGAATACGCGGGAGCGGATCCGACAGAAAGGCTTAAGGAGACGAGTATGAGCGATAGGATGACACCGATTTCATTTCCGGATCTGATGACGCAAATCATAACGGAGAAGCAAAGGCACGACACCGTGTTCGGTGTAAGGCGCGCATATCACGCCGCCCCAAACCGCGGCCGCGAGCTTTTCGGGAAGCCGCTCGAAATGCCGTTCGGTCCCGCAGCGGGACCGCATACGCAGCTTGCCCAGAATCTCGTCGCCGCTTACTATGCCGGAAGCCGATTTTTCGAGCTCAAGACCGTTCAGACACTTGACGGTGAGGATCTGGTCGTATCGAAGCCCTGCATCTTATCGGACGACGAGTGCTACAACTGCGAGTGGTCTACGGAGCTTAAGGTATCCGAAGCCTTTGACGAATACGTGAAGGCCTGGATTGCGATCAAGGTCATCTCGAAAGAATTCGATCTCGGCTCATCCGACGGATTCCGGTTCAACGCAAGCGTCGGCTACAGTTTGGAAGGCATCCGTTCGGAGAAAATCGACCGCTTTATCGAAGGGCTTAAAGACGCCTCGGAAACACCGGTCTTCACGTCCTGCACGGCCTGGCTCAGAAAGAACGCGGCGCTTTTCGAGAAATTCGGTTCCGAGGATGCCGAAGCGATTTCGCCCGTCATCTGTGATTCCGTCACGCTGTCGACGCTTCACGGCTGTCCGGCGCATGAGATCGAGCGGATTGCCGCTTATCTGATCGATGAGAAGAACCTGCACACGTTCGTCAAATGCAATCCGACGCTTCTGGGATATGACTTTACGAGAAAGACGCTGGACGATATGGGCTACGACTATATCGCGTTCGGTGATCTGCATTTCCGCGAGGATCTTCCGTACGCGGAGGCAGTTCCGATGATCCGGCGCTTACAGGAGAAAGCCGCCGCGAAGGGACTGGAGTTCGGCGTCAAGATCTCGAACACCCTTCCCGTAGATATTACAGCGGGAGAGCTCCCCGGCAAGGAGATGTATATGTCGGGAAAGGCGCTTTTCGCGCTGTCGATGACCGTCGCGGCACGCCTGGCCGATGCTTTTCACGGAGATTTGAGAATCTCTTTCTCGGGCGGCGCCGATTTCTTCAACATCGCAAAGATCGTCGATGCGGGCATCTGGCCCGTAACCATGGCTTCAACGCTTCTGAAGCCCGGCGGCTATCAGCGCCTTACACAGATCGCCGGTCTCTTTGAGCGCGTGAAACCCCTGGGGTTCAGCGGCACGAACTTTAAAAAGGCATATGGGCTGGCGGAAGAGGCGAAAACCGATCCGCACCACACGAAGCCCATTAAACCTCTGCCCACGCGAAAAATATCGGGTAAGGTCCCGCTTACCGACTGCTTTATGACGCCCTGCCGCGAGGGCTGCCCGATCCATCAGGACTGCAGCGCTTATTTGAAACTCGTCGACGAGGGAAAATACTTCGATGCTTTGAAGGTGATCACCGAGAAGAACCCGCTGCCCTTTATAACCGGGACCATCTGCGTCCACAACTGCATGGACAAGTGTACAAGAAACCATTACGAGCAGCCCGTCAACATCCGCCGCGCCAAGCTTGAAGCGGCAGAGGGCGGATTCGCGGAGCTGATGAGTACAGCGGTTGCACCGGATAAAAGAGGCCGAACGGCTGCGGTTGTCGGAGCCGGTCCCGCAGGACTTGCGGCGGCTTACTTTCTCGCGCGAAGCGGCATCGATACGACCGTTTTCGAGAAGCGCGAAAAAGCGGGCGGAGTCATCCGGTACGCGATTCCCGGATTCCGGATTCCGGAGGATAGAATCGACCGCGATATCGAACTGATTAAGGCGGCGGGAGCCCGGCTTGTGACGGGGAAAGAAATCACGGATGTCGCGGAACTAAAGAAAGAGTATGACGCGGTTGTTCTGGCCGTCGGCGCACCGGTTCCGGGGTCGATGGAGCTTAAAACCGGAACGTCCATAAACGCGATTGATTTCCTGGAAGAATTCAAACGCACCGGCGGGAAAATGGACATCGGACGCCGCGTTGTCGTAATCGGCGGCGGCAACACCGCGATGGATACGGCCCGCGCCGCGAAACGGACATCGGGCGTCACGCAGGTTGCCGTCGTGTACCGGAGGACGAAGAGATATATGCCGGCCGACGAAGAGGAACTTCAAATGCTTGAGGAGGAAGGAATCGAATTTCTTCATCTTCTCGCGCCGGTCATGAGCAGCGACGGCAAGATGGTCTGCAGCAAAATGGCGCTCGGCGAGCCGGGTGCGGACGGACGGCGCTCCGTAAGCGATACGGGCGAGGAAGTCTGCGTCGCATGCGATACCATAATCAGCGCGGTCGGAGAAAAAGTACCGGAGAAGTTCTACCGCGACAACGGGATCGAGGTCGACAAATACGGACGTCCTGCGGTTGATAAGAAGACGAATGAGACGAACCTTCCCGGTGTTTATGCCGTGGGCGACGGACTTCAGGGCCCTGCATCGGTTGTCGAGGCGATCCGTGATGCGACTGTGGCCGCCGAAGCGATTGCGGGCGGCAAGGTGACCCGCGATTATGACGAAACTTCCAGGAGAGAATCGGTTATCCGGAAGAAAGGAATTCTGAAGGACGAGGATCCGTCTTTGTCCGACAGTGCAAGATGCTTAAGCTGCGGCGTCGTTTGTGAGATCTGCGCCGACGTCTGTCCGAACCGCGCGAACGTGTCGATACAAGTGCCGGGCTTTCGGCAGCATCAGATTCTTCACCTTGACCGGCTGTGCAACGAATGCGGGAACTGTGCCTGTTTCTGTCCGTACGACAGCGCTCCGTACCGCGACAAATTTACGCTTTTCACGAACGAGGCCGATATGGGGTCCGGAAGCCAGCAGGGCTTTACGGTCACCGATACCGGCACGGGTGCCTGCAAGGTAAGGGTCGACGGAGAAATATTCGACTTCCTGCCCGGTGAAGAATCGGCGGATGTCCCGGACGGAATCGTGAAGATCATAACGGCGGTTCTGGAGCGGTACGAGTATCTGCTCTAAGACGCGTATGTGTCAACGCTGACAATATCTATCTTAACGATACAGCCCAGTTTGACTCTTTGGCTCTTTCAGGCTGTAGCTTAGCCCTTCCGGCGCCTGTGTTTTCGCAAAAACTACGGCCTAAATCGTCATTTTGACTCTTTCAGGCTGTAGTTTGGCCCTTCCGGCGCCTGCGTTTTCGCAAAAACTACGGCCTAAATCGTCATTTTGACTCTTTCAGGCTGTAAACCCGTTCCCGACCCTTCTGCCGGCTCAAAAATGCCGCCTGTGTTCGAGATGCCAAGAATTGGATATCCCGGATCAGCCGATGCTTTTCCCGAATTCGTACGCGGCATCAAGAGAAGGACGCCCCACGATATCACCCGGCGCATGAACGCCGTATGCCGTGACAAGTCCGATACTTTCCCAGCCCATATAACGCGAGATCGCTTCAAAATGGGCGACGGACGGAGCAGTGACCTCCGGGTCCGTGCTTCCTGCTGCAAGAAGGAGCCCGATACCGGTGATCGGGAAGGGCTTCCGGGCACCTGCGAACATTTTGTCAATCGCAGTCTTGATCTGACCGGTGAGTCCGTACCAGTATACGGGGCTTGCCAGTATGAGGAGGCCGGGCTTTCTGAGCGAAGTGTAGATATCCTGCATATCGTCTTGGATCCGGCACTCTCCGCCGTGATCGAAACAGTATTTGCAGTCGGTGCATCCATCGATCCTGCTTCTGGCCGCATGGAAAACGGTCACCGTATTGCCCGAAGAGATTGCGCCGCGAACGAACGCATCCGCGAGAAGATCCGTATTGCCGCCGACTCTCGGGCTGCCGGTTATAAGCGTAATGTTCTTCGCCATTTGTTTACCTCTGCCACTGGGAGAGAAGCCCGTTCATCCATCCGTACATGTCCATCGAGTAGACGTTTTCCAGGTTCTCTTCGGTAAGGACCGTATCAATTGGCCCCGATTCGGACGGCTGTCCCTGCTGCATCAGAAGGGCGTCCGTCCCGAACATTTTCGCGAGGCTTAAGTCGTGGACGACGGAGATGACAGCTTTGCCGGAATCCGCAATCCAGTTCCGGATCATGCCGAAAATCTGCTTCTGATAGACCGGATCGAGGTGATTCGTAGGTTCGTCCAGAATCAGCAGACGCGGATCCTGCGCGAAAACCTGCGCGAGGAACGTCCGCTGCCTCTCGCCGCCGGAAAGCGTCGTCACCGACTGGTTCCGGATATCGATGAGGCCCGTTTTTTCGAGCGCCGAGCGAATTGCGCTCTCGTCCCCGTCGTTTCCCTTCGAAAAAATACCGGGCGAGTAGGCGTAGCGGCCGAGCCGGACGACCTCCTCGACGGTGAAATCGTAATGAACGCTATGGCTCTGCGTCAGCACCCCGATGTTTCTGGCCAGTTCGGCGGCTCTGAATTCCGAGATGTCTTTGCCGTCGAAAAGGACCTTCCCTGTGTAGGGGACTCCCTGGGTAACCGCGTGGATCAGCGTGCTTTTACCGGCGCCGTTCGGTCCCGCCACCATGAGCCAGTGCCCGGGCATGACTTTCAGGGATGCACCGCCGACAATCGTGCGGTTGCCGAGACGGACCTTAAGGTTCTCCACATCAAGAAGGACCCGGGGATCGTTTGTGCCGCAAAGAATGTCGGGAGCCGTATTGCCGGACGGGACGCGCCGGTCTTCCGTGTCGGATAGCATGTTCTGTACAGGGTTCTCGTCAGTCGGCATACGTCAGCCCCCTTTCTTGTATTTTATGAAGATCAGTATGAAGACAACCGAACCGATAAACGAAGTTACGACGCCGATCGGCAATTCGATCGGGCTCAAGATCACGCGGGCCGCAAGATCGGCCAGGACCAGGAAGATCGCGCCGGCAAACATGGAGAAGGGGAGAAGCTTTTTGTGGTTCGGGCCGGTAACGAACCGCGTAATATGCGGGATGACAAGCCCGACAAACCCGATGGTGCCGCCGATTGCGACACAGACGCCGATGATGGCAGACACCGATATCAGAATCAGAAGCTTGACTCGCCGCACTTCGACACCAATATGCCTGGCATGGTCTTCGCCGATTGCGAACGCGTTAAGCTCCCTCGAGTATCGAAGAATCACCGCGCCGAACAGGACAAGTATGGCGAAGAGCACGCCGGCGTTCTGATAACTGCTTCCGGCCAACGATCCCATCGTCCAGAACACGATCGACTTAAGCCTCGAACCCGCAAATGTAATAATCAGACTGATGATGCTGTTCGCAAACATCGAAAAGATCACACCCATCAGGATAATCGTATTGGTAGAGAGCGAGAAATCCAGCCGGTAGGAGAGGGCCAGAAGGAGCATCATGGTAAGAAAGGCAAAGAGTGTCGCGAGGATTACCGTGCCTCCGAAAGGAATACCGGGCAGGTTGAATCCGAAAGCGATGGCCAGTACGGCTCCGACCGAGGCGCCGGATGAGACGCCGAGCGTCGAACCGTCCGCGAGTGGGTTCCGAAGAAGCCCCTGCATCGCGGCACCGCAAAGCGAAAGCGATGCCCCTACAAGAGCGACGCACAGGACACGCGGAAGGCGTACAAAGACGATGATCGACTGCGAGATACCTTCAGGGACCGGTATGCCCCAAATGGTATTCCAGATCGTTTTTAACGTGTCGGAAACGGGGACAGCGACGCTGCCGGCACAGACCGAAAAGAGCATCACTGTCATAAGGAGAAGGACAGCGAGGAGGTATGTGACGGGAAGCGCGGCGCGCCGCGTTTTTTGGGGAATCATCCGGATGTCCTTCCTTTCCTGTTAGACTGCCGCTTCGACAAAATCGTAAAAAGCCTTCGCAGCATTTGCGATGCGGGGACCGGGTCTCGAGATTTCGTTGGAATCCGCATTGTAGATCATACCGTTCTTAACTGCGCTGATGTTCTGCCAGCCTTCGCGGCCGGCGATCTCGTCGACGGGGCTGGTCCCTTCGCCGGAGTACATGGCAATCGTCACAATATAGTCCGGGTTCCTCTCGATGACCTGTTCCTGGGATACTTCACCCCAGCCGTCCACGTCGGCGAAAATATTCGTCAGTCCGAGAAGACCTGCGATCTCATCCATGAAGGTACCCTTTCCCGCTGTCCAAAGGCCGTATTCGAGCGGGGACACTTCAAAATAGACGGTTTTTCCGGTGTTTTCCGAACTCTGGTCGATATTGTCGAAAACAGACTTCATATCGGATATGACGGAGGCCGCTTCGCTCTCCTTGCCAGTGATTGCACCTAAGAGGGTGATCGACGTATAGATATCCTCGATCGTGACGGCGTTGTTCATGACAACCGTAATCCCGGCGTTTTCGAGAGCGGCAACCTGTTCTTTGCTTTGCGCCATAAAATTCATAATGACGACGTCGGGGTCAAGGGCAATGATCTGCTCGACATTGGTTTCGGCGCCGGATTCGACGGAGGGAAGATTTAAGACTTCCGCCGGGTAGTCGCAATATTCGCCGCGGCCGACCAATTTGTCACCGGCTCCGATCGCGTACAGAATCTCACAGTCGGAAGCCGTGACGGCGACGATTTTCCCGGCCGGCTTGTCGAGGACGATCTCGCGTCCGGCCATATCGGTAACTTTAACGGCCGAAGAATCTGCGGTGGTTTCTGCGGCGGTCTGGCCTTCGGTCGCATCCGTCAATACGGCTGCAGCGGTTGTGCCGGATGCCGTATTCTTAATAGTTGTGTCCGCAGCCGCTCCGGCCGAGCAGCCGGTGCTGAGGGAGAGCGCCAGAATTCCGGCGAGAAGAAGTGTGAAAGTCCTAGTCTTTTTCATGGGAAATGTTCCTCCTTCAAAATATTGGGTCATGAACCGCTTGTGAAGGAGCAAAAAAAGCTCCCCCGACCGGAGGAGCAACAAAACAGCACGCCGCTAAAAATGGCGCGCATGTATAATTCTCATCCCCAGGAGTAAATCATGCACATACAGGTCTCCCGGCTTGGCTTCATCCTACTCCGGCGTCTTCCCGTCGTTATGACAGTGACTTAAATACCGTTTCGTCCGCTTCACGGTTACTGGGATAGTCCGGAAATCTCATCCGTGTTCCCTCGGCACCTTGGTCGGGCGCCGGCGCTTTCGCGCATCTGTGCATCGGTTCATTCAGGACAAATATACCATAGCCCGGAGAAGCGTGCAAACAGACGCGTGGCAAAGAACGACAGTGGTTTTTTGGAAGATATATTTGTATACTTGTAGAAAAACGAAGGGCGGATCTCTGATACATGGATACAGAAATCAAACCGGGCCGGTACAGGCACTACAAAGGAAACGAGTACCTTGTGCTCTATACAGCAACACATTCGGAGACCCGCGAAAAAATGGTCGTTTATCAGGCGATGTACGGTGAAGGCGGAATCTGGGTAAGACCCGCCGGCATGTGGAACGAGACGATCGAAATCGACGAGAGAAGACTGAAAAGATTTGAATATATAGGAGACTAGTATAACGATTTCGAATTAGCTAGACTGATAGCCTCTTCAACATCGATTTCACTCATATTGTATTTCCAGTCGTAGACAATGGGCGAATCGTTGATTTCAGCGAAATACTTGTTTATTCGTTCGATCCGTTCTTCTTTATCAGCCACTCTGATTTCTCTAAGTATCTGTCGCGTCAGCTTACTAAAAAAGCCTTCAACAAGGTTCGACCAGGATCCGTGTAAAGACAAATTCAAACCGCCCTGCCATAGTTATCAGATACTCATGTGTCTGCATAGATGTGTGAGCTGAGTAATTCGTGACAAAATGAGCCGGGTTCCGGTGATTCAAACCGTGAGACAATACTCATTGCATTTTGGCGATTTTAGTCCGGCGGATACAATACCGCCGTTAGGCAATGGAGGGTAAGAGTTGCGTATCGTCCTGCTTGATGGGAATCAGGACCATTCGTCAAGGAATAGAAGTTCAACCTACTCAAATGCGTTTAGATACTGATTGAGTAGGTATATCAATGATAAGAAACGCGCTTCGGGAGGCCGGCGTACCTACTCAAATGCACTCAGATGCGGATTGAGCAGGCTTATCAATGATAAGAAATGCACTTCGGGTGGTTGGCGTGCCTACTCAAATGCACTCAGATGCTGATTGAGTAGGCTCGCAATGATAAAAAACATCGCATCGGGACACCGGGGTACCTACCCAAATGCACTCATGTGCGGATTGAGTAGGCTCGCAATGATAAAAAACAACGTAATAGGGCACCGGCGTACCTACCCAAATACGCTCAGATGCGGATTGAGTAGGTTTATCATTTTCGCATGAGTCCAGATTTCCGCTTCATAACCAAAATCAGTCGATTTGCGGCAGGCTGTATCAATAACCCACGCTGGATGCTTTCATTTTTAGTACAGACCCATATTTAGTCTGGTTATTTGCGATTCTTTAGACTAGAAAGGATTGTTCATGTCCCGCGGATGACTCTGCTTGCGATTCTTTCTTATTTCCCCGATTCCTTCAAACCGAGAATCTCGTCGAGCTTGTTGTCGGCGGCGTTTGCGAAGTTCCTCGCAAGTTCGCGCTCACGCCGGCTTACCGTCAGTATGGCGTCGACTTCGTCGGTCAGATCAATAATATAGGACCTGGTCGGCGTCTCGCTCATTTCAATTCTGACCAGAAGCCATCCTTTATTTCCGAGCAGTTTTCCAAGCTCATTTTTGAAATAGCCGCATAAGTTTTCGAGCGTCGGATTTGTTGTGTCAAACGGCTCGATTTTGTTGATGTCCGAATCCTGAAACACAGCGAAGTACTTCTCCACGGATTTTTCGATCTGGTCGAACTGGACAAAATCGTCACCGACCTTGATCGTATCGAGAGATATTTCCCAGGTGTGAGGATGGTTCTGACCGAGAACCCCGCCAAGCCAGATGGCGTGATTGGCGTTTAGATAGAATTTGAAGTTATACTGGCTGTATTTCATATGTTCTAAGCCATGCCTTTCCTTGCCGATTCATAAGCGGCATCGACGCTCATATCAGGATTCTGCAGGGCGGAACCCGAGACGAACCGTGCCTGGGGATTCGAGTCTTTCAGTTCTTTTAAGAGATTCCTGGCCGTATCCCAGGTCGATTTTCCGGTCGTGTTTATCTTAACCATTACGAATTCGTTTCTTCCGGTACGCGCGCACAGATCCTTCTCGCCGGCGAACTTTAAGAACCCGGAAGCCGTATCCGATAAGAGGCGGCTCGAAAACGCATATCCACTTTCAAAGGTAATCTCATTCAGATTCTCAATCCGGACCAGAATGAATCCGGTATCGCGGACATTTCTTGTCGAAAGCTTTTCGAGAAATGTCTTGAAAAACTCGGCGTTATAGAGCCCCGTAAGCGCGTCTTCCGTCAAATCATTATCGCCGGCTTGTGACTCGAAGAGTTTCTCGCCCTGATCCTGCACCAGAACATTTTTATTCATAAGGTCGTACTTGAGCGCGCGGATTTGAATGGACTTTTTCCGCGTGGACAAAGCGAAATAGGCGGTAACGCCCGTAACGATCAGGCACAGAGCGACCGTCAGTATGCGAAGAAGATAGATTCTCTCACCCATGTGGGCCGTCGACAACAGATAACTCTGAAGAACGGAGACGCCCAGAGCATAGACCTCGCCGCCGATCGTGATGAATTTGACGCTGATAAGCTCGCTTCCGACGGTGCTGTCTTTCAGCGTCACCGCCGTGAAATTGTTGCCGGCTGACAGGAGACTCATGTATGTATCGATGCCTCTGCCGCCGCTCCTGACATAGGAATCCTTGATTTGCGAAAAAGTTAGACCGCCTAATGCGGATGTGACTTCGGCGTTCTTTTCGAACAGGCAGGTATCCGCGGAATACAGGAACCAGTACCGGGTTCCGGATGGCGTGGACGACGCAACAATTTCGACCGCACTTTTGCCGTCCGAAGCAGAGGCGGCGAGCCGGTCTGCCATTACTTGTACGGTGTATTCGTTGTCCTTTGCCGCACTTTCTATTAAGCCCTTAGTCATGGCGTCGGTTTGGCTGTTCAGGAATATAACGGCAAAGACCGAGATCAAAAGAACGGTCACAATCGTCAGAAATTCAAGAAGAATGCCTTTTTCCTTTTGATTTGCCTTTTCCATTCTATACTCCATTACTCACTTTGTTCGCGATTTATAAGCGACTTCAACTTATTTATTATACTGTAAAAATGCGAAAAGTCCTTCATGAAGATAGCGCCGAACCGCGTCCGTTCTTCTTTGAAAGTGCTTGTTTTCCAACCACTCCGGTTGACGATACTGTTGATAATCGCGGCGAAGCGGATCCAGAAACAGTAGAAATTGAAAATCGGCATGAGCGGAAGAATATACCATTTTCGCGCATAATAACGTCGGATTTCGGGGAAGCCTTTGAGATATCCGATAATATTCAAGTAATAAAGGAAACCGGAAAAAACGTAGAGAAGATAGAGGATCATGACCGAACCTGCGATCAATATGAAGGGGTAGTTGAAGAACAAAAGGCAGATCAGCGCAAAATACCAGATCATGCGCGGGAATGCGAACGTGTGGTCATAGGTCAGCTGCCGGATCATGAAATCAGAGAAGAAACCATTGGTTCGTAATTCGCCCTGCAGAAACATGTGGGACACTTCCAGTTCGCCTGTCTGCCAACGCTGCCGCTGTGTATAGAGCTTCCCTAAGGATTCGATCGGATCGACAAAAAAGAACGCGTTCTCACAGAGATATATGCTCTTTTTCATGAGCTTTCTGACCTGAAAGGTAACCTGTGTATCTTCGCACACCGTGTCGGTGTTATAGAGCTGCGTCTTAAGAATCGTCGATTTCCGGAAAGCCGAGAACGCCCCCGAGAGCGTATAAATGCTGTCGAGTTCAGATTCGAAATTACGGCCAGCCAGGAAGTCCTGACAGTATTCGAGAAACTCGCAGCGGCGGAAGAGCCGCATGGCCGGATTCTCTGTCTCTTCAATCATTTCGGGATCGGTAAGAACAACACCTGTCAGACAGTGAATTTGCGGATTGGATTCGAACCGCTCGACGATATTCCGGATGGCCATGGGATGAAGCTGACCGTCGCTGTCGATGTGGATAATATACTTGCCGTCGCTGTTGAAAAGTGCCAGATTCAGAGCTTTCGACTTGCCCTGCCGCGCCTTGAGCCACTGCATGGACAGTTCGGGGAATTTCTCCTGACAGCGGCAATACACTTCGAAGCTGTTGTCGCGGCTCTGGTTGTTTACAAGCAAAATATTGATTCGTTCGGCCGGATAATTCGATTTGCGGACAGATTCGAGACAGCCTTCGAGCGTCGAAGCGGAGTTGTACACGGGAATAATCAGCGTGATTTCGGGGTCGCGCAAAGGGGTCTTCTGTTTCTTAGCAGACAGGCGTTTCTTGACAAGCAAAACAAACCCGCCGAAAGCCGGAAGAATTTCCATGAACAGCGGGATGATAATCCACGCCATCCAGAAAATCATCTGTTCAAATATTTCCTTGAGCAGCGCTTCCATAAGCGAACCTTCCTACTTTCTGTTTAATGATCTGCGAACGTGTAAAAACGTAGAAATAGAGGACGATCGAGAGCCCGTAGAATATGATACGGCCGAATATTGCGTGCGCGAAGAAAAAGATATCGTTGCCGAAAAAATAAACAAGCGTACAGATGACCGTCAGACGCAGGATATTTGAAGCAAAAATCCAGAATATGCCGACGATGTTGACCACGATTTTCTCCGAGATCTTGTAAAGAGGGAAGAACCAGAGAAGCGCCGTGAAGGACAGGAGCTCGATGACACCGGAGCACTCATAGTCGATATAGAGGGAGATCGATTCCGCCCCGTGGCGGACAAAGATCAGCGAATACTGGTAGTAGGAATAGAACATACCGGTAAGATTCCCGATTACACCTGTCGAAGCTGCCACCGCTTTTGACAGTGGCTCCGTTATATACCCCTGAAGCAGCACCATCATGAAAATAAAGAGTCCGACGCTTCCCGCAAGAAAGGTGAAAAAGGGCAGCTTTGCGCGATGGAGCACCGTGATCAGATAAATCCATCCAATGAGTGCGACGACTGTAATGATATTCATGTACGAATCTTCCTTTTTTTCGTGAAGGCGAAAATTCCGGCGGCCGCGAGAACAAGTCCGGCTCCCGCGATGATATAGGGCCCCGTAGAGGTTCCTTCAAACTCTACACTCTGCGAGCCCAGATTGTCACAGGTGAACGTAATGCTGGTGACTCTTTCCGGGTGCGGGTCAAAAAAGCGGAGCGGTATCTTAAGTTCGCATTCATCCGGCTGACCTTCGGTATGGGTGACATAAGCAGGAGCATCGTCAATCAGCTTATTTCCCTCGCGTCTTCGAATCTCAAAGGCGTTGATGCCGTTTACTGTAGGGCCGGACACAGCGACGACATCAACAAAATGATCTTTGTTGTCAAAATTGAAGCAATAACCATATCCATTGAACTTAGCATAACCGGAATCGCTCATACGGATATGAAGATAGACATAGGTGTCGTCCCTGAAAATCTGAACATGGTGCTTGGTGCTCTCCGACCAGAACAACTCGTAAACGGGCTTGTCGCTCCAATCCTCAAAACTCCCGTCGATCGTTATGGCCAATTTGTCGGTCGTGACCGCGTCCGCCGTATAGATGACATCGCTGCCCTTGATGGATCCGGCCGGCGAGGCGGCAAGAACCGGGAAGCCTGTCACCAGAATGGATGCGGCGGCAATGATCCCCGTCAGTATTTTCATCTTCTTATTCATGTTTCATGCTCCCTTTCCGCTTACTGCTGCTTTGCTCGATGCTGTCCCGGTTCTTTCGGTTTTGGATTTGCGAAAAATCAGATAAAGGACCCCCGCTTCCAAAACAATTCCGATAGCCGATACGATTGTTCCCTGCCTCAGGTATGGATATTCCATTGTGATCACGGTCGTACCTTTATCGACGATCAGGAAGTGGTTCACGGAGCGAATCGGCTGATCGCTCTTGAAGGTATCCTGATATGCAATCGTAGTGTTGACATTATCAAATAAGGACTCAATTATTATCTTATTCGTTTCGTAACGAATTTCAAGCGGTACGACGGTACGTTCGGGCAGTTTATCTTCATCCAGCTCCATTAATGAGTCAAAAACAGCCTTCACGGCCGTGTCCCCGGCCGTATATGCGTGAAACAGAAGGTTGAATCCGAGGAACGTGATGTTGTTTGTCTCGTCTGTTCGGACAAAATCCAGTTTGGTATCCTGAAACCATGCATAGCCGTTCGCGTCGCTGAGTCCCGTCAGATATACGGTGTTCCATTTCTCGTATCCTTCTGCAAAGGGAGCGGCATTTGTCGTAACCGATTCCGTAATCAGCTCGGGAAAACTGTCATAAAACGTGATCGGCTGCGCAGACACATCCAGAAAGGTCATTCGCTGTGTGGTCGGATCGGCCGGAATGCGGCTCATATCGATGTAAACTTTTACGCCGGCGGCGGCTATTTCGCGTACGATTTTTTCGGCGTCTGCTTTGTTCCGGTAGAAGAATCCGGAAAGATAGATCATGTCATATTGTTCCAGTTCCGCCGCTGTGTAATCGTCGATGATTACTTTGTCACCCGGGTGAAAGGAAGGAAGAATGCCGGGAACGAGAGCTGCCGTCGATCCTATGGCAAGCCCGCTGTATTTGGTCGTGACACCGAAGTTTCCGTTGACCGGATAGGAGAACAGAAGCATCTCGTCGGTTTCGTCGATCAGACTGTAGCCGACTTTCTCCGCTGCCTTCAATAATTTCTCGCGGGCACCGGTACCTTTCATCTGCAATTTCTGAATGAGCACCGTATCGGCGCCAAGCTCGAGATTCCTGTCAAACAGATAAAGATAATTCTGCTTCTCAAGGGATTCGTTCAGATACGCGATATTGTTAGCCGTTGCGGCACCCTGCCAGGCCCAGCCGAATACGTACTGCGTTCTCGTACCGACGTCGGCGAAGGCGTAGGATGGCATCGGTCCCAACGTGCTTAAATCCATAAGCGACACGCGCTGCTTTGTAATATCTTTGGCCTCTGTGATGAGAAGATCATCCATTGTAGATGAGATGCTGTTTACGGTGGCGGGAACATTCATCCTGAAATCGTAAGCTGCAAGGTCACAGGACGGAATCGCGTCGAGAAGTATGACAGAGCACAAGGCAACGGCGATTGGCTTTTTCAGGCTGCGCCATTCGAGAACGGCGATCACGAAGAATGCATAGGCGATCGGGGTGAAGCGGCGAACCCAGAAAAGCTGGCTTAAGGGAAGATGCTGAATGAGGGGCGTAAGAGCGGTCGTTGTACCAAGTATTACGATTAAGAGTGTCATGAATCCGGGAAGACTTTTCCGATTCGACAGGAACACCCCGATCAGTGCGATCAGTGCGATGGCCAGGCCGAAATAAAGTTCCGTTACACCGCCTTCAAGACGGATGAAAGGATTCAGGGACACATATATTCTTGCGCTTAGTGACGCCATAAGGGCAGAGGTGCCGTCGGACGCCATCGAGGTAAGGCCGCCCACCAGTGACGGATAAACCCAGATTCCGGCCACCGCAAAGGAGAAGAGCATGGCAAGGATCGCAAGAACCGATTCCTTGAACCTCTTGTTCGCAATCGCGTAAATCAGCAGGAAGAGAGCGGAGGCGACACCGACCATTGCCGAGATCATCAGATGCGTGAAAATAATGACAAGCATCAGCAGGATCAGCGGAATTACCCATCTCTTCCGGCGATAGGCCACGTAACTCCATAAGAAATAGAAGAGGTACGGCAGCAGCATGGTGATCAGCATTCTCGGCATGTTGCCTTCCCCGAAGAATACTCTCAGGTTATCGGGGAAGAAGAACCATATCAGTCCGAAAAATGCACCCAGAACGGGGCGTCCCAATTTTTTCCCGAACAGAAGCCAGCCGATGCCGCCTGCCGAACAGGACAGCCAGATGAAGCCCAGATAGGCATTCATAACATCGCCGCCAGAGATAAACTGCAGGAACGCCATTACGTAATACGTCATAGGTGGCCAGTAGCGGAACGGCTGGAGACCGTTGTACCAGAACTCTGTATATAACGGATACCAGTTGCCTTTAAGAATCTCGTTATAGACCAGATTCGATTTGAAAAGGTGACCGTGTATATCCAGACCGAGCGGATAGAATCCGGAATGCTCTACGGCGGTCATGACAGCAAAGCCGGCGATGAGCACCAGCCAAAACGATAGAAGAAAAGAAAGTCCGGACGCCGGACGGATCTCTTTTGGGGGGACATAAGAAATCACGGCTGCAGGGGCTGTATCGAGAATCGGCGTTTCGGGTCTGATCGACGCTTCCGGCATCTTTCCGGCGTGATCGGGTGTCTTGTGAGGGACCTCCGCGGCTTCTTCGATTTTGCTTTTGGAGAGCTTAAGGCGTTCAAGCTTATCGGGACTTAAGTCATCTAAGTTGACACTGTAGATTCTCTGCGGGTTCTCGCTGATGGTAAGCCGGATCAGCTGATATCCGACACCGGACAATACATCGGAAATTCCCGTGAAGAATTCCTCTCCCATGTTCTCGAGAGTCGGGTTGGTGCGGTCAAACGGAGGAGTATTGTTTAAGAGCACACCGGTGTAACGATTCAAATAATCGCCTATTCGTTTCTCGGTCTCGCGATATTCGGAGAAAGACTCCGATTGTCTGATATAAAGCGTAATCTCAAATGTATGCGAATGTGTGTCGTCCGAGTTAAGACGGCTGTGAGAAGCGTTTAATCGAAATGTATATTTATAGCTTTCGAAACTCATAACGCTCCTTTGAAAGAATACTGTTATTTTCAGTAATTCAGCAGGCTGGACCCGTTTTTTCTCTTTTGCAACCTGTACGGTTGTTATTTACCCTATTTATACAGCATTTTTGTTGAATTGTCAACAATAAAGACATAATTCGGACATTAATTAAAACAAATGTGAACACAATGTGAAAACGGGCCTCTCGTTTCGAGAGGTTATTGAGACAGTGACGGCGCTGAAATGTCAAAATAATCATACTTACTATATTCTTTCATATGATGTTCAGTGAGAGCGTTACCCGGCCGGATAAATTACATATGAACATGTGTTCATATGATGTTGACATCGAGAATCACCCGGTGTACAATCAAGACATAAATATGAACAAGTGCTCATATGTGTATAACATGGAGGAACGAAGGATGATATACGACGAACCTGATGACATTGAATCAACCGAAACGCGTGTTATACCCGAAGAGATTATGGAACACCTTAAGTCCGGACAACCGGATGAGAACATGCTTTTTGATCTGGCGGAGCTCTTCAAGATATTCGGCGATTCGACCAGAATACGCATAATGTCGGCCCTTTTCGAGACGGAGATGTGCGTTTGCGATATCGCGGAACTCCTTAAGATGACCCAGTCGGCGATCTCCCATCAGCTCCGTATACTTCGGCAGTCCAAGCTCGTGAAGACCAGAAAAGACGGAAAGACCGTTTTTTATTCGCTGGCTGATGAGCACGTCATGCAGATTTTCGATCAGGGCTTAAGCCACATCTCAGAAAAGTGAGGATATGGGGAAATATATGAAGAAAGACATAACCATTCTCTGGAGCCTTGAGAATCTCGGCTGCGCGAACTGTGCCGCAAAGATTGAACGGAAAGTCGGCGAACTGGACGGAGTCGTATCCGCTTCGGTTGATTTCGTCTCGAAAACGCTGAAGTTCGCCCTGGAGAAGGACAATAAGGACAACCTGATTATAGAGAAGATCAAAGATATCGTTCATAGTATCGAACCTGATATCCGTATTGTTGAACCCGTTTCTTCGACAGCTGACCGCCAGTCCATGATGCAGCCGGCGGAGAGTTCCGGGGAAGAGGGCGCTATGATCCGCCGGGTTAAGAGGATCGCGTATCCCGTAGGTGCGATTCTTTTCGCATTGGCGCTTATTCTTAAACGTACCGACGCAATAGGGATCGCTCTTTACCTTACAAGCTACCTGATCTTCGGAGCCGATATCCTCGTGAAGGCCGTACGGAAAATAGGGAAGGGTCAGATCTTCGACGAGAATTTCCTCATGAGCGTCGCGACGATCGGTGCAATCGTGATCGGCGAGTACAGCGAGGGCGTTGCCGTTATGATTTTCTATAAGATCGGCGAATTCTTCCAGGATATGGCTGTCGATCGTTCGAGAAAGTCCATCAAGTCTCTGATGAACATCAAGCCGGAATATGCGAACTTACAAATAGACGGCGAGATCAGCAAGGTGGTTCCGGAAGACGTGCATCCCGGCGATTTCATCGTGATCAAACCGGGCGAGAGGATTCCGCTGGACGGTGTCGTCCGGGAAGGCAATTCAATGCTGGATACGTCCGCGATTACAGGTGAATCCTTACCGCGAAGCGTCGAACCCGGAAGCGAAGTCTATTCCGGGTCGATCAACCGTAATGGTATGTTTGTCGTACAGGTTACCAAGGAATACACCGATTCCACGGTTTACAAAATACTGGACCTCGTGCAGAATGCCGCGAGCAAAAAGGCCGCGACCGAGAACTTCATTACGAAATTTGCGCGTATCTATTCGCCGGCCGTTGTATTTCTGGCGCTGGCCCTTGCTATTCTGCCGCCGCTTCTGATCACGGGAGCCGTCTGGAGCGAGTGGATCGGAAGAGCGCTCGTATTCCTTATGATCTCCTGCCCCTGCGCGCTTGTCATATCGATTCCTCTGGGCTTCTTCGGCGGAATCGGCAGGGCTTCGAAACAGGGAATACTCTTTAAAGGCGGCAATTATCTGGAAGCACTGCATTCGGCCGGAACGATCGTTTTCGACAAGACGGGAACCCTGACAAAAGGCGTCTTTGAGATCTCGGAGGTCATGAGCAAGACAGGGGATCGCGAGCAGCTTTTACGCTATGCGGCTCACGCGGAGGCCTATTCCAATCATCCGATTGCCGAAGCTGTTCTGAAAGCGTACGGGAACCCGGTTGATGCGATAGCTGTCACGGAAAGCGAAGAATTCACAGGCGAAGGAACCCGGGCCGTTTTCGAGGGGAAAGAAATTCTCGCCGGCAACGAAGGGCTTATGAGGAAATTCGATATACCTTTTGACGTACCGGAAAGAACCGGAACCGTCGTTCATGTCGCTGTTGACCGTGTATATTACGGTCATATCGTGATCTCTGATACGGTCAGAGAAGACTCGGCACGGGCGATCGCGGATTTAAGGCGCCTCGGTATCGGGAAGCTTGTCATGCTGACCGGTGACAATCGCGAAACCGGCGACAGAATCGGGCGGGAGCTCGGTCTCGACGAGGTGAAAAGCGGTCTCCTGCCGCATCAGAAGGTGGAGGCATTCGAGAGCCTGATCGCCCTGAGTTCGCCCGGACGGAAAACGGTTTTTGTCGGCGACGGAATGAATGACGCGCCAGTCTTGCGAAGAGCGGACGTCGGAATCGCGATGGGCGGCGTCGGGTCGGATGCGGCGATCGAAGCCGCGGATGTGGTCATCATGACCGATGAACCGTCCAAGGTTGCTACGGCGCTTCGGATATCGGCTTATACGCGGAAAATCGTGACGGAGAACATCGTTTTTGCCCTGGGGGTTAAGAGTGTCATCCTTGTTCTGGCGGCTTTCGGAATGGCAAACATGTGGGCGGCAGTCGTTGCGGATGTCGGTGTTGCGATACTCGCCATACTGAATGCGATGCGGGTGCTATACAAGAAGTTCGAATAAGATCGTTCCTTCTGACATCTTTACTTCTTGTTCATATTGAAGAAGGCCCCGCCGTGATCCGTCAGGTGATAAAGAGAGTATAATCAAGTTAGAAATATCGTGTAAATTTGATATCTCATACGATCGGACCTTGCGGAAGCGGAAGGAAAGAAGGGACTTATATGTTTGAGAAGGTCATTATCGCCACGGATCTTTCATCGGCAGCATTTGCAGTTCTTAAAGATATCGAGAATCTGAAAGCGTTCGGAACGAAGAAGATTTTGCTTGTACAGTGTCTGGACCAGCGGGAATCCGACGCGATTGCCATTACCTATGCGACCTCCGCCCTCGATAAGAATCTGCAGGAGCAGAAGAGAGTTCTGGAAGCAAAGGGTTATGAAGTCGAAGTGCGCGTTGTTCCGGGACTTGCCAAGACCGAGGTTAAAAGAATCGCCGAAGAAGAAGACTATTCGCTGATCCTTGCGGGCGGCGAGACCAGAACTCTCCTGAGCGAACCGCTCATGGGCGGAATCGCCTATGAGATTATACATTTTTGCACGAAGCCGTTCCTTCTGGTAAGGCTGGAAGGCACGAAGAAGGACGGAGCCGTCTACTATGCACCGGTAAGAAGCAGCTACAATCTTCATGTTCTGTTTCCGACGGATTTCTCGGCGGCGTCTTATGACGCATTTGAGGTTTTGAAGGAAATGACAGCGGCCGGAGTCCGCCAGATTACGCTGATGCATGTTCAGGATCAGAGCCGCATCGATCCGTATCTTCTCGCGCAGCTGTCCGAATTTAATGCCAAGGACGAAGCGCGTCTCGATGCCATGAAGAAGACGCTTCAGGACATTAATGGCGATACCGAAGTCGACACGGTTCTCTTCTACGGGAGCCCCACGAGGTATATTCTCGATGCGATCGAGGACCGCGGCATACAGCTTGTCGTAATGGGAAGTCAGGGGCGCGGCTTTATCCGCGACGTCTTCCTCGGAAGCGTAAGCCACAATATCGCCCGCCAGGCCAAGGCATCGGTGCTCCTTATTCCGGCCAGGAGAGAGTAGGTTACAGAAGTATTCCGCCATGGTGCGGCGAAAGAAACACTAACGCAACCGGTAATAAGTATGGTACACTTTAATGAGGGACGCTATGTACGCGCCCCTTTTTTTGAGAAAGAAGAAGATATAATACGTATCTTCATAAAGGAGAAGCCTTTGCATTTTAACGACTTACAAATTTCGAAACCGATTCTTAAAGCATTGCTCGAGGAGGGCTATACCGAACCTTCACCCATTCAGACCGAAGCCATTCCGCCATTATTTGAAGGACATGATCTTCTCGGCACCGCGCAGACGGGCACAGGGAAAACGGCCGCTTTTGCGGTCCCGATTCTGCAGCAGATGTCCTTTTCCCAAAGAAGTTCCTCATCCCGAAAAGACATTAAAGCCCTGATTCTCGCGCCGACGCGCGAGCTTGCGATACAGATCGGCGAAAGCTTTGACACATACGGAAAATATCTTTCCCTCAAAACCGCCGTTATATTCGGCGGTGTCTCACAGCATCCGCAGACCAAGGCTCTGGCTTCCGGCATTGATATTCTTGTCGCAACACCCGGACGTCTTCTCGACCTTATGGGGCAGAAGTTCATATCTCTTTCGCATGTTCAGTATTTTGTTCTCGACGAGGCCGACCGCATGCTCGATATGGGTATGCTCCGCGATGTGAAAAGAATCATTGCGGCTCTTCCCACGGAGAGACAGACGATGTTCTTCTCGGCTACGATGCCGCCGGAGATCGCAGGTCTTGCCGACTCGATCCTCCATAAGCCTGTCCGAATCGAGATTACACCCGTTTCTTCGACCGTGGATACGATCCGTCAGTCCGTCTATTTCGTCAACAAGGGCAACAAACTGCGCCTTCTCGTTCATCTCTTGAGAACGAAGGATATCGAGTCGGCACTGGTCTTTTCGCGAACCAAGCACGGTGCGGACAAAATCGTCAAAGGGCTGGCCGCCGAAGAGATCGACGCGCTTGCGATCCATGGCAACAAGTCCCAGAATGCGAGACAGACGGCCCTGAGTAATTTCAAGACGCGTAAAACAAAGATACTGGTCGCGACGGACATTGCGGCCCGCGGTATCGACATCGACGAACTGTCGCACGTAATTCTGTTCGACTTGCCCGAGGTACCCGAGACATATGTACACAGAATCGGCCGTACGGGACGTGCTGGACTCGGCGGAACCGCCATTTCGTTCTGCGACAAAGAGGAGAAGCTTCTCCTCAGAGATATTCAGAAGTTGATCGGGAAAATGGTTCCCGTCGTCGAAGGACATCCGTATCCGCTTGACGAAAGTATTGATGAGTCCAGCAAGAAAACGGTTAGAGGAAGACGGGATAGTTCTCCTGTAAGGGAAAACCGTACGCCGGCGTCTCAAAGCCGTACACCGGCAGCGCGCCCGGCCGTTTCTGAAAGCCGTACTCCGGCCGCTCAGAACCGTACGCCGGCCGCTCAAAAGCGTACACCGGCACCGCGTCCGAGCGTATCCGAAAGACATACGCCGGTTACGCAGAACCGCGCTCCGGCATCTCGTCCCGCAGATTCCCGGAACCGTCCTTCGGCTTCGGGAAACCGTGATTCCCGCGTGAAGACCCAGCCGGGCAACAGCCGTTCCGCCCGAAATGACCGCGACGGCATGGGCCGGGCCGATGACAAGCAAATTCTTAAGTCTTACAGAACGTTCTAAAGGTTAGAGGCATGTGGAATGGACAAGGCGATTCTGATTGTAATGTGCGTTTTTCTATTGGCCGGCGGGGTTGACTACCTTATCGGAAGTCCGCTGAAGCTTGGCGGAAAATTTGAAGAAGGCATTAAGACGATGGGCCCTCTGGCTCTCGGAATGGTCGGTATCTATTCGCTGTCCCCAACCATTCTCTCGTTGATCAGCCCCGCCGCAGTAAGCCTTTCAACGATACTGCCGATTGACCCGTCGATCCTCCCCGCAATGATTTTCCCGGTCGACATGGGCGGCTTCCCGATTTCGTCGGGGATCGCGAAAACGGCCGGAATCGGCCTTTTTTCGGGCATCATCATTGCTTCTCAACTCGGTGCGGCCGTTAGCTTCAGCATTCCGGTCGCCCTCTCCATGGTCTCCAGGGAAGATCATAAGGATCTTGCCAAAGGGATTCTGATCGGCACGGTCGCTATTGTACCCGGCGCGTTCATAGCGGGACTCTTCATGGGGATCGGAGCGATTTCTCTCCTTTTGAACATGCTTCCCCTTTTCGTTATGGTACTAATCGTATCCCTTGGCCTGCTTCGGTTTCCGGAGCAGACGCTCAGGGCATTTTTCATTTTCGGCAAATTCATTATGGCGCTCAGCATAGCCGGACTTATCCTGCAGGCGCTTTATGTGCTCCTGGGCATCAAGATCATACCGGATATGGTGCCGTTTCAAGACACCGTCTTTATTGTCGGAAAAATTGCGCTGATCCTGGGAGGAGCGTATCCTATGACCGAGATCTTAAGCCGGCTTATCAAGTTGATACGGCGCAGAAGTAAGAAACAGACGCGCCTTCCCTCGGACAGGATGTCCGAAGACAGGATGTCCGAAGACATGATGTCCGCAAACACTCTGTCTGCTGTGATCGGGAATCTGGCATCGAATATTCTGGTCTGGGGAAAGCTTAAGGAAATGGACGGGAAGGGCAAGCTTCTCTGTTCCTCTCTTGCCGTAAGCTCAGCCTTTGTTCTGGGCGGACAGTTTGCCTATGTCGCAAGCGTCGCCCCGTCGGCAGTCGGGCCTTTTCTGATCGCGAAAATCAGCAGCGGTCTTTTTTCTGTCCTGCTGGCCTTCTTCTTTCTGTCCCGGTCGAAAAGACCCGCGATGACGAATATAGTAAACAAATCCGAAAAGTAAATTCAGCAAATGGATTTGTTTGGACGGATTCGAATAGAAATAACAATCAGGAGTGACAACATGAAAACAACCGAAAAACTTAAGCTTCTCAGAGAATGGATGATGGATAAGGGCGCGGACATTTGCTATGTGCCGAGCTCTGATGCGCATATGAGCGAATATACGGGACTCCATTGGAGATCCAGAGCCTGGCTTACCGGCTTTACCGGATCGGCCGGAACGGCGGTTATTACGGCAGACGACGCGGGACTCTGGACCGACGGCCGCTATTTCATTCAGGCGGAGAAGGAGCTTGACGGTTCCGGCATCCGGCTTTTTAAGATGGGAGAAGCGGGCGTCCCGACTTGCGAGGATTGGATTGCCGGACAGATCGGGGAAGGCGGCCGCATTGCCGCCGACGGACGGGTACTGTCGATCGAAAACCGGAGAACACTCGAGAAGGCCTTGACCGGCAAACCGGCAGTTTTTCTCACGGAGAGCGATCCTTTCGAAACGGTCTGGAGTGACAGACCCGAAATATCTCCGGATCCCGTTTTCGTGCACGAGGAAATATACGCAGGAAGAAGCCGCGGCGAGAAGCTCGCGAAGGTTCGTGCGGGAATGGCGAACGCCCGGGCGGACTATTACGTTCTGACGGCCGTCGATGAAATCTGCTGGCTCTTTAACATCCGCGGAAGCGACGTACCGTACAATCCTTTTGTCACGGCTTTTGCGCTGATCGGAAGAGAAGAGGCCGTCCTTTTCGCGAATCTGAGAAAATTCCCGGACGAGGTCCGCAGGAGCTTAAGCAATGACCGGATCGATATTAAAGAATACGACGCGGTTTATGAAGCGGTCCGCGGACTGGAAGGCAGTGTTTCTCTGCTTTATGATCCCGAGAAAACGAATGTCCGCATCACGGGATCGATCCGGCCGGAGATCCGCGTGATCGAAGGCGAGAGCCTTGTCATACCGATGAAGGCTATAAAGAACGATACGGAGATCAGAAACATACGCGATTCCTATCTTAAGGATGCGACGGCACTCGTCCGGCTTTTCAAGTGGATTGACGATACTGTTTCGAAAAGACCCGTAACCGAACTTGAAGTCGATGAGAGAGGTCTCGAATTCCGCAGGGAGCTGCCTCTATTCAAAGGCTTAAGCTTCGGGACGATTGCCGCCTACGGCAGGAATGCCGCGATGATGCATTATGCACCGAAACCGGAATCGAACGCGGTTCTCGAGCCGCACGGTTTTTTCCTTCTGGACTCGGGGTGTCAGTTCCTGAACGGGACGACGGACATCACAAGAACAATAGCTCTCGGCGAATTGACAGAAGAGGAGAAGACGGATTTTACCCTGACGCTCAAATCGCTGATTGCGCTCTCCTCGGCTAAGTTCCTGTACGGTGCGACGGGACCGAATCTCGACGTGCTGGCTCGCATGCCGATGTGGCAGAGAGGCATGGATTACAAGTGCGGAACCGGTCACGGCGTCGGATACTTCTCGACTGTGCATGAAGCTCCTCAGCGCTTCGCCAAAACGGCAGCCGGCGCAAGACTCGAAAAGGGAATGATCATTACGGTCGAACCGGGCGTTTACAAAGAAGGAAAGCACGGAATACGGACGGAAAACACGCTTCTGATCGTCGAGGACGGGATGACTCACGACGGAACCTTTATGCGTTTTGAGACACTTTGCTTTCTTCCGATCGACCTTCGTGCGATCGTACCCGGGATGCTTGACGATTTTGAAAAGGGCTGGCTCAACCGTTATCACGCCGATGTTTACGACAAATTAAGCCCGTTTCTCGACGAAGAACATAAGAGCTGGCTGAAGGATCAAACGGAGCCGATTATGATATAATTAGTTATCATAAATGTTGAGCCCGATCATCCGGCTGACAGCGCGCTGTGACGTAAAATTGCAGTTTTTTGGGACGCGAGGCTGAATATGAGAAGCTTAAGCAGGGCATTCAAGTTTGTTCTTTCAATCGCGCTGATTCTGGCGTCTTTTGCCGTCAACTATATAGCCGTGCTCAATGATTTCGCCGAAACGGCGAAACGGGAACAGCTGGACATCGGAGATGCGATACGACCCGCGAATTTTATCATCAGCGGGCTTTCGATTTACGGGGAGAAATACTTCGCCTCGAAGAATGAAGACGAGCCGTTCCTTGCGGGCAAACTCGTATATGATTCCGGGAAAAACATGTATTCCCTCGATGGACTGAACGGCGCGATTTTCGGTTCTCCGGTCGGCAATCTTACCGGAGCGGGAACCGTCCCGACCATAGGAGCGGCGAAGGAGAGTCTGAATCTCGCTCTCAACCTGAACGATTTCTTCAAGGGATTCTATGGCCGTTATCCGGATCTCGCCTGGATTTATTACACGAGTGAATTTGATTTTATCATGATGTATCCCTATATAGAGTCGAAGGATTTCGCGTATTACGACGGTCTTCGGGATGTCACTTTCTATTCGGTCGCAACTCCCGCGAACAATCCTTCCCGAAGTGCTGTCTGGACGGATGTGTATCTGGATGCTGCCGGGAAAGGTTTGATAGTTACAATCTCGAATCCTTTATATCAGGAGAATCTCTTTATGGGAGTCGTTTCGATTGATCTTGACACGAACCGCCTGGACCGGTTTCTCGCGACGGACTATCAGGGATATCTGGTCACTCCGTACGGTACGATTATTGCGGACGGAAATCTTTCCGAAAATACCGAAATCAGGAAACTTTCTGACATTGACGACTTGTCCGAAAGCGATATAAAGGGCCTGGGCAACACCGCTGACAACAGAGTTCAGATCATCGGCGATCACTTCGTGTATAAGATGACTTTCAGCGACGCTCCTTGGACACTCTACATCATAGAACCGAGAGGCACCATTCTGCTTGATGCGTTGATCCGCTCCATTCCGATTTTTATCATCGCAATACTCCTGTTCCTCGCGTTCAGGGAGGTGGAATTCCGTAAGAGAGCCGAGAATCAGATTCGCGAAATTTCGCTGACGGATCCTTTGACAGGATTAAAGAACAGAAGGTATCTTGATTCGGTTATGGATAAAGCGATGTACCATTCCGACCGTTATCAGGAAACCTTATCCCTGATAACGATTGATATTGACTATTTCAAGAGGGTAAACGACAAATACGGACATCCGGTCGGAGACGAGGTACTTGTCCAAACGGCAAACATTATCGGGGAGTGTATCAGAAAGGCTGACGTGCTCGTACGCCTCGGCGGCGAAGAATTCGAGATTCTCCTTCCGAAGACCGACATCCTCGGTGCGGCGGAAGCTGCCGAGAAGATCCGGAAGCGGATCGAAGAGAAAGAACACCCTCAGGCGGGCCGGATTACCGCCAGCCTGGGCGTGGCCGAAAGAGCTCCGGGCGAGTCCTTTTCAGCCTTTTACAGACGCGCGGACCGTGCGCTCTATCGTGCGAAGCAGACCGGGCGCAACAGAGTCGTGATCTATGATGACCGGATGAAAGATTCGTCCGATCAGGAAACTACGGATAAAGTCTAGATCGCGTTATAAGGGAAACGGATACGATTCCTCCGACGAGAAAATTCCGATATCCGAAAAATACGTTTTTTTGCCGCAGAACGGGCAGAAGCGCGCATCTTCGGGCAGTCTGGGCTGAACTCCTTTGGGACAATCCGCGTTGGTACAGTAGTTGATTCCGATGTGCTGGCCGCAGTTCTGACAGAATACCGCGCCTTCAATATGATCTTTAAAACCGCATTTTGGACATGTAATCATATCTCATCACCCCTTTTTATCTCATTATATCACCGCATCCCGTGCAATATGTAAAAAATATCAGACTTATATCATTGCGTGCAGCTTGCCACAATGCTAGAATGATTCGCATATGAGTAAAGGAGCAATGATTATTATGACGTCGAAATACTATGCACCATCGCAGCAATCATCGGTCGCGGGTTTCTTCTCGATCTTTTTCGGAGTGGCTATCATCGGTTCTGCTATCAGCATTCCGTATCTGTTTCTTATACGAGTCTGTCCGTATATCAAGCTTACGATTATCGTTACAATATTATTCGGATTAGCTCTGGGCTGGCTGGCTGGCCTCCTGTGCAAGTGGTTTAAGATGCGAAGCGTTGTGGTTGCTTTGCTTGCGGTCACACTCGGCTACTTGTTTCTTACGTATTTCAAATGGATCTTTTATGTGAGCTTTATCGCTTCGGATATCTATGACGGTGCAGCTTCCTATATCTCATATGCTCCCTCACTAATCACTCACCCCCTGGATTTCATCCAGATGATCGGTGCAATCAATCAGGAAGGAACCTGGTCCATGTCGAGCAGCCATACGAGTTCGGGGAGCGATTCCTCTGCCGTGAACGGAGTCCTGCTCGGAATCGTCTGGATTATCGAAATTGCTCTGATCTATCTGTGTATGCTATTCCCTGTGATCAGTCAGACCAAGAAGCCATTTATTGAGTCCGAGGGAAAATGGGCCGTCAAGTATCCGAAGACTTTTGCGCTTCCGTATTTTCAGACCAAGACCAGAGTCTCGGATCTTGAGAAGAATCCGACGGAAGTCATCCGGTCACTCGATCTCAATACCTTTTCCCAGAGAAATTATACGGAGATCACCCTTCATCATTCCGGCGATTATACAGAGAACTATATCGATATTAACGAGATAGCCTTGGACAATCGGAATCGAAAGACGTCGAAGACGACTATAAAGAATCTTCGCGTCGATTATGAATTTGCGGATGCGCTCCTCCAAATGTTCCATTATAATAAATGAGCTGATATTCCCATAATCTCCTGCGGAGAGGAAGCTCAAATATGGCATACACTTTTTACCTTACTTTTATAAACCGTGATTCGGCGGACAGGACTCTGGATCTTATCCTTAAGGAAACACAGGATTTTAAGACAATTTGCCGGACCGGCGAAGGCGTGACAGCCGCGACGGAACATTCCGCGAATGTTCTGGAGATACTCGGTCTTCTGAGAAAGACGCCCGGTATCAGACAGGTCCTTTTAAGAGATCAGGACGGCTGGGAAACCGAAGAGATTGATCTTTTTGACGAAGACATGCGAAGCGGTCTTTCGAATCGGATTACCGAAGAATCAGGACCGTTCCGTTTTCCGGATTCCGGCGAAACATCCGTGTATTCCGCCTCAGAGGCATCCCGTACCGGCCTAATACTGGCCAGCCAGTCGCCGAGACGAAGGGAACTGCTCGGTCTCCTGAATATTCCGTTCACCTGTGCCGTTCCATCACTTGATGAAGACGCACTTACAGCAAGAATTCAGACGGACTATAGAGCGGAGCCTTTCGGCGTAAGGGCCGCATGCACGGTGATGGCCTTAGCTGCGGCAAAAGCAGAGAAGATACTTGGAAATAACCCGGAGTGTGTCGTCATCGGTTCCGATACGATTGTTACGATTGATGAGGAGATACTCGGGAAACCTTCTTCGCCGGAGGACGCGTTACAGATGCTTCGAACGCTTGCGGGACGTGAACACCATGTGTTTACCGGTGTCAGTATCCGCAGCCGCGAGAGAAGCGAGACGTTCTTTACAACGACGCGAGTCGCGTTCTTCCCGTGGGGAGAGCAGGAGAAGGCAATGGCAGAAGAGTATGTCCGGAGCGGTCTGCCGCTTGATAAGGCAGGCTCATACGGTATACAGGATATGGGAGCGCTCTTTATCCGCGGAATCAAGGGCGATTTTTATACGGTTATGGGGCTTCCCGTCGGTGAATTGTACAGACGGCTGAAGCTGGATTAATTGAGGGATTCACAAAAAGAGGAGCGCGCTTTTGGGATTATCCATAAAACGCGCTCCTTTTTTTTGTTTTCTTGTCCGGATCAGAGAATCCGGACACACCGTTTCACTTTACCATTTGCTCTTCGTTTTCTGTTATTTGTTATGCATCGACTTCTCTTCTTTACGAATCACAAGTCGAAGTGTAAGGCCGGCTGCCGCGAGCAGGAACAGCGTTCCGATCCAATCCGCAAACCCGAAGGCTTCACCGGTTCGGGCTGCTCCGAGAACACTCGACGAATTCGGTGTCGGTGTCGGTGTAGACCGTACGGCTCCGAGTACCGATGACGTCGATAGTGTTGCGACATCCGTATCTTCGACCTGTTTCTCCGTTGAAAGATCCATTGCGGAAACCGTCGCTACGTTCAGCATGATCAGCGTTCCATCACCCGCTGCGGTGTCAAGTGTGTAGGTGATCGTTGAACTCGCTCCCGCGGCAAGGCCTGTCAGCTCCAGCGTGGCAATTCCGCCGGCGCCCGATGCCCAGTTCTTCGGCGTACCGTCTACCGTTACCGCAGAACCGACTGCGGCCTTGCTGTCCGTAATCAGGATCTGAGAAAGATCTTTATTTCCGGTATTCTTTACGACAAGAGTGAATTTGAAATCGTCACCCGGTGCGCCGGTCGCTGTCTTTCCGGCAGCTCCTGCCGTGGTGATATTCTGAACCGTCTTGGCGATGTCAATCGCCGGTCCGGAACCGAAGTAGCTGCTGGCATCGGAAGCTGTAATGACATCTCCGATTGCAGAATCATCGGCAGCAACCGGTTGACCGCTCACGGTTCCGGTGTTGCTGTAATCGCCTGCCTCCGCAGTTCCGGACGCGGTTAACGTCTGGGATTCTCCGGGAGCAAGAGATGCGATCGTACCTACCTGACCGATATCAGGATCCGAGTCCGTTACCGTAATGTTCGTGACCGTTACGTTTCCGGTATTCGTTACTTCGTACGACCAGGTAATTGTGTCACCTACGTCCAGCGTAATTCCGTCTCCGCCGTTTGTGGTTTTATTCACAGAAAGACTCGCCGTATAGCCGAAATAGCTGCTGTCATCGGACGCGGTTACCTGATTTCCTTCCTCGCCGTTCAGTAAGAGATTCATGCTTTGGACCGAGGAGGGAGCAGGAAGCAATTCATAATTTGCAGTCGCCGTTCCGGTGTTCGTATAGGCTCCGGCAACGGCTGTTCCGGTGAGTGTAAGTGCTGCCGTTTCGCCGGGAGCGAGCGAGGGAATCGTGCCGACATCGCCCTCCATCGAATCCGTAATTTTAATATTTACAATTTCGATGTTTCCAAGATTGCTGATCGTATACTTCCATGTAAGCGCTGTGCCGACGGGGAAGCTGCCTGTGTCAAGATCATTGGTGGTTTTTGATATGCCAACGACCGGATCGGCTCCGAAATACGAGCTCGAATCCGCGGCTGTTACGTCTGCGCCGGCTTCCGGCGTACCGTGAACCGATCCTGTGTTATCGTAAGCTCCGGTTCCGGCCGTTCCGTTAGCCGTGAGTGATTGTGTCTCGCCGGGAGCGAGCGTCGCGATGGTACCGACTTCTCCGATCGCAGGATCGGAATCTGTAACGGTAACATTCGTAAGTACGCTGTTGCCCGTATTGGTGACCGTGTATGTCCAGACAATCGGACTGCCTTTGAGAATCATGGAACCGTCGGTCCCGTTCGTTGTTTTCGACATAGTGATTGCGGGCGAAACTCCGAAGTAGCTGCTGTCGTCACTGGCCGATACCGTTGTTTGGATCGGTTGAGGAGTACCGGTAGGAGCCGGAGTACAGTCGGGAGGCGTTTCGATACACATCAAATCAATACTGCCTTGCTCGAGCGAGTATTCGCAGGTTGCTGTGCCTGTATTGGCATAAGCGCCCGCCGTCGCTGTTCCCATGCGGCTCAGGGTTGCTGTCTGGCCGACAAGCAGACTGTCGATCGTTCCGACTACACCGATTGCCGGGTCGGAATCGGTTACCGTAATGGATACCAAATCGACATTGCCGTCGTTGGTAACGTCATAAGTCCACTCAATCGGATCTCCGACGAGAATCTTCGCCGCATCGGCACCATTTGTTAATTTACTGATGGAGAGCGAAGGATGAATTCCGTAATAACCGCTGTCGTCGCTCGAATTTACTTCTTCGCCGACAGGAGGCGTTCCGACAGCGATTCCTGTGTTTTTATATGCACCTGCAATGGCAGTTCCCGCAAGAGTCAGCGTTTGCGACTCCCCGGGAGCAAGAGAGGCGATTGTTCCGACAGGTCCCGCAACGGAGTCGTCAACCCGGACATTGGTCAAAGTTACGTTTCCGGTATTGGTTACTTTGTAGGACCAGGTAATGGCATCGCCGGTCAGGATATACTGTCCGTCGAAATCATTGGTTGTTTTGTCGATTGCGATCGAAGGTTCAGAACCAAAGTAGCAACTTCCGTCAAACGCAAAGGTTGGAAGTATAACAGGCGGGAGACAGCATGGATCAAAGGATTCCGGCGGAAGCGGTTCCCCTCCCAAGGAGAAGAAACCTTGCGCATAACCCATGTTTGCATAAGGTCCGGAAATTGCGGTTCCGATCCTGGTGAGCGTCTCTGAAGCGCCAACGGGAAGAGTAGGGATTATACCTATAAAGCCGAGATTCGAATCCGTTATGATTACGTGATACAGATCAACAATGCCGCAGTTTGTTGCGGTATACGTCCATGTTACTTCTGATCCGGCCGGAATAAAGCTTCCGTCCGCTCCGTTGGTAAGTTTGGTGAGCGTCAGTAACGGTCCGCCGTTCAAGGTCGCCGGATCGACTTCATTATCTTTGAAGAGAAGCGGCGAACTCCAGCGGAGGCTTTCCGCACTATGGGCGGCAATGGCTGTTTCGGAATGAGGAGCATCCTCTGCGCCGGCGGCTACCGTAAACGGAATATTCGAGAGAAGGAATAACATAGCCAGCAACAGATAGAGTTGTTTTCGAATGGCTTTGAAAGAAAAAGATACGTGAATAGATGATCGGTTCATTTGATACCTCCACTCATCCGTTCTCCGGCAAATGCGAGTGCATTTGCGGCGAATCGTCGGCAGAGACGGGTGCGCACACCGGCCGTCTTAATATCGGGGCATATGAAATTGCGACAGATATCAGAGACGGTCATGAATATCGTCATGAATCGAAATACTAATCGGCAGTCGGACAATCATGGGAGAACCTTTAGATTCCAGACTTTGCGTTTCTGCACTTTGGTGCAGGTTGCCCTTTTCAAAAAGTCTTTCGGCTAACGCGGGATTATGCGTACATCTCTTGCCGGAAGATAAAAATCAGGCCAAGCTTCTGAAATCAGCGCGTACCAACATAGAAACTATCGTAAAAATTCACATATATCATTTTTATTTGACATAATTTTAGCACAAACGTAACAATACAGCAAGATGATTTCATCATTTTTAGAAGAATTTATAGCAAATAGTCATACATTGATATGGTTGCTATCAAAAGGACTGGTCAACCAGGTGTGCTAAGAAATTATGACCGAAATACGGCGGGTGAATGCCACAATAAGATTCAGGGGTTACGCCCGAACATTCGAATCGGATTACACATTTTACGAGCGCATCGGATTCTCCTTTCTCAATGAACGGAACGCTGTCCTCTTTAGCATCGCCTTACTGATATACATTTTGTATATAAATAATTATTGATATTCCAATCATTCAAGTTTAACATTAGCTCATAAACGGCTAAGCATAGGAACTCTTTGATTTCTGAAAAAGAGGTACGATAGAATGTTTGATTATGAGAAAATGCGGGTTTTTAGGAAAAGAGCCGGTCGTACAACACTCGAAAAAATACTGATTATCGCCTCGGCGCTGCTGCTCGCAGTGATTTTACTCTTTGCCGGCGGTTTGCTTTTCGGATTTCTGTCCTTAAAAACCGGCCGTTCGGATCACTCGAATGAACCATCCCGTGAAGAGACGGCCAGTGCAGACGAGACAGAATCAAGAGCGTCCGAATCGTCGTCCGGCGGGGGAAACAATATTGATTCCTGGCTCTCGAATCTGTTCGGCAACCGGACAACAACGGCAACCACAGCCGGCGCATCGGACTCGGCTTTATATGAAACATCTATAGCGGGAACTGCGGCGGAAGGAACAGATACCGGCGCCGCAACGACGGGTCCTGCGACGACCGCAATCATTACGCCCGCCGGGACCGTATCATCGACGGCACCGGTCAATACAGCCAACATGTATTCGAGTTATGCGATCATGACGGCCTTTGATCCGTCAACCGGGGTCGCTTCGTTTGATTATTTCGATATGCTGCGAGGCGAGGATGCGATTGACTGGCTTGTCGACCAGGAAGGTTATACCCGTACAGAAGCCGAGGATATAGTCAACAATTTTGCGGACAGTGAATTTGTCTATAAGAACATTAATCCACAGCTTCGTTCTGCCAATATGAGTATCGTGACGATTAAAATGATGTGCAACTTAGACGGAAGCGCTATCAACGACGCCTTATCCATTCCTTTTCATTATGATCAATTCTGTTCGATATATAATGCTCACCCTGAACTGGTTACCTACTCTTCGTACTTCTACTACTGCACGGTAACCGGCAATGTCATCACCGGTGTGGAGCAGGTATACTGGCCTTAAAATGGGACAAGGCGGATTTCACCCCCGATTCGCCAAAAAAGGGGGACTTCTCATTTCAATTAATCAATCTATATCTACTTTTGTAAGAAAACTTGTATGTAAACTCTTTTCAAATTTTTATCAACATGTAATAATTATATAGGTTTAATTTTGACCGGTTTAGCTTTCTTAAGATCTATGGTAAGAAAAGCGTGGTAACCGTTTATGATTCATTTGTATTTTTTGGAAACGAGCTGTCGTTATGACCCCGAAGTCACCGAACATTTTCTGCCGCTTCTTCCCGAACGGAGAATAAAGCAGATTGAATCGATGCGCGCCGATATAGACCGGAAGCTCCTTCTATATTCGGACATATTTCTCCGGCATCTGCTGTGCGAGAAATTGTCTATTCAGAATCGGGATTTAATATTCATACGGAATTCATACGGCAAGCCGTTCTTGCAATACCAGCCTTCTCTGTATTTTAGTGTGTCTCATACAAGAAGCGCGATTGCTGTCGCATTCGGCGACAGGGATGTCGGCGTGGATGTCGAGAAGACCGGCCCCCCGGATAAAGATATCGCCCGTAAAGTTTTTACGGACCGCGAGTATAACTATGTCTTTACCGGAGAGGGTGACACGCGTGCCCGCTTCTTTGAGATCTGGACCCGGAAGGAAGCCTACCTGAAATGGCTTGGGAAGGGATGGGCGGAGGTTCTGGCGGACCCGGGTATCTTTAAACCGGATATTAAAGGCATGCTGCAGACGATAAGAGAGGGAGATTATTTCATCAGTTGCTGTTCGGAAAATGCGGACGAAATCAGACATCTTACGACGGTCAGCGAAGACTCTTTTTTAGAAAATGCCTTTCGAAGGGAAACAAGAGTATATGGATAAGGTTTTTTACGAGTTATCGCAGCCGCAGAAGTCGATCTGGTATCTTGAGCAGAAGTATCCCGGAACGTATATGAACATTATATCCGGAACCATTCGTTACGTGGGAACGATTGATTATGATGCCTTGCGGAAGGCCGTCATACTTGTTATCAAGAACAACGAAGGTCTTCGTATACGGATTCATGAGGAAAATGGAGAACCCCTGCAGTATGCATCTTCGTTCGAAGAGAAGGAATTGGATTATTTTGATTTTAGTACGACTGGTCTTGAATCCCTGTACGCATGGGATGTCAAGGAAACGCAGCGGCCTTTTCCTTTGTATGATTCGGATTTGTTCTCTTTTACTGTGATTAAAATTGACGACAGTAACGGCGGGGTGCTCGTCAAGCTGCACCATATTATCTCGGATGCCTGGAATATGTCCGTAATAGGGAATCAGATAACCGCCTATTATGCCGCGCTGCGCAGGAATCTTCCGTATGAAGATGCGCCGAAGCCGTCTTTTTTCGAGCACTTAAAAAACGAGATGGCCTATGAGTCCTCGGAGCGATTCTTGAAAGACCGGGAATACTGGAACGGGAAATTTGCTTCCTTTCCGGAGCCGACCGTCCTGAAACCTCAGGCGCTTACGACGGAGAGCATTATGTCGGCGCGAAAGTCCTTTATCATTCCCCAGGTCTTGTCGGATAAGATACGTGACTACTGCTCGCGAAATAATAAATCTCCGTTTACTCTTTTTATGGCGGCACTTTGCATATATATTCATCGAGTAACGGGAAATGACGACATTATTCTCGGGACTACGATCCTGAACCGGATCAATGCACGCGAGAAAGAGACATCCGGTATGTTCGTCAGTGTTGCCGCGCCGGTCCGCGTCCGGATGATCGATGCCAAGAACTTTTCGGAGTTTTCCGAAATGATGAGCCGCGAGAATATGAATATTCTGCGCCATCAGAAGTATCCTTACAATTATCTTCTCAAAGACTTGAAGAGAAATCACAATCTCCCGCACAGGCTCTATGATATTGTTCTGAATTATCAGAATTCGAAGTTCGAATCGACTCAATTCGGAGAGGTAGTCAAGAGCCGCTGGCATTTCACGGGACAACAGGTCGAGTCTCTCATCATTCATGTGAATGACCGCGACGACGAAGGCCGCTTTGTACTGAATTACGATTTTCTGACGGAAATTTACCATATTAATGAGATAGAGAGTCTCAACCGGCATGTGATCAATATCCTTTGGCATGCGCTCGACAATCCGGAAAGAGCGATCGGGCGGCTGGAGATGCTTTCCGAGAAAGAGAAACAGCAGATTCTTGTCGATTTTAACCGCACGACCGCTGATTATCCGTACGAGAAAACACTTCATGAATTCCTGTATGAGCAGGCTTCCCAAACCCCGGATGCGCGCGCGGTAATCTCAAACGGACGCGTGATGACGTACCGTGAGCTGAACGAGAAGTCAAATCAACTGGCACGCTGTCTGATCGAAAAGGGCATCGGACCAGACCGAATTGTCGCTCTCTCGGTTTACCGTTCCTTTGAAATGATCATTGCGGTTCAGGCTATCCTCAAAGCCGGCGGCGCGTATCTTCCGATCGATCCGAATTATCCGGCAGATCGCATTCGCTATATCATCGGGGACAGCGGAGCGACCCTTCTTCTTACGCAGACCGCACTTTCCTCAAAGCTTGCCGATCCGGGAGCCGAAGTTCTGTATCTGGAAGATCCGGAACTGTATCGCGGAGACATTTCAAATCCCGAATGCATGAGCGGACCCGACGATCTCGCCTATGTGATTTATACATCGGGATCAACCGGCAAACCCAAGGGCGTTATGATCCGGCACAGAAGCATCGTCAACCGCATCAACTGGATGCAGAAAAAATACCCCATTCATCCCGAAGACCTGATTATGCAGAAAACGCCGTTCACCTTTGATGTATCCGTATGGGAGCTTTTCTGGTGGACTTTCACGGGGTCCGGCGTTCTGATGCTCGAGCCGGGCGGTGAAAAAGACCCTCAGGTGATCGCGGATGCGATCGATAAGAACAAGGTGACAACGATGCACTTTGTGCCTTCCATGCTCGGCGCATTTCTGGATTATGTCACGGAGAAGGATATGACCGGAAAGCTCATGTCGCTGAAACAGGTTTTCGCGAGCGGTGAGGCGCTGACGCTCCGTCAGACGGAGCGTTTCAACCGGAACTTGTATGATCGATGCGGCGCGCAGCTGTATAACTTGTACGGTCCGACGGAGGCTGCCGTGGATGTGTCGTACTTTGACTGTTCTCCGCGCGTAAACTTAAAAAATGTTCCGATCGGAAGGCCGATTGACAA
Source organism: uncultured Mageeibacillus sp. (assembly GCA_964617375.1). Classification (GTDB taxonomy): domain Bacteria; phylum Bacillota; class Clostridia; order Saccharofermentanales; family Saccharofermentanaceae; genus Firm-13. The sequence goes on along the minus strand of CAZTXQ010000004.1, from coordinate 48,544 downwards.
TGTGCGCCTGTATATCCTGGACAAGAACCACAAGCTCCTGCCGGTCGGGATTCCGGGTGAACTCTATATCAGCGGGATCTGCGTCGCGCGCGGATATATCAATAATCCGACGCTTACGGCGGAACGTTTTCTTCCGGATCCTTTCTTTCCGGGTCAAATCATGTACAAAACGGGTGACAAGGCACGCTGGTATCCGAAAGGGGATATCGAGTATCTCGGGCGTCTTGATTTTCAGATTAAGATCCGCGGTTTCCGGATCGAGCTCGGCGAAATCGAGAACCGGCTGTCGGCACATCCCAAAGTTCTGAGCAGCGTGGTAACGGCGAAATCGCACAAGGATTCGACGTATCTTTGCGCCTACTATACTTCCGATAAAGAGCTGGATGTTTCGTCTTTAAAATCGCATCTGTCATCCGGGCTTCCCGATTATATGGTTCCGGCCATCTTTATGTATATGAAAAATATCCCGCTTTCGCCAAACGGAAAGGCGGACCGGAAAGCACTTCCCGAACCCTGTTTTGAAGATACGGTCAAAACGCAGGTTACGGCACCGGAAACCGGAACCGAAGCGGTTCTTCTTGAGATCTGGACAAAGATTCTGGAAATATCGGTGATCGGCGTTGACGAGGACTTTTTTGATCTCGGAGGCGATTCGCTCAAAGTGATCTCTCTTTCCGTGGCGATTCAGAAAAGATTCGGTGCGGAAATCGGAATCAGCGATATCTTTCAGTTAAGAACCGTGCGAAAAATCGGCAAGAAAATAGATGAAACGGGCGTGCCGGGCAGACAGTCGATTCTGCCGGTTCCCGAGGCCTCTTCCTATGATGTTTCGCCGTCTCAGAAACGCCTCTTTCTCCTTAGGCAGATTGACGGTGAGGGAATTAACTATAATCTCCCCGCGGCTGTCGAAATCAAGGGACCTCTGTCTGTTCCGGCACTTTCCGAAGCCTTTGCGAAAATAATTGACCGGCACGAGTCCCTGAGGACTTCATTTTTGCTCATCGACGGCGTTCCCGTGCAGATCGTTAACCCGCAGGCGGCATTCCGTATTCCCGAACGTCAGGCGGACGAGAAGGAATTACCGTTCATAATGAAAGAATTTGTCCGGCCGTTCGATCTCGGGACCGCGCCTCTTTTACGCGCGGAACTCATAACACTCGGAGCCGAGAGACACGTCCTTCTTATCGATATGCACCACATTATTTCCGACGGTGAGTCGGTGAATATTCTGGAGCGTGAATTTGCGGCTCTCTATTCGGGAGGCGAGCTTCCCGAAATCAGAAACCAATATAAGGATTATTCGGCCTGGCAGAACGCGCGGCTCTCAGCCGGCGATCTGAAACGGGAAGAGGAATACTGGCTCGGGAGATTTAAAGGCGAAGTGCCCGTCCTTAATCTGCCGACGGATCATGCGCGGCCTTCACGGAAATCCTTCCGGGGTTCGCGGACGTCGATAAGTCTCAATCCGGAGACTGTATCCGGAATAAAGGATATGGCGGCGCATGCGCGCGCGACGATTTTTATGGTGCTGTATGCGGCTTTCCATGTTCTTCTGTCCCGCTATTCGGGACAGGATGATATCGTCGTCGGTATCCCCATTGTGGGAAGACGGCATCCCGACACTCTTGATTTGATCGGTATGTTCGTTAACACGCTTGCCGTACGGAGTAATCCGGCATGGGATAAGACGTTTGCCGCTTTTCTTGACGAAGTGAGATCCGACTTAATCGGAGCTTACGAGAATCAGGATTATCCTGTGGAACGTCTGGTCGAGAAAGTGTATCCGACCAGAGATTTAAGCCGGAATCCCCTGTTTGATACGTGCTTCGTTCTTCAGAACATGGACATCTCGCTTATGAAGGCGGATAAGCTTGAATTTGCGCCGGGAATAATCGATACCGGTACGACGAAATTCGATCTGACCCTTGAAGCGGATGTCACGCCGGACGGGATCCGGATCGGCGCGGAATACAGCACAGATCTCTTCTCGGAAAATACGATAGACCGTTTTCTGTCGCATTATCGGAATGTTCTGCACGCTGTGCTGGCGGACGATCAGATTGCGATCGGAAAAATCCCATTGCTGTCCCAGGAAGAGAAAGCTTCTCTGATAACCGGTTTTTCCGATACGGACGCTTCTTTCCCGGACGATGAGACGATTGATTCGATATTCGATGCATGCGTTACGTCGTACCCGGAAAGAACGGCGCTTACCATGGGGGAGAGCTCCATGACCTACAGAGAACTCGCCGAAAGATCGGATGCGTTCGCCGGCATGCTGCTTGACAGGGGCGTGGAGGCGGACGATATTGTCGCGATATCCCTTGCACCGTCCTTTGAAATGATCGTCGGAATTCTGGGAATTCTGAAAGCAGGCGCGGCGTATCTTCCGATTGATCCCGATGCGCCGGTTGAACGGACGGCCTATCTTCTGGAAGACAGCCGTGCTAAGGCATTTCTGGCAGCCGGACCGTTTCCGGAGAGATTTCTCCCGATCACCGAGTGCATCCGTCCGGAGGATATAGCCGTGTATTCGCCGGTATCGCCGGTCAGAAGAGGAGAACATGCCCCCGGCAACCTGGCCTATATCATCTATACGTCCGGCTCTACCGGCAAACCCAAAGGTGTCATGATCGAACACAGAAATGTCGTGAGACTTCTGTTTAACAGCCGATTCCCGTTCGAATTTTCGGAGAACGACGTATGGACGATGTTTCATTCGTTCTGTTTTGATTTCTCGGTGTGGGAGATGTACGGGGCACTTTTAAGGGGCGGGCGTCTTGTCCTTGTTCCAAAAACAAAAACGAGAGACACACGTGAGTTTATTGATCTTCTGATACGGGAGAAGGTGACGGTCCTGAATCAGACTCCGGCCGCCTTTTACAACCTGATCGACGAAGAATCCTCAAAAGACGCAGGACTTTCGCTTCGGTATGTGATTTTTGGCGGCGACGCCCTGCGCCCGAGACTTCTTAAGCTTTTTCGCGACCGATATCCGGAAACCAGGCTGATCAACATGTACGGCATTACGGAGACGACGGTTCACGTTACCGTTAAAGAAATCGGGGACCGGGAAATTCTGTCGAATACCGGAAACATCGGAGTGCCGATCCCGACTCTTAAGACATTTGTTGTCGACAAAGAGTTGAACCTCGTCCCGGTCGGAGTGCCGGGAGAACTCTGTGTAAGCGGCGCGGGGTTAGGCCGCGGATATCTCAATAATCCGGAGCTTACGCAGGTCAAATTCTGTCCGAATCCGTTTGTCGAAAAAGAACGGATGTACCGCTCGGGTGACCTGGCCAGAGTTCTGGAATCGGGTGACCTTGAGTATCTCGGCCGAATCGACAATCAGCTTAAGATCCGGGGTTACAGAATCGAACTTGGCGAAATTGAATCGGAACTCCTGAAGCACGCGAAAATACGTGAAGTTTTTGTATATCCGCGCGCCGATCGATACGGCGAAAAGCAGCTTTACGCGTATTTCACATCAGATACAGGGATCGGATACGAAGAGCTCAAAAGCTTCCTGTCCGTGAGCCTGCCCACATATATGATTCCGGCCTACTTTATTCGCATACCGGAGATCCCGCTGAACCGGAACGGCAAAATAGACAAGGCGATGCTGCCCGGTTTTGAAGAAGCGATTCGGCCCGAGCGAAAATACTCCGCACCGGAAAGTGATACCGAGAAATTGCTGTACAGCTTGTGGTCGGAGGTTCTTGAGACAGAGGACATCGGTCTCGACGATGATTTTTTCGCGATCGGCGGCGAATCCTTAAAGGCGGTCAAATTCATCTCAAAACTGCCCGATAACGGATATGCGGCTACGCTTGTCGATCTGTATAAGAACCCTACCATACGCGAACTGGCCGCGCTTATTGACAGCGGGGAAGAGGAAGAGAACCCGGTTCTTGTGAGACTCTCATCCGGAACCCGGACGGGGAAAATCCCGGTAATCTGTTTCCCCTACGGCGGAGGCACCGTTCTCTCTTACCGGAATATGTCCGACGCGGCACGTCCCGTATTGCCGGGGTATTCCCTGTATGCGGTAAACCTGTCCGGCCATGATACAGGTGCCGATCCGGTATTCCTGACAGCCGAAGCGACCGCGCAGCTTATTTTTGATGAGATCGTCCGGATGAATCCCCCGGAAGTCGTACTCTACGGGCACTGTGTGGGATGCGCACCGATGCTCGCACTGGCGCATCTGCTCGAAAATGCCGGGATTGCGATCGCGGGTATCTTTGCCGGCGGTACTTACCCTCCGAGATATGTCGGGATTTACGGCGGATTCTTCGATCCCTGGATGTTCTCCTCCGACAAGCAGATCCTGGATTATCTGATGCGCATCGGCCTTCCGAAGAACTCGTACGATGCGGACAGTCTGGCGTTTGTGATTAAAGCTTTCCGGCATGATGCAAGATTGTTCTACCGGTACCTGCACGGTCTCCGGACAGGTCCTTCGCCGCGCCTTAAGACAGGGATCTGTTTTATAGCGGGTGATCAAGATCGCGTGACCGGCCGTTATGCGACGCGTTATAGAAACTGGCTAAGCTATTCGGAGGATGTGAAGCTTCATGTCATACCGGGAGCCGAGCATTACTTCATCAATACGCATGCGGAGGAACTTGTCGGTATCATGTCGGCGGTACTCGCGGAAAAGGAACGATAAACCGGTCCCGCAAAGGGACAATCAGCTCGGGAGGAGGCCCTTAAATGGAGGATTTGGCATTTGTTCTGCTGCATATTTCGGCTTTGACAACCGGAATTACACTTTTCATGATTGTCGGAATGCACCGGAAAAGAGAGATTCATATCATTTCGATCGCGCTGATCGCAAGCATCTTCAGCTGGTGCACGGGTATGCTGACGGAATCGTATGCCGTTTCTCTGTTTCACTACGAGGGCATGTTTTTTACCAATGTTTATTTCTCGGCGGTCGGATTTGTCTCCGTGTTTGTATATCTTCTGGGTCGATCGTTTTCGGCCGGCGAAAAGATCAATCGACTGAATTATCTGACACTCATTTTCCCGATCCTCAACATGGCGGCCATCTGGACCAACGACTATCATCGGTTGTATTTCAAAAATTATTCGCTGATCAACAGTGAATTGCTAAGCGGGCCGCTTCACAATCTTCAGTCTCTTTATGCATATCCGCTCATACTGATCGGTTTGTTCTATCTGATTTTCTTTTCGATTAAGAATGCGGGTTTCTTTTCCAGACAGTCCGTTCTGATAGCGATCGGGATCGTCGTTCCACTCACGGTGGATCTCGCCTTTGTGACGAAGATTGCCACCTTTTCCATGTACTTTGAACCCATTTCCTTTACGGTTGCTGCAATCTGCTTTGCCCTTGCCATTATAAAATACGACTTTCTGAATGTACTCCCTATTGCGGTCCAAACGATTGTCGACCACATTTCTGACAGTTATCTCGTTCTGAACAGCGATCACAGCATTGTGGATTACAATAAGGCGTTTATCACCCATTTTTCCGGATTTGTCGACATCAAACGAAAAACCGGAATCTGGACTTTTATCGAACAGATAGAAAAGTATGCGCCGGACCGGCTTGAACCATTAAAAACAGCGTTCATTCAGGCCGGGATGGATAAGAAATCCGCGTTCTGCGAAGAAGAGATGCAGTATAAGGATATCGACGTTATCTTTTCTATTGAAATAACACCGATCATTAAAGACAAAAGATATGACGGAATGATTATACTTATTAAGGATATAACCGATCTGAAGAAGTCTTTTGAATTAGTCAAACATACGCAGACGCAACTGATCGAGAGGGAGCATCTGGCAAGTCTGGGACAAATGGTCGGAGGAATTGCGCATAACCTGAAAACTCCGATTATGTCGGTCTCCGGTGCCGTCGAAGGTCTTATGGATTTGATCAGGGAGATAGATGACTCCGTAGATGACCCGCAGGTTGACAGAGAGGATTATCATGAAATTACGCGGGAAATGCGCGGATGGACCGAGAAAATCAATCAGTACTGCGCTTATATGTCGGACATTATCTCTACGGTTAAGGGGCAGGCCGTACAGCTGACGGCAACGACTACCGATCAGTTTGAAATCAATGAACTCTTAAAAAGAATCGATATTTTGATGAATCACGAACTAAAAAAATATGGTTGTAAACTAAATGTAGTTTGTGAAATGGAAAAATCGACTATGATAAAGGGGGAAGTGAACAGTCTTGTCCAAATTGTGAATAATTTGATCAACAATGCCATCGATGCGTATGAAGGCAAGGAGGGGACTGTTGATCTGATTCTGACCAATGACAAGGGTAAGTTATTGCTGTCGGTTCGTGATTACGGATGTGGCATGAAGGATGAAGTAAAACAGAAATTGTTTAAAGAAATGATTACGACGAAAGCGAAACAGGGCACAGGACTTGGACTTTATATGTCGTATTCGAATATCGTAGGTAAGTTTGGCGGAGACATGTGGTTTGAATCGGTGGAAGGTTCGGGTACGACGTTTTATATATTAATTCCGTTTGCATAAATTTGCGGGAGGACATCAATGAGAAGGAAGAAACCGGAGACACTGTCCCAATACAAGATTCTTGTCCTGGATGACGAGACAGGGATTATCGATTCATTGTCGGTCGTATTGGGCCGCAGCGGGTATTATGTTAAGGGAATAACTTCGCCACTCGATGCCATCGAGTTGATTCGTGCGGAGCATTACGATCTTCTTATCCTGGATTTCATGATGGAACCGATCAACGGTGATAAAGTGGTCGCCAAAATCCGGGAATTCAATCAGGAACTCTATATCCTGCTTCTCACAGGATATAAAGATATGGCTCCGCCTCTTGAAACAATCCGGGCACTTGAAATCCAGGGATACTGTGAGAAGAGCGACAAATTTGATCAGCTTATTCTTCTTGTCGAGTCAGCCATTAAATCCATTATGCAGGTCCGTACGATTAAGCGCTTTCAGGACGGTCTTAACAAGATTCTTGAAGCAGTACCGAAGATCTATCAGCTTCAGCCAATCGGCAGTATTCTCGAAGGCATACTGATCGAGGTCATGCGATTTGTAAACAGCAAAAACGCATTCATTCTTGTTGACGGTACGGAAAGCCTCGACAACAATCACAAGAGTATTTTCAAGGGCATCGGCATTTACAACACAAGCATCGAGGACTTTGTACCGCTTCTCGATCCGGAACTGATGGAGAAGATCGGATATGCCCGTACGAACCGGAAAATCGAGAAGCTGGAAACAGGCGTTATTTTCCCGCTGATCAATGAATACAAGCAGACTCTGGGTGTGATTTATATCGAGAGCACGGAGTTCGAATCCGAGCTTAAGCTTCTGGAGATCTATGCGAATCAGGCGGCTTCCGCTCTGAACAACGCCTTCCTGCATTCGCTGGTAAACACGAAGAACGAGGAGCTGTTAAGAACCTATTCGGATCTGAAGAAGACGTACGTCGATACCATCGAGGCGCTGCGCCTGACGGTTGACGCGAAGGACGAATATACCTGCGGACACTCAGACCGGGTCGCTTTCTTTTCGCAAAAGGTCGGAGAGGCCATTGGCTTGACCGAGGATGAACTGGAATTGCTGAGAACGGCCGGTATCTTCCACGATATCGGAAAAATCGGAACGGCCGACGATATACTGAAGAAGAGTGTGAAGCTTACTTCGGATGAGTACGATATCATCAAAAAGCATCCCCTGAAAGGCGCCCATATACTGTCGGCGCTCTCTATGTTCACGGGGGTGGTTCCGCTTGTCCTTTATCATCATGAATGGGTGAACGGCACCGGATATCCCGAAGGCATCAAGGGAGACCAGATTCCGTTTCTCGCGAAAATCCTGTCCGTTTCGGACGCGTTTGACGCAATGACATCCAATCGCCGATACCGTTCGAAGCTGGACATATCCCATGCCCGTGAGCAGTTAATTCGCGGTGCCGGAGTTCAGTTTGACCAGGAAGTGGTCGAGATATTTATACGGGTGGTCGTCGATCAGATGGATACGATCATGAAAGAGATGGAGAGTCTGGATAATACCGTACCCCCGATCGATTTTACGAAAGAGAGCTCCGAGTCGTATGATTTCCCTCGCCGAGTTTAATAGAATCTTAAGCGAGGCGGCAGACGAAATGCCGCCCGACTTTTTTGACGATTTAAATGGCGGTATCCGGCTGCTTCCGGAATGGAAAATACATCCTGAGGCCGTACATGGCGATCTCTATATTCTTGGTGAGTATCACTATGATTCTGTTATGGGACGGAATATCGCCATATACTACGGCAGTTTTATACGAACGTACGGGAATCTCGATGAGAATCTTCTCCGGGAACGGATTGTACACACCTTAAAGCATGAATTCCGCCACCACCTGGAGTCTATGGGCGGCACAAAAGAACTGGAAATCGAAGACCGGGATCAGATCGAAAAATACAGGGAGAAGAACCGGCCGGATACGCCGTGAGATTCAAAATCATGTAGAATAATAAAAAATAACAAGCGAGGTAATTTATATGCGCGAAAATGAAGCCGTCCAAATGTTCAACAGCGGGATGAACTGTGCACAGTCCGCATTCGCTGCGCTGACAGAGGATACCGGTCTCGACCGGAATCAGGCGTTTCGTATCGCGTCATGCTTCGGCGGCGGAATGAGATGCGGCGAGGTGCGCGGAGCGGTAACGGGCGCACTTATGGCGATCGGTCTGTACTGCGGTTATGATGCTCCGGACGACCCGGACGCGAAAGCAAGGTCCAATGCGCTGGCACTCGAGTTTGAGCGCCGGTTTATCGGGAAGAACGGCTCGATTCTATGCCGCGAGCTTCTTGGATATAATCTCTCGGTGCCGGAAGATTTGGAAATTCTGAAAAGCAAGGGATTGTTTTCATCCGTTTGTCCCAAAATGGTTTCGGATGCCGTGATTCTGGCGGAAACCATGATTGAGGAACGCACGTAAAGCCTGAACGGAAAAGCGGTTTACCCTTCCCGTAAAAAGGAAAGTGCGGCGACGGCCGATGTCTCTCCGAGTCCGGTTTGCGCATCCTTTGGGGGAGTGAACGTTGTACATGAAGGCGTTCGGGCTGCAGATGTTCGCGATACTGCCGTGATTGCTGTCGACCGAGACATGACGGACGCGACCGACAATCATCGAATTGATGCCGGCTCCGGAGAGGTCGGTATGGGATTCGAGCGTACATTCCATGGTAAGGAATGCTTCGCGGATGCGCGGTGCGCCAATTGCCGATGAAGGTTCGGCGGTCATGCCGCCAATTGCAATTTCGTCGGCTTGGTTGTCGTTCTTAAAAACGGTTTCCCTGCAATTATCGTAGTATTGCGGCGCGAGAAAGTTGATGCAGAATTCCTTTTCGCGCAGAATATTCGTATATGTGTGCGTACGCTGCATGACGCCCTGCATCACCGCGAAGTAACCGCCGGAATCGCCGCCGAAGCAGCTCCATGCCTGCATCGCGGCATTAGGGAGTCCGTTTTCTTTTCGCGTAGTGACGAGAAACATCGGTGACGGTACCGAACAGGCAAATTCCAGATAAGAAAAAATGTCATACTGACCGTCCCATTCGACCCGGAAATTCTCAGGCCGTTCAGCATCAAGTTCAATCTTTATACCGTACCTTCGCGCAGCCTCTCCGAAAAATAGGTTCCGACCTGATCCTTGGGAATGTCGAGTGCGATGGCGAGCTCTCCGTACAGGAGGTCCTCGGTCATGCGAAGGAAGCGCTTATCGGTCTCGCCGATGGACTTCTTCTGACGGGTCCTGGTCTCGACACGCTCATGAAGCGTCTTAATAATACAGGCCCAGTCAAATGGGTCGTATGTGCGGATGACGTTAAGAAAATCATTCTCCTGAATCTTCTCGGTGGCGTTCCAAAGGATGGAAGTCGCGGCAAGCTTCTCCCAAAGATTCGTAACTTCGTCCTTGGTGATCAGGCGTCTCATGACATTTCTGGTGTTGTCGACCGGGGAAAAGATTGTTCCGCCGTTATCGTAAATCGGCCTTAAAATATAGTATTCTTTGGTGGGGTCGAGTCCCTTGATCTCGGGGACACAAATATCCTCTACAACGCAGACCCCGCTGCCGCCATAGATCATATAATCATTGATGTGAAATACGGAAGATGACATGAAAAGAATCCTCTCTCTTTGAGCAAAGAACACGGGCACATTGATGCTTGAGGCGCATGCCTCAAGTCGCAACTGCTTTGAATTAGCGCAAGGTGTATTACTATTATACCAGAAAATCGACTATCACGGGACCCCGAAGTGACGAGAAATTTCCCGGTATCCGTTATTACGGAGCAAGAGACGCACAATCCGAGGGTTCTTTGCGCAGCATCAGGAGCGCGTGTTCAAGAGCATCCGCGACTGCTTCCAGGTTCTCGGACGCAGCTTTGGGACTTCCGGGCAAATTGATAACCAGGGAACATTTCCGGATTCCGGCAACTCCGCGCGACAGCATTGCGCGTTCGGTGTGGGCAAGTCCTCTCATGCGCATGACCTCCGGAATTCCCGGTACAAGTCGTTCGCAGACAGCCAGAGTCGCCTCGGGCGTGACATCCCGAGGGGCCAGACCCGTGCCTCCCGTCGTTACGATCAGCGCTGTGTCGAGATCGTCGGCCGCATGGATAATCGCCGCAGAGATAAGCGCTATCTCGTCGGGGACCGTATCGGTGATTGTTACATCAAATCCCGCATTCCTTAAGATTGAAGCGACTTGCGGGCCGGAACCGTCGGTTCTTTCCCCGCGAAAACTTCGGTCGCTTACGGTGATGACAGCTGCTGTAAACATATCGGGAGCTCCTTTCAAAGGGCGTTTTCACGCGGGCGGATTCACATTCGGATTCTGTCGTCTTGCTATTTGCGGCCTTAGCGGCCGAAAGGGCATATCGGATAATGACACGGATCGCAGCCGAGACAGAGTCCGCCGTCTCCAAGTGAGACGATGTCGGATTTTGAAACGGCTTCACCGGCGGCGACTCTGGGTAAAATCAGATCAAAAACCGTGGCTTTGGCATACATTACGCAGCCGGGAAGACCCAGGACGGGAGTTCCTTCGGGGTAGTATCCAACGAGAAGCATCGCGCCCGGAAAAACCGGTGCGCCGTAGGTGACGATCCGAGCGCCGCTCTTCCTGATCGCGCCCGGCGTCATATCGTCGGGATCAACGCTCATTCCGCCGGTCAGAAGAATCATTTGTACGTCCGAAGCGCGCATTTTTTCGATGGCTGCGAGGATATCCTCCATCTTGTCGCCGACCGTGATATGCTCCGACATTTCGATACCGTATTCGTTGAGTTTCTTTACGAGTACGGGCGTAAAGGAATCGGTGATGCGCCCGGACAACACTTCGCTTCCCGTCGTAATGACGCCTGCTTTATGAAGGCGATAGGGGAGGAGCTGAAAAAGCGGTTCGCCGCCCGCGATTGTCTCGGCCAGGGTCAGGTGCGATTCGTTGACTACGAGCGGGATTACCCGCATTCCGGCGAGTTTGTCGCCCTTCCTGACTGCCGAATGATTGTGCCGTGCGGCAATACAGATGTCATCGATCGAATTGATGTCCCGAAGACGCCCGGTATCCGACAGGAAGAGGCCGTCATGCTCAGCAAAGAGCTCGATTTTTCCTTCCTTGACTTCAGATGCCGACATGCCGCTATTGGCCGTGATTTTGTAAAGAAGCATGGCGGCATCGTTTTCGTGAAGAAATCCTTCGTGCAGCTCCCACACGTAGATGTGTTCTTTCCCCATTGCGAGAAGTACCGGTATATCTTCTTCCCGTATGATGTGCCCTTTGCGGAACGGGACGTCTCTTTCTATTCTTTCTGTGATGCGCGTCATATCGTGACAGATCACCTGTCCGACCGCGTCTCTTACATCAATCATTTTCATACTGCTATCCTCCGGCTGTTTCCTGTTCGATTGTGATACTGTCTCCGGGTTTGACGAGACCGCCTTCCAAAACCCTCGCGAAAACACCGTCGGTCGGCATGACACAGCGGCCCGCAGCACGGCGTATTTCGCAGTCGTTATGACATTCCTTGCCGATCTGCGTGATTTCAAGCAAGGCCGCTCCTATGCGAAGTCTGGTCTTGAGGGGGAGATTCTTTACGTCTATGCCGCGGGTAATCATGTTTTCGGCGAATGCTCCGGATACGAGACCGGATACATGATCTTTTCGCATCTGATCGATGCTTTCATCCGCAAGAAGACTTACTTGCCGGTGCCAGTCTCCGGCATGCGCATCGCCGGAGATACCGTAATTTGCGACCAGCCGGATTTCCGGGACTTCGTGTTTTTGTGTGCCTCTTTTTTCGCTGATATTGACGCTGATTACTTCCGGCATTTACATTCCCTCCGCACGGTAGTCGCCGCTTTTCCCGCCGGATTTGGAGAGAAGGCGTATATCACCGATATGAATTCCGCGTTCGACGGCCTTGCACATGTCATAGATCGTGAGGGCAGCGACGGAAACGGCGGTCAGAGCTTCCATTTCCACACCGGTTTCGCCCTTGCAGCTGACTGTCGCTTCGATCTCTATGCCGCAGGGTTCATCGGATGTCCGGAAAACGATATCGGCTCCCGTGACGGCGACCGGATGACACATCGGGATAAGCTCGGAAGTCTTTTTGGCGGCCATGATTCCGGCGACTTGAGCAACACTCAAGACGTCGCCTTTCCTGACATGCCCCCCGGTAATGAGGGCTAAGGTTTCGGGTGTCATCGCGACAAACCCCGCGGCGACTGCCGTCCGGAATGTCGGTTCCTTACCGGTGACGTCGACCATTTTCGCGTGGCCGAATTCGTTAAAATGAGTAAGTTCCATCGTTATCCTCCGATCTCATTCATCGTGCGTCCGCAAAAAGTCCCGTCCATACGGCTGTGCGGGGGTTTTACGAGTATAGCTTCTTGGATCGCGCGGGACAGTTCGCCGTCCGAAAGGCCGCGCACAGAAATCTCACGGTCCGAATGAAGGCAAGGCTTCAGCATGCCGTCGGCCGTAAGACGGATACGGCTGCATTTGCTGCAGAAATTCCGGCTCAAGGGACGTATAAGCCCGACCCTGCCCATATATCCGGGGATACGGTACAGCCGGGCTACACCGGCGCCCTCTTCCGGAACGAGTTCCGGACAGGCTTCGAGAACTTTATCCGCGGAGATATAATGTCTCACGGCCCAGTCTTTCAGGAGACCCATCGGCATCAGTTCAATAAAGCGAACGGTGATCGGCTTTTCCTTCGTCAGCTCGACAAAGGCGGGAATTTCTCCGTCGTTCATGTCCTTGATCAGGACCACATTAATCTTTGTACCGGTGAACCCGGCTTCTTCCGCTGCACGGATGCCGGCCGTGACACGTTCGAGCGTGTCGGAGGAGGTGATCTTGGCATAATTGGCGGGGTTCATTGAGTTAATGCTGATATTAAGCCGGGATACGCCGGCGGCCTTCAAATCCTGTGCCATTTCGGGCAGCAGCATACCGTTTGTCGTAAGACACAATTCCCGAAGTTCCGGGATAGCGGAGATCCCGCGGCATATGGTAAGGAGATCACTTCGCACCAGCGGTTCTCCGCCTGTGATCCGGATTTTTCGTATACCGAGACGTACAGCTGCCCCGGCGATCCGAATATATTCTTCGGCGGGCATTAATTCCCGTTCCGATTTCGAAGTACACTCGCCGGGCATGCAATACAGACAGCGGTAATTGCACCTGTCCGTTACGGAAATCCTTAAGTAGTCGATGTCGCGCCCGAATGAATCCCGCATAGCGTCCCCCGATCTTTACAATATAAATAATTATATCACGACAAAACACCGCCGGATTTTTCCCGGAGAAGAATTATGAATTCTTAAGCCCGCGCGTACAGAATCGATTATAATCAAAGGGAAAAATGTGTGAGGGAGGCGAAGCGCAGAAATGCCGGAGAAAATTGTCTTTTGCAAGGGCGGAGGATGCACGGCCAAGCTTGGCCCCGGAGCCCTTTCCTCTGTTCTCGGGAAACTTCCGAGGCCCGATGACCCGAATCTTCTAATCGGTTTTCAGAGCTCCGACGACGCTGCCGTATACCGTCTAACAGACGATCTGGCGGTTGTTATGACGCTCGACTTTTTTCCGCCGATGGTCGAGGATCCCTTTCTTTTCGGACAGATCGCCGCGGCGAATGCCTTAAGCGACATCTATGCAATGGGGGCCGACGTTAAGACGGCTCTAAACATTGTTTGTTTTCCGGATACATGGGATCTCAACATTCTTGGGCGGATACTCGAGGGCGGTCTTGACAAGGTCACCGAAGCCGGCGGTGTTCTGGCCGGCGGGCATTCCATTCGGGATACTGAGGTGAAGTACGGACTTTCCGTGACGGGGACCATACATCCCGACCGGATTTACGCGAATTGCGGCGGGAACCCCGGCGATATTCTGATATTGACGAAGCCTCTGGGCGTCGGGATCATCTGTGCGGCGTCCCGTGTCGGAAAAGCTTCGGATAAGGCGCTTTCCGAAGCGGTCAGGTCGATGACGACGCTCAACAAATACGCATCCGAAGCGATGAGAAAGTACCGCGTGAATGCGTGTACCGATGTTACCGGGTTCGGATTTTTAGGCCACTTAAAAGAGATGCTACGGGACGGCTGCGGAGCGGCCGTGGATACGCTTACCGTTCCGTTTATACGCGAGGCCGCCGTATATGCGCGGGAATTTATCATCACCGCTGCCGCCGAACGCAACCGTGAGTACCTTCAAGAGTACACGGAATTCATGGATGTTCCCTTCTCCATGCAGGAGCTTCTCTTCGATCCGCAGACGTCCGGCGGTCTCCTGATCGCCGTAGACCCCGGCGACGCCGATGCCCTGCTTTCGGATATCGAAGCGCTCAGGCTTCCTTGCGGAATCGTCGGTTCACTCATACTGTCACAGGAGAAGAAGATTCTGATCAGATAAACAAAAGGATAACGGAGGTATTTTATGGATCGAGAACTCGATATGACCGGGAAGACGTGCCCGGTTCCGCTGATTGAAACACTGAAAATTCTGGAGACCATGAAGCAGGGTGACTCGATTAAAGTTACCGTGGACAACGAAACGGCGGTCCGCAATCTGTCGAAAATGGCCGCGGAGAATCAGATCGAATGTGCCGCCG
>CAZTXQ010000004.1:0-33288 GCA_964617375.1 uncultured Mageeibacillus sp. | reverse complement strand
GCGGTCCGCAATCTGTCGAAAATGGCCGCGGAGAATCAGATCGAATGTGCCGCCGAAAAGACTGCGGAAACAAGCTATGCGGTTACGCTGACCATGACAGATACCTCGCGGATTCCGACGGCGGACAGCGCATCCTGTACGTATGCGGATAAGACCGTTGTCGTTCTTTCCTCTGACAAAATGGGGGAGGGCGACGACAAGCTCGGCGCGATCCTGATGAAGGGATATATCTACGCTTTATCCGGACTAGAACGTCTGCCCTCAACCGTAATTCTGTATAACGGCGGAGCGAAGCTCTCTGTATTCGGATCCGATTCTCTCGAGGACTTGAAGCTTCTCGAATCGCAGGGCGTCGAAATACTGACCTGCGGTACGTGTCTCAATCATTACGGTTTGACCGGGGCGCTCGGAGTCGGTTCGATCACCAATATGTACGTAATCGCCGGAAAGCTCTCCGATGCCGATAAGGTGATCAAGCCATGACGGATAAAGATCTGATCCTCGTGCGCGGCGGCGGAGATATCGCAACCGGAAGCATTCAGAAATTATGGCATGCCGGATATCCGGTTCTGGTTCTCGAATCGGATCAACCCTCGGCGATCCGGCGCTATGTCGCTTTGTCAGAAGCCGTTTACGAAGGTGAGTGGAAGGTAGAAGACATGACGGGTATCCGTGTGGATACCCTTGCGGCAGCGAAGACGGCGATCGATTCCGGGAAAATACCGGTTATGGCGGATCCGTCCTTACAGATTCTCAAGGAGATTCGTCCGTTCGCTTTAGTCGATGCGATTCTCGCGAAAAGAAATCTCGGGACGACCCGGGGTATGGCCGGAATCACAATCGCACTCGGTCCCGGGTTTCTCGCGGGTATCGACGTCGACGCTGTCGTTGAGACGATGCGCGGGCATGATCTGGGACGCCTGATTTTTTCGGGCGGTGCTTTGCCGGATACGGGAGTACCCGGTTTGATCGACGGCTATGGCAAGGAACGCGTTGTTCATGCTCCGGCATCGGGGATTTTTGAAAGTGTCCGGAGAATCGGAGATGCCGTTCAAAAGGGCGAGACGATCGCAAGGATCGGAGAGGTTCCTGTCCCGGCCGGTATTGGAGGTATCATCCGGGGAATGATCCGTGACGGATACCGCACAACGGAAGGATTGAAGATTGCCGATATCGATCCGCGGCTGTCACAGGCAGCGAATTGCTATACCATATCCGACAAAGCCAGGTGTATCGGCGGAAGCGTGCTTGAGGCCATGATCATGCTAAAGAACCGGAAAGTAATTTAAGAGGAGCGGCATTCATAGGGGAGACGGGATTTATGACAGATAAAGAACCTGGTATTGCCGGTGAATACATATATTTGGACTGCGCATCAACCAGTCTGCTTCGGCCTGCGTGCGTCGCCGAGGCTGTGTGTGAAGCTTTAGGCCGCTTCGGAAGTGACGGACGCGGAGCACATGACGCATCTCTTCTGGCGTCGAGGACGGTTTACCGGACAAGACAGAAGATCAGTGATATGTTCGGACTTGGGGATCCTTCCCGGGTTGTCTTCACGTCGGGCGCGACCGAGAGCCTGAATATCGTCATTTCCGGACTTCTTCGCCCGGGTACCCATGCCGTATCAACCGTTCTCGAGCACAACAGCGTCTTAAGGCCTCTGTACCTTCAGGAATCGAGGGGCGCGGCGCTCAGTCTTGTAGGGTGTGATGTGAATGGATCTGTTTCACCTTCTGATATCGAAGAAATGATACGGCCGGAGACGGTTCTGGTCGCCTGCACCCACGTTTCAAATGTCACCGGAAACAGGACCGATATCAGAGCCATCGGAGAAATGTGCCGGAGAAAAGGTGTGCTTTTCCTGGTCGATGCGGCGCAGTCCGCCGGATTCTATCCGATTGATATGCGGGAATTGAAGATTGACCTCCTGTGCTTTTCCGGCCATAAGGGTCTTATGGCGCCGCAGGGCATCGGATGTCTTCTTGTTCGGGAGGGGATCACCATACCTCCGTTGAAGGTCGGCGGGACCGGCGTGCAGAGCTTTTCCCGAAGTCATCCGACGGAAACGCCGACGGCACTCGAGGCGGGGACACTCAACGGTCACGGGATTGCGGGACTTTTCGCGGCGCTTCAGTATATCGAAAATACGGGGATCGATGCCATTCGGGAAAAAGCCGGGGAATTGGCCGGACGGTTTCTCAAGGGTATCAGGAATACGCAAGGTGTCACTTTTTACGGAGACATGGACGAGCAGGACCGGGCGCCGATCGTCAGTCTTAATCTTGTTGGCTGCGATTCCTCCGAAATCAGCGATATTCTGGAACGAAGGTATAGAATCTATACACGCGCCGGCGCACACTGCGCACCGCTTCTTCACGAATCACTCGGTACACGGGAACAAGGCGCGGTGCGATTCTCGTTTTCGCATCTGAATACAAGGGAAGAGGCGGATAGAGCGATTGCTGCAATCCGTGAATTGGCGGGAGAAAAGCGATAGGAGTCGTCATGAGAATCAGGGAACTGCGTTTGATCGTCACTTTTCATACGACTACGGAGGCGATGTCCTTCGAGGCTGCGGCTAAAGAAGCCGGTCTCACGGGGCGCCTGATCCCCGTACCGACCGTGATAACGGCCGGCTGCGGCATGGCCTGGTGCGAGGCACCGGATCAAACCGCGGCACTTGAGCGACTGATTCTCGAAAAGAACCTGTCCTATGACAGGAGCCGGGAGCTGATGATTTAGGATGAAGATATGGAAATATTCAGGCGGCGTATTCGTGCCATATGAGTCACTGACAGAGGCTCTCGGATTGGACCTCTTAAGGAAAGATGTCATCTCGGCCGTCGGAGCCGGAGGAAAGACAACGATCCTCGAGCGCCTTGCCTCGGAGCTCTCCGGGCACGGCCGCAAGGTTCTGACGACGATGACCACGCATCTCGCGCTGCCGGAAGAAGGGGTATTCTTTTCGGACCAACCCGAAGAAATTATCGAGGCCCTTGGCATGCAAACCATCGTCATCGCGGGCCGCCGCTTCGGACTTGATAAAATCGAGGGACTTCCGGTGGATGTTTATACGGATTTGTGCGAGGCGGCGGATACGGTTCTCGTCGAAGCCGACGGCTCGCGCGGACTGCCGCTAAAAACACCGGCCGCGCACGAGCCCTGCATCCCGCCTAATACGACGCGGCTTCTGATCCTTGCCGGACTCGATTCGATCGGGTATGAAATTGACGAAGTATGTCACCGGCCCGATGAGGTACGCCGCATCTTGAAGACGTTCGGGGATCATCGGATTCTGCCCTCTGATATAGGTCTGCTCCTTAGGGAAGGCTATATAGAGCCATATGCGGGAACCTGCGCCGCCACCGTCATTCTGAATAAGGCAGACCGTATGAACCGGCGGGAAGCGGCGGCAGAGATTGCGGAAATGCTTGCTCCGGTACCGGTACTTATGACCGGGCGATCCCATATATAGTGGCGGATCGTTTTTTGGAATCGATGGAAGGATATGGGGAGAAGAAAAATGGAGAATTGCACGTTACGGCTTTTGTCGGAAATCAAAGAATATGGCAGAGCGGCATCGTCCGTTTTCCTCGACGGTCCGTATGCGGGCGAGAGGATAATCACGACCGCTTCGGGAGAGAAGGTATACAATCCGGAATTAGCGGATGTCTGGGAAAGTCCCGGTTTGATTTCGGAGAATGGCACATACGGCGAGATCCGGCCGACACAGTTCGGGAATCTGTTCGACGAGAACCTGACCATGGCTCCCCGCCTCGTCATTCTGGGAGGCGGACATATCTCCCTGCCCTTAAGCCGGATCGGCCGTATGCTGGACTTCTATGTGACGGTTATCGACGAGCGTCCCGAATTCGCAAACCGGGAAAGGTTTACAGACGCTGACGAAGTGATTTCCGCCGATTATGCAGATTCTCTCTCTCATACGGGAAAATACAAAAACACGTACTATGTCGTTGTTACTCCCGGACATATCAAGGATACGCTCTGTGCCGGGATCATATTGGCAAACGATTTTACGTATTTCGGCATGATCGGAAGCCGGGCCAAAGTTGCGTCGGTCAGGAAAGTTCTCGAAGGTCAGGGCATATCCCCGCAGAAGATCGATAAGATGCATGCGCCGATCGGCATTCCCTTAGGCGGTCAGACACCCGCGGAAATTGCCGTCAGTATTGCCGCGGAACTGGTTCTTGTGAGGAACAGGGCCGGGACCATGGAAATCCAAAGAGAGATTCCGGATAAGGCTGTCGATCGGTCGATACTTGTGTCGATTGTGAAGAGAGTAGGTTCCTCGCCGAGAGGAACGGGAAGCAAGATGCTGGCCGGACCGGACGGATGGATTGCCGGCACGGTCGGAGGCGGCGCCGTCGAATATGCCGCACTTAAGAAGTGCGCCGAAATGCTGGCGCGCGGCGATGCTTTTCATACGGAAGAATATGACCTCTCGGATGTATCCGGCCTCGGCATGATCTGCGGCGGGAAGATCACACTTCTTTATGAGAATATGTCATAAAAATTTAACACGGATGGCATCTAAAAGTCAAAATCAATTGACAAATCACCAGCGCGGTACGATAATGTTGATGTACAACAAAAAGATGTATCACAAAATAATAAAATAAGCCATCGAGATACGTTTATCAAAGAAAAGCCAGAGAGATGATACAGCCGGCGCAGCGTTTGATACGCATTTTTCCGAATATACATCACAGATTCTTTAGAGAATAACAAACATGTGTTTATGAACATAACCGGACGGATAGACTCGTCAGAGTATACCTGTCAGCTTTGTCGTCCGATCTCTTACTTGAATCCGCCGGTATTAGCCGGAGGAGGTGCGGAATGAATATTCATTTTAACGACTGTGTGCGGCTGCGTGATTTAAGGGAACTGGTTGATCATGCGGTAAAGAATTACGGCTCAAGACCGGGATTCCGGGAAATGAACGCAGAACGCGTTGTTACGGACCACAGCTTTACCGATCTCAAATCCGACTCTGAGGCGCTTGCGGCCAAACTGCGGTCAGAGGGCATGAAGGGACGGCATATCGCGCTTCTCGGAGAAACTTCCTACAGCTATATTGTCTGTTATCTTGCGACGGTGAACTGGGTAGGTGTTGTTGTTCCGATCGACAAGGAACTGACGACGGAAGATATTGTGCATCTCCTTAAGAAGAGTGATGTCGAGGGCCTGTTCTTTTCCGATTCCTTCTCGCCGGAAATTTCCATGATCCTTTCGGAATGTCCCGAGATTCGTTTCGCCATTAATATGAACCCTTCTGAGAACGGCGGGTATTATCCCTCGCTCGATGATTTTATCGCGTCCGGACATTCGCTGATGGCTGACGGATATACGGAGTTTTTAAGTGAGCCGCTTGATGCCGATGCCCTTTGTACGATTCTTTTCACATCCGGAACAACGGGGGCCAACAAAGGCGTCATGCTTTGCCACCGGAACCTTACAGCCTGTCTCTTCGGAGCGATGTCTCTATTTATCCTGCCCGAAAAGTCCTTTTCGGTTCTTCCTATTAACCATTCGTATGAATTTAACATCGATGTGCTCGGATCCATATACGGCGGCGCCATTCTATGCATCAACGATTCCATCAAACATGTCAAGGAGAACCTGCTGGAGTTCAGTCCGCAAATGAGTCTGATGGTTCCGATGATCGTCGAAGCGCTTCACAGAAACATCTGGAAGGAAGCGGAGAAGGCACACCTTACCGGACATCTGAAATATGGTATCTGGTACAGCAATTTCCTGAGAAAAATCGGCATTGACAAAAGACGGTTCTTCTTTCTCCCGATCCTAAAGAATCTGGGAGGAAAGATTACGACAATCGTATGCGGAGGCGCGCCCTTAAATCCGGCGCTGGTACGCGGTTTTGACGACATCGGAATCCACGTATACAACGGATACGGAATTACGGAGTGCTCCCCGTTAATCTCCTCAAACAGCCCGATTTACGATCTCCCGGGAAGCGTCGGCATACCGGTCCCCGGCTGTCAGGTGCGCATCGGGGAGAAATCGGAGCTGGGGATCGGAGAGATTCTGGTAAAAGGCGAGAATGTGATGCTCGGATATTACAGGGATGAAGAAGCCACGGCAAGTACCTTTACGGAGGACGGGTGGTTTATGACCGGCGACCTGGGCTATATGAACAAGAAGGGCGTCCTCTATATTACCGGAAGAAAGAAGAATCTGATCATTCTTTCAAACGGCAAGAACGTACATCCCGAAGAGCTTGAAGAACACCTTGCAAGGAACATTTCCTACATACAGGAAGTGGTCGTTTTCGCGGAAAAGAACAGCGAGGGCGAGGATGTCATCATTACGGCTTCCGCGTACCTTGATCCGCAGTTTACCGGAGAAGTCGGCATGGACAGGGCCAGACAGATTTTCGAGAGTGATGTCAACAGGGCGAACAAGCGTATTGCGGTATATAAAAGAATCGGACAGACCATGGTTGAAGAAACCGAATTTGAGAAGACGACCACGAAAAAAATCAGAAGAAACAAGGTAAACAAGGAGGGCGCGAAACATGCTTAATCTTATTGTCAAAGAACTCATGGATTATGTCGATATCGAGGAGTCGAAGATTACGGAAGAAACGAAGCCCGTTACGGATCTTCACCTGAATTCCTACGATTACGTGTGTCTGGTCGGGAAGCTTGAAGATGAACTTGGAATCACCATTTCGGAAAGCGAAATGAGAAAGTTCATAACCTTGGGGGACCTCGACGAGTATATACAAAAGAAGATGAAGGAATGATTTATATCGTGTGCTCGGAAGGGGAACGGTTTGTCTCGCAGGAAGAGCAGCGCACGATGTCCAGGAAGCTCCTGCGCGACAGCCTCATGAAGGAATTTGATATTCGGCCGGGTTCGGATGAATGGATTCTGAATTCCTGGGGCAAGCCGTTTCTTAAAGATCAGCGGGACGTGTATTTCAGCATCAGCCATTGTCCGGGCGGCGTTTCCGTGTCCGTCTCCTCCTGCCGTACGGGTATTGATATCGAACGGGTACGGCCGTTTTCTCTTCCCGCCGGAAGAAGGATGTTCTCGAAGGAAGAACTAGAGGAGATTCTGAATTCGGATTTTCCGGAAAAGAACTTTTTCCGGCTGTGGACTCTTAAAGAAAGTTATGCGAAGGCGATCGGAACGGGACTTTCGTATCCGTTATCGGAGCTCCATTTTTCGAGTATTGCGGACGAAGATATCAGGTGCAAACGGAGTGGGTGTCTTTTTTGTCTCTTTGAGAATCATTTGAATTTCGTCACGGCCGTCTGTTATCTCTGCCGTGATGACAGGAAGAGAGAAACGGTGATCTATCGGCAGCTGCCGTAGGGGGAGCTATGTATGGAAGACTATATCCGATTTGAGCACGTGAAAAAAATCTACAAGATGGGTGAGAACGAAATCGAGGCGCTGGCCGGTATTAACTTTTCGATCCTGAAAGGGCAGTTTGTTATCATCTGCGGCGCAAGCGGAGCGGGAAAAAGTACGATTCTCAATATTCTGGGAGGTATGGATCAGGTCACATCCGGACGGATTATCGTGGACGGACGCGAAGTCAGCCGGTTCAAATCAAAAGAACTGATCGAATACCGGCGTTTTGACGTTGGCTTTGTTTTCCAATTCTATAATCTTGTCCAGAATCTTACGGCAAAAGAAAATATCGAGCTGGCCTCGCAGATCTGCAAGAACCCGATGGATATCGACGAAGTCATCGAGGGCGTTGGACTTACGGACAGAAAGATGAACTTTCCGTCTCAGCTCTCCGGAGGTGAGCAGCAGAGAGTCGCAATCGCGAGAGCACTCGCCAAAAATCCGAAGCTTATGCTCTGCGACGAACCGACCGGCGCACTCGATTACAATACCGGACGATCGATTCTGAAGCTGTTGCAGGAGACCAGCAGAAACAGCGGAATGACCGTGGTAGTAATCACGCATAACCTGGCCCTGACCCCAATGGGAGACCGGGTTATTCATGTGAAGAGCGGATTGATTGACTCGGTAGTAATGAATCCTGAGCCGCTTTCCATAGATAAGATTGAGTGGTAATGCATATGAGAGCGTCACTATTTAAAGATAATTTTCGGGAAATTGTGAAGAGTCCCAACCGGTTTATCTCTATTTTTCTTATTGTGGCTCTGGGTACGGCTTTTTTTGCCGGCATCAAGGCGGCGGCACCGGATATGAAGGCAACAGCGGACGCATATTATGACGATCATAATATGATGGATATACGTGTGCTCTCCACGATGGGCCTGACCGACGGCGATATCGAAGCGATGAGACAGGTTGAAGGCGTCAATACCGTTCAGGCCTCTTATTTCACGGATGTCGTTACGACGATCGACTCGAGCGAGTTTGTTTATCGCATTCATGCTCTTCCGGCCGATGCGCTCAAGTCCGGAAGCAGTAATTACCTTAACAAGCCTGATATTATCGAAGGCCGTCTTCCGCAGAAGTCGGGCGAATGTATTATCGAGAGCCTTAAGGTGATTGACCTGGGATTGAAGATTGGAGATGTGATCACAGTCTCATCCGGTAAAAAGGAAGACCTTTCCGAAGTGCTTGCGACGGATACTTTTACCGTTGTCGGAATTGCGCGCACGCCATATTATCTGACATATGACAAGGACGCGAGCGATATCGGAAGCGGCAAGGTCAATTTCTTTATGATGATTCTCTCGACCGACTTCGTCTATCCGGTTTACACGGAAGCCCTGATCACGGTGAACGGCGCAAATGATCTTAACTCATACAGTACCGTTTACCAGAAATTGATCGACAGGACAGCGAGTAAGCTGGACAACGTGGTTTCCGAAAGATCGGTGGTACGACTGGCCGAGCTTAAGGCGATCGCTCTCGCTCAGCTGGATGAAGCGAAAGCGGATCTGGCGGCCAAAGAGGCGGATTTTGACAAACAGATCGCAGACGGGCAGGCTAAGCTTGACGCCGCGCAGGACAAGATCATCGGCGGTCAGGCGACTCTCGAAACCGAGAAGAAGAATTATGACGCACAGATCATTTCCTCCCAGAAACAGATCGATGAAGGCGAGAAAGAACTGGCCGAAGGACAGTCCGAGTACAATGCCGCGGTCGTAAAATACAATGAGGCACAGGCGGAATACGGCGAGACTCTTGCATCTCTTGATCAGGCGACACAGGCACTTAACTCGATAAAGTTCGATTCGCAGGTCCAGATTGACTCGCTCATGAATTCGCTCAACACGGATACCACCCTTACCGATCAGCAGAGGCTGGATATGCAGTCGCAAATCGCGACACTGCAGGGAAATCAGACATCGGCACAGACGGGACTCGACCAGCTTACCCGCTTAAACACGGCTGCTCAGACATCCCTGGCAGATGCAGAAACACAGCTGGCCACGGCGAAAGCCAAACTTAAAGCGGCGCGTGCCAAACTGGACAAAGCCAAGTCGGATCTGGCGCAGGCGAAGGAAGATGCAGAAATCAAATTCGCGGCCGCCGAAAAAGATATTGCCGAAGGAACATTGGAATATGACGCCGCCAAGGCGGATTTTGACATTAAAAAAGCGGACGGGGAAGCGCAGATCGAAGACGGCAAGGAGCAGGTTATCCGCGGAGAGGATCAGATCGAGCGTCTTTCGAAACCGGGTTATTATGTGCTCGACCGGAACAAGCTTTACAGTTATGCAGACTATGCCGCGACCGCCGACCGCATGGATGCGATCGCGAAGATCTTCCCGCTCTTCTTCCTGTGCGTTGCTGTTCTGGTCTGTTTGACGACGATGACACGTATGGTTGATGAGCAAAGAGGAACCATAGGAACTTTTAAGGCTCTTGGATACAGGAACTCTGAAATCGTCTATAAGTATGTCAATTATGCGGCTCTTGCGAGCACTTTCGGAGGTGTTTTCGGTGTCATCATCGGCCTTAAGATATTCCCCAAGGTTATATTTGACTCATGGTCGATGATGTATACGCTGCCTCCCATGATCGAAACGCCGCAGCTGCCTTTAATGGTGCTTACGGTAATTGTCGGCATCACAGTAACAACGGCTGCCGCTTATGCGGCCTGCAATCAGGCCCTGATTACGGTTCCGTCACAGCTGATGCGCCCCAAAGCTCCGAAAGCCGGAAAGACCATCGTTCTTGAAAAGATCCATGTGCTGTGGAAGCACTTCAGCTTCAGTCAGAAGGTAACGGCGCGAAATCTGATTCGATATAAGAAGCGTTTCTTCATGACGATCATTGGTATAGCCGGTTGTTCGGCGCTTCTTGTAGCGGGTTTCGGATTAAGCAACTCGATCGGACAGATCGTCAACCGTCAGTTCAAGGAGATCTTCAAATACAACTTAAGCATGAAATATACGGCGACCGCGACCGGCGAAGAGAAAACCGCGACGGTGAATCTGCTGACCGGAAAGCCCGAGGTAAAGTCCGTGCTGAAGGCGACAGAAATGAACGCGAAAGTCAAAAGCAGCGGGGATGAAATATCCTTCACGTTTATCTGCCCCGAGGACAGCACAGATTTCCTGAACTACATCACACTTCGCGACCGTGTGACGGAGAGGCCGATCACCTTGTCGAATACCGGGTTTGTCATCAACGAGAAACTGGCTAAGGAACTCGGTGTAGGCGTCGGCGACTCCGTCTCCGTTGACAACGGGGACGGCGCCGTAAAAAAGCTCGAAATCACCGGTATCACGGAAAACTATATTTTCCATTACGGCTATATCAGCAAAGAATACTACACCAATGTGTTCCGGCTTGTACCGGAGTACAACAGCCTCCTGATCCGGCTCAACAATACGACGGCCGATAAGGAAAAGGCACTTGGTACCGAGCTCATCGCACAGGATCAGGTCGCTTCGGTTCTTTATTATTCCGATGCCGCGACGAAGTTCCGCGATACGGTCAAGAGCCTCGATGCTATCGTGTATGCGATTATCAGCTGCGCGGGTCTTCTGGCCTTTGTCGTGCTGTATAACCTTACGAATATCAATGTCAGCGAGCGCATAAGGGAGATCGCGACGATCAAGGTTCTCGGTTTCTACAACCGGGAGGTGGCCACCTATGTCTATCGCGAGAACGTCGTCCTGTCGATCATCGGCGCGGCGGCGGGCCTCGGAATCGGCGTCTATCTGCACCGCGTCATTATGTCGTCCATCGAGCAGAACGGAGTTATGTTCGGGAACTATATTTCGCCGGAGAGCTTCCTCTACTCTTTCGGAATCACGCTTGTTTTCACGATGCTCGTCAATATATTCATGTACAGACGGCTGAAGAAGATCCCGATGGTCGAGTCCCTGAAGACCGTGGAGTAACGGAGGATAGAACATGGATACCGAAGAACTGTATCCGCTTACCGAGTCGCAGAAGCTGATTTTTCTTGCCGAATCCTACACGACACATAAGCAGCTGATGAACATACCGACATCCTGTTTTCTTGAAGGTGAGATCGATACAAGTCTTATGATGAAAGCTGCAGCGGCCGCAGTCTTAAGGAATGATTCGTTCGGAATCCGGTTTGTTAAAAAGGGAAAAGAGAACCTCCAGTGCTTTGTGGATCCGCAAATCCTCCTGCTCGAAGAGAAAGACTTCAGAGGCAAAACGGATGTGGATATGGAGGACTTCTTGTACAGTGTCGGCCGGAAGAAAATGGCCGTCTACGGCTCGCCGCTGTGCAAAATCTACGTCGTCATCTCGCCGGAAGAGAAGATCGGTCTTTTCATATGCATCTCTCATCTGATCATGGATTCATGGTCGATCAGCATGTTCTACAAAGATATTGCGGACGTCTATGATTCGATGAAAAACAACAAGCCGATGCCGGCTCCGATCCCTTCCTACCGGTCTCTTCTGAAGAAGGAGATTGCATATCCCGCTTCCGATAAACACAGGAAGGATATAGAGTACTGGGAACGGGAAATGTCGGGGGATCCTCCGATTTATACGCATGTGAACGGTGCCTATATGCTCGAAAAATGGCGCCGCTTCAAGCGGGACCCGGATTATCGCTTCGGACGCGGGGTGTATTTCCGAACAACCGCGAAGCATGCCATATTCATGGTCGAAAAGAAGGACGTCGACGAGATGCTGGCTTTTCTCGAGAAACAGGCGCTGCCTTCCCTGCAGGCACTTTTCTTCGTCGGAATTCGCATGTACCTTGCGATCGTGAACGGCCGCCAGAAGGACGTCAGCATACTGTCAATCGTGGCCCGGAGAGGTACTCTCGAAGAGAAACTGGCCGGCGGCACGAGAGCGATCGGACTTCCGCTCCGTACTGTCATGGAAGACGATATGAGCTTTCTCGACGCAATTCGAATGGTTCTGGAGAAGCAGAATTATATATATCGACATTCGGATATGGGGACGATGGAAATCTACGGCATCATGCATAAAAACTTCGGGTATAAACCGTATGAGACATGCTTTCCCCTGCATATTACATTTCAGCCGGTTGCCCTGGTCGGCAAGAACGGTGAGAAGGCCGAGACCAAATGGTATTGCAACGGTGCGGCTGCATCCGACTTCAGCATTTCAATCATGGACGGGGATGGAACCGGGGCTTTGCGGTGCTATTACGAATATCAGGACAAACAAATTAAGAAAAATATTCCCGGGAATGTACATCGTACCATGCTCCGGGTGATCATGGCCGGTACCCGGAATCCCGATATAACAATCGGGGATTTGCTGTCAATTCCGACTGAGTCTGAACCGTCCGAAACCAGATAAGAGCCAAATGTTTCTACCGTGTGGAGGTGAAAAATGGAACCGCAAAAGTATTATCCGATGACAACCGCGCAGAAGCTGAATTTTCTTTCCTGGAAGTTTACGACACATAAGCAGATCATGAATATCCCGACATCCTGCCTGATCAGCGCCGGTCTCGACCTCGATCTCCTGCGGAAATCGGTTGATGAGGCCATTGAACGGAATGATTCTTTCGGAATACGAATCACGAGAAGCGGCAAGGACACCGTCCAGTTTTTCACGGACAGGAAGGCGCTCCTGATCGAGAACATGGATTTCACGGGACGCTCCTTCGAGGAGATGGAAGCCTTTTTCAATAAGGTCGGACAGATACCGATACCGCTCTACGATCAGCCCCTTGCCAAGATCTACATAATCAAGGGCCCGGACGGTTCCTCGGGACTTTATTCCTGTGTCTGCCATCTGATGATGGACACGTGGGCCATAAGCCTGTTCTACAAGGATGTTATGGCGATATACCAGTCCCATACGGAGAATCTGCCGATGCCTCCGCCGGTTTATCCCTTTGAACCGGTTATTCAGAAAGAGCTCGAATACAAAGCATCCGACAAGTACAAGAAGGACTTTGAATTCTGGCGGGAGGAATTGGGCCGATATGGATTTCCGCCGATGTACACGAGTATCGGCGGACACGGAAGGCTGAAAAAATACAGGAAGCTGATTCGAAAGCCCGATCATCCCTTCTGCAGGACGATGTATCTTCATACCAGAGCACGTCATGAGCTCCTGCCGGTTCAAAAGGAAGATGTCGACAAGATGAAGGAATTCTGCGAACAGAACAGAATCCCCACGATGCAGCTTCTCTTTTTCGTCGGACTCAGGTCGTTTCTGGCCCGTGTATCCGACCGCAGCAAGGACGTTACGATCATCAACGTACTTGCGCGCCGTGGAACCCTCGAGGAGAAAAGATCGGGAGGTACCCGTCCGATCGGACTTTATGTCCGCACGGTGTTTGACGAGGACTTAAGCTTTCTGGACTCGCTTACCCATGTTATGGAGAAGCAGAACTCTCTTTATCGCAAATCCGACGTTGATACGATGGAAATCATCGGACTCATGACGAAAATGTACGGGATGAAGATGTACGAAGGGTATGCCACGACGCTTTTTACCTTTCAGCCGATACCGCTGGATTTCGGGAACGGATGGAAAGTGCGCTCGAGATGGTACTGCAACGGCACGGCGGCTTCGACGGTTTACGTGATGGTAATGGACGGAGACGAACCCGGATCGCTGAACTGCTACTACGAATATCTCTATAGCATCATTCCGCGCGAAAATATCTACGCCTGCCATGAGTATATTATGGACGTGATCCGAAAGGGCATGGAGAATCCGAATATCAGCGTTAAAGAACTGCTGGACCTTCCGCTCAAGCATATATCGGGTTAAGGCATACACAATCGATAGATCGAGTCTCTGACTAGATGGGGCTGTCTCAAAAGACTTATAATAAAGTCGGATGAGGCAGCCTGTTTTTCGTGATATCATGGAATGGAAAAGACAGAAGATCCCCTGAAGGAGTTGCTATGGACAACTGCCTTCCGAGCATAGAGGTCGGGTCTGAAGAGATTTTGCGGGAGAAGCTCAACAGTACAACGGCAGTTTTCGGTCCGACACCGATCGGGCATTTCCTCGTTGCCGAGTTTCTCGACAGCGAAGGCAACCGGCTGGAAATCACGGCAAGGATGGAGAAGGAAAATGGATAATTCTCACAAGGTAACAGAGAAGCTCCTCGCACTCGGGGAACCCGCGTACCGCGACTTTTTGGCCAAGCTGATCCCGACGGTCGATCCGTCGACGATTATCGGAATCCGCTCGCCGCTTATGCGTTCTTTAACGAAGGAACTTGCCGGAACACCCGATGCCGAGGCATTCCTGGCAGAGCTGCCGCATAAGTATTATGAGGAGAATACCCTGCACGGTATTCTGATCGAACGAATCGGTTCATATGACCGGACGATCGAGGCGATTGACCGGTTCCTTCCTTATGTGGACAACTGGGCGACCTGCGATACGATGAGTCCGAAGATTTTTAAGAAACATCATGCCGAACTGGCCGGGAAAATACCGGAGTGGATTCACTCGGACCATACCTACACGATCCGGTTCGGCGTCGGTATGCGCATGGCGCATTTTCTCGAGGAAGATTACCGGCCCGATATTGCGGATGAAGTCGCTTCGATCGTGTCGGATGAGTATTACGTCAACATGATGATCGCGTGGTTCTTTGCAACCGCGCTGGCCAAGAGATACGACGACATTCTTCCGGTGATCGAGTCGCGCAGGCTTTCCGTTTGGACGCATAATAAGACGATTCAGAAGGCTGTTGAGAGTTACCGTATTACGGAGGACCAGAAGACCTATCTTAAGTCGCTGCGGATCAGGAGAAAATAGCGGAATTATCCGTGTGGCGTGTTATAATATTAAGCGGTTATTCACTAAGGAATAATATTGGCGCGATACTGTTTGGTTGGTGCGCTATATTTCGGGAGTTTTGTATGCAAAAAAAGAATTATCCCCTTTATGAGACGACAAAATTTGAGAACTTTCGCGTCATGATCGAAAACGTCGCCGAGAAATATCCCGACCGTGTCGCATTCGCCTATAAAGAAGATCCTTCGAAGACGGAGAGCCGCCGTACCTATAGAGAAGTCCGGGATCACGTTTGCGAGATCGGCACAGAGCTCATATGTCGCGGATGGCGGGACCGCACCGTCGCGCTGATCGGAGAGGCTTCCTATGAATGGATCTGTTCCTATTTTGCCCTGATGGCGATCGGTGCCATCGTGATACCGATCGACAGGGACATGCCGGCCCGTGATATTGCCGACATCATGAACACGACGGAAGTTTACGCGGTACATTACAGCAGTGCCATCGAGGAGAAGATTTCTTCGATTCGCGAAAAGGTCCCTACGCTGATGCATCTCATCTGCCTGGGGACGCCGCTCATCGACGATGCCGTACCGGTTTCTCTAATCGCTATAGAGGGCGCAAAACGGCGTGCCGGCGGGGACAACGCCTATTACGACTATACGATTGATGTGGACCGCATGGCGACGATTGTTTTCACTTCCGGAACAACCGGGCAGGGCAAGGGCGTTATGCTGTCTCAGAGAAATATCGTTCTGGATATGACGAACGGTATGTATCTTTTCGCGATTTCGCCGAAGACAATCAACTTCCTGCCGCCGCACCATACCTTTTGCTCGACCGTCATTTTCGTCGGTCATTTCTCGCAGGGTTCGACCGTTTACCTTTCAAGCGGTCTTCGCTATATCGCGTCCGAAATCAGGGAGCAGCAGCCGACACATCTGGTTCTCGTGCCGCTCTTTCTCGAGAAGCTGAACGCCAGGATCTGGCAGACGGCCGAGAAACAGGGAAAGGCGCGGATGCTTCGGCGCATGATGAAGCTGAGCAACGCGCTTCGCCATATCGGTATTGATTTGAGGCGTACCCTTTTCAAGAGCGTTCATGCTTCCTTCGGCGGCAAGCTGGAGATGGTCATCTGCGGAGGGGCGGCGCTTAACCAGTCTGTCATCGATACATTTGATGCGATCGGAATTACGATTCTGAACGGCTACGGCATAACGGAATGTGCACCGCTTGTTTCCTGCAACCGGAACCGCTTGCAGAAGGACGGCAGCGTCGGCATCCCGATCATCGACGAAGAGGTCAGGATCGACAACCCTGATATGAACGGTGAAGGAGAGATCTGTGTTAAGGGACCGAATGTCATGCTCGGCTACTACAAAGATCCTGAAGCTACAGCAAAAGCTCTGGACGCGGACGGCTATTTTCACACGGGTGATTACGGACGCATCGACAGTGAGAGATGGCTCTTCATTACGGGACGTCTCAAGAATCTTATTATCCTGAGCAATGGAAAGAATGTTTACCCCGAAGAGATCGAGACCGAAATCTGCCGTCTGGATACCGTCGAGGAAGTTATCGTATACGCGGGCGAGAGCCGCTCGAACAAGAAGCGCGAGGTGATCGTCGCCGAGATTTGTCCGAACAAAGAGGCGATTGAGAAGCACGGCATCGCCGATGTTCAGCGCTATTTCGAGGATCAGATCAAAAGGATCAACAAGGAGAACGTCTCCTATAAGGCCGTCAATATGGTCCGTATCCGTGAAGAGGAGTTCCCGAAGAATACATCGAAAAAGATCGTGCGGTTCCGGATCGACAAGAGCATCGATTAAGAGCGTGCCGTCTCACGAAACGATTTTTGTTGAAAGTCCGGAATAAAAGGTGATATATTAATCCTCAAAGAATGCACAAATGATGTGTCGCACCGGCATATCGAATTATTTTGTGCTTTGCGAGGGTCGATGAATGATTTTAAGTATCTCGGTATTGTAAGCTGGGCCAAGGATATCATTCGTAGCAATCAATTTTCTGCCGGGGACAAATTCTACTCGGAGGCGGAGCTTTGCGCCATTCATCATGTCAGCCGCCAGACGGTACGGCAGGCGCTCGCGCATATGGAGAAGCAAGGCATTCTCGATCGCAAGCAGGGGGTAGGATCCTTTGTCCATAACCCGAGCCTGATCACCGCCGAGAAGGACAGTCATCTCGCAGGTATCGTATCGACCTATTTCAGCGATTACATTTTCCCGAGCATCGTAACCGGAATCGAGCGCGTTCTCACTTCAAACAACGTGTCGATGCAGCTGATGACGACGTCAAACCAGGTTTCCGAAGAGACGCGGGCTCTTGAGAAGATGCTCGCGCAAAATGTCGGCGGGCTAATCATCGAACCGTCACAGAGTGCATTACCGAATCCCAATATTGCGCTTTACAATGAGATCCGGGCCAAGGATATCCCGATTGTTTTCTTCAATGCCCGGTACACATGGTCCAATAACCCTCTGGTAGCGATGGATGATCACGCGGCGGGACAAATTGCGACCGAACACCTGATCTCACTGGGTCACAGCAAGATTTCCGGTATTTTCACATTCGACAATATGCAGGGGCATAAGCGGTATCAGGGATATATGAACAGTCTGATCCGGCACAGGATCTCCATATCCGACAAACAGATCATGTGGTTCCCCGCTACGGAGAAGAAGACTTTTTTCGAGGTATATAAAGACGCCCTTACGACGCTGCTCGATGAGAGTACAGCCGTTGTCTGCTATAACGACAGTCTCGCGGTTGAACTGATGTCCTTCTGCAAAGAGCAGGGACGCGCTGTTCCGAGGGATATATCGATTGTTGGAATTGACGATTCGAATCTGTCCCGCGTTTGCGAGGTCCCGCTTACATCGGTCCGCCACCCGAAAGAACAATTGGGGGAGGCGGCCGCGAAGGTTCTTCTGGAATTAATGACCAAACCCGACTATCGGGCAAAAGACGTACTCTTCGTACCCGAACTGATCGAAAGAGCATCTACCGCGCCGTTTCATATCAGAGTAGACAGTCATTACAGGAGTGCACGTTAGTGGAAAATAAAGAGCTTTTCGAAACGGATTTACTCGGCATAGCAGAACTCGACCACCTTCGTTCTCTGGATGTTCGCGGACTGGACAAATCGCTGATCGAGCGGTTTATTTACTGCGGTTCACAGGGCGATGCCGGACAGGCTGTTAATCAGCTGCTCTCCGGTATCGGGGAAGGCTCTATGGAGAGTGCGCTTTTCCGGTTCTATGTTGTCGCGGACATTTATCTCACGACCAAGACTGTGATGTCCGGAATCGGGTTTAATGCTGAGGAATTTACCGAAGCTGTCGGGGACTCGAATGCGTTTATCCGTCAGTTCAGAGAAGAAAGCTCCGTCCGGCGGTATCTGGTCGGCCTTCTCGAAAAGTGTATCGAGCTTCGAAACGAGAGAGCGGATTCAGGGAAATCGATTATCTGTAAGTCGAAGAGGTATATTGCCGAGCATTACTGTGATTCCGATTTAACGCTTTCGGGGGCGGCTGCTTCCGTGAATATCAGCGCGACCTATTTCAGCTACTTATTCCGGAAAGAAACCGGAGAGACCTTTTCCGGATATCTCACGAACTATCGGATCGAAAAGGCAAAGGCTCTTCTAAGCTGTTCGACGCAGCGTGTCGTTCAGATCGCCTCTTCTGTCGGATACAACGACTATCACTATTTTGCCGGTATCTTTAAAAAAATGAGCGGTCTCACACCGAGTGAATTCAGAAGAAAAAGCAGAGGTATTTAGTTCCGGCAGTTCCTTGATCCCCTGGCCTTTTTATGCCAGTAATTTGATCTTATAAATTTCCGCGCCGTATGCAACAACGATAAAGTTGTACGGATTTTACGTATTTCATTCTGTTCATGTATATTGCTGAAAACAAAAATCCACAATTTATCCGCATAATAGTGCCAACAATCGAAAAAGTAGAACTAAACATATCAAATATGTCCGCACAACAAATATTCCGTCAACAAGAGATATTGATTTACCAACCGAAATGATGCTTGTACGCAATACAAGCAAGACGAATAACGCATAATTCGAAAGATATTACACATAATTAGCAAGAATCTGTACAGACAGATGTCTACAACTTGGTTATTCTTAGCATATAACCGGACTCGATATGTACAACAAAAAAACGTGGAGGTAATTTCAATGAAAAGACTGGTCGTAATTGCTCTGGCATTGATGCTCGTGTTTTCGACTGCGGCCTGCAGCGGATCCGCAGCCAAGGAAACCAAGAAGGCTGATGACAAGATTACCGTTGGTGTAGTTCAGACGAATGCCAACGAATCTGACTGGCGTACCGCAAACACCAAATCGATCAACGAGGCGTTTGCCGCCGCCGGTTTCGAGACCAAGATGGTCTTCGGCGAAGGTGATCATGCCAAGCAGATCGCAGAAGCACAGCAGCTCATTCAGGAAGAAGTCGACTATCTCATTATTCTCGGTCTCCAGTCTGCCGGCTGGGAAGATGTTGCCAAGTCTGCCAAGGCAGCGGGAATCCCGCTCATCATGGTTGACCGTAAGCTTGATCTGACCGAAGATCTCTACACCGCTATGGTTTGCTCCAACTTCGAAGCCGAAGGCCAGAAGGCCGTTGACTGGCTGAAGGCGCAGGCTGTTGCCGATGCTAAGATCGTCGTTCTCGGCGGAGACACTGGTTCTTCCGCACAGCTCGGCCGTTCCAAGGCAATCGAAGACGGTGCAAAAGCCAACGGATGGGATATCGTTTTCAATCAGAACATGAAGGGCTGGGACGAGACACTTGCCAAGCAGGCTGTCGCTGATCTCATCGCTGCCGGTACAGAATTCAACGTTATTTATGCCGAGAATGACAACATGGCTCGTGGCGCTTGCGCGGCTATGGATGCTGCCGGTATCACCTACGGCAAGACCGGTGACGTTAAGGTTATCGCTTTTGACGCCAACAAGTGGGCTCTTCAGTACGTATTTGACGGCAAGTTCAATCTTGATGTCGAGTGCAATCCTCTTCATGGAACACGTCTCGTCACTTTGATCCAGAGCCTTGAAAAGGGTGAGACCATTGAGAAGAACGTATACATCGACGAAGAAATGTTTGATACGGAAACGATCACACAGGCTGTTGTTGACGCCCGTTCCTATTAATCTGCTATAACAGAAATTGCCATTGAACCTTTGAACTTGCACTAGATGTTGTTTGAAACAATGCGCGGCGCTGAGGGAGTGGAATCGTCCGCAAACTTAGCGCCGTGCTTTTATGTAATTTATCGGAATATTATTGGACATCAAGGCGGAGGAATGATTTAGAAAATGCAGAGAAAACTACTTGAAATGCGCGGTATTTATAAGCTTTTTCCGGGTGTCCGTGCCTTGCAGAATGTGGATTTCACGTTGCAAGAGGGTGAAATCCATGCATTGATGGGTGAGAACGGAGCCGGAAAGTCCACTCTGATCAAAGTACTGACCGGAGTATATGCTAAAGACCACGGTGAAATTTATCTTGCGGGTTCAGAGAAACCCATCGTAATCAAATCACCGGAGGAAGCACAAAAACAAGGAATCAGCACGGTGTATCAGGAAATTACACTATGCCCGAACCTCACCGTGGCCGAGAACATGTTTATCGGCAGGACGAATGAGGTAATAGTACATTGGAAAACACGGATCGCAAAGACCGAAAAAATACTGAAAGAACTGGGCATTCCCGCAAAGGCAACGCAGCAATTATCAAGTTGTTCGATTGCCGTGCAGCAGATGGTTGCAATTGCCAGGGCCATTGATATGGAATGCAAGGTTCTGATACTCGACGAACCGACCTCGTCACTTGACGATCAGGAAGTCGCGAAGCTGTTCAAGCTTATGCGCGATTTGAAATCCAAAGGTGTCGGCATCATATTTGTTACGCACTTTTTGGATCAGGTTTATGAGGTCTGCGACAAGATCACCGTTCTTCGCAATGGAGAGCTTGTTGGCGAGTACCAGATTAAAGATCTGCCGCGTGTCGCACTTGTTGCGAAGATGCTCGGTAAAGAGCTCGGAGACCTGTCGAATCTGCATAACGAAACACAATGCGCCGCTGCTGCAAACGAAGAGGCCGTCATAGAAACACTCGGATTGTCGAGTGATTCCGGCGTCAAGCCATTTGATTTTAGGACGTGCAAGGGTGAAGTCACCGGTTTTGCGGGTCTTCTTGGATCGGGACGCAGCGAATGCGTTCGCGCCATATTCGGAGCGGATCGTGTTTCTGCCGGCAAGATCCGGATTAAGGGCGAAGAGCTTACGGGTATTACCCCTCTGAAAGCCATGAAGAAGGGTATCGGCTATTTGTCGGAAGACCGTAAACGTGACGGCATTATCGGTGACTTATCCGTAAGAGAGAATATTATTCTCGCCTTGCAGGTTATGCGCGGATTCTTTAGACCTTTTACGAAGGCGCAGGCACAGGCCTTTGCTGACGAGTACATCAAGCTCTTAGGGATCAAGACCGCATCGGCCGATACTCCGATCAGTTCATTATCCGGAGGAAACCAGCAGAAGGTTATTCTCGCGCGATGGCTTCTGACGCATCCGGATTATCTGATTCTGGATGAGCCTACCCGTGGAATCGACATCGGTACCAAAGTTGACATTCAAAAGCTTGTTCTTAAGCTGGCATCCGAAGGTATGAGTATTACCTTCATTTCGTCAGAAATTGAGGAAATGCTTCGTACATGTTCCAGACTTATCGTAATGAGGGATCTGAACATCGTCGGGGAGTTGCATGGCGAGGATATGACGCAGGACAAAGTAATGCACACCATCGCAGGAGGGACAACGAGACATGATGAGTAATCAGAGCAGTATTCGTTCCGGTCGACCGGTTCAGGTGATCCGGGCGATTGTGAAGCACAGTTTATTTATCCCCTGTGCGTTTCTTATTATCCTTATA
Organism: uncultured Mageeibacillus sp.; assembly: GCA_964617375.1. GTDB lineage: Bacteria > Bacillota > Clostridia > Saccharofermentanales > Saccharofermentanaceae > Firm-13. The sequence continues at coordinate 11,143 of CAZTXQ010000004.1, read as the reverse complement.
CTAATAAATCTGTTCATCAATCCGGGTTTTCTGAAAATCACCATGGGCAGTGACAGCAATAACAATCCGGTTCTGATCGGTAATCTGATCAATATTATGAACAACGCGACAGAGCTGGTCATTCTGGCTATCGGAATGACATTCGTAACCGCTTCTTCCCGCGGTCAGGATATCAGCGTCGGCGCGACGGTTGCGATCGCCGGCGGTGTTGTCATGCGTGTCCTTTGCGGAAGTGAGACACAGCCAAGCACGCTTCACGCGCCTATACTGGTCGCCCTTCTTCTGGGATGTCTTGCCGGCATGGCCTGCGGTGCCTTCAACGGTTTTCTCGTTTCGAAATTCAATATTCAACCGATGATTGCGACGCTCATTCTCTTTACGGCCGGTCGTTCGATTGCCTCCTTTGCAATGGGCGGACTCAAGCCCAAAGCCGTCGAATCTTTCGGGTACTACGGCAACTTCATTCCGGGATTTCCTATACCGACTCCGATTCTGATTACGATTGTCATTATTATCGTCACAGCGATCGCACTCAGGAAAACGAATCTGGGGCTTTACACGAGAGCGGTAGGCGTCAATGCGCAATCCTCAAGCATGAACGGATTAAATCCTGCAATGATTAAGTTTATGACCTACATTGTTCTCGGCTTCTGTGTCGGCATCGCCGGCTTCATTCAGTCGAGCCGGGTACAGACGGTCAATCCTTACACCATAGTTCCGAGTATTGAGATGGACGTCATTCTCGCGGTCGCACTCGGAGGCAACTCTCTTGGCGGCGGCAAGTTCAATATGACCGGGTCTATTGTCGGAGCCTACACGATTCAGACACTGACCTCCATGCTGACCACCTTAAACGTGAACACCAATGCGGTGCCTGTCTTCAAAGCGGCGATTATCGTCGTACTGGTCGTAATTCAGGCTCCGGTCTTCAAGAGCTTTTTTAAGAGCAGAAAAGATGCACTGAAAGCAAATTCCAATAAAGATAAGGAGCGTGATTCTTATGTCGTCGAATAATGCTCCCAAGACCGCCACACGGCGGTTGCTTCCGAAAAATCTCCTGAACAGAGGGAAGATGACAGACACGTCTTTTCTTCTTACAATCACCATTACTCTCTTTATCGCAATTTATGCCCTCGCGGTTATTTTCCTTGGAGACAAGGGCTTCGGGAAGATCCAGATGCTTTTCAATCTCTTCAATGAGAATTCCGCACTTATTGTCATCGCATGCGGTCTTTCCATCGTCATGGTCACGGGAAGCATCGATATTTCAGTCGGCGGCGCCACGGCTTTGATCTGTACGACCTGTATCGTTTGCCTGAACAACTATGGCTTCAATTTCTTCACTTCACTGCTTTTAGCTCTGGCAATCGGACTCACCTTCGGTATTGTGCAGGGATTCCTGATTGCTTACGTCGAGATTCAGCCCTTCATTGTCACCTTGGCCGGTATGTTCCTCGGGCGAGGTCTCGTAGCACTGATTGAGGTCAATCAGATCCAGGTTGTCAACAAGGCTTTTGAAGCACTTTCCGGCAAACGTATTGAGATTCCGTTTCTGGGAGACGTAAATAAAAAAGGCATCTTCATTCAATCCAAACTCGAGTACGGGGTTATCGTAGCGCTCATTATCGTTGCGATCATCTTTTTCCTGCTCAAGAGAACCAGTCTCGGACGCAGTTTCTACGCCGTCGGCGGTAACCCGCAAAGTGCGCTGATGCTGGGAATCAATGTCAGAAGAACGCGGTTCGTCGCTCATGTTCTCTGCGGACTGCTCGCGGGTATCGGCGGTTTCCTGTATCTCTTTCACACAAGATCCGGATCGGTTCAACAGGCAACCGGCCTTGAGATGGATGCAATTGCGGCATCGATCATCGGAGGTACGCTCCTGACCGGAGGTGTCGGTAATATTATCGGTACTCTGTTCGGCGTACTTACGAGCGGCACGGTCCTTCTGATTGTAACCGCGATCGGAAGCCAGGATCCGTGGTGGCCGCAGATAACGCGTGCCGGCATGCTTTGCTTCTTCATAATCCTTCAGAGTGTCATTTGTTCCCGTAAGAAAAAAACCAATTAATAATCATACTTAGCAGGATGGAGGGATCCATATCAGAAACCAGAATCAATCTTCCAACTCAAATACCGCACTTGGCATCGAACTCGGTTCAACAAGAATTAAGGCGGTAAGAATCAACCGGGACCGCGAAGTCCTGGAGAGCGGCAGCCACCATTGGGAAAGCAGGCTGGTTGACGGCCATTGGACGTATTCACTCGAGGATGTCGAGGCAGGGCTTAGAGATGCCGTATCAAGACTTAGCAGAGAAATCGATCCGGTAACGACCATTGGCATCTCCGCGATGATGCACGGATATCTGGTTTTCGACAAAAACGGGAATCTGCTGGTTCCTTTCCGCACATGGAAAGATACCACGACCAAAGAAGCCGCGGATAAGCTTACGACCCTTTTTGATTTCAACATTCCGGAGAGATGGAGTATAGCCCATCTGTATCAGGCCATTCTGAACAATGAAGTGCATGTCAAAGACATCGCATTCATCACGACGCTTGCCGGATATGTTCACTGGCGTTTAACGGGCAAAAAAGTCATCGGCGTCGGAGATGCGAGCGGTATGTTCCCGATCAGCGGCGGCACATGGAATCCGGAATTTATCGGGAAGTTTCGCAATCTGACCGGGATTGACTGGCCTCTGATTGCTCCGGAGATCTTAACGGCCGGTCAGGATGCCGGAAGTCTTACGGATGAAGGAAGAGAATATCTCTTCGGAAGCAGTACGGATATGGCGGCGGAATGCTGCGCGCTTTGCCCGCCGGAAGGCGATGCGGGAACCGGAATGGTATCCTGCAAAGCAATCGCGCCCGGTACGGGAAACGTCAGTGCCGGAACGTCTATTTTCGCGATGATCGTGCTCGAAAAGCCTTTATCGAGGCTTCATCGGGAGATTGATATCGTAACGACTCCGGACGGAAGAGATGTCGCGATGGTTCACTACAACGAATGCACATCGAAAATTGATCCCCGGATCGAGCTGTTTGCCGAAGCCTTCGAGTATTTCGGAAGGAAGATCGAGACCAAAGAACTCTATGACGGTCTATATGAATATGCGCTGAAAGCGCCTTCCCGTCTTCAGATCTTTATGCGCGAGACTTTGGAGTCGGCCGTATCGGATCTCGCGTCGGGCATTCGTGTCCTGACCGAAGACGAGCACGTCCGCGTCGACAGGCTCGCCGGACACGGCGGTTTCTTCAAATCCGGACTTGCCGGGAAGACCATCATGTCCGAATTGACGGGAATACCGATCGAACTGTCTGAAACGGCGGCTGAGGGCGGCGCATGGGGCATTGCTCTTCTTGCCGACTATCTTAACGATGCAGATCAAATGACTCTCGGTGAATTTTTGGAGGCAAGATAATATGTATGAATTCTGGTTTGTTGTCGGAAGTCAGGAACTTTACGGCGAAGAGACATTGAAGCAGGTCGAGAAGAACAGTATTGAGATCGTGAACGCTTTGAATGCCGGCGGACTCCTCCCGTATCCGCTCGTATACAAAGATACGATCAAAACCGCAGAAGGTGTTACGGCGCTGGTTAAAGAGGCGAATTATGCGGATCAATGTGCCGGTATCGTCACGTTTTGCCATACGTTCAGCCCCTCGAAAATGTGGATCAACGGTCTGGGGCTCCTGCAGAAGCCGTGGTGCCATTTCCATACACAGTTTAATTTCGAGATCCCCAACGAGGGGATTGATATGGATTATATGAATCTGCATCAGTCCGCGCACGGTGACCGCGAACACGGTTACATCGGTACGCGCATGCACAAAGGCCGCAAGGTGATTGCGGGATACTGGGGCGACGCCGAGGTTCAGAAGAAACTCGGAAGATGGCAGAAGGCTGCGGCCGGCGCCGCGTTCTCGAAATCTTTGAAGGTCATGCGCTTCGGCGATAATATGCGCGAAGTTGCCGTGACCGAAGGGGATAAAGTGGAAGCCCAGATCCGGTTCGGCTGGCAGGTCAATACATTCCCGGTCGGCGCACTGGTCGAAGTGATGAATGCGGTTACGGCGGATGAGATCTCGGCACAGATGGCCGAGTATAGATCGAAGTACGCGTTTCCGGAAGGGGACTTGTCGTCCGTTGAATACCAGGCCAGGGAAGAGATTGCCATCCGCAAAATGCTCGACAGCGAGAGCTGTATGGCGTTTTCCAACACATTCCAGGATCTGTACGGCATGAGACAGCTTCCCGGTCTTGCGTCGCAGGATCTGATGTCTTTGGGTTACGGATACGGCGGCGAGGGAGACTGGAAGATCGCAGCGATGACGGCGATTGTGAAGTCAATGGGAGCGCGCTCCGCCTTTATGGAAGACTATACGAACGATCTTAAGAACGGTCTGTCACTCGGCGCGCATATGCTTGAGGTCTGCCCGTCGATCGCCGCGGATTCTCCGCGGATCGAGGTGCATCCTCTTGGAATCGGCGACCGCGAACCGCCGGCCCGCCTTGTATTTGAAGGCGCCGCAGGGGATGCGACACTGTCCTGCCTCATCGATATGGGGACACATTTCCGTCTGATTGTACAGGATGTTACTTGTGTGAAGCCGATCATGAGTATGCCGAATCTTCCCGTCGCACGCGTCATGTGGAAAGCTGCAAACGGCCTGGAGACCGGCGCCGAATGCTGGATCCTGGCGGGCGGTGCCCACCATACCGTGCTGTCCTATGACGTGGACGCAGGAATGCTTCGTGACTGGGCCAGAATCATGAATATTGAGTTCGTGTATATCGACAAGGATACGACTCCCGACCGGCTCGAAATGGATCTCAAATTGAGCGAGCTGCTATGGAGAAATGCCTGATCATCTTTTTGAAAGATGCTTGCTGATGCCGCCTCTCATAAACGCATATTTATATTGGAAAAGGATCGGCCTGCCGTGAGGCCGATCCTTTTCGCTGCCCTTTTATTTGGGGGAATGATCCGATATGCTTTTCTTCTTCCTGTCGAGGCGGCTGTTGTAGTAACAGATTTTTTCATACCAGTGACGTGTAAGAAGGAAGGTGGTCGTCTCGCTCAAGGCGAGGATAATGAGCCACTTCAAATCGAGTGACCAGATATTGTATGCGATGCCCGTAAGCACATAAATCAGAATCAAAAGCGCGAGGCAGATCGCCATATTGATCGCCGTTACCGCGGACTTTGTCGAGTCTACGGACAGTATGACGAAAAAAATGGCGAACATGCAGACGGTTCCAATGATTCCGCTTAGAAAAACCATGCCGAACACGGCTTCGGGATTAAAATCCGACCATCTTCCGGAGACCAGAATCCAGGCAAGCTGCATCAGAAATCCGACGCTGCCGCAGAGGAGAAGATTGATAAGGAGCATCTTCAAGCGATACATATTACCTCCTAGATTCCGAGGAAGTCTTTGAACGAAGAAGCGTAATTCTTCGATACCTCGACCTCCGCCTTTGTATGATTGAACCTGAGCACGAGTCTTCGGCCGAACCATGGAACAATCTGACTGACATTCTGAATGTTCGCGATGTAGGATCGGCTTACGCGGATGAAGCGGTCTTCGGGAAGAGTGGTCTCAAGCTCATAGAGCTTCTCCTTCACCCTGTATTCGCCTTCGGGAGTCACACAGAACGTGATGTTTCCCCGCGCCTCGAAAAAGCAAATCCGGCCGTATGCAAGGATCTCCAGTGTATCGTTCGCCGCTCTTCCGATTACCGACCGCTGAGCCGGCTCGATTGGAGAAAGGGAAGAGACGGGAGCAGTCGGAGCGGCGGCAGCGGCCGGAGTGACCGGCGCGGCTGCAGAAGCAGGGGAGACCGGAAACGGCGGAACGGCGGTGTCCCCTGCGGTTTCGCCGAAGAGTCCGATCAGTTTATCGATCCGGTTCCACTCGAAAACAATGCTTGTCTTGCCTTCAGGAAGAGTAAATCCATATTCGACAACGGCATAGGGAGAATTGTCGCGCACGGGAATCCCGCGCGCCGCAAGCAGCGCTTCCAAAGCGGCTCTAATTCTGTCGCCGCAGACCAGGACAACACCTTCCTCAAAAACTCCCATACTGCTCTTTCTACGTATCCCCACTGTATTCCGTATGCGACGGATAAGCCGTAACGGAATATGTTCGTTCTGTAATTATCCTGCTGTTGACAGTATATCAAAAAGAAGAGATACGTCTCAATTCTTTTCGACGATACGGCCGTCCTTCAGACGAATGATGCCCGTGCCGTATGTTGCGGACTCGGCGGAATGGGTGACCATGACAATGCTCTTCCTGCGCTCCCGGTTGATCTTCTGCAGAAGCTCCATGATTTCTGTTCCGGTTTTGCTGTCGAGATTGCCGATCGGTTCGTCTGCCAGAATGATTTCGGGATCGTGGATCAGTGCGCGCGCGATCGCTACACGCTGCTGTTCTCCGCCGGACAAACGCGCGGGAGTGTTTTTGCGCCGATGGAGGAGGCCCGTGAGACCGAGTACATCATCAAGCTTTTCGCGGTAGGAAGAGGCGGATTTCCCGTCGAGAAGGATCGGCAGGAGGATGTTCTCCTCGACGTTCATATTCGGGACCAGATTGTAGAACTGGAATACGAAGCCCAGCTTCTGGCGGCGAAGTCTGCTCTGCTCGCGGTCACTCATCACAGATAAGTCAAATCCGTTGAGAAGAACCGTTCCTTCGCTTGCCCGGTCAAGGCCGCCCATCAGATAGAGAAGCGTACTTTTACCGGATCCGGACGCGCCCATGACGGAAATGAATTCTCCTTCGGTAATTTTCAGACTGATCCGGTTCAGAACGGGGATCGTGAGAGTTCCCATCTGAAAGGATTTCGAGACATCTCTGACTTCAATCGGGGCGGCTTTCATTTCAGTGTTCATATACATTGCCTCCATGCCGTTCATGCGGCTTTTTTTGCTTTTCAATCAGTCGATCCGGATACTTTCCAAAAGGTTTTCGGAGTTCGCTTTTGCTGCGGGAATAAGTGCAGAGAGGATCATAAGGAAGGATGCCGACGCACCGAAGATCAGGAAAGTCAGGGGATCGTATGAGATTTGTATCGGTCCGACAATGACCGCGATAATGTTCGGGACGATCGATAAGAGAAGAGTTGCGCCGAGCCATCCTACAACCAGTGCCACAACGGAGCACAGAGCGGACTCTGTGGCGAGAATACATCCGATGCTGTGTTTATCGGCGCCGATCGAGCGATATATTGCAAAGGTTCTTTTCCGTTCAATGAAGGAGAGGATCAGGTTGTTTGCGATTCCGACGACGCTGATGATAAGTGCTACCTCGGTAAAAGTCTTGAGCACCGTGAAAACGGAGGCGACTCCATCGACACTTCTCTTGTTGACTTCTTCGTGCGTCGACACATAGCGGATATTGGTTAGATAGATATTCTTGAGCCGGTTCTGAACGGCTTCGGCGCTGTCAGTCGTCTTGATCAAAAGCGTGTCGTATCCGAGTGGTTTCATGAGAACGGAGTAATTTTCTTTGGATATCAGACCCAGATGACCTCCGTCCCACATGGTCTCGAAAATGCCGGCGACCGTAAATGCCTTTGACTGATTCTCGTTTTCGAGTGTAAGGACATCGCCTTCCTTGATACCGAGAAGAGAGGCGGCGCGAGTTGAGAGAAGGATTCCGTTCTCTTCGTTCATGCGGCGAACTGCTTCTTCCCGGTCCCCGGTGAACTTGAAGTTCATGTTCTTGAAATACGTTTCGGCATCAATACCGTAGAGATTATTGATTTTGTTATCGCTGCCTTTTACCGGTACGGATGTTGTCGAATAGATGGGACTCACCGTTTCTATTCCCGCCTCGCGTCCGATCTCGGCGACGGTCGTATCGCTGGCATTGTTGTAAACGAGATACAGGTCGAAAGTCAGATCGTTTTTAAACATGTCATCGAGAGATCCCGAAAGCGATGTGTTTAAGAGAAATATGAAGATCAGAGAGGCCGTGCCGATTCCGGTAAGAATCGTGTTGTTGCAAAGGCTCCGGTTGCCGCGTATATTTCCCGCGGCGAGCCCCAGGGTATTTCGTCCCGCAGATATGCCTAATCGGGAGAGCAGAGATCCTGTGACGCGCAGGAGAAAAGGAATCATGAGGATGAGACCTATGAGAATGACCGTCATTGTGACCGAGCTGCCCACTACGGCAAAAAGAAAATCACCGGGAAGCAGGCGCGAGACAATCACACCTCCTATGACAAGGATTATGCCGATCAGCGCGGGAAACGGTTTTGCTTCCCGGTCTGTACGGCCTTCGCCGAGCAGGGTCTCACGAAGAGAACGACGCGAACTCCGCATGATCGGAGAAGCTGAGGCGAGGACGGTCAGCAGGACGGCGAACAGGATTGTCGATATAACAAAAGCCGGATTGATTTCGGGGATGGCATTTGACTCATTGATTCTCTCGGCCGCATTCAGTTTTAGAACCTGAGCCGATGCGGGGATACCGAGAAAGAAGCCCAATACACCGCCCAGAAGGCCAATGACGGCACTTTCCAGGATGTATATCCCGGCCATGCGCCGGCCGGTTGCGCCGACGCTCCGGAATGTCCCGATAATGGATAGCCGCTCTGACATAATTACGCGGTACGAGGTGTAGATAATAAAGGCGCTGACCATAATCGCGAACAGCGAGACGATCAGGAAGGAGATGGTTGGATCCGATCCGGAATTCCCGGCGAGAGACGAATCTTCGGATGCGGTAACATCCGCGTCGGGATACAAGGCGGCAAGCGTTTCGATCATTTCCGCCTTTTCAGAAGGCTGGATGAGCTTTAAGTACAGCTTATTCGGTACTCCGCCGGTTTCGAATATCTCGTCGAGCCGGTCCTTATTCATGATCATTACGGGAACATACATCTCGTTCGCGAAAACGCCGGAGGATGTCGCAAGTCCTGCGATCCGGTACGTTCCGGGATGCGCGTGGACATTCAAATCAATTCTGTCACCCTCGGAGAACCCAAGGCGATCGGCCGTCGAGGCGCTGATGATGACCTCATCCTCGGCTAAATCTTCCGGCTTGGTTCCCGTAAAAGACAATTCTGCAAACTGCGGGATCTCTTTAAGCGAGACACCCCAGACACTGAAATACTCCTGGTCTTCGACGGTCGGTTCATAAAGAACATGGCAGCGGAAAGGGGCAAGGACATACTCGAAGGATTGGGAGTGGGCTGACAGCAGATTCGGGTCCACAGCCATAAGTGCGTTCGGGTCGTCTTTCGGTTCGATGATGATATCCGAATTGCCAATTTCCACCGAGGCTGATTCAGCGTTTAATTTGCGCATCGACTCCGAGACTTGAAGAGAAGTGAACACGAGGGTCGACGCTGCGATGACAGAGAGGATCAGAAGAAATGCCTCGACTTTTTTTTCGAAAATGCTCTTGAGGATATACCGTAGAATAACCATAACTTCGCTCCTTAATCTCTGCCGGAATTCTTTTCCCGAAGGATACAACAGATACCGAAAGGGGTCGCGGCGATCGGTGTAAAAGGGACGGTTCCGATTGCGAAGAGGACATATTTGAACGTGGAAGACAGGGGTGAGGCGGGATTGTCAGGGGGCCTTCATGCGGTCAAATTCAAATCCCGCGACCATTCCTATCGCAGATAAAGAATAATTTCATGGACAAAGCGGAGCGTTAACGGATAATATAGTCATATCTGTAAAAGATTTGACGCAAATCGCGTATTCGAAGGAGACCTTATGAAAGAAATGACAAAGAGAGTTCTGATGACCCTGACCGGTGTATCCGTGAGCGGGTTCAGCGTCGGAATGTTTAATTTTTCCGTGATGGGTGTCGATCCCTTTCAGGTTCTGATGCACGGCATCGCCAAGCACGTTCCGATTGATTTTGGAACGCTGTATATGATATGCAACCTCGTTATGCTCGTCGCGATCTTTTTCGCGGATAAGAAGAAAATCGGACTTGGGACCTTTATCAATATCTTTCTGCTCGGTTACATCGTGGAATTCTCGTCCGCGTTCTTTGCCGGACTTATTCCCGATCCGTCCCTGCCCATACGAATTCTCTTCCTTGCCGTCGGCGTACTGATCCTTTGCCTTGGTTCTGCGCTCTACTTTACCGGCGACCTGGGCGTGTCGACATATGATGCGGTCGCCCTGATCCTGTCAGAAAAGTTCCCCGTTAAATTCCAGTACATTCGAATCGCCACCGACCTTGTGTGCACAGGTACGGGTTTTCTTTTAGGAGGCGTCGTCGGTGTCGGCACTCTGGTCACGGCGTTTTTCATGGGGCCTCTGATCACGCTATTCCGGCATCGCGTCTCGATGCCTCTCCGGTACGGGAAGGCCGGTACCGACGAACGGATTGCGGAAGAGAATAAGAAGCGTACACATAAAGATTAAGCAGGATCTGCTCTGAATGCAGCAACTGCAGGAAAAAAAAAGAACCTGCGCACGTCATTGTTACCCGACGGTTTTCGGCTCTTGTTGATGTGCGCTTCCGGCGTTGTTGTACCCTCCTCATCCTTTTGACATGATATTGCCTTCTCTCATACGGCGGACGTTCTTGTGACGTCTCTTGCATTGTCATGCTCAAAGCACGCCGATTTGAAAAAAAGTATCCCAATAATGGGACGGCAATATAATCAAATTAATCAATGTTATCAAATTATAACAAAAAAATTGACTCAGGTTCGATTGAGTGGTAAACATACAAATGAATAGCTTATATATGCATAAAATTGCTACTTAGTCATTCTGTTTTTCTTAGTACGGTATAACTTGCATTCGTAGTTCAATCGCGTTCATTCTGAGGGGGTACTTCATGAAGATTTCGAACAGAAAATTCTTATCAATCCTTATCGTTATGGCTATGTTATGTACTACGTTTTTAGGCGGCAGCGTACAGGCGGCAGACATTGGCAGTACAACTGTCTTTGATAAAAACGGGTTAAAAGCAGATTTCAAGGTAGACAGTCAATGGACTGGCTTTTTTAACGGAACGATAACGGTCACGAACACCGGAACACAGCCGGTAGAGGATTGGGCACTTACATTCGACTTTCCTCACGAGATAGCGAATATTTGGAATGCGGCGATCATCGAGCACCAGCCCGGTGTGTATACGGTCAAGAATCTGG
>CAZTXQ010000003.1:0-107865 GCA_964617375.1 uncultured Mageeibacillus sp. | reverse complement strand
GGCTTTGTCAGCTCTTTCATTCACTTTGGGCTCTACGCAAGTGTCAAACTACCGAGTCATGCTGCCCGAGATGGACGAGAAGGAAAAGAAGCTGCACGCGGACCGCGTCCGAAGGAAAGCCTTGTCTTTCTTAAAGTCCTACGAAGGGAAGAAGCCGCTTCGAATTTTCATACGTTTTTCGAAAACAAGATGGGGATCCTGTTCCTCTCTCGGGAACATTTCATTAAACGGATATCTGGATTTGCTTCCGGATGACCTCTTCGAATATGTCATGTATCACGAACTTACGCACCTCTATTATATGAATCATTCGGACCGTTTCTGGCAGGCGGTATCTCTCCTTGTCGAAGGCCCGGAAGAGAAGCGCAAACGCCTCGACATGTATAAGATTCCGTCTGCCAACCGGACGCTTTAGCATTGAAACCGCATCTGTCATAAGATATACTGTATTTGTCTTGATTTTCAAACTATTATCCGACCGAATGACAGACAGATGAACAGGAGAGTATGTTATGAAAAATATTCCGTTATACGAAGTCCGCAAAATTAAGGATCTGAGAGATATGCTTGAACAAAGTGTCAAGCTGTATCAGGACAAGACCGTTTTCATGATCAAAAAGAACAAGGGCGAACCGTATACGAATATCAGTTTCAAGGAATACAGTGACGATGTAAATGCATTCGGTACGGCGCTGTCAAACCTTATGGGACTCGGCAGCCGTGTGGCAATCCTCGCCGAAACGCGCTACGAATGGTACGTTTCCTATCTGGCTGTTACAAACGGAACCGGAATCGTCGTGCCGCTTGATAAAGAACTTCCCAAGATCGAAATCGCAAGTCTCCTCAATCGCTCCGTTTCGGATTGTGTCATATATTCTGCCTCCAAACAGTCTGTGATCGACGAGATCCGAGATCAGCTGCCGACGGTAAAGCATTTCATCTGTATGGATGAAATCGTTGAAGATGACATGAACTATTCCTTTTGGAAAATGCTGGAACGCGGGAGAGAACTTCTCGAGGCAGGCAACCGTCTGTTCCTTGACGCACCGATCGACGCGGAAGCCATGACGATTCTTCTGTTTACATCCGGTACTACGGATAAGGCCAAGGCGGTCATGCTCTCGCAGCATAACATCACAGCCAATCTTGAAGGCATGTGCTCCATGCTTTACATCGGACCCGGCGATGTGTTCCTTTCTGTATTGCCGCTTCATCATACGTACGAATGCACCTGCGGATTCCTCTGCCAGGTCTATCGCGGCAGCACCATCGCCCAGTGCGAGGGACTTCGCTATATTGCCAAGAATATGCAGGAAGCCAAGATTACCATGATCCTCGTTGTTCCGCTTATGCTCGAAATGTTTCACAGAATGATTATGAAGAAGGCGAAAGCAGACGAGAAAACGACACGCAAGTTTAATTTCGGCATTAAGCTGACAAAGACACTCCGCAAGATCGGTATTGATCGGAGAAGACAGATCTTCAAAGCGGTTCACGACAACTTTGGCGGACATCTTCGCATGATCATCTCCGGCGGTGCCGGCATCAATCCACAGATACTTGCCGATATGCAGGACATGGGTATTGAGTGCGTGCAGGGTTACGGACTTACGGAATGTGCTCCGATTCTTGCCCTCAACCGCGATATCGATTTTAACAACCGTGCCGCAGGACTTCCGCTTCCGGGCGTCGATGTGAAGATCATCGATAAAGACGAGAACGGCATCGGAGAGATCATCGGCAAGGGACCGAACGTGATGATCGGTTATTATGAGAATACAGAAGCTACCAAAGGCGCAATCGACGAAGACGGGTATTACCACACCGGCGACTTAGGGTACCTCGACAAGGATAATTTCGTTATCATTACCGGACGCAAGAAGAATGTCATCATCTCCAAGAACGGCAAGAATATTTTCCCCGAAGAGATCGAGCAGCTTCTTTCCCGCTCCGAATATATAACCGAATCCCTCGTTTCAGGCGAAGACGACGGTAAGGAAGACATCATCGTAACCGCCGAAATCTTCCCGAACCAGGACGCGGTCAAAGAGAAGCTTGGAGAGAATCCCGAGCCCGCAGCGATCCGCAAACTGCTCGAAGAGGAAGTCCGTAAAGTCAACGAGATGCTCGTTCCGTATAAGCATATCCGCAGCGTGAAGCTTCGCGATACGGAATTCGACAAGACGACATCCCGTAAAATCAAGCGTGTATACAAGAACTAAGAATCCTCATTCAATAAAAAATGGGCTGTCTCAAAAGGCTTATGTGTAAGCCGGATGAGGCAGCCTTTTTTGTCCCTTATCCCGGGACACCTGAATCTCCCGTGAAGCGGCGATCCGATTGATCATTACAGAACCCGCGGCTTCTGCCTGTTTCTTCTCCTGTTTTTCTCTTTCTGCATCATGATATATACGGTAAGGCACAGACCGAGTATTACGAGAAGCAATACGACAATACCGACCTTGATCAGAATGGACCCTATGCTTTCCTTCGGCTTGGCGGATTCGGCGGCCGCCTCTGCTGCGGTCTCGGCACTTTGGGCGTCGCAGATCGTTATCGTAAGAACGCCTACCTGATCTTTGGAACCGTCCGTATATTCGTGATAAAGAGGGAGTTCAAGGACCTGCACGCTTTGGTTGGCATGGATGACCGCGCTGCTCAGGTCAACATTGCAGGAATAGCCTCCATCGCTTCTTTTTGATTCGGTTGTACAGAAGGAATCGAGTGTAATCTTGACGTCGGTTACTTCAAGGGCATATCCTGCATTCTGGATCCCGGATTTAATCTGACTGACGGTACTGTCGTTTATGCTTTGAAATTCCTCCGCCGTTACAATATCCGTACTGTATGTTTCAAATCCGAAATCAAACAGTTTGATCAGCTCTTCATAGCGGATATTGGAGGAGGATGCACCCAGAACGACGCCGATTAATGTAGTCCCGTCTTTTCTAGCCGCTGCGACGATCGTATGGCCGGAAAGATCCGTAAAACCCGTTTTGCCGCCGATATAATACTCATATGCGTAGGTGGTTGTCGATACGAATTTGTTGCCGTTCTGGAGACCTCTGGTTTTGTCGTATTTGTTTGACGCCGGAAGCGTGTAATTGGCCGTTGTGGATATCTTGCTGTACATTTCGTTTTGGAGGGCGGCCGCCATGATCAGCGCCATGTCGTGAGCCGAAGTCACATGTTCGGGATCCGCATATCCGTACGGGTTGGTAAAATGGGTCTGTGTACAGCCGAGTTCCACGGCTTTCGCATTCATCATATCGGCAAAACCTTCGACCGAACCGCCCATGGTAATCGCAAGTGCCATTGCAGCGTCGTTTGCGGAAATCAGAAGGCAGCAGTAAATCGCATCTTCAACGGTAATTTCTTCCCCTTCGACAAGACCGAGACGCACGTAGTCGTCGGGAATACTCTCATACATGTCCCGCGTTACCGTAATCTTGTCGGTCATCTGCAGGTTCTCAAAGGCGAGGAGGATTGTCATAACCTTCGTTATGCTCGCAGGAGCAAGAGGGGTGTCGACATTCGAGCCGAGAAGGAAGGTACCGGATTGAACATCGTAGAGCGCATAAGCCGTTCCGTCGACTTGAGGAGCACCGACACCTTCGGCATTCAGGATTTCGGTCGGCGTATCGGCCGCGGCGGCCGCGGATCCGGCTGCCTGTGTGGATGCGGCGGTAGCCGCCGTTTCGGTTGCCTGCGCAGAAGCGGCGGTCGCCGTCGCTTCGGTTCCGGTAGCGGTTTCGGATCCTTCCGCCCATACATCGGGGGCTAAGGATGAGCCTATAATCGTAACGGCAAGCATAGCCGCTAAAGCAGTCTCAAGAATATTTCGTATTACATGTTTTGAATGATGGGGAAAAGAAAGATGTTGATTGAGCAAAGAACTTTCCTCCGATTAAGTTTTTGTACTATTGTACCGCAAAATTCGCATTCACAAAACCTTCGTTATTCTGATATGATAGCAGTAGCGTAAGAAAAAGAGGTGTATTCTTTGTCCATTGTACAAATCGGGCCTGCAGAAATTGAGGCTCAGCATCAATATTCCGTGAAACTTAAGAAAAAATATCAGGAGGAAGCCGAAACCCGCGGTTATCCGTTTACGTTTAGCATCCGTACATACGGCTGTCAATTAAACGAATCGGACAGCGAGAAAATGAGCGGGATTCTGAAAGCGATCTCCTTTTCCGACGCGTCCACCGACGATGCGGACCTTGTGATATTCAACACCTGCAGCGTCCGTGAGAACGCCCACGACCGGCTTTTCGGGAATCTGGGCCTCCTCAAAACCGTAAAGAAGAGAAATCCCAAAATGATCGTCGCCGTCTGCGGATGCATGATGAAGCAGCGCGAGAATGTCGACAAGATCCGGAAGAGCTATCCGTTTGTCGATCTGATTTTCGGGCCGCAGGACATACATCGGCTGCCGGAATTTCTTCATAAACTCGCCTTCGAGACAAAGAAGGTCTACGATGTCTCCAGCATCGATTATCTGGCCGATGATCTGGACCTGCCGATTGACCGTTCCAGGAAATTCCGCGCACTGGTTCCGATTATGTACGGATGTAACAACTTCTGCACCTACTGTATCGTCCCCTATACGAGAGGGCGCGAGCGTTCGCGGCCTTTTTCGCAGATTATGAAAGAAATCACGGATCTCGCCGCCGAAGGGTATAAAGAAATTCTCCTTCTGGGTCAGAATGTCAATTCGTACGGGAAAGATCAGGAAGGCACACCGGATTTTGCCGATCTGCTTCTGGAAACATCTGGAATCAAGGGAATCTCGAGGATTCGCTTCATGACATCACATCCGAAGGACCTTTCGGACCGCGTGATCGAAATTATGGCGTCGCAGCCGAACATCGAATCGCACCTGCATCTGCCGATGCAATCGGGCAGTGACCGGATCCTCCAGGCGATGAACCGGCACTATACAAGGGAGCAATATATCCGTACGGCGATGCTGTTCCGCGAGAAATTCCCGGAAGGTACGATATCCACCGACATTATCGTCGGTTTTCCGGGAGAGACGGAAGAAGACTTTGAAGACACCCTGTCCCTGATGCGCCAGATCCGGTTCGATGCGGCGTTTACGTTTCAGTACTCGGTTCGACCGGGGACGCCGGCTGCCGATATGAAGGACCAGATCTCGCACGAAGTCGTGACGGAGCGTTTTACACGGCTTCTTGACCTTCAGAACAGCCACTGCTACGAGTCGAATCAAAGTGTCGTAGGAAACCTTGAAGAGATTCTGATCGAGGGCAGAAGCGAAACGGCGCCCCATATCCTGTCCGGCCGTACGAGATCCAACCGGCTTGTCAATTTCACATTGGCCGACGGTATTCGTCTTCCGGACGGTACCGTTCTCGAAAAGGCGGACGCCGTCAACGGTGATATCCTCGAAGGACATCTGGCGCTCGTCCGAATCACCGGAGCCAGACCTTACTCGCTTGAAGGACGCTGGGAGAGCTTCATAATATGAACGACGATTCGGAACTTCTTACCTATAAAACGCTGGACCGCAGCAAGATTACGCCGATGATGCTCCAGTATCTGGAGCAGAAGGAGAAGTGGCCGGATGCCATTCTGATGTTCCGGCTCGGCGACTTCTATGAGCTTTTTTTCGACGACGCGATTACGGCTTCCCGTGAGCTGGAGCTGACCTTGACCGGCCGCGACTGCGGTCTTGATAAGCGTGCGCCGATGTGCGGTGTTCCTCATCATGCAGCGCAGAGCTATATGCAGAAGCTCGTCGCACACGGCTACAAGGTCGCCGTATGCGATCAGATGGAGGATCCGGCGCTGGCCAAAGGAATCGTAAAGCGCGCGGTCACGCGGATATTAACTCCGGGAACGATCACCGATCTTGCGGGACTTGAAGAGAAGAAGAACAACTATATACTTTCCATATACAGAATGGGTATGCAGTACGGACTGGCCGCCGCAGACCTGGCAACGGGAACCTTTGAAGCGACACAGCTGATTACGGGGAATACATCCGGAAAGCTGCAAAACCAGATCGCACGCTATGCGCCGGCCGAGATCATCTGCAACGAAGCGTTTCTCAAAGACCCTTACTATGCGAAAACAATGACACAGTTTCCCGTACTGATATCCGTGCGGCCGGACGCCGATTTTCGCTCGGATAAAATAAACGATTATATCGAAAGCGATACAAAAGGAGCCGGCAAGAAACCGTCGGATCTATGGAGTATGGATCAGGTACAGGCTCTTATGTACCGTTCGGCCGCAAGCGCTCTTCTATGTTATCTCGAAGACACGCAGCAGAGTCCGATTTCCCATCTCCACAACATCAACGTGTACCGCATAGAAGAAACGATGGAGCTTGACGTCTCCACGAGAAGAAATCTCGAGATGACGGAAACAATCCGCACCAAATCGAGAAAGGGAAGTCTCCTATGGGCGATTGACCTTACAAAGACCGCAATGGGCGGGCGGCTTTTAAGGCGCTGGCTGGAGCAGCCGCTGATTACCGTCGAAGATATTCTTCCAAGACTCGATGCGGTTGAGGAAGCCAAGGAATCCTATATGCTTCGTCAGGAATTACTGGAGGCAATTACCGGAGTCCATGACATGGAGCGTCTGACATCCCGGATCGCACTCGGCTCCGTTCATGCGAGAGATCTGCTGGCCCTTAAAAATTCGCTGATGAAGCTCCCTTATATATGTTCGCTCGCAGCCAAACTGGATAAGGGTCTTTTCGGTGAGATCAAGGACATGTTTGATCCATTGGAAGATATCTGTACACTTCTTTCCGACGCACTCGGCGACGATCCTCCGATCAGCATCAAAGAGGGCGGCCTTATACGGGACGGCTACAGCGAGGAAGTCGATCAGCTGCGGCTTGCGTCGCGCGACGGCAAGAGTTTCATCATGAACATCGAGATCAAGGAGAGGGAGAAGACCGGAATCCGTACCATGAAGGTCGGTTATACCCGTGTGTTCGGGTATTATCTGGAAGTCTCCAAAGGCAGTGTTTCGATGGTGCCGGACTACTACATCCGCAAGCAGACGCTTACGAATGCCGAACGGTATATCACGGAAGAATTAAAGAGCATGGAAGATACGATCCTCGGCGCACAGCAGAAGCTGATTTCTCTGGAATATGAGATGTTCTGCGGAATCCGCGAAAAGATTTCAAAGGAATCCTCACGGCTTCAGGCAACTTCAAGTGCTCTCGCGACGCTCGACGTTCTTCTGTCACTCGGCGAACTGGCCGACCGTGAAAAATATGTGCGTCCGGCCGTCGACCGTTCGGACTCTCTTGAGATCGTAAAGGGCCGACATCCGGTCGTCGAAAAAATGCTGCCGACCGGCAGCTTTGTTCCGAACGATACCTCTATGGATGAGGAGAACCGGCGCATTATTCTGATTACCGGTCCGAACATGGCCGGTAAATCAACCTACATGCGGCAGGTTGCACTCATTGTATTGATGGCGCAGATCGGCAGTTTTGTTCCGGCAGAAAGCGCGCATATCGGAATTGCCGACCGGATATTCACGCGAATCGGCGCATCCGACGATTTGACCTCGGGACAGTCGACTTTCATGGTCGAGATGAACGAGGTCGCGACTATTCTTCGGAATGCGAGCCGCCACAGCCTTTTGCTGCTCGACGAAGTCGGGCGCGGCACAAGTACCTACGACGGACTCTCCATTGCCTGGGCAATTCTTGAATTTTTAAGCGATCCGGGCGTGATTTTTGCCAGGACACTTTTCGCGACGCATTACCACGAACTCAATATGCTCGAGAACCAGATCGAAGGTATCGTCAACGCACATGTCGAAGTCGATGAGAAGGACGGAGAAGTCATTTTTCTCCACCGTATCGCCGACGGCGGCACAGACGACAGCTACGGAATCGAGGTAGCCCGTCTCGCCGGAGTTCCGGATGAAGTCGTTTCGCGGGCGAAAATCATACTCGCAAGCCTGGAGAAGGAACGCCGGATCAAGGGAGAACCTGTTCGTCCGGTTGAATACGATGCTTTGGGCGAAGTTCTTCCTTCAACGGAACCGATGGAAGGGCAGATGGCACTTTTCGAGAAGACAAAATACTCGGAGCGTACGGATCCGATCCGCCGCGAGCTTCTGGATCTCGACATCTCACACATGACGCCGCTTGAAGCCATGAACAGTCTGTACGCCTTGATATCCAAGGCGAGAGAAGAGTAGGGGGAAGAAAATGGGGCGTATTCATCAACTCGATCACGCTACATCGGACGGAATCGCCGCCGGCGAAGTCGTCGAAAGACCTTCCTCCGTTGTAAAGGAACTTGTCGAGAACTCGATTGACGCGGGCGCCACAATCATCACGGCAGAAATTATGAACGGCGGTATAGCGCTCATCCGGATCACCGATAACGGCTGCGGAATGGATGAAGAAGATGCCCGCCTTGCCTTTACATGTCACGCGACCAGCAAGCTTCAGACGCTCGAAGATCTGTTTTCCCTGCACACGATGGGATTTCGCGGCGAGGCGCTCTCCAGCATCTCTGCCGCTTCGAGGGTGACCCTTAGGACAAGGCAACCCGGTGCCGATGTCGGTACGGAAGTCGTTCTTGAAGCCGGACAGATTCTTCGCGTCGCACCTGCGGGAGGCCCCCCGGGAACGAGTGTTCAGGTCAATGATCTTTTCTTCAATCTTCCGGCCAGATATAAATTCTTAAAGAAGGATGCCACAGAGGCACAGTATATCGCACAGCTCGTGGAGCGTTTTGCGCTTATACGGCCGGATATTTCTTTCCGTCTGATCAGTCAGGGAAAAGAGCTTTTTCACAGCCCCGGGAACAACGATCCCGCCGCGTCGCTCTTCTCCGTCTACGGCAAAGATATTGTCAAAGACTGTATTCCGATTGAAGAAGATTACAATGATCTTCACTTCTCCGGTTTTATAGGGAAACCGGAAATTGCCCGCGGGAACAGGGGAGAGCAGACGGTCTACATCAACGACCGTATCATCCGCTCGAAGACCATTACGTCCGCAATTGACGAAGCCTACAAAACCATGCTTATGAAGGGCCGTTACGCGTTTCTGGTTCTTTCGGTCCGCATTCCGTCCCATCTCGTCGATGTCAACGTCCACCCGCAGAAAGCGGAGGTCCGTTTCTGGAATGACGGAGAAGTTTTTAAAGCGGTATATCATGTTATACACAACTCTTTGCTTTCCGTAAATCATGTTCATGCCTTTCATAAGGGTCAGGATGAAGAACCATCAACTTTGAAGAATGTGCAATCCACTCTTAACGAAGCGCCATTCACTCTTAACGAAGTGCCGGCATCGTCTGTCATTCCGGAAAAAGCATCGCCGGCCGCCGCAATGAGCGGGCAGAATTCATCCGCGCAAAAACTGGATACGATCATCGCAGGCACCCGTGAGAAGGAAAATGTTTTGTACTCCGACCGGAAAAAGGGAAGTGTCTCTTATCCCGTGCAGACGTATCTTTCGGTTAAAGAATATGCGACGGGGCCTGTTTCTGCAGGTTTGCCTGAAAAAGAAAGTGCGCCGTCTCCCGTAAAGGAGAGGGAAGATGCGAAACCTCTTTCTCCGTACGGCTTTGCGATTGAAGATCTTATTCGCGCCAAAATCGTCGGCGTACTCTTTTCAACCTATATCATCCTCGAGCTTGACGCGGGCATGATCCTTCTCGACCAGCATGCGGCACACGAAAAGATCCTTTTCGAGAAGCTTCTTTCGGAACACGAGAAGCAAAAGGACAAACCCATACCGTCACAGCCGATGCTGACGCCGTTTATCATAACCTTTACGCCTTCGGACATGCTTTTTCTCCTGGATAACGAGGGACTCATTCGATCAATAGGTTTTTCGTATGAGCCGATGGGTGACAAAGAGATCATACTTCGTGAAATCCCGTCCGTTTACGGGAGTATAAACCCTGAACAGGCTTTCCGCATGACATTGGATCTCATTCGGAGAGAGACGCCGAAAACCGACGAAGAGCGGCTTCTCATGCTGGCGACAACCGCCTGTAAAGCGGCTGTTAAAGGTCATGACCGTTTGGCGGAAATAGAAATCCGCGGACTGATCTCGGATTTGTGCAAACTTAAGAATCCGTATCACTGTCCTCACGGAAGACCGATCCTGATCCGCATATCCCAGAAAGATCTCGAAAAGGAATTCAAAAGAATTGTGTAGGGGAGACGTATGATTCCGATCGAATCCTTAACAAACGGACGCTTCAAGTCTATTCCGATCATATGCGGTCCCACGGCAAGCGGCAAAAGTGCTCTGGCTATGTCCGTATGCCGGGAAACCGGCGGCGAGCTTTGCTCGATGGACTCTATGCAGATCTATCGCAAGATGGATATAGGAACCGCAAAGCCGACTTTGGAGGAACAGCGCCTGGTTCGTCATCATCTGATTGACATCGCAGACCCAGCGGACAACTACAATACGGCTCTGTACAGGAATGCGGCTCTCGAATCCATACGGGATTGTCTGGGAAGAGGCGTTCTTCCGGTGTTTTGCGGAGGTACCGGCCAATATGCAAGCGCACTTTCACAGGGAATCACATTTGCCCCTGTCGAAATCGATCCGGATCTCCATGAATCCCTCTTAAGGGAAAGCGAAGAAGCCGGTATTCAGGCCCTTTACGACGAACTGGTATCGGTTGATCCGAAAAGTGCGGAGAAGATTCATCCGAATAACAGGAAAAGGGTGATTCGGGCACTTGAAATCTACAGACAAACCGGAAAAACCATGGATTACTTCAATTCCGTCTCGAAAAAAGACGGTCCTGTCTATCCGTTTTCTCTTTTTGCTATCAACATGGATCGGGAGCAATTATACAGACGCATGGATGAAAGAGTCGACCGGATGCTGGAGGACGGACTTTTAGAAGAGGTGATCCGCTTGAGAAAAGACGGTCTCAATCGAACGCATACCGCGATGCAGGCAATCGGATATAAAGAATTGTATGAGTATCTTGAAGGAAATATACCGTTGGCCGATGCCGCAGCGCTGATCAAGCAGAAAACGAGAAACTACGGGAAAAGACAGCTCACATGGTTCCGGAGCATGGAGAATGTGAAGTGGATTGAACCGCAGGACGTTACGTCGGTGTTAAAAGCCATTACGAATTCCAAAATCCTTTAATTCCGTATAAAATATTCCGGTTTACGCATATATCATATAGTAATGATGACTGGGCGGATGGTATTCTTCTATTATTAAAAAAGGAGGATTCGTCTATGTATCATCAGCCGTCATTCAGGAAGGTGTCCGGTTTTTTTGAAGAAAACGAGAGGAAGGGCGCATATGCGAATTCCTATGAACCGGGTGCCAAAGATTCGGGACATTCTTTTAAAAGTGCGAACCTGCAGGAAATATTCTTAAATAATTGCAGAAAGAACGAGAATACCGTGAGTATCGAACTGCTGCACGGTGTCAGAAGAATCGGCAGAATCGTAGGATTCGACAGTCAGTCCGTAATATTATCCGGCGAGAACACACAGCTCCTGATCTACAAGAGCGCCATATCATCCGTTATTCCGGAAATCCCGGTACAGTATATCTTTAATGAAGTTCACAAAAAAGAATATTACGAGACCATCAATCAGATATGAGACCGGAAGAGACCGGAAACGATGCCTAAAATCTGACAGTTATCACGGTCAAAAGGTATCGGTTCATATGCGGGATTCTCGGGCCTCAGATACATCCGGCCGTCCATGGAGACAAGCGTCTTAACCGTCGCTTCGTCTTCGATCCGTGCAACGATGATTTGACCGATTGCTGCGGCGCTCTGCTTCCTGACGACAACATAATCTCCGTTCAGAATATGTGCGTTAATCATGCTGTCGCCGCGTACTTTAAGAACAAAGTGTTCGCCGCCGATGAACATATCCGAAGAGAAAGGAAGAGTACCTTCCAGATTCTCGACAGCAAGAATCGGAACGCCGGCCGTAATCGTACCGAGAACCGGCAGATTCGTAACATGGTCGTTCTGTAGCTCGGGAACAATGATCGCGCGCCTCTTACCGGGTGTATATTCAATACGTCCAAGGTCCTGCAGACGCTTCAGGTGCGAGTGTATGGTAGAAGTCGACTTGATGCCGACACCCGAACAAATCTCACGTACGGACGGCGGATAACCGTCTGCACGGATATGATCTACAATATATTCGTATATCATTTCTACGGTCTGGTCAAGGTTGCTTCGCGTAAACCGGTTCTTCTGTTCCACGATTCTTATCCTCCGTATCATAACGCCTCAAATAGACAGAAAATATTTTCTCTTTTATATTAGCATTCATAAAATCCGATGTCAAACAATCGTTCGCTTCCGTCTGTTCGGTTCGGGATAACAAAATTGTGAATTGTGATATAATAAACGAAGTTTATTCGTATTGTAAGCGGAGGCCAAATGGAACAGAAGAGAAGTCCGGAAACCGATTCATCGGCCAAATCTGCGGAGGTGACGCGGAATACGTCCGTATCAGCCCGCATATCGGGCGTTTTCGGGTGTATCGGACGCACGACCGTACGTTTTTTTAAGAACATCATTCCGCGTACCGTCAATAAATACAGACGCTATATGAACGAGAAAAAACGCATGCCGAAGCGCACTTCCAAAAGCAAAGTATACGTTCTGATCGGTTATACGACAAAAGAACACGTTGACCGTCATTTCAGGTCTATAAAAATCCAGAACATGATCCGTACGGCATTATTGGTCCTGATTCTGATTGCGGTTATCGTGATCACAATGAACTGGCTGGATCCATTCGGAAATATGGACGAGCTCAAACAGATCATCGGAATCGACAAGGTACAGGATCTGACACAGGAAGATCCTTTCGGAGCGGCAATCGAACAGACAGCGCTTTGGACCGTGGAAGAATCCGTAACCGTTACTCCGGAACCATCGCCGGCAGCAGCCTAAGAATATTTTTACGGGGACTTGTGAAAAGAAGTCCCTGTTTTTTGAAATAGCCAATTAAACAAAATGTAGCGTTTTGTTTCGATCAAACCCTAATGACAAAATAATGATATTCTCCAAAATGGACGTGAACAAAATATTGATATTTGACTTTCCTTTCTTTCGATGGCACTGTGACACTCTACAAGACCCTTTAACGTGTCTAAGTCAGGATGCTCGATCTAGCTTCTTACGCAATCCCTTTGCTGACTGTGAGCGCGATAGCGCGAGAGATTGGCGTAATGAGCGTAGCGAATTGGCAAAGCGACGCCAATCGGCTAAAAGTCCTCTAATCTGGCGCTTTTCGGTTGTCTGTTTCTGTTTCTTGCGCCCTAGGCGCTTTACTTGTTTCTTCTTGAATAAGTCACGAAAAATAGTAGAGAAAATAGATCAGATTTCAGGGGTGGGGAAAAGGGACGGTGTACTCGATCGGCTGCTCGCCTTGGATGCGAGAGCGCCACAGCGAGCAACGAAGAGTGCGCTGTCCTTCGTTGACTAAGTATCACATTAGGCTAAATGGGAAGACTGATTCATGCCTTAAAATGTCAAAATCGAATTAAACAAAATGTAGCGTTTTGTTTCGATCAAACCCTAATGACAAAATAATGATATTCTCCAAAATGGACGTGAACAAAATATTGATATTTGACTTTCCTTTCTTTCGATGGCACTGTGACACTCTACAAGACCCTTTAACGTGTCTAAGTCAGGATGCTCGATCTAGCTTCTTACGCAATCCCTTTGCTGACTGTGAGCGCGATAGCGCGAGAGATTGGCGTAATGAGCGTAGCGAATTGGCAAAGCGACGCCAATCGGCTAAAAGTCCTCTAATCTGGCGCTTTTCGGTTGTCTGTTTCTGTTTCTTGCGCCCTAGGCGCTTTACTTGTTTCTTCTTGAATAAGTCACGAAAAATAGTAGAGAAAATAGATCAGATTTCAGGGGTGGGGAAAAGGGACGGTGTACTCGATCGGCTGCTCGCCTTGGATGCGAGAGCGCCACAGCGAGCAACGAAGAGTGCGCTGTCCTTCGTTGACTAAGTATCACATTAGGCTAAATGGGAAGACTGATTCATGCCTTAAAATGTCAAAATCGAATTAAACAAAATGTAAGTTTTGCATAATTGAGAAGAGGTAAAATAGAAAGAACAGGCACATACGGCGTCAATACGCTCATATATGCCTGTTCCGATCTCAAGGGTTTCTTCATGCACAATCTGCAAATTCTTTTCTGCTGCAAATTTCTTTTACACAGCGTCCTTCGAACCGTTCTTTTCGATATAGCGATTTACGGCGCTTACAACAGCTCTCAGCGATGATTTCGATACGGAGCTTGATATCCCGGCGCCCAGATGTTTGCTGCTATCTCCGAGCTCGATTTCCACATATGTGATAGCCGCGGAATCCGAACCGCTTTGCATGGCGTGCTCGTGGTATGTCGTAATGGACATCGGTATCCCGGTGATCTTTTCGAAACCGTCACAGAACGCATCCAGCAAACCGTTTCCGCTGCCATCGATCGTTATTGTATCCAGACCTTTTCTGAGCGTTGCCTGAACCTTGACGTGACCTTCATCGGTGGATTCTTCGCGATATGTCTTGAGTTCAAACGGATCCTTAACATTCACATATGTATCATCGAACAATTTAAAGATTTCCGAAGGGAGGAGCTCGCTGTGTTTTGAATCCGAAATCTGCGTACAAAAAGCACCGAAATCCTTCTGAAAGCTCTTCGGGAGAAACAGTCCGAAATTGGTCTCGAGTACATAGGCGACTCCGCCCTTTCCGGACTGGCTGTTGATACGGATAATCGGATCGTAACTTCTGCCGACATCCTTCGGATCGATCGGAAGATACGGAACTTCCCAGCGATCCGGATGCTCCTTCATTTTGGCGAGCCCCTTCTTGATCGCATCCTGGTGAGATCCGGAGAAGGCCGTAAACACGAGCTTCCCGGCCCACGGATGCCGCATGGGAACCATCATGTTGGTACATTCCTCATACACTTCAATGATGTGATTCATATCGGAAAAGTCCAGGACGGGATCTATCCCGTGCATGAAAAGATTCATGCCCAGCGTCATAAGATCCGCATTTCCGGTTCTTTCGCCGTTCCCGAAAAGGGTTCCTTCAACGCGGTCTGCGCCGGCCATAATACCGAGCTCGGATGCGGCGACGGCTGTGCCGCGGTCGTTGTGCGGATGGATCGAAACAATGGTTTGATCACGCCATTTCGTATGCGTGCAGTAATATTCAACCTGATCCGCATAGACATTCGGAGACGCCATCTCAACGGTATTCGGAAGATTAATGATCGCTTTGTTATCGATGGTCGGCTGCCAGATTTCAAGAACAGCGTCGCAGATTTCCACGGCAAACTCCGACTCG
This sequence comes from uncultured Mageeibacillus sp., assembly GCA_964617375.1. Lineage (GTDB taxonomy): Bacteria > Bacillota > Clostridia > Saccharofermentanales > Saccharofermentanaceae > Firm-13. The sequence continues at coordinate 92,513 of CAZTXQ010000003.1, read as the reverse complement.
GTACCGGAGAAGCTTTCCGGAGAATACTCGAGGATCCATTTCGTACGGCTTGTATCCTTTTCCACATAATCGCGGACCAGCTTCGCACCGGTTACGGCAAGCTCGATACATTGCTTTTTGTCGAACCCGAATACGACATCGCGCTGCAGCGTAGATGTCGAATTATAAAGATGCACAACAGCCTGCGGAGCGCCGCGAAGGGCGTCAAACGTTCTTTGTATGATATGTTCGCGCGATTGCGTCAACACCTGTATCGCGACGTCGTCCGGGATCAGATTGTGATCGATCAGATAACGCGTAAAATCAAACTCCGTATCGGAGGCCGCGGGAAAGCCAATTTCAATCGTCTTGAAACCGAGATCTACCAGAAACTGAAAAAACTTGAGCTTCTGCGAAAGATTCATCGGTATTTCAAGCGCCTGATTGCCGTCGCGCATGTCGACACTGCACCAGATCGGCGCTTTCGTAATTTCCCGGCTCGGCCACTGGCGCTTTTCGATCGGTATCTTGGGAAAATTTCTATATCTTTCAAAATGCATTTTATTTTCCTCCTTGATCGCTGCTTTGTATAAGAGCCTTGTCATCCGGCTCTTCTTCCCTGCCCTTTTATTTGTTTATGATAAAATTCATAGCATAAAAAAACCTCCCGTCTCTAAATCTAGAGACGAAAGGTTAAACTTCCGCGGTACCACTCTGCTTCATCCGTATAGACGGATGCCCTTAACCGAATACGGGGAATTCTCCCGATATTCTGCCACTGTAACGGATGGCTCCCGACTAAATCTAATAAGCGGCATCTGTATGCCAACCTTTCAACAAGCGCACTCCAAGGCCAGTTCGGAATGATAATACGCTCTGCTTCACACCAACCAGCAGCTCTCTGCAGCGATTATTCAATCTTAATATCCCTCTTCATCGTGTTTCGTTCCGATAAATTATGAAGGTGCAGCGGTTTATGAGAAACCATAAACCTGTCTACAAAATAACATAACGAGATTATATACGTCAAGCACTTAATTGGTTTCCTGTAAACGGTAACCGGGTGTGTAAATCAGCGGAATACCTTAAGATGCATATCGGTTCCGTTCAAGTCCTTGTCAGCAGGCTTGTCCAAAGGTTTCCCAAAGGGCATCTGCGCGATAAGTTCCCAGTCGGACGGGATCTTCCATTCCTCGCGGATTTTTTCATCAATTAACGGATTGTAATGCTGCAGCGAAGCGCCAAGACCCTCCGCTTCAAGAGCCGTCCAGATCGCAAATTGATGCATTGCGTTGGTATGCTGAGACCAGACGGGGAATTTCGCGGTATAAAGCGGATACTTATTCGAAAGTCCGTTTACAACACTTGTATCTTCAAAATAAAGGAGTGTGCCGTACCCGGAAAGAAAGGATTCGCTTATCTTGGTTTGCGTTTCCGGAAAGCGATCTCTATCCATTACTTCCCGCAGAGCGTCAAGAGTGATATTCCATAGCTTTCTGTGCTCTTCGCCGAAAAGCAGAACTATGCGCGTGCTTTGGGCATTGAAGGACGAAGGCATATGAATCAGAATGTCTTTGACAATCTCTTCAATTCTGGTTTCCGGTACAATTTTCTCGTCACTCAGCCGATAATAGGAGCGCCTGTTCTTCAGAGCATCCATGAATTCCATTGCCATACCGTACCTCCGTGGTTCTTTGGGGTTCCGTTACTGTTTTACAGCTCAGACACCAGTTGTTTAAAGAGATTACCGCGTTCTTCAAAATGCCGGAACTTGTCATAACTCGTACCTACGGGAGAAAGTATGACTATGTCCCCCGGTACGGCCATTCCCCTGGCCTTGCGAATTGCGTCCGGATAATTATCGGTTTCGACAACCGTGTATTTACGCCCGTCCGATTCCTTTTCGAGAATATCACGAATCAGCGATGCATTGCTTCCGCATAAAACAATACGGTCACATACATTTAGAATAGCATATCCAAGACCAGTGTAAATACATTTCTTGTCGGCACCGCCCGCGATAATCACGCCGTGCTCGTTCCGGCTCTCGAGAGCCTTCATTGTATTGATGGTGCGGTTCGGACTTGTATCGATTGAGCTGTTGTAATAGCGGACGCCGTCAACCATCCTAACGTACTCAATACGGTGTTCTACACCGCCGAATGTCCTGGCAACTTCGGCAACATTCCCGGGTTTGACGTACGGCATGACGGCGGACATGGCCGCCAAATAATTCTCGACATTGTGGCTTCCCGGAATCATGATCTCCGAGGCTGCAACCACGGGTGTTTCTTTTCCGGCTGTAAAATAAGTCAGTACACCGTCTTTTACGTATGCATGATCGAAAAGTTCCGATGACGAGCCAATGAGCGGCTTCGCCCCGTCCCATGTAAAATAGGCCACTTTCCCTCTTGCGAAGGCTGCCATCGAACGTGTAATCTCGTTTTCGCCGTTCAGGACGAGACGGCCGGAAAAGCCCTGGTTCACGAACACGTTCATCTTGGCGTCAATGTACTCCTGATAATTCAGATGCACATCGAGATGGTTCGGAGTAACGTTTGTCACAACGGCGACATCGGCACTCTTTTTCATCGTAAGGAGCTGAAAGGAAGAAAGTTCCAGAACGACCATATCGTTCTCCGTAATACCGTCAATCCGGTCGAGAAGCGGCGTTCCGATGTTGCCGCCGACGTATACGTTATATCCGGCGTTCTTTAGGATCAGCGAGATCAGAGTGGTCGTTGTCGTCTTGCCGTCGCTGCCAGTAACGGCAAAAATCGGCGCGGGACAAAGATCCATAAAGACTTCCATTTCCGATGTCAGAACAGACCCTTTCTCTACGGCACTTTTCAGTTCCGGAACGTCAAAGCGCATCTTCGGGGTACGGAAAATCATATCAAAACCACCGTCCGCAAGCGGCGTCAAGTAGTCGTCGCCCAGGGACCAATTAAGAAGGATTCCTTCCGCTTCAAAATCGGCGCGCGTCTTCGCGAGAACCGGATCGTCTTGAGGGAGTTTGTCAAAAGCGGTAATATCCGCGCCTAAAGAATAAATATACCGGATGAGCGGGCGATTTGAGATGCCGACGCCCAGAACAGCTACTTTCCGGCCATTCATATGCCGGTGGAATTCAAGAATTTTTCGACTGATTTGCATAGTAAAATTTCCTCGATTGCAATTTAATGATGTTTTTATATTGTATCATTTTTCTATCTGGTAGAGACTTGCTTTTTTTCCTTCCATACGGTATTATAACTTCTGTTCGCGGGAATGGCGGAATTGGCAGACGCGCTAGCTTCAGGTGCTAGTGATCGCAAGGTCGTGCAGGTTCAAGTCCTGTTTCCCGCACCAGACGACAGCCTCTGAGGGATTCCCTTCAGAGGCTGTTTTCCTATACGCCGGTCATGGAGATTTATGATGGCAAAGTCAGACGATAAGAACCGTTTTGATATATCGGTACGTGCTCTGGCCGAGCATGTACATCGCACGGGAGGCCTGTCTCCCCTCACCTTCTCCGGAATATCCGGAGCGGAGGGAACAAGGCTTCACACACGTGTTTTCAATGATTTGAAGAACCAGTATCAGCCTTCTTCCGTCGAGACGGAAGTCACTCTTTCCAAAGAAATCGCCTTCGGTGATCTGCTGCTTTCTGTAAAAGGCCGCGCTGACTGTGTGATTCATCAGATCCGGCCGGGCGAAATGCCGGAGATCACGCTGATCGAGATCAAATCAACCAGCGGCAGCTTTACCGATATCAGTGAAATTTTGCTTCCTGTTCATTGGGCGCAGGCGATGCTTTATGCGCATTTATACTTTGAGGTAAGAAGGGATCTTGCCGGATTCTTTCTGTCTCTGCGATATGTATCGATCGAAACCATGAAATTTGTCGAAGAAAAGAAATGGGTTAAGCGAGACGAAGCCGCGGCATTTTTCGCGAAAACCTGCGATACCTACATCGCGTTTGCAAAAGACCTCGTACGCTACCGCAAGGAAAGAGACGAATCCATTACCGCGCTTTCTTTCCCATACCCCAATGTAAGGCCCGGACAGAAAGCATTTATGCATGAAGTGGTCTCGGCCATCTCCCACATATCGACGCTTTTTGTCGAAGCACCGACCGGAATCGGAAAAACGATCTCCACGCTTTTTCCCGCCGTAAAGAGTCTCGGCCACCGGAAATGCGACAAGATATTCTATCTGACCGCGAAAACCGCGACTCGTTCCGTTGCCGAGAAAGCACTTTCGGATCTCCGCGAGAAAGGCCTTGTCCTGCGATCGATCACCTTGCAGGCCAAGGAAGGCATGTGCCCGTGCCCCGAGATTTATTGTGACACGAAACAGTGCGCATATGCCGCGGATTATTATACGAAACTTCCCGCAGCGATCAATGTTCTTCTGATGTACGATGAAATAACCCCGGCTCTTGTGATAAAAACGGCCTTAAAGTTCAAACTTTGTCCGCATGAACTCTCGCTCGATATTTCGCTTCTCTGTGATATCGTGATCGGCGACTACAATCATGCGTTTAACCCGCGCGTCAAACTGGATCGGTACTTTAACCAGCCGGAGATGCATCATGCACTTCTCATAGACGAGGCGCACAATCTCGTGGACCGGTCGCGTGATATGTTCTCCGCCGCCCTCACCTTCTCCTCACTCACGGCCTGCCGTAAAGCCCTGATGGGCATGGATGCCAAAGTCGACGGTTATATGGCTGATTTATACTCTTACTTTCAGATCCTCTTAAACGGCATTCTGAGGGGCGAGGAAGGCATCCCCCTGGTCGAAAAGGATATTTTGTCCAAAGATATTATGGCATCGCAGGAATTTCGGGGGGCCCGAAGCATTCCGCGTATGCTCTATAAGATCCTGTGGAAATTCTGTTTCTTCCTGCGACCGGTACTCGACGCGCTGCCTTCCGGGCAAATCCGGAAGGATGTCCTGGCCTTTTTCTTTGACGCCAGATTTTTCCTGACCGTGATCGAGATTTATTTTGACGATTCGTATATTCTGTCGGCCGAGGCCGTCAAAGGAATTTCAGCTTCCGCACTCGAAAACGAGCTGACGATCACACTCTCCTGCCTTGACGCCTCTTCGAAAATTCACAAGCTGATCACCGATCAGCACAGTGCCGTTTTCTTTTCCGCCACTTTGTCTCCAACCTTTTACTACACATCCATGCTGATCGGCGAAAAGAATGCGATGGATGCAAAAACACTCACGCTTTCAAGTCCGTTCCCGCCCGAGAATCTGTCTGTCGGCATTTTGAAAACAATAAAGACGACCTATCAGGAGCGCAATTTCAGTATCGAAAAAGTTGCCGAAGCGATCTTTACCGTAACCGGCGGCAAGACCGGCAACTATCTCATATATCTGCCGTCCTTTGCGTACTTGAAAATGCTCTCTGAAGTCATACGGGGACGTCTCATGGAAAAAGGCATGGAGAATGTCGATATTCTTGCGCAGACTCCCTCGATGAACAGTCATCAAAAAGCGGATTTTCTGCTTCGCTTTGAGCAATTCGGTTCGCGGACACTCTTTGCGTTTGCGGTACTCGGCGGGCACTTCGGCGAAGGTATCGACCTCGTAGGCGAACGGCTTTCCGGAGTCCTTATTGTCGGCGTCGGACTTCCGCTTCTCTGTCCCGAACGTGAAATTATGCGGCAGTATTTCGGAGAAAAATTCGGGGACGGGTTCGGATTCGCATATCGATTCCCCGGCTGGGAGAAAGTGCTGCAGGCCGCAGGACGTGTCATCCGCAATGAGGAAGACACCGGTTTCGTGTTTCTTATGGACGAGCGTTATGAGAAACCGGAATACCAGATACTTTTTCCCGAGCACTGGCATCCGCAAATCGTATCCGATCCGGAAGAATTCGATTTACTTCCCTGAATCCGGTTCAGCCGGCTTGTCAACACTACCGACCGGTACATCCGGCTTGTCAACATTTCCGACCGGTACGTCCGGCTTTGCAACATTCCATACCGGCACATTGGCAAGCAGTTCCATTCGTGAGTAATTCTTTTCCAGCCGCTCACACAGGTATCGTCGGGAGATCTTCGATATCTCGTCAAGCACTTTTACGGATACGGAAAAATGAAAAAGCTTCCCCAGCGGTGCCGTGTAGATGTATTTCAGTGCGTCAACCGAGCCCTGCGATACATAAAGATAGCTACCCGCTTTGATAAGACATGCCTGTCTCATACAAAAAAGGCGGCAGGACGTAAAGGAGAACACGTACTGCGAGCTCGCTTCTCCGCAGCTGCAGCCGCCTAGATCGGCTGTGAATCCCAATAAATCCGGCACTTTCCATTCAAATATGCTGACGATTAAGCGGTAATCCGATTCTTTCTGAGCCAGCGCATAGAGCGCGTATAGAAGCAAGGGATACATCTCGCCCGAGGATTCATGGTCAACGCACACATCGGAGGTAATCTCCAGCATGTGCGCAGAAGCGGTAAGCTTCTCGATGTCTTCCTGTACCTGAAGAAAAGGCTCGACGATTTCCGATTCGCGCAAGTAATAGAAATCCCGTGATTTCGCCAGGACAAAGTCACAGAGCATCAGGGGCTTCGTAGAATAAGCAAACCGGGATGCCGATTTATCGGCACCGGGAACGATCGCGTTTACGATTCCGTGCTCGCGTGTAAGGATCCTGATGATCCGGTCACTTTCCTTGTGAAGGACTGAGCGGATCACAATCCCCCGAATCGAAAGGAAGGACATGGCGATCAGTCCTCTTTCTTGTAACCCAGATCCTCCAAAAAGGCGGGTTTGTTCTTCCAGTCGGCGCGAACCTTGACATGCAGATCGAGGTAGACCTTGCAGCCGCACATCTTTTCGATATTCTCGCGCGCCCGCGTGCCGATTCTCTTGATCATCTGACCGTTCTTGCCAAGAAGGATCGCTTTATGGGAATCTCTCTCACAGATAATCGAAGCGTGTATCGTGATCTGCTCGCGGTCATATTCATCGGTCGCATCTCCGGAACTGTGTTCCTCGAATTTGATGATCTCAACAGCGGTGCCGTGCGGTATCTCCTGATTGGTATAGTGAAGAATCTGCTCGCGGATCAGTTCGGCTGCAAGTGTTCTCTCCGATTGGTCAGTGATATCTTCGATCGGGAAATATCTCGGTCCGGCCGGCAGCCGTGACGTAATTTCCTTAAGCAGTTCATCGATTCCGTCGCCCTTTTGTGCGGAAATGGGAATAATTGCTTCAAACTGAAAGAGCGAATAGTACTGGGCAATAATAGGAAGAAGGGATTCCTTTGCCACGGCATCCGCTTTGTTGATCGCCAGAATGACCTTTTTATGAGACTCTCCCGCTTTCTTGCAGGCCTCTCTCTCGATCGGCGAAGGCCAGCCTTTTGTTGCGTCGGCGAGCATCAGAATCATGTCGGCGTCCTGGGCCGCACGGAAAGCGGCATTCACCATGAATTCGGCGAGCCCCGATTTCGGACGATGCAGTCCGGGTGTATCTACGAAAATGACCTGTGCGTCGTCGGTATTCAGGATGGAACGGATGTTTTTTCGCGTGGTCTGCGGTTTCGCGGAGACAATGGCGAGCTTCATACCGGATATGCGGTTCAGCAGCGTTGATTTCCCGACATTCGGACGCCCGATGATCGCGACGAACCCGGAATGCAAAATGAGCTTGTGCCAGTCCCGGGCACTGACGTCGTCTTTTTCTTCTTCGATATCCGAAATGCCGGCGGTTGCTTTCGCCGATCCCGCTGCCGCGTCCGACGTACCTTCTCTTGTTATTCCGAGTTCGTTTAATACACGCTCCTGCTCGGCAATCATCTTCTTCTCTTCTTTGGGCTCCATGTGGTCAAATCCGAGCAGATGAAGGGTCGCATGCGCCGTGAGAAAAGCTACTTCCCGTTCCATGGAATGGCCGTATTCTTCGGATTGCTCCCCGGCCTTTTCCAGAGAGATCAGAATCTCGCCGAGAGGCAGCTCTTTAACATCGTCATGAAGGACAAAATCGGAGTCTGTAAGAGGCGACACAAGTTTTCCCGTTTTCATATCAAGAAGCGGAAAAGTCAAAACGTCGGTAACTTTATTGATGCTGCGAAATTCACGGTTGACCAGCCGGATCTTGTCGGTTCCGACAAAATTGACGGTCGCGGAAAGAACAATTCCGCTTTTAAGCATTCTCTTGTCCAGAAACGGGCGTGACGCAACCGCTTCCATGACCCTGGAACATATTTCCTGGTAGTTTTTAACCTTTTCGGCCGAATAGCGGCGCTGTTTATTTACGAATGACAGAATCATCTGGGTACTTTATCCTTTCATGAAAGAAGCCTGCATAGACCTGCAGGAAGGAGCGGATAATCAGTTCAATGTCATTAAAAGAGAGTCCGGAACTTACAAGCTGATCCTGGTCAATCTTCTGTTTAATCAACTTGCGGAAAAGTTCCTCGGCACCGTCCAGATTCGTGATTCCCGTTGACCGGATCGCGGCCTCGCAGGTGTCTGCAAGCATGACGACCGCGGATTCGCGCGAAGTCGGAATCGAACAGCGATACCGGTAGGCGGTCATCGACGGTTCCGGAAGTCCGTTCTCCGCGGCCAGCGTCTTGGCCTTATGATAGAAATAGGCCTGGAAGGTCGAGCCGTGGTGTTCCTGAATAATATTGACAATACTTGCAGGCAATCTGAATCTTCGCGCGAGACGCACGCCCTGATCCGGATGCGCGGTGATAATGGCAGTACTTTCTTCCGGGGAAAGCGTATCGTGCGGATTCTTGCCGTTCTGCTGGTTCTCCGTAAAAAACTGCGGTTTCTCCAGCTTCCCGATATCGTGGTAATAGGCGCCTACCTTTGCCAGAAGGGCGTTCGCGCCAATAGCTTCCGCCGCCGAATCCGCCAGATTCGCGACCATCATACTGTGCTGGGATGTGCCCGGAGCTTCGACAAACAGCCTCTTCAGAAGCGGGTTTCCCGGCTGGGAAAGATCAATGAGCCGTATCGGCGATACCGTATTGGAAATCAATTCGAAAATAGGCATGAAACCGATCGAGGCGATTACGGATACCGATCCCGATATCACCGCCCAAAGAGCGCTTACCAGAAGATCCGTACGGCTTGCTTTCATCGCCTGGTTGATCGCCACGGCAGCAAGTACGCAGGACAGCGATGTCAAAAGGATCAGGGATGCCGAATTGTATTTGCGGCTTCTGTGTCCCGCGATCATGGAACTTACAAATATACCGGCGATTGAAACAAATACAAACACGATGTCATATTGATACATCGGGAGCATGATCAGCATCTGGAGAATGGCGAGCACAATGCCGGATTGCGCGCCAAGATATGTAGCGGCGATCACCGCAAAGAAAAAGACCGGGGAAACAAGTGTGGAGAAGTCCGACAGATACACTCCGCAGACAACCGGCAGAAGAAACGACAGTGACAGCGCCGCCACATCTCTTGTATTCTTAAGGAACTCCGGTTCGAATTGCTTCACGTAGATTCCGAGCACAAAGAGCAGAATGATACAGTAGATAACGACACCGCCCAGAAGCTGAAAATCAAAATGATCGGTGACGATCAGGTCTAAATCTTTAAGCATCTGATAGGAGTCATTGGTAATCACTTCGCCCGAAGACACGATTCTCGAACCCTTTTCGATCATAACCGGATCACTGATCACGGCATTGTAGGCTGCCTGCCGGGCTTCTTCCGTCGCAGCGGAGTCGTATACGGAATTGGGTTTAACAATATTTGCAAGAAGAGTTTTTACAAGATCCGCACTCGACACATGCGGCAGGCTGTCATTGCTCACGACATCCGCCGTAAGCTCGTCAATCCGCTGTGCAAGCGTCGTTTCATCGACCTTATCCGTAAGAATCAGGGATGCGATGGATACGGTTTGCGTCTGTATATAATCAAGGACCGTCTGTTCGCAAGTGACGATCTTATAGGATTCTTTTTCAGTCAGGGTAAATCCGAAGGAATTCTCGACAGATTTGATCAGCCTTGCGCTTAGTGCGGGATATGTCTCGATATAAGTGCCGTTCGCCGTCATATTGTTGTTTCTCAAATCCGTGCAGGCCGAGAAAAATTTGGTCAGATCCGCGACGTCTTTCTGCGATATTTCATCGGATTTCACGGAGATCGGTACTACGGCATTCCTGCTTTCTTCGGCAAGCTTCTTTGTCTCATTCGTGTCCTTAACCGATCGCGTCGCCGAAATGTTGACGTCGCTCACCATACCCGGAGTAAGCGAATATCTTTCCGGGATCGATCCGTAATAAACAAGAAAAACGGTGATAAGGGAAATCAGGACAGCAAATCCAACCGGTATTATCTTCTCTAATCGTCGGGAAAGCTTCATCAGTCGATTACCCCTCTTTCTATTTTTTCATTATATGCTTTTATGATCCTTTGTACCAACGGATTTCTTACAATATCCGTATCGCTTAAGGAAACAATACCGATACCGGGGATGTCTTTAAGGAGCATAGAAGCGTCGGTCAGCCCGGACCTTACGCCCCTCGGGAGGTCGACCTGCGTAATGTCGCCGCAGACGGATGCCCTTGTATTCATGCCGATTCTGGTAAGAAACATTTTCATCTGTTCAACAGTGGTATTCTGCGCTTCGTCCAGAATGATATATGCGTCGTCCAGAGTACGCCCGCGCATGAAGGCAAGCGGCGACACTTCGATCAGGCCCTTTTCCGTATATCGGAGAAAAGCCTCTTCTCCCAGAAGTTCGTGAAGCGCATCATAGAGCGGCCGCATATAAGGATCGACCTTGTCCTGAAGATCACCCGGCAGAAATCCGAGGCGTTCTCCGGCTTCCACGGCGGGCCGTGCCAGTATTATTTTGGATACTTCGCGGTTGCGGAATGCGGCGACGGCCATCGTAACACTCAGGAATGTTTTTCCGGTACCGGCAGGGCCGACGCAAAGGACGAGCTCATTATGTTTCTGTGCGTCAATATAGACACGCTGTCCCAGGGTTTTCGGGCGAATGGATTTACCTTTCGGCGTAACCAGAATCACCTCGTCAGAGTTTTCGAGAAAGGAATCGAGTCTGTTTTCCCGTGCCAGTGTGCAAATGTAACGAACTGTCTGTTCGTCGATTTCATCCCCGCGCTTTAGAAAATAATCGATACCGTTCAGGATTTTCCGGACCGTTCCGGAAGATGCGGCCGTACCGGAATACAGAAAGCCGCCGTCCGCCGCCTCGAGCTCCACATCCATAAGGTTCTCGATGATCTTAAGGAATCTTCCGTTTCCGGCGGACAATCCGGAAATCTTTGTCACGGGTATAAGGAGAGACACATTTTCTTTATCTGACATAGGCTAAAGAAATTTCCTTTCGTTTATTCAGATCTGACGGTTGGTGAGACTGTCTTCGGATAGCTTGGGTACAAGGATATCGTCGCTTGAGGCTACGACGATCTGGGAAACGGATCCGAGCCGTTCGATCAGACTGCCGACCAGTTTCAAACCGCGGTTGATGTCTTGCTCATTATATAGTGCTTTGATTACAAATTGCGAGGTTGCCGGATATGAATTCCCGTTAATGACGATCTGTATGTCGGTTGTACCGGTATCCCGCATTTCGGTCATGGCGACGATGCGCTCCTCGTTGACGGAAATCGCAAGCGCACCCGCGGAACGCAATTCATTTACAAGAAGCAAAAGTGTTTTGGAGTTCACCGAATTATCGGCACCGGGATCAATCGTGATTTGAATTCCCTTGCCGGCAACATCGGTTAATCCCGCAAAGACTTCCGCTCTGTTCTTCTCGTCCATAATGGCCTGAAGAGAAGCATTGTCGCCCGACAATTCCGCGCCCATGGAAGAGATCAAATCGGAAAGTTTCTGATTCTTAGCCGACAGATCTGAATTCTCTCTCATAATCGTCATAACCTGTTCCTGCATATCGGCAAGATCGGCCTCGGCATTCGTCGTCTGAATATTGCTCTCGTTGATGTTTTTCAGCTGCAGCGAAACCAGAAGACCCAGAACAATACATGTCAGGATCGCGCCGATTGATAAGGATAATCTCTTTCCCTTCAAGACTCGTCACTTCCCTTCAAATCATCATAAAGACTGTCTACCGTTTCGGTATCGGAAAAAGCCGGGATCAGAATGTTCTCGTTTTGAGCAACAGCAATCTCGACGCCGCAATCGATTCTGTATGCAATATAGGAATCCTTTGCGAAAAGATCCAGAGCCTCGTCCGGATTGCACACAGCCGTTACCACAAACGGTACGGGATACCGGCTGTTGTTGACGCGCACCGTCGGTCCCGTACATTCGATGACTGTGGTTCCGACGATACGTTCACCGTTGATCGCGACTGCTTTTGCACCGGCGGCTTTCAGAAGATCTACAACATATTGGATGTCCTGAGAATGAATGACACTCAGGCTGTTCATATCACTTGTACTTGTGATATCGGAGTCGTTCAGGGTAACGGTAATCCCCGCACCTTCAACGTTGGTAAGACACGCGAACGCCTTGATCTGGGCAAGAGACGCTGCCATTTCAGAATAGCCCTGTTCATTTAGAATTCGATTTGCAAGGGCATCCCTCTGTTCGTTAAGCTGTGTATTCTCTGCCTGAAGATCCGCTCTCTGCGCCTCTAAGTTCTCTAACTGAACCTGATAATTGCCGTATTTGAGTTTCAGCGAAGAATACTTTTCGGCGACGGAAATGCCCTCCCGGATCTGCATGGTCGTAAAGGATCCGATGAAAAGAAACAAGATCATAAACAGGATTCCTTCGATGCGCCGTTTCTTCGATTCCCTGTCCGAAGGCGTTTGCTTCTCCGCCGCAAGACTTGCGTCTTCACCGCTTCTCTTCAACACGAGCTTCTTTGATTTCGCCAAAATACTATCTTTCAAAATACCGCACATCCCCGATTCGTTAGGCTTAGATGCTCTCGCTGTGAAGCTTGGCAATAAGTTCCTGATAATAGGCCGGCAGTTCTGTTTCCACATGGATGGTCTCACCCGTTGACGGATGCACAAACGTCAATTCCTTGCTGTGAAGCGCCTGCCCCGCAAGACCGTAGTTCGGTCTTCTCGGTGCGTATGTCGGGTCTCCGATCGCCGGATGACCGATATAGGCCAGATGAGAGCGAATCTGATGGGTTCTTCCCGTCTCAAGGACCAGGGAAAGATCGGTCGCGTTCGCGTAGCGTTCGACCACCTCAAAGTGCGTGATGGACGGCTTTCCGTCCGGTATGACGGCCATTTTCCGGCGGTCGACGGATGACCGCCCGATCGGTGCATCAATGGTTCCGCGATCGGAATCCACGACGCCGTACACACAGCAGCGGTATTTTCTGACCACATCATGCGCCGCGATCATTTTGGCCATTTTCTCATGAATTTCGTTATTTTTAACGGCAATCAACAATCCGGATGTATCCTTGTCAATCCGATGAATGATTCCGGGCCGGATCACACCGTTAATGTCGGAAAGCTGCCCTTTGCAATAATAGAGGAGTGCGTTGACAAGCGTGCCCGAATAATGTCCCGGAGCCGGATGGACCACCATTCCCTGCGGCTTGTTTATGACAAGAAGATCCTTGTCCTCATATACGATATCAAGGGGAATATTTTCCGGCTGCGTATCCGTAATAACCGGTTCCGGAATGTCGACGGATATCAGGGCGCCGATCCGAACCTTGTTCGATGACTTCACCGTGTTCCCGTCCATCAGGACAAGACCCTGTGAGATCAGATCCGAAGCATAGGAACGTGACAGCTCCGGAATCATCTCCGCAATATAGGCGTCGATACGTATGTCTTTTTTGTCGGACTTGAATTCAGTTATCATTTGTCTAATTCCTCTTCACCGGCAGAATCCCCGGTCGGTTTGGCGTTCTTCTTTTCCGCGTCGGCAGAAAGGAAAAGTTTTTTGTCGAAAAGCAGCAGAACCGCCAGCAGAATCGATCCGCAGACGATGCACATGTCGGCTAAATTGAAAACCGGAAACGTGTAGGAACCGAATTGAAACATCAGGTAGTCGACGACATACCTTGTACGGATCCGGTCGATCATATTCCCGATGGTGCCGGCAACAAGTAGCGCAAGCGCAAACCGGATCCACGGAACATTCTTGACGCGAAGTCTGTAAAGGGCGATCAGGAGAAGTATAGACACCACTACAGATATGCCGGCAAGTACAAATATGCCCCAAGTCTTCTCAGCCAGGAAGCTGAACGCTCCGCCGGTATTCTTCACGTACGTGATCGAAAAAAATCCGGATATCACGGGGATACTATCGTTCATGGCAACCTGATTCGTAACGATAAACTTAATGATTTGGTCGAGCGCGGCTAAAATCAGAATCATCGCATACAACATGTAAAAATAATCCTCTCATCTATGTATTTTAAGCTTCTTCAACAATATAAATCCGCTCGATCGAGCGGCACTTCCCCGTTTGGGGGTCCAACCGGGAATAAATGCCGTTGATCATCGCCCGTCCTTTGGCGGGTTCATATGCGGCGGGGAGCATCTCAACAAGGCGTCTCAAGGATGCGGCCGGATCCATTCCCAGGACACCGTCGGCAGCGCCCGTCATTCCGGCATCCGAGATATGACCGGTTCCTTTGGCGAGAATCTTCTCGTCGGCCGTCTGTACATGCGTATGCGTACCGGCTATGAGCGAGACTCTTCCGTCCAGATAATATCCCATGGCCTGTTTCTCCGACGTTGCCTCTGCATGAAAGTCAACTACGGTCATTTGCGTTCCATATCTCTCGGATACGCGGTCCAGAAGACGGTCTGCGGCCGTATAAGGCGAATCACACGGATCCATTCCGATGCGTCCCATAAGATTGATAATCAGAATCTTTCCCTTGTCACCGCCGTCATAGATCGCGTAATCGTTTCCGGGCCACGCGGGGGACACATTTGCCGGTCTTACAATTCTCTTGTCCGTGTCGAGAAAACGGAAGGCATCGGACCTGGAAAACGTATGGTTTCCCATCGTTATGATATCGACTCCGACCGAAAATAAATCTTTGGCGATGGAGGCGGTAATCCCGAAACCGGCCGCTGCGTTCTCCGCATTGGCGATACATACATCAACATCATATTCGCGGCGAAGAGACGAAAGCCGGTCCTTCAGTATTCGTCTGCCGGGCTGGCCGACAATGTCGCCGATAAACAGTATGTTCAAGAGTATCCCCCGATTCTCCGGTCTTTGCCGCATTTCTTTAACATTCTACCATAAAAAAGGCGTTCTATCCTTGATTCTCATCACGGATAAAACGCCTTCATCAGGATCGTACGTTTGTTTCGGAAGAATTACTTGGCGTATTCCGACGCTCTTGTTTCCCGAATGATATTAACTTTAATCTGTCCGGGATAATCAAGCTCTTCTTCGATCTTCTTACAGATGTCTCTGGCCTTCAGAATCATATCCTCATCACTTACGATATCCGGAACAACCATAACGCGAATTTCGCGTCCGGCCTGGATCGCATACGATTTTTCAACACCTTCAAAACTTGTGGCAATTTCTTCGAGTTTCTGAATTCTCTTGATATAAGTTTCCAGATTCTCCCGGCGTGCCCCAGGTCTTGCTGCGGATATAGCGTCTGCCGCGGCAACAAGGACAGCGATCAGGGTTTCCGGTTCCACATCTCCGTGATGCGCCTGAATGGCATTGATCACTTCGTTGGACTCTTTATAGCGCCGTGCAATATCGGCGCCGAGTTCTATGTGGGAACCTTCCATTTCAAAGTCGGCAGCTTTGCCGATATCGTGAAGAAGTCCGGCACGTTTTGCAAATGTGACATCCAAACCAAGTTCCGATGCCATCATTCCGGTCAGCCAGCATACCTCAATGGAGTGCTGCAGTACGTTCTGACCATAACTTGTACGGTAACGGAGTTTACCGAGATATTTGATAATCTCGGGATGAAGTCCGACAATTCCCGTATCAAACGCCGCACGCTCGCCTTCCTGTTTGATGGTCTGTGCGACTTCCTTTTTTGCTTTCTGAGCCATCTCCTCGATGCGGGCCGGATGGATACGTCCGTCCACGATCAATTTCTCGATGGTAAGTCTGGCAATCTCTCTTCTGACAGGGTCAAAACTCGAAAGGATAACAGCTTCCGGCGTATCGTCGATGATCAGGTCAACGCCCGTGATCGTCTCAATCGCACGAATGTTTCTTCCTTCACGTCCGATGATTCGTCCCTTCATTTCGTCGTTCGGCAACGTAACGACAGAAACGGTGACTTCGGATACGTAGTCGGAAGCATACCTCTGAATAGAATTAACAATGATATCCTTTGCCTTGCGGTCAGCCTCTTCCTTGGTCTGCTCTTCCATTTGCTTCAGAAGAGCCGCCATATCATGACTGTACTCAAGACGAGCCTGTTCAAGAACAAGGTTTCTGGCATCCTCAACCGTAAGGTTTGAAATGCGCTCGAGTTCGGATACTTTTTGCTTTTCCAGATCCCGTGCATGCTCTTCCATCGCGAGAACATCGCTGACACGAAGGTCAAGCGCATCTTCTTTCGATTCGAGATTTTCCAGTTTTCTGTCCAGCGTCTCTTCCTTTTGTTCAAGTCTGTGACGCTCTTTTGCAAGTTCGGCTTTTCTCTCGCGTACATCACGCTCGAGTTCAACCTTCGCCTTTGTGATTTCTTCCTTAGCCTGCAAAAGCAATTCTCTTTTTCTGTTCTCAGCCGTCTTTTGTGCTTCGCCTACAAGCTTTTCAGCTTCGGAATCCGCTTTAACAATATCTTCCTGCAGTTTCTTCTGACGCGCGGAAAAACCCTTGCGAAAATAGAAAACCGCCGTTCCGACACCGATCAGCACACCGACGACGAGTCCAATGGTTAAATATAACCAGTCTATGGTACTCACCCCCAAATATTATATTTTCAAGTTGCGAAATTCTGTACAAATTATTAAATAAGCACTTTAATCATTTTAATAATGAAGAGCTTAATATGTCAACTCTTTTGTTGATTTGAATGTCAAACTTTATAAATTTTCGCTTATTTTTTCGAAATAATTAATAGATTATGACAAAAGATAAGCCGGGCATGATTGCTTTTCCTCATGCCCGGCTTTGTTCTTTGTAAAGTATCTGTCTTGTCCCGCGTCCGATTAGAAGATGTCTTACTGCTGAACGACGCTTTCCGGATAGATTTCTCTCTTCACGTAATGTGTATGCAGAAGCTCGTGAGCAAGATGTCCGTTAGGCTCTCCTAAGTATTCTTTATAGAGCTCCATAACCTGACTGTTCTTGTGGCTCTTTCTTTCGGGCATCTTCATGTCCTCTTCGTAAAGGGCCTTGGCGCGCTCTGCACGGATATCGATATCCATCAGATCCTGAGCGGGTACCTGAGGCTGTCCGCCGCCGCATACGCAGCCGCCGGAGCAGCCCATGATCTCGATGAATGCATACTGAGGAGCCGTTCCCGCGCGGATCGCGTCGAGGAGTTTTCTGGCACCGGCTGTACTGTGTGCAACGGCAATTCTAACCGGCATACCCTTGAGAGTAAGCTCGGCTTCCTTGACGTCCTCGGAAACGCCGCGAACCGTCTTGTATTCGAAGTCCGGAAGATCCTTCTCTTCCAGGATATCGGCTACCGTTCTGAGAGCCGCTTCCATAACTCCGCCCGTTGCTCCGAAGATAACGCCGGCACCGGTGTACTCGCCCATAAGATCCATATCCGGTCCTTCGTCGGGCAGCGAATTGAAATCAATTCCCGCTTCGCGAATCATGCGTGCGAGCTCTCTTGTCGTAATAACGATATCGACATCCCGCAGACCATCCTCGTTAACGAGCTGCTCTCTCGACGCTTCGGTTTTCTTGGAAGTACACGGCATAACGGAAACGGTAACGATCGACTGCGGTTCGATACCGTTCTTTTCCGCATAGTATGACTTGATAAGAGCACCCTCCATCTCGTGCGGCGACTTGCAGCTCGAAAGGTTCGGGATGAATTCGGGATAATAGAACTCACAGAAACGGATCCATCCCGGTGAGCAGGAAGTGATCATCGGAAGCACACCGCCGTTGTTGATGCGATTCAGAAGCTCGTGGCCTTCTTCGATGATCGTAAGGTCAGCACCCCAGTTCGTATCAAAAACTTTGTCGACGCCGAGACGATTCATGGCAGCAAACATCTTGCCGGTCGCGCGTGTGCCGATCTTCAAGCCGAATTCTTCGCCGATGGCCGCACGTACGGCAGGGGCAACCTGCATGACCACGTGCTTATTCGGATTATGAATGGCCTCCCAGACCTTCTCTGTCTCTTCCTTTTCGTGAAGAGCACCGACCGGGCAGGAGATAATACACTGTCCGCAATAGATACAGGGCGCATCCGCCATGGAAATGTCATAGGCCGGACCGACGCTCGTGTCGAAGCCGCGGTTCAGGAAAGAAAGCACGCCTATTTCCTGCTTGTTGCAGGCGGCGACGCAGCGGCCGCACTTGATGCACTTACTTCCGTCTCTGATGATTGAATAGGATTTGTCATCATAAACGGATGGGCTTTTCACACCGCCGAACGTGATTCCACGGATGGAATACTCGTCCGCAAGTGTTTGAAGCTCGCAGTTGCGGTTGCGGATGCAGGCCAGACAGTCGCGGTTATGATCCGAAAGAATCATTTCGAGTGTTGATTTTCTCGTGGCGCGAACCTTGGCGCTGTTCGTATGAATGACCATGCCCTCGCTGACCGGCATAACGCAGGCCGCCGCCAGAGCGCGTGCCTTTTCGATCTCAACCAGACAGACACGGCAGGCACCGACTTCATTTACCCCTTTGAGGTAACAAAGAGTCGGTATCTTGATGCCGGCCTTTTTGGCCGCTTCGAGAACGGTATATGTGGATGGGACAGCGACTGATACGCCGTCGATAGTAACATTAACCGTGTTCACTTTATCTCACGCTCCTTACTTCTTCACAACAGCCTTGAACTTGCATGCTTCCATGCAGGCACCGCATTTTATGCACTGAATCGGATCAATGACATAGGCTTCTTTTCCGAGAACTCCGGAAATACATCCGACAGGGCACTTCTTGGCGCACAGTCCGCACTTCTTGCAAAGATCGGTCTCAATATAGTACTGCGTCAGACCCTTGCAGACATGGCAGCGGCATTTCTTATCAACAACGTGTTCCATGTATTCATTTCTGAAATGATGAATGGTCGAAAGAATCGGGTTAGCTGCCGTTTGACCAAGAGCACAAAGAGAACCGTTCTTCAGGGCAAGGGCAAGCTCTTCCAACGACTTAAGATCTTCAACGGTACCTGTACCGTCGGTGATCTTGGTCAGGATTTCAAACATGCGCTTTGTTCCGATACGGCAAGGCGAACATTTTCCGCAGGATTCATCAACCGTGAACTCCAGGAAGAATTTTGCGATGTCGACCATACAAGTGTCTTCATCCATGACGATCATTCCGCCGGAACCCATCATAGAGCCGGCAGCGATCAGATTATCATAGTCAATCGGCGTATCAAGAAGTGCCGCCGGAATGCAGCCGCCGGAAGGTCCGCCGGTCTGAACAGCCTTGAACTTCTTGTCGTTCGGGATGCCGCCGCCGATATCGAAAACGATCTCACGTACGGTGGTGCCCATAGGTATTTCAACCAGTCCGACATTCTTAACTTTACCGCCCAGTGCAAAAACCTTCGTACCCTTGGAACGCTCTGTTCCGATGGCAGAAAACCAATCCGCGCCCTTGTTCAGGATGACGGGAATATTCGCATACGTTTCGACGTTGTTCAGGATGGTCGGTTTTCCGAAAAGACCCTTCACAGCCGGGAACGGCGGACGGGGTGTCGGATTGCCGCGCTTGCCTTCGATCGATCTCATCAGTGCCGTTTCTTCGCCGCAGACAAACGCGCCGGCTCCAAGACGGATATCCAGATCAAAATCAAAGCCGGAATCGAAAATGTTCTTGCCGAGAAGACCGTATTCGCGGGCCTGCTCAATTGCCAGCGTCAAGCGCTGTACGGCAATCGGATATTCGGCACGTACATAAACATATCCCTGATGCGCTCCGATGCAATATCCGGCTACCGTCATTGCTTCGATTACGCTGTGCGGGTCGCCTTCGAGAATGGAACGATCCATAAATGCACCCGGGTCACCTTCGTCCGCATTGCAGCAGACGTATTTGGTGTCGTTCTGCACTTTGGCGGCAAACTCCCATTTGCTGCCGGTGGGAAAGCCTCCGCCGCCTCTGCCGCGAAGTCCCGATGCCTTAATCGTCTGAATGATTTCCATCGGATCCGGCTTTTCGGTGAGAATTCTTCCGAGCGCCTGATATCCGTCACGGGCGATATACTCTTCGATTTTCTCCGGATTGATGACACCGCAATTTCTTAAGGCAACACGCATCTGCTTTTTAAAGAAATTGTTGTCGTCGGCCGAAAGAGTATCTTCGGTTTGTTTATCGATCGTAAGAGTCATAAGACGCTGTACATAGCGGCCTTTGAGAAGATGTTCGGCAATGATCTCATTAACGTCTTCCGGTGTAACGCGGTAATACATGACGCCTTCCGGATATATGACGACGACCGGGCCCTCGGCACAAAGACCGAAGCAGCCGGTTTTAACGACTTTCACCTCTTTATCCAGACCGTTTTTAGGAAGAAGATCGGAAAACCGGTCCATAATCCGTACGGAGTTGGAGGATGTACATCCGGTTCCGCAACATACCAGCACATGTGCACGATAAAATTCCATGATCTTACGCCTCCTTATACTTCGCGATGATGCCGGGGATCTCGTCGGGTGTAAGACGGCCGTATACATCATCATTTACAAGAATAACGGGTGCAAGACCGCAGGCACCGACGCAGCGGCAGGCAGATATGGAGAATTTACCGTCTTTGGTAACGTCCCCTGAAGAAATCCCAATCGATCCTTCAATCTCATCCAGGAGCTTTTGTGAACCTTTTACATAACATGCGGTTCCAAGACATACCGTGAAAACCGTCTCACCCTTCGGTTTGAGGGAAAAGAATGAATAAAATGATATAACCCCATAGACTTCGGCCACAGAAACATCAAGAGCCGCCGATACTTTCTTCTGCACCGATAACGGCAGATAATCGTATATTGCCTGAGCCTGTTGAAGCGCGGACATTAAAGCTTTCTGCCCTTCCCCTTTGTGCGCAGCAAGGACTTCATCAAGCTTTGCGCTCATTTCTTCCGGAGTCAGTTTTGTTTTTTCCACTGTTGACTCACCTCCCACAGCTTAAGATATCATGAAAAAATCGTATCCTCAATTAGATATGGAAAAATTCTCACAATTTGCGATAATTTTTATGCAAATTATAAACAGCACCGCTGCAGGGAAAGCCGATTCAACTTAATTTTCCAAACCGGGATTCCTACGGTATAATGCTTTTACAATCCAACCGAAACGTATGCGAACGGAAGTAAAAATGCATCTTACACTAACGGTACATCCGGGCGAAAACGGGAAACCGGCCCATGAAATTTTAACCGAACGAATGAACATGTCGCGCCTGATGCTCAAGAGAATCCGCCTGTACGGCGATCTCCTGGTGAATGGAGTGCACGCACGCATGAAAGATCCCGTTCGGGAAGGCGACCTGATTGAAGCGGTTTACGAAGACGACCTCGAACCCGCCGTAATCCGTCCCGAATGCGAAGTTCCCGTGCTGTACGAGGATGATTGGCTGATTGTATGCAATAAGCCGGCCGGTCTGGTCACTCACCCGTCCTGGCAGCATATGGATGACTCTCTGATCCAGCGTCTCTCCACCCAGCGCCTGCACCCGGTTATGCGGCTCGACCGCGAAACCTCTGGCCTCATCGTCATCGCGAAAAACGGCTTCGCTCACCATGTCATTTCGGACGCCCCGATGCATAAGGAGTATCTGGGAATTGTTCACGGCGCATTTGAACCGTCGGACGGAACGATCGACGCTCCGATCGGCCGCGCACCGGATTCCATTATGATCCGGATCATCCGGGAGGACGGTTACCCGTCGGTAACGCACTATTACACCGAACGGTATTATGAAGATAAAGGCATATCCCTCGTCCGGTTTATTCTGGAAACGGGACGATGCCATCAAATCCGCGTACACGCGAGATCTCTTGGTCATCCGATCGTCGGAGACGGCCTCTACGGGCCCTTTTCCTCTGATTTTCCGGCGCCGGAAATGCCGTCCGCCGGCATGGACGCTCTCATCCCGAGACAGGCGCTGCATGCCAGTTCCTTAAGCTTTATTCATCCGATTTCTCACGAAAAAATGCAGTTTGTATGCGATCTTCCGGAAGATATGAAAATACTGACAGAGTAAATCAGGCGTTATCCTCCAGATCCGAAGCCAGAAACTCCCCGCTTCGCCCCGCAATCAGACGCGCCGCGAGATCCAGAGATGTTCTGTCGTAACGATCGCCGGACAAAAGTCTTGCGACTTCTTCCTCGCGCTCCTTCTTCTCAAGACTCCGGATCAACGTATGGGTTCTTAAGTCCTTCGTCTCTTTTTCGATAATATAATGACGGTCGGCGGCCGCCGAAATCTGGGCCATATGTGTGACGCAAAAAACCTGATGACTTTCCGACAGGCGCCTCAATTTCTGTGCGACAATGGTCGCTGTTCTTCCCGAAATACCGGAATCGATTTCGTCAAAAACCAGCGTCGGAGTCGAATCGGCCGACGCAAGAATCGTCTTGATCGCGAGCATGATCCGGGACGCCTCGCCGCCGGACGCTATTTTTGAGAGCGGCTTCTCCGGTTCCCCGGGATTCGCCGACATCATGAATGCGACATCATCGTAGCCGTTTCTCGTAAAGAAGCGGTCACGGGGCCGCTGGGAGAAGGCTACCGAGAATACGGCGCCTTCCATTCCAAGATCCGAAAGTTCGGCAATGATGCTGCGCGACAGCTCGAGAGAAGCTATCTTGCGCGCGTTATGAACGGCATCCGCTTTCTCCATGAGAATCTTTTCGAGCACGAGACGCTCCCGGTGCAGCTGTTCCAGGCGTTTCTCGCCTCCGCTCAATTCGTCGGCTTCTGCACGCGCATTGTCCAGAAAGCGAAGCATATCCGGTATGGTCGACCCGTATTTTACCTTGAAGCGGAAGAGTTGATCGAGTCGCGCCTCAATATCGGCAAGTGAAGCCTGAGGCTGTTCGGCGCGGTCGAGATATGCGTCCAAAACATCTCCGGTTCCTTCAATCGCCTGAATCGCCTGCCTCAGTTGATCAAGCGAATCTTTTAACTCCGGCTCAAGTTTGACAATATTGGCAAGAAGCGCTTCGACAGCCGACAGCTGCATGGGAACCGATCCTTCATCCTCGCTCTTCAGGATCGCACAGCATTCCGATAAGCCTTCCCGGATCTTTTCTCCGGATGAGAGAAGCTTCTTCTTTTGAAGCAGTTCTTCTTCTTCACCTACCCGAAAAGCAGCCTCCTGCAGTTCGGATATCTGATATAAAAGAAGATCCTCACGGCGTTTTCTGGCCGCCGGATCCATTCCCAGCTTCCGGATCTCCTCAATGCAGGTGCGATACTCTGTCAGTGCGGACGCGTATTCGGTTACTTTATCCGTTACCGCCACGCCCCCGAACCGATCGAGCAGTTCGATGTGCATCGCCGGCGAAAAAATAGCCTGCTGGTCGTTCTGACCATGAATGTCGACAAGCCTTGATCCGAATTCCTTAAGGACCGAAAGCGGTACCATCTTCCCGTTTATCCGTGCCGTCGATTTGCCGTCCGCCGTTATTTCACGCGAGATCAGGAGCATATCATCGTCTTCGGGAGGAACACCGTATTCTTCGAGCTCGCGGTTCTCTATTAGATGCGACACACCGTCAAACATGGCTTCGATCTGAGCCTTCTTGCATCCGGTGCGAACGGTATCCTTACCGGCGCGGCTGCCCCTAAGGCAGTCGATCGCGTCGATCAGAAGCGATTTTCCGGCACCCGTCTCACCTGTGATAATCGTAAATCCTTTTCGCGGTTCAAAAACAGCATTATCAATTAAAGCAAAATTGGTAATGTCCATTCGTATCAGCATATGGTACTTCCTTATATATCTGAATTAAGACGTGCATTCATGTCACGGATTGTCTGCGCGAGCGCTACGGCTTCTTCCGGACTCTTGGTCGCGACAAATACTGTGTCGTCTCCGGCGATGGATCCGACGATACCCGGAAGATGAATCGAATCCAGGGCCGATGCGGCACCGGCCGCCATACCCGGGAGAGTCCTGATCACGACAAGATGCATCGCACAGTCGCAGCTGATCACCGACTGCGAAAACACGTATAGAAGACGTCCGGGCGCGATATCACCCGTTCTGTCGAGAACGCTGTATTTTGAGCTTCCGGACGCTGATGTTACCTTGATAATGCCGAGGTCCTTGATGTCGCGCGACACAGTCGCCTGCGTAATAACGAGTCCCTGTGCAATCAGTTCGCTGACGAGCTCCTCCTGCGTGCTGATATCCTTGGAACGTATCAGTTTCAGAATACTCTCCTGGCGTTCATTTTTGGCTATCTTCATAGAAACTCCCCCTTGCGCGTATCTTCTGACGGATCGTCTGGTAGAAATTCGAGTAACCGATTCTGGCAATCTTCATGGGATAATCCGACTTGCTGACAAAAACGCTGTCAAGCGGTTCGAGCTCAATGTCATTTCGTCCGTCAACGGACAGTAGCGGGCGTTCATGGAAATCCTTCATACGAATCTCAACGACACTGTCCTCGCTTACGACATAACTTCTGTTGTGAAGCGTGTGCGGGCAAATCGGTGTCACAAGAAAGCAGGTCAGTTCGGGCTTTATGATCGGTCCGCCGGCCGCGAGCGAATAGGCTGTCGATCCTGTCGGTGTCGAAAGAATGACGCCGTCGCCCGAGAGCCGTTCGACATAATCCCCGTCGATCAGGAGATCGACCGTCAGAAGATGCAAGAGATAACCGCGTGCGATAACAACATCGTTAAGGCATACTCCGCTTCCCTTTTCGCGTCCGTCCTTATCCTTAACCGTCACGTCAAGCTGAATCCGGTTCTCGATCGTGTATTGTCCGGCCAGAATGCGGTCAAGCGCATCTTCAAACTGATCCGGGTGAATCTCCGTAAGAAATCCGATACTCCCTAAGTTGATGCCGATGATCGGTATGTCCTTCGCGTAGTGATTATGAACGGCCGAAAGAAAAGAACCGTCGCCTCCGATACTGAACAGAAGATCGCATTCGTCATACTGCGCCTTCGTAACGTTCGGGTCCGATCCGAGTAAAGTTCCGTCATAACCGGAATCAATGATCGCCGCCGATCCGTGTGCCCGTATAACGGCCGCCGCATGCCTTGCAAAAGAATAATCCTTGTCCTTGTCTATATTCGAAATTATGCCGAAATTCATCGCCCATTACCTCAGATCTTCCAATATATGCAATTTTTTGCATATTATACAAAAGATTATACATGCATTTTGCAGAAACTTCATCATGATATAAGCGAAGCCAGGAAAAATAACGCCAATTGATCCCGTCAGGATTATCCTTTATCGGGCGAGAACCTCTTTACTAAGCTTCACGATGGATTCGGCATTCATTCCTTCCCTCTCGAGAAGCTGCGAACGCGTACCGGCCGGAACCGGTCTGTCATTTACGCCGACCGAAGAGAACGAAGTCTCAACCCGGTTCTTAAGGAGAACCTCTGCGACTCTGGCGCTGACTCCGTTATTGTACATTCCGTCTTCACAGCAAATAACATGGCCGGTTTTCCGGGCCGAAGCGAGAATCCTCTCTTCGTCGAGCGGCTTAACCCGCCGGAGATCAATCACTTCAACAGATATGCCGTCCCTTTCAAGAATTTCGGCAGCTTCATAAACTTCAACCGCCAGAAAACCGCAGGAAAGGAGTGTAATATCCGAACCGTCTTTCAGAACCTGTGCTTTCGATACGGGAATATGCGAAAAACCGGCAAAGATCTTACTCTCGGAAGCCCGCGGATATCGTACGGCAACCGGTCCCTTTGCTTCGCAGACAGCATAATAAAGGAAATAAGCAAGTTCCGCATAATCGCGCGGCGCAAGAATTTCGATATTGGGCATGGTAAGAAGAATGGTCATGTCATAAAGGCCCTGGTGTGTTTCACCGTCTGCTCCGACAATACCCGCACGGTCCACGGCAATCACGACATGCAGATTTTGAAGACAGATATCGTGCAGGAGCTGATCATATCCTCTTTGAAGGAAAGTCGAGTAAAGGACCACAACGGGAATGAGTCCGTTCGCCGCCAAACCGGCCGACATGGTGAGCGCGTGTTCTTCGGCAATCCCGACGTCAAAAAAGCGGTCGGGATAAAGGGTCTGAAAAGGCTCCAGGCCTGAACTGGACATCATCGCGGCAGATACCGCAACGAGATTCGGCTCCGTCGCCGCGAGCGACAGGAGCTTTTTCCCGAACTCCGAGGTAAATGTGCTGACCGAGCAATCCTCGCAGCCGAGCTCGATTTCGAAAGGTGCTACGCTGTGATACTGCGACGGTGAGATTTCGGCATACTCGTACCCCTTCCCCTTCTGTGTACAAACATGAAGAAGAACCGGTTCCTTCAAATCCCTGGCGGTTTCCAGAAAACGAAGCATGGTCGGTATATTATGGCCGTCGATCGGTCCGTAATAGCGGAATCCCAGATCCTCGAAAATGACAGGATGATTGCGCCGGATCGCCAATCGGAGCGAGTCCTTGATAAACGACATAAAACGCACGAGCGGTTTCCCGATCAGAGGCGTTTTCAGCAAGATGTTCTCCATTACCTTTTTGATATGGATATACCGTGAAGACGACCGCATGGAGGCCAGATGTCCGGACAGCGCGCCGACGTTATTGTCGATGGACATCTGATTGTCGTTCAGAATAATAATCAGATCTTCGTTGAACTGTCCTGCATCGTTCAGTGCCTCATAGGCCATGCCGCCGGTAAGGGCGCCGTCACCGATCACCGCGATCACGCGGCCCTTTTCTCCTTTAAGCTTCTTGGCCCGGAGGAGTCCGAGTGCCGCCGAAATCGATGTGCTGCTGTGGCCCGTATCGAAAAAGTCGTAAGGGCTTTCCGAGCGCCTTGGGAAACCCGCGATTCCGCCGTATTTTCGCAAAGTGTGAAAACGGTCTCTTCTTCCGGTCAGAATCTTGTAGGCGTAGCTTTGATGGCCGACATCCCAGACAATCTGGTCCTCATCCCGGAAATTAAATTTGGCAAAAAGTGCGATCGTCAGTTCAATCACACCCAGATTTGACGCGAGATGCCCTCCGTTTTGCGACACGCGATCGATAATTTCGCCGCGCAGCTCCGCCGCCAGAGCCGTCATCTCACTCTGTGACAAATTCTTTATCTCGGAAGGATCCTTAAGTCTGTCCAGTATATCGCTCATCCGATGTTCCCCGTTTCATTTTTCGCGTTTCAAAAGATACCGGTTCATATCTTCAAGAAATGCGGTGTCATATCCCTTTTGCCGTATACGTGACAGGGCATCAAAAGCAAGACTGCTCTCTTCTTCCAGAAGCTCTCCGGCTTTCGTAAGGCCGTAGAGGGTAACAAATGTCGATTTATTCTCGGCCGCGTCTTTCCCCGTACTTTTCCCGAGCATTTCTCTTGTCGATGTCACATCCAGAATGTCGTCTTTGATCTGGAACGCAAGACCGATATGTGCGGAGAGATCCTTCATGTTCTTCGAAAGAAAGTCCTTGTCCGCATCGTCATCCGCAAGAATAACGGGAATCATAACCGGAGCGGTTAAAAGACACCCGGTCTTTTTGCGGTGAAGCGTCTTCAGAAGTTCTTCCGGGATTATTTTTCCTTCGGATAAGATATCCAGTGTCTGCCCGCCGATCATTCCTCTTGCTCCCGCCATGGAGGCAAGAAAAGATGCGGCCTCCATTCGATTCCTGCCTCCGTCGGAAGCTGCTTCCAGAACGACTTCATACGCCCGGTTCAGGAGGGCATCGCCGGCCAAAAGCGCGATCGGCTCCGTATAACGGACGTGGCAGGTCGGCATTCCGCGCCTTGTATCGTCGTTATCCATGCAGGGAAGATCGTCGTGAATCAGCGAATATGTGTGAATCATCTCGATCGCCATAGCATAAGGCATAACCGTTTCGCGAGGTACTTTAAGCATATCGGCGGCGGCCAGCATCAAAACAGGACGGATTCGCTTCCCGCCTGCGGTAAGGCTGTAAAGCGCCGCTTCGATCGTAAGATCCGACTCCCGGTCGGAACCGGTAAATGCAGCAGGAAGACTCTTATTGATAAGATCCTGATACTCCCGCAGCCGGTCTTCAAAAGAAACCTGCGGCATCATAAGAAACTGCCCTGAGCTTTGGAACCATCCGGAAGATCGGTAAAATCCGACTCCTCCATACGTCCGTTGCTATCCGTAAGAATTCTGACGCGCTTTTCAATTTGTTCCAGACGGCTGCTGCAATACTTGGACAATTCCACACCTTTCTGGAAAAGGGTTATCGATTCTTCCAGCGAAAAATCGCCGGAATCAAGCTTGGATACAATCGATTCCAATTCTTTCATGGCTTCTTCGAACGAAAGGGTTATAGCTTCTTCTTTAGGATTCATAATATCCTCCCTCAATTGTGCGGTCGGCTGTACACAGTACATGGCCGTCGGCGAGCTGTATATGAATGTGGTGCCCCGGTCCGGTCTCATGAATCGATGTCAGGATCTTACCCGATTCTTCGTCCTGTGAAATACTGTAACCTCTGGACAGTACCTTTAACGGGCTTAATGCATCGAGGTTGATTATGCTCTTATCAAGTCTGTGCCCGGAATTCTCCACGCGCTTCTTTAAAACTCTCAGGAGATCGGAATGAATGCTGTCAAGTCTTTGCCCGGAGGATTCAAGCTTTCTCTCCACCGCCGAAACGGTGCGGGTCCCCGAGAGACCTATAAGTCTGTTCCGCCGGATTTCGACCGCGTGAAGAAGTGTTCTTCGCAGCCTGTCGCGGCTCTGCGAAATTCTTTCCTCGAGTTCGGGTTTCAACGGCATCACAAGCTCGGCGGCTGCCGACGGCGTCGGAGCCCGAAGATCCGAAACAAAATCGCAAATCGTAAAATCGGTTTCGTGCCCTACCGCGGATATTACGGGGATCTCGGATTTATAGATCGCTCTTGCCAGTGCCTCATCGTTAAAGCACCAGAGGTCCTCCATCGATCCGCCGCCTCGGGCTATGATCATGACATCACAGATCCGTTCGGTATTCATCCATTCTATTCCCTTTTTGAGTTCCGCGGCCGCTGTCTGTCCCTGCACGGCCGAAGGGTAAATCAGGAGATCAAAATTCGGGAACCTTCTCGATAATACGTGAATTATATCATGGATAACGGCGCCTTTCGGCGACGTAACGACGCCGATTCTTTTGGGAAGCACCGGTATTTTTTTCTTATGACTCTGATCGAAAAGCCCCTCGTCACCGAGCCGGAGCTTCAGTCTCTCAAAGGCGGCAAACAAATCGCCGATGCCGTCTTTTTCCATATCATATACGACAAGCTGGAATCTGCCGTCACGGTCATAGAGCGACGCACGCGCCGTTATCACGACCGACATCCCGTTATCCGGGACAAATGAAAAATGTGCGGCGTTTCCGCGAAACGCAACACAATTCACCTGTGACTCTTTGTCTTTTAACGAAAAATAGATATGACCCGAAGGATATTTTTTGAGCCCCGAAATTTCGCCTCTGACGCGGACATTGCTGAGCACGGGGTCCGACGACAGAACTTCCCCGGCGTAGCGGTTCAGATCCGTAACGGAATAGACGGTATTCATTCCTTTTCTCCCGGTTCAATTTTACCAAGTACGGCATTTATGTAGCTTTTCGCTTCTTCCGTACTGTAACGTTTGGCAAGAATGACCGCTTCGCTGATGGATACGCTGACAGGCACATCTTTTCTCATGAGAATTTCAAAGGCCGCGATCCGGAGAATGACAAGATCCACTCTGGGAAGGCGTTCCGTTTTCCAGCCGATCAACAGCGGCGAATACGCAGCATCAAGGTCCGCCTCATGAAGAGATACTCCTTCAACAAGCTCGTCAAAATACGCGACATCCGCTTCGTTTAACGGATATTCCTGCAGGAACAGATCGCGCTGAGGCTTGGTTTCTGTCTTCCTCATCTCCATCTGATACAACAATTTGAAGGCGGATTCACGCGCCTCTCTTCTACTCATCTAAACCTCCCGGGGGGAATTATTTTGTCGAGAAAATTCTTAAGTCTTTCCTTGTCCGAAAAAAGTTTAACACCGATCAGATAACCGGCCAGTGTAACAATCACGATAAAAAGGGTCTTCAAAAACCCGAACACAACCAGAAGAACAGCAAGCAAAAAACCGCCCGCTCCTCCGATCAGGCCGGCATTTCTGTCTTTCAGAAGATCCAGTATTCGGGATATCAATAACTTCATCTGGTTTATCTTTCAACCTTTGCAACAATCGGCTCAACGCGGCTGACTTTAACGGATACAAACTCAACCGAGATTCCCGTATACCGTTCAATATCCTTCTTGATGCGTTCCTGCACTTTGGCCATCATGGCGGGAACCTCAACATTCGAATAGAGTACCGCATTCAGGTATATACGTATGGCGTCATCCTTGCCGGAGGATACGTGCGCCTTCGCGGATTTGATTCCGACCTGCGCGCTTTTGGCCGAATTTAAAGCGATGCTCTCAATGGCGTCCACACCGATATCAATATTTCCGATATCGGTCTGACGGATTCTGGTCTTGCTCAGGCGTCCCGACAATATCGTAAAAGATACCGTCCAGATCGACGTTCCGATAATGCAGATCAAAAAGATCAGGAACACATAGCGGAAAACACTGTCCTTGATTACATCTTCAAACAAAAGAATCAGAGAGGAGAAAACTTTCTCGTCCACGAAACCGTAAAGAAGAATGACGGCTAGAATCGACAGAATAAACGAATAGAAAACCAAGAACGCATTCATCAGTTTATTCATATCGAAGCACCCTCCCTGGTTACTACACCACATACATGAACGTCGACCGATTCCACGACAAGCCCCGTGAAACGCTCGACATCCGTCTTGACATGTTCCTGTATGGACCATGCCACTTCAGGAATAATCATACCATAATAGACGATCGGAAATACCGTTATCGACACAAAACCGTCGTCGTTCTCATGAAAGACGACACGCACGCCTTTTCCCTCATGGACGACGCCCATTGATTCTTTTAAAGCTACTCCGGAAGACGGTTTGAGGGACGCGACACCATCCGATTCGAGAGCCGCTTCGGCCGCATACTGAGCAACAAATCCCTGTGACATGGATCTCTCGCCTTTGATCGTCTCCGGTACCGGATTCTCACTCATATAGCCTATACTCCCGTAACTTGAATGGCAGAACAGCCCACCGTTCGAAACCGATGGGCTGGCAATGGTCGATCATTCGATTCTTATTGGAAAGAACCGGATCATGCGCGCTCAATATACTCGCCGGTACGTG
Source organism: uncultured Mageeibacillus sp. (assembly GCA_964617375.1). GTDB lineage: Bacteria > Bacillota > Clostridia > Saccharofermentanales > Saccharofermentanaceae > Firm-13. Next base: position 61,048 of record CAZTXQ010000003.1, on the reverse strand, counting down.
TATCAACGCGTACGACTTCATCCTGATTGACAAACAGCGGAACCTTTACGGTTGCACCGGTCTCAAGGGTCGCGAGCTTGCTCGCATTGTTGGTCGTATCGCCTCTGACGCCGGGCTCACATTCTGTAATTCTAAGCTCGACGATGATCGGAAGCTCTACGCCGAATACCTGACCCTTATACGAAAGAACCTTGCAGATCATCTCTTCCTTCAAGAACTTAATGGAATCGCCGATATCGGCCGCAGCAATCGGACGCTGCTCATATGTGCTCTGATCCATGAAATAATAGAGATCACCGTCAGCATAGATATACTGCATATCGTTTCTTTCAAGCTGAGCGGACTCGAACTTCTCGTTGGGGTTAAAGCTTCTCTCAACAACGCTGCCCGTTTTGACATTCTTATACTTGGTACGAACAAACGCAGCTCCCTTGCCAGGCTTAACATGCTGAAACTCAACAACCTGAAAAACCTGACTGTCCATCTCGAAGCACAGACCATTCCTAAAATCACCGGCACTAATCATAAAAGTCTCCTCCAATATCGTAAATCATGTGCCGCGGCATCTCCGTCGGCAGGCAGTAAAATTCATGCTCTAATATTTTACTTGACACTTTCAAGAACCGCAAGTGTCCGAGTAAAGAAAATGTACGGGAACGGCATGCTTTTCTCTTGTATGGACTTTACGGTTCTAAAAATGTGCCAGGCGCCGTACGATTTTCTCCAGAGGTCTTTTCAGACGCACATAAAAGACTTCCTTCTTTACGAACGGTTCGACGAGAACCGAATAGATTCCGGCACGTTTCGCTGCGGCAATATCCGTAAAGACCTGATCACCGAACAGAACCGCTTCCTCTTTTTTCGCATGTAAAAGCTCGAGCGCGCGATAAATTCCTGACGGCGACGGTTTGTTGGCATAGGAAATGCAGGCGACCGGAATCATTGCGGCGAAATCGGACGAGCGAGTCGATTTGGCATTCGAAACGATGCAGCAGGTGAACCCGGCTTCCTCAAGTTCGCGGAGTATTTTCCTTGTATAATCGGTAGGCACATGCACATGATCTTCGGCCAGGGTATTGTCCAGATCGAGAAGCGCAACGGACAATCCCTTCTCACGCAGTTCGCGAAAAGGAACATCGCTCATCTTCGGATAAACCCGGTCCGGCTTAAAGTACTTTTCAAACACTTCGGGGGAGCTCCTTTGAGATAGGGTCTTTGGCCCGTATCCTCTATTTATCTTCATTTTATCAAATAAGACCTTTATGAGATACCAATTCAAATCATTTTACTTGAATAAATGGAGATGTACAGACTATAATTGACGGGATAAAGGTAAATCCATTCAAATTACATGAGGAGGGACGGGGATTCCCCCGGTTTTAAGGCGTATGAAGGTATCTAAATTTGGAGGATCGTCTCTTGCCGACGCATCCCAGATCCGAAAGGTTTGTGACATTCTGCTCAGCGATCCCGACCGAAAGGTTCTTGTCGTATCCGCCCCCGGCAAAAGATTCAAGACCGACACGAAAGTCACCGATCTCTTAATCTCCCTGGCCAATGCCAGACTCTCCGGCCGTCACGGTGCCAACGAGCTTTCCCTTGTCGTCTCACGTTATGAAGAAATCGCACAGGAGCTTTCCGTTGAGAGCGTCATGCCGTCCATAATACAGAATCTCACGGATCTTAAAGACTCCGACCGTTCCGTTCCCGAAAAATTCATGGACGCCCTGAAAGCAGCCGGAGAAGACAACTGCGCGCGCCTTGTAGCAGCGTATCTTACTTCCATCGGTCATAAGGCACATTACTGCAACCCCAAGGTCGCAGGGCTACTTCTTTCTTCGGAGTTCGGCCGTGCACATGTTCTTCCTGAATCCTACCGGAATCTCGAGGCCCTTTCCAATCTCGACGGTCTCTGTGTTTTCCCGGGTTTCTTCGGCTATTCGGCCGAAGGCGATGTTGTGACCTTTTCGCGCGGCGGATCCGATATCACCGGTTCCATCCTGTCGGCGGCATTAAATGCTTCCGTTTACGAGAACTGGACGGATGTCGATTCGGTTTATGCTGTGAATCCGGCCCTGGTCAAGAATCCGTTCCCGATCCGCGAAATCACCTACGATGAGATGCGCGAGCTCGCATATGCAGGTTTCTCGGTCCTCCATGAGGAAGCCCTCTACCCTGCCTATCAAAAAGGCATTCCGGTACATATCCGCAACACAAACAATCCGACGGCCGAAGGCACCTTGATCGTGCGTAAAAGAAAGAACTACGATGCTCTTGTTACCGGTATCGCCGGACAGAAGGGTTTCTGTACGCTCAATATGAGCAAGTATCTGATGAACAAGGAAGTCGGGTTTGTCATGAGAGTCCTTGGGATTATCTCGGACGAAGGTGTTTCGATCGAGCATATGCCGTCCGGCATTGACTCCATCTCCATCATTATCCGTTCCGAGGAATTCCTTCCCGAAAAAGAGCGCAGAATTATCGAGCGGATCAGCGTCGAGCTTCAGGTGGATACAATCGAAGTAAAGCGGAATCTCTCCATCGTCATGATCGTCGGAGAAGCGATGGCAAACACGGTCGGTACTACGGCGCGTGCCGCGTCCGCACTCAGCAAAGCCGGCATCAACTTAGAGATCATCAACCAGGGCGCATCGGAGATATCGGTTATGTTCGGAGTCAAGGACGAATATTGCAATTATGCCGTACGCGAACTCTATAAAGAGTTCTTCGTAAAATAATCCCGGATCATGCCTCAGCAAAAATAATCCGCTTCGGTGATCCTTACCGGAGCGGATTTTTTGTCCATTCGTCAGATCATTCCGGTACTAACCATGGATTACACACAAAAAGGAGACAAAGCTCAAATGCTTTATCTCCTTTTCCCAGTGGCTTGGATTCTGAATTTATTGCGCAGCTGCGGTAGTCTCGGTTGCAGAGGACTCCGTGGACTGCGTCGTTTCCGATGTCTCGGATGTCGTCGCGGCGGTTGTGGTTTCCGTCGTCGTCGTCGCGGCGGCCGTTGTTTCAGATGTCCCGGAAGTCGTCTCCGATGTTGTTGATTCCGTAACAGATGTTTCGGTCGGTGCCGATGTTTCCGAAGATGCGGCGGTCGTCGATTCTGTTGATCCTGCGGTCGTGGCGGCAGTCTCCTGCTGCTGGCTCGGAATCGGAGTAGGATCGCCTGTCTCCGCTACGGACTCACCGATCGTCGGATCGGATTCCGAGAGCATCGAAGTCAGAACATAACCGGTTACTCCGTCAACGGTTGTGACCTTGGAAAGAGCCTCGCCGCTTTCAAGAAGCGTAACCACATTTCCGCGGTTCAGATATACCGAAGGAGCCGTCTGCATGGTCGCTTCACTGTAGAGCGCCACCTGATCCGTGTTGATATACATGACTTTGGAAAGAACCACCGCAGAACCGTTGGAATCCGTTGCGGGACTCGAGCTCGCCTTCATCAGGTTTCCGACATTGAAGAGTCCGAAAACCATAAGATATCCGGCAAGAACACATCCGAGGAAAACCGCGATTGGCAGGATGATTCTCTTGTGTCTTGTATAGAAATTGCCTGTGGTCCTTACGTTCGGATCCGCCTGCATTTCCGTCACCGTCTCGGCTGCAGGAGCCGCATAAGCGGATACCGGCACATAACTTTGCTGTCCCAACGCACTCTCTATCCTGATATGAAGAACCGTAAGTCCTCCGCGGACCTGATTCTGGCGTGTATGTGCAATGAGATCCGCCGCTTTCTGAGCAGGTGTCATCGGACCGGTCAGAATGTAGTCGCGCTCGGTTATAGTAAGGCCCTTATCGATACCTGTTCCGAGAAGGCAAATCTCGTCGCCGTCAATAAGCCGCAAATACTTGCTTGTATCCGGCGAAACGGGACCGTCCTCCTGAAAACGCCCGATATACTGTGTAAGAACATCGCTTTCGGGATGAAGTCTTTCGGCTTCCGGTGCAATGGCCCCCATCTGCACATAGCGGTTGGCAGCCGTCTGGTTCTCTGTCAGCGGGATTACCTGTCCCTTACGCATCAGTACAGCCTTTGTATTCCCGACGCTTACGATCCGAACCGTATCCTTCTCGAGAACGACTGCGGTAAGCGACACCTTAATCGGTGCACCGGGGCTTCGCAGAGAATAATTGCAGACGGCACTGTTGGTATTTGTAATCAGCTGATTTACGTACGCGTCAAAGCGGAACTCCGGACGGCCCGCAAAATCACGGGAGGTATCGGATACAATCTTCATGACCTCCTGAAGCGCCATGGCGGCGCGGTTGTCGTCTCCCTGCGCCGATGCCACCGCATAGATCTGAACCGGATCTTCCGAAGTTGTGCTTCTAATAAACGCGCTGCTGAAATCGGCCGGAAGCCGGTAAAAATTCTGCTGGAAAATGTTCTCCTGCGGAAGTCCTCTGGCCTGATTGGTTTCACAAAAAGCGGATGCAATTGTCTTGCTCATTTACTGCACCCCCCATATGTATTCGCGAAGTCGCGGCAGCTGCTCGTCCCAGTTGATGATCATCATCCACGGATTGTCCTGTATGGTAAAGAGTCCGTCGTCCGGAATTCTGTATTCGACCATGTTCTTTACGAGTCCTATGGCCGACGTACCCACCCGGATCAGATCTGCCTTGCTCATATTGGTCTCGAACATGCCCACCGAATCGTCGACAAAAGCGAGCTGCTGTGCGATATTAAGCCCCGCAAGTTTCTTGATCAATGCCGATGCAATGACACGCTGGCGGCTGGTCCGGACAAAATCCGAGTCTGCATGGCGGATTCTCGACCAGGCGATTGCCTGAATACCGTTAAGATTCTGAACACCGGCACTCGTAAGATATGGTACATTCGTCTCCATCAGCGTGTTCTCTTCGTTGATACTCTGGTTGGCGTACTTTACTTCTTCCGGCTTAACATCGACATTAATGCCGCCGACAAGATCGATAAGAGCTGAAGAACTGCTGAAATCCAGCATGACAAAACGCTGAACATCCAGATCAAAGTTGTCGTTGATTGTGTTGATCAAAAGACCTACACCGCCGTATGCGTAAGAATGTGTGAGCTTGTCGGCGCTCGAACGGCCCTCGATCTCGACGCCGCAGTCGCGCATCAGGGAAATCAGCTTCAGAGTCTTGGTATTGTTGTCGATCGAGACGATCATAACGGCATCGGCACGGCACTGGACATCGTCCGTTCCTCTGGAATCGACGCCGAAAACAAGAATGTTCTCGACATTCTTATCCTTCTGGTCAACTTTCTTGATCGGGAAATCGGGATCATAGAAAACCTTCGTATGACCGCCTTCCGCCCATGAGGATGTTGTGTCTCCGCTTTCCGCGTTTATACTATCCAATGATCCCGGATCGATCAGTTCGTAATCGTCCGGATCTACGACAGCTACCGCAGAATAACCGATCCGTCCAAACATTTGAAATACATAAATTCCGCCGCCTAAGCTCAAACCAAGCGTTACGATGAGCACCCACAAAAGAATTCTAAATACCTTTTGCTTCGTGGATTCCGACTTGTGGGATGCATTTTGATCATTCTGACCGGAATGGTTCCCGTATGAGCCGGATGAATAATCCGCTCTGTTTGAGACGCCTGAAAGCTGCGGTGTTCGAACCGGAGCTTGCTGGCCATCATTCATTTTCATTTGATTTCCTCGCTTTCAAAGCACAGATACGGATAATGATAGCTCTTTTTCCCCCTTATTTCAATAAAATCACATTTTGCCGCAAATAAATCGTATGGTTACTAAATTGTGCTAGAATAAATACATCATTCTTGTCAAATAGGAGAGAGCTATGATTAACAAAAGAATAATGATCCAGAGAATCCTGACATTTGGTATTGTTGCCGCGATGTCCGCGAGTGTCGTTGGCTTATCATCCTGTTCCAAAAAGGCCGCGGCCGAGACGGCCGCAGCTACAACCGCCGCCACTTCCGCTACGGCGGCCGCAACAACCGCTGCCGAAACGACGGCGGGAATCACAGCAGAGACGGCTGATCCGTCCAATCCGAATGCCATTAATCCGTTAACGGGCATACAGGATATGGACCCGGCCAATATCGGCAAGAGATCCGTTTCCGTTTCGATTAATAACCATCCCGAAGCGCTGCCGTCCCGCGGCATCGGATCTGCGGATGTTATTTACGAATTCGAGACAGAAGGCGGCCAGACGAGAATGCTGGCACTTTTCGCGGATGTCGCGAAAATGCCGGAAATGGGTTCCTTGCGAAGCGCACGTATCATTGCCTGCGATTTGTCGGGCGGCACCAATTCCATTTTCATACATTACGGTGAGAACGGACGTGTACCCGAATTCCTTACGTCGAATCATTTGGATGATATAGACGGCAACATTTACAGCAAAGGCGCCGACCAGTCTGTGGACGGCGTAATCACGCTTTCGAAGGGCATCTATTTCTGGCGTGATTCCGTATGGCTTAAGAGCCGTGATCTCGAACACACAGCCGTAACCAACGGAGCCAATGTGCTTCGCGGCATTACGGATCTCGGAATCACACTTGAAGGCGAAACTCCGTCGCTCTTCGCGTTCACATCAAAATCCTCGCCCTCTCTTGCCGCCGGCAAGAGCTGTACGAAGCTGGTCGTCTACTTCTCCACCAACAATGACGACTCTACGTTCACCTACGACAGCGCTACAAAGATGTATCTGAAGAGCGAATACGGTGATCCGCAGATCGATGAGACCACCGGCCAGCAGATTGCCGTAAAGAATGTCTTTACGCTTTTTGCCAACATACAGCCTCACGGCGACACGACAATTGATGCATATCTTACCGAAGGCGGCATTGGCTATTATTGTTCCGAGGGCAAGCTTATCGATATCAAATGGACAAAGGCCGGTCCGAACGATCCGATTCTGGTAACCGATATGAGCGGTAAAACCATCCAGGTCAACGCCGGCAAGAGTTACATCAATGTCGTAAGAAAGACAGTAACCGACAAGACCACCTGGTCCTGATTTTTCGGGAATCTGATTTAAAAAGTCCACCTCAAGGCAAACGGACAAGCTCCCCCTTCACAGAGAATAAAGTCTGTGAAGGGGGAGCCTTTTTTGCAGATAAACAGTTGTTTATCGAATCGCAGATACGATATAGCGAATATACTTGTAGATCTCTTCCCGCCTGACTTCCGGATTGAAAAGCATCTGCGGCCGCGCCGTCAATATTCTTAAAAACGTGAAAGCCCTGGCTCTGTAATAGGCGAAATTGGCCGTGCCGTAGATCCCGGGATACTTTGTCTTCACAAAATCCCTTACCTCAACGCTCGCCTGTACATAATCAAAATATTTCGCGCTGTACTTCGTATGAATGATGCTGCCGAGTCTTTGCCGGTAGTAATATTTGACCTCTTTTGTGTAAACAATTTTATCGGCTTTGTCCAGGATCTTATACATGGTATACAGATCTTCATAGAGATGCCCCGAGGGGAAGCGGATCTGATCGAACAGTTCTCTCTTGTAGAGCTTGTTCCATACAAACGATTCGTATTGGCCGACCTGGAGCATTCTTCGTATTGCTTCCGTCGAATCCATGACGCGGGTCTTGTGTGACAGAAGATACGGATACGGCTTTCCTCTGTTGGACGTCATGGCATGGCCGCATATAGCGATATCGGAACCCGTTTCGTTGAGAAGGTTAAGAAGTGTCGAGAACATGTTTCCGGCAACATAATCGTCGCTGTCAACAAAGCCGATGTACTCGCCTCTGGCCACCTTGAGTCCCGCATTGCGCGCGTCGGACGGCCCGCTGCTCTTCTTGTGAATCACCCGGATTCGCGGATCGAGCGCCGCATAGTGATCGCAGATCTTGTCGCAGCAGTCCGGAGAACCGTCGTCAACCAGTATGATCTCTAAATCCGTATATGTCTGATGAATAAGGCTGAGGACGCATACGTCAAGAAAAGGCTCCACTCCGAATATCGGAACAATGATACTGATCACGGATGAAAGCCTCCTTCCGCAGCATTTTTCGGCATTTCGTACAGATTGATTTATTATACTACACGGAGGAGGGATTTACATCGGAAGCACTCAGTCGTTCTCTTCGCGCCGTCGTACCTTCAGCGTTCTCTGTATATCTCTCTTGGCATCTTTATCTGCCTGAACGTCCCGCTTGTCGTAATTCTTTTTACCTTTGGCAAGTCCGATTTCCACCTTCACCTTGCCATCCTTGAAATAGCATTGTGTGGGCACAAGCGTTAATCCTTCCTGCTTGATGATCGAAAACAGCCGGATGATTTCCCGTTTGTGCATCAGGAGCTTTCTCATGCGCATCGGGTCCTTATTGAATCGGTTTCCCTGTTCAAACGGGCTGATATGAACGCCGATCAGCCACATCTCCCCGTCTTTGATCTGCACATAACTGTCCTTCAAATTCATTTTCCCGGCTCGAATGGATTTCACTTCCGTACCGGAAAGAACGATACCGGCCTCAAATTTCTCTTCGATAAAATAATCGTGAAACGCCTTTCTGTTGTCGGCGACGCTCTTAATACCCTTCTGACGAGCCATATCGATCTCCTTTCGTTTCCGATCAATTGCTTAAACCAGGGAAAGTGACGGATATGCGTTCATGGAAAGGTCGTCCCTCGCCCCTTTTATATACCGGAAATATCCGGCAGAGGCAATCATTGCGGCATTGTCCGTGCATAGTACCGGTGGCGGATAGCTTAAAGTAATGCCGGAATTCTCGCATGCGATCCGCATGGATGCGCGAAGCTGAGAATTGGCGCTGACACCGCCGGCCATACAAAGACGAAGACATCCGCGCTCTTTACAGGCGCGAACCGTATGATCGACGAGCACCTGTACGATCGCATTCTGGTAGCTCGCACAAAAATCCGGCCTCGCTATTTCCTCATTGTGCATCGCGGCCTGATTGATCAGGTTAAGGGCCGCTGTTTTAACCCCGCTGAAGGAAAAGTCGAGAGAATCCGTAAAATTCGTACGCGGAAAAGAATAACGGTGCGGATCTCCGCCAAGAGATTCTTTGTCCATTTTCGGGCCGCCCGGGTATCCGAGTCCGATCGCCCGTGAAATCTTATCGAATGCTTCTCCCGCCGCATCGTCCCTTGTACGCGCCATGATTTCATAGCTGCCGTAATCTTTTACATATACGATATGGCTGTGCCCGCCGGAGACAACCAGACACATAAACGGCGGAACCAGATCCGGATCCGCCAGGAAATTTGCGGAAATGTGTCCCTCGATGTGCCCGATCCCGATCAGCGGCAATCCGGTTATTTCCGATATGCCTTTGGCTGCCGATATACCGACCAGAAGAGCTCCGACAAGACCCGGCCCTTTGGTAACACAAACCGCGGACAAATCCTTATACTCCACAGAAGCGTCGGTCATCGCTTTTCGAATCGTCGGAACAATCGCATCGACGTGCATTCTCGAAGCAAGCTCCGGAACCACACCGCCATATGCCGAATGAAAATCCGCCTGAGAGGCAATTACATTCGAGAGGATCGTGCGGCCGGAAGACACAACCGAACAGCTTGTCTCGTCGCAGGATGATTCAATTCCAAGGATCAATACCGGTTCCATCACATTTCTCCCGACTTCTGTCACAACAGCACATGCGTAACGTTCTGATCGACCAGGATCAGTACGCCCAGTACGACGACATACGCTCCGCAGATGGCAATCCCCTTGAGAGATAATTTCTTGAGCATAAACCGCATGACGGCGTATCCGGAGACGGCCGAGAATACGATGCCCAGGGTAACCGGCAGAATCATCCCGGAAGTAATCGTTGAGGATCCGGTTATCATATCCTTGATATCGAGCGCCAGCGAACCTAAGATCGCCGGTATCGACATAAGAAATGTGAAGCGTATGGCGTCCTCTCTTTTCACCTTTCGGGAAAGAAGCGCAAAAAGGCATGCGCCCGAACGCGAGACGGCAGGAAGTATTGCAACGGCCTGCCCGAGTCCCGCGAGGACCGCGTCAAGCCAGGTCATTTTCTCAATCGCCTTTTCGCCGTTCTTAAACAGCAGAATGGCCAGAAGAAGAATACCGGTAAATAAGAATTCAAACCCGAGTGTTGCACCGCCGAATGCCTTATCGATCAAATCCTTAAAGACAAGGGCAAAGAATACGGCCGGAATCGTTGCAATTAAGAGAAGCCACGTCGTTTTGCCAAGTATGTTCTTCAGGATTGCCCAGATGTCTTTCCGCATCACAATCAGTACCGCGGCCAGAGTTCCGACATGCAGAAGTGAATAGAAGGTTAAGAGATCCTGACCGGATATTCCCATCAGCTTCTCCGCGATCAATAGATGACCGGAGCTTGAAACCGGAAGAAATTCCGTAAGTCCCTGTACAATACCAAAAACAATTGCCTGCCACCAGTTCATAATAAACCTCCGTTTATGTGATCACTCAAAATTCGCGGCCAGAAAATCCAGAATGTCATTCCTGTATTCGGCCGGATCCGTTTCGTAAGAACCGACATAGCCCGCACCCGAGAAAACATAGGATGACGTGGTGTTCGGATGAAGACGCTTCCTCTCCGTCACGATCTGTGATATCTTTCCGGCTCCGATAAACGTGTCCTGATCACCATACAGGATGCAAACGGGTATCGGAAGCTGCGATATTTTGGCAGAGAGATCAAGACTCGAACTCTCGCCCGCCGACATTCGGATTGCGTATGGCACCGTATACTGCGTGATCATTCCGAGGCCGCCGCTCTCGCGAACCAGCGGTCTTATATAATCGTCGGTATCTTTGGCGGGAGAGTCGAGGATCACGCCGATGACATAACTTCTGTCGAAGGCCAGGTTCTCGATGCTTTTGTCATAGGTCCGGCCGTATTCGGCCGGGTCGGGAAGCTTATCAATCGCAAGGAGGGATGCGGAGCAGCCCGATCCGACACCGTAAAGAATGACATTCGTTGTAACCGAAATTTTCCTTACATGCTCGATCGCGCCGATAACATCCTGCCATTCAAGGTAACCATAACCGGAAATCGTTCCCTCGGATTCACCGCTGTTTCTCAAGTCGAAGAGAAATACGTTATATTTGGCGTTCAGAAGGTCTTCGACCAGATCAACCGTGTCGACATCAAACGGCATACGGTTTGATCCGGTATCGTGAACGAGAATGACCGTACTGATCGGATCATCCGTCTTGAAAAACCAGCCGGACAAGTTCGTCTGGTTATCGAAGGAACGAAAACTTGTGGCAGAATAATTCGGAAGAATGTTGGAAGGAATGTTGGAAAGCACCTTCTTCTCCACACTCATCATCTTATTCGCCGTTCCGGCCGACTGTACCAGCAGAAAAATAATGACAATGGCCAAAACAGTCAATACCAAAGCCATACGGACAATGATGCGTGAAATACTGATACTGGCCCCCGCGTGGCGGCTTAACCCTTTACCCATGGCCTGACGGACTCCTTATGCTTCAAAGCATATGCTTCTTTTTCAGAATAACAGCAGCAGCGGCAGTACAGGCCAGACAGCCGACGACGAGCCCGATAAAAGGACCCGGCTGGCCAGTAAAACCTTCATTCCAGGGCATCGGGATGTTTTGCCCGAAAAAGCTGGTGATTACCGTCGGTACGGACAGCACAATGGTGGCTGCAGCCATAATCTTCATGATTACGTTCATATTGTTGTTGATGATCGACGCATATGCGTCCATGCCGCCGTTTACGATCGACGCATAGATATCGGCCATCTCTCTTGCCTGTTTGTACTCGATGATGACATCTTCAAGAAGATCCTCATCGTCTTCATACTGCTTGACCACACGTCCGCGCATCAGCTTCTCAAGAACCGCCTCATTGGACTTAAGAGACGTCGAAAAGTAGATCAGGGACTTACCGAGTTCAAGATGCTTGTAAAGATCCTTATTGCTGATGGATTTGGCCAGATCGCGTTCGGACTGGTCAAGAGTCTTATCCATGTATCGCAGGAGCTTCAAATAGTCTTTTGCTCCGGCCAGAAGAATCTGAATGGCAAAGCGCGTGCGGTAGTTGACGATAAAGTCTCTTACCCGGTTGTTGGTGAACTGATCAAATATCGTGGCATCCCGAAGGGATATCGTAAGTATATGATGCTTCAAAATAATAATTCCGAGAGGAGCCGTCTCATAACGAACCGTCTGCCCTTCTTTCCGGACATACGGGATGTCGATCAGGATCAGCACATCGCCGGTGTCGTCATCCGTATCGATACGGGGCCGTTCCTCTTCGTCGAGCGGGTACCGGAGGAATTCCGAGGGAACGCCGACCTTCTCTTCGACAAGTTGAAGTTCGTCTTCCGTGGGGGAATACATATTGATCCAGCAGTCGTCCCGGATTTCATCAATCCGTTCCAGATGATTCACCGTCTTTTCCTTAACTATGACTTGCTTGGTGACATACATTTCCAGCATATTGTATTCCTCCTTTTTCCCGTATTCCTTATTCTGCTTTCTTTTAAGAGCACAAAAAATCGATGCAAGCTAGAATTTTGATACATCTTGCATCGTCAAGGCAAAACAATTTTACCATTTCAAAAGCACAGTTACTACCCTTAAAATGAATGAATTTTGACACATCCGATCAGATCCCCGTCGAACCGAAACCTCCGTTTCGATCGACTCCGATTCCGTCAAGCGATGCGACTTCCCGTATTCCCGCACGGGCGACACGCGCGAAAATCATCTGGGCAATTTTATCGCCTTTACCGATACGATAGTTTCCATGGCGGTTCTTTTTTTCAGCGAGTGTCAAAAGATCCGCCTCGCCTATGCCTGTGGATGCATTATGCATGATAATACACAACTCATCACGATATCCGGCATCGATTGTTCCGGGACTGTTCGGAATCCGCAGCATCGTTTTGTAAGAGACTCCGCTTCTGGGTCTGATTTGAGCCTCATATCCGTCAGGAATCGCCATCGCAATACCGGTGTGTACAAGCACGGTCTGTCCGGGTGCGATCAGAACTTCCTCGGCCGAATAAATATCCATGCCGGCGTCGTTTTCATGCGCATAGGAAGGAAGAATCGCATCCTCCTTCAGCTTTACCATGGGTACGGATATGGAATCCTGTTGTTCGTTACTCATATGCACCTCTTATTCAAGTCCATTCGGATCGTATTTGACGGATCATGGTAAGTCGTTCCAATCTCGTTTCGTCCAGGAAGCGCATTGTATGGGCCGCCGGAATCTTAAGCGTACGGATCATGGCAAGTACATCGGCACCCGGAGGCGTCATGAGCGGTCCCAATATTTCGCTTGTGCAAAGACCGGGATGCGTGACGATCGGCAGCTCTTTTCCTTTGTACTGTTCCTGGTCTTCCCCGGACTTTATTTGCATCCGGTACGTAAGATTCCTGTCGCTGCATTTTGTACAGCCGACCGCGTGATGGCCGACCGGACAGAATTCCGACTGCATCCACTCAATCCTGCCATACCGGTGAAGCGATAAATACGTATGCCGGAAATCTTCTGCGGAGAATCCGCTAAGGAGTTCCTGAATCGCCGGGTCCTTCATCTCGTAGGAAAGTGCGACTGCCCTGGGCTGTCCCGCAAGAACAAATCGCAAAGCATCCCGGTTGTAGAGATTCGCGGAAGCGCTAAGCCACACATTGTCACCGGATCTCACGGGGCTTGAAGATACAACACCTTCAAAATGCTCCGGGAAAACGCGTTTCATATATCCTACGGCTTTAGCGAAAAGTGCCAGTGCGGAATCCTTATACGCGCCGGGAAGGCGAATCAGAAACCGTGCCTCGGGCTCCTCGCTATGAAGTTCCTCAAGTGCTGTTTTTACCTCGTCTTTTTGTAAATCAAATATCGAAAAGCTGTAGTAATCAGCTCCCGAAGAGATTTTCTGCGGTAAAATTCGCATAAGATCATAGAAATCCGCATGAATGACATTGCGGACGGCAATCTCCGGTTTCTCCGCACTCTGGGCCCTGGCTTCTTCAGCAGACGCAGCGGACTTGCTTTCCACCAATTCCGTCTTCGGATGTACCGCGGAAATAATCTCCTGCTCAAGCGCCGAAATAGCACTTCTTCTCAGTTCGTTCAGAAACGAAACCGGCGCGGCGAGATCTATATTCTTTTCGATATCGACGAGAACGGCATCAAACGGCGAGGATTTGAGCTTTCTGAGCTGGTCCTCGATACGCTCTTCCGAAAGCACCGGATAATCGGTATCCGGAGAAATCGAATCGACTGCTTCGATTTCAAGACCTTTCCAAATCCCGTCCGTTACAGTCATCGTCAGAGTGACCTTCTGAAGCTCTCTGGAAAGACGAATGGCAACAGGCGTCTTATACGCCGGTTTTCCCTGCAGGAGATCACGGGTATAGGCGGCCTCCGACATCAGGTACACACTGGCGCCGTCGGGCAGCTGTTCAATCATTTGAGGATGAAGTCCCTGAACGATCAGAATTTCGCCAAGTTTTTCCGCCGTTCCGATCGGAAAGCTTGCTATCTCTTTGTCCTTTACCCGTATAGAAAGATAATCGCCTCTCGAAGGTAGAATCTGAGAGGCAAGCCGAATGGAAAGCGTACCGGCACGCGCGTTTTTCTTAACAATGATGCCGCTTAATACGCCGTAGCGTCCGCTGTAATTTCCGGAAAGGAAATCATCCGATTTCTTCTTATTCAGGTATTGATCGGTGAAGGCTCCTCCGCGATTAAAGGCCAGGAGGAGATGGTTCTCTTCTTTCTCCCTTAGGGCGGCAAGGTCTTCCCCGCTAAACATACCGTCGATATACTCGCGATACGCTTTTACGACGGCTGCCACATAGGAGGGTTCCTTCATCCGGCCCTCAATCTTAAGGGACCGGACACCGGCTCGGATGAGCCGCTCGAGATAGGGCAGTGCACACCGGTCTTTCGGAGACATAAGACGCCCCTCGGTGTCTTCGGTATCGGTTCTCATACGGAACATCGTCCGGCACGGCTGTGCGCAAAGTCCTCTGTTCCCGCTTCTCGCCCCGTTGCCGTTCATCGCGCTGAACAGACAGAGTCCGGAATACGATACGCATAAAGCGCCGTGCACAAAGACTTCCGTCTCGATGCCGGATACCCTGGCTGCTTCGCATCGGGTCTCTATTTCGTCAACCGACAATTCACGCGGCAGAACAACCCGCGAAATTCCGTTCGCTGCGGCCCATTCGATTGCGTGCGTATCGAATAAATTCATCTGTGTACTGGCGTGGATAACAATTTCCGGATGCTCTTCGCGAAGATTCTTAAGGAGGCCCATATCCTGCACGATCAGGGCGTCGACACCCGAGTTCCACGCCGAGAGCGCCAAGTCCATGGCCGCGGGCATCTCATCGTCGCGGATCAGTGTATTCAGAGTAAGATATACCCGGACGCCGTAGAGATGCGCATAGATGACGGCTTCGTCAAGTTCTTCCGGCATAAAATTCTGTGCATTTACACGCGCGTTAAATGAACCCACGCCGAGATAAACGGCATCCGCACCGTTATCCACAGCCGCATGCAGAGCTTCCATGGACCCGGCCGGAGCCAGCAATTCTGGTTTTATCATGATTCGTCTCCCGTTCTGTCGTCTGATATTTTGTCGTTGATCAGTTCTTCCAAGGGTAGAAGCTTTCCGGGGGTTTTAGCCATATCGGACTCTTCTCCCATTTTCTCATACCCTTCGATCACCTTCTGGAGACGCAGGATCTCTTTTTTCAGATCCCAGTTGATTTCACGAAGGCGGTTAAAGTTCGTTTTATCGGCAGCCTGCGCCGTTCGGAGAGACTCCGTCTCCTGCTGAACCGCGCGTAACGCCGTCTCACTTTGGAATAATTCGTCGACGGCGTTAAGGAGTGCGAGAACGGTCACGCTGGTTAATGTCATACCGGGAGATGCGGCCTGCACTTTATGTATCATCTGTTCGGCCCGTTCCGCCGTTCTTCTGATATTAGCCTCACCGTCTTCATCAGCGGTGATCAGGCGGTACTGCATCCCTGCAACATGTACGGACACGGCTCTCGTCGTACGATCATGGCCGGTATCCGGAGCGGGAAGCGGCCTTCTGGCCAGCTGACGGTAAGGCACCGGAGCAACCTTCTGTACAGATTCCTTCTTCTTTATATCTTTTTCCGCGCTTGCGGATGAAAACTTCTCGTATATACTGTTGCCGCTATCGGAGGTTCGCATATAACACCCACCTTTCCTCTATGTATTATACCGTACATTTCCTCTTAATGAGTTATCCGCAGACAAAAACAGGCCGCCTTACGAAAAAGGCGGCCTGCTCTGGATCATTTGAGAGTTAATCAGGATCAGACGGCCGCAAAACGGTCCTTCAGAGCCTTAAGCTGATTCTCGAGTTCTGCAGGAAGACGGTCGAAACCGGCGAAGTGCTTCTCGATACCGGCAATTTCTTCTTCCCATACATCCTTCTCGATTGTGAGAAGATTCTCGATGTCGGCTTCCGTGTAACCTTCGAGACCTGTAAGGTCGATGTCCTTGGCATAAGGAACGTAACCGATCGGAGTCTTTCTTGCGTCGACTTCGTCGTTGCATCTCTTAAGTACCCATTCAAGAACGCGGAAGTTGTCGCCGTATCCGGGCCACATGAACTTGCCTTCTGCATCGGTCTTGAACCAGTTGACATTGAAGATCAGGGGCTTCTTCTCGATGAGAGTGCCCATGTGCAGCCAGTGAGCAAAATAATCGCCCGCATTGTAGCCGATGAAAGGCTTCATGGCCATCGGATCACGACGTACGACACCGACAGCGCCGGCAGCAGCCGCAGTTGTCTCGGAAGCCATCGTTGCTCCTACGAATACGCCGTGGTTCCAGTCAAACGACTGGTAGACAAGCGGTGCGGTCTTGGCTCTTCTGCCGCCGAAAAGGATGGCAGAAACCGGTACGCCCTGAGGATTCTCCCACTCGGGGGAAATCGAGGGGCACTGGCTGGCGGGTGCTGTGAAACGGCTGTTCGGATGAGCAGCGGCCTTCTCGTCGTCGCCCTTGTTCCACTCGTTGCCGAGCCAGTCGATCATGTGAGCCGGAGCCGGAACGCCCATGCCTTTCCACCATACATTCTTGTCGTCCGTAAGAGCGACATTCGTGAAAATGGTGTTGGACTTTGTGGTAAGAAGTGCGTTCGGGTTGGACTCCATAGAGGTTCCCGGGGCAACGCCGAAGAAACCGTTCTCGGGGTTGATGGCATAGAGGTGGCCGTCCGGGAAAGGACGCATCCAGGCAATGTCATCACCGACGGTGAATACTTTGTAGCCCTTGGCATAGGCCGGGGGAATCAGCATGGCCAGGTTGGTCTTGCCGCATGCGGACGGGAAAGCGCCCGTGACATACTGTGTCTTGCCGGTAGCTTCGTTCTCAATTCCGAGAATGAGCATGTGTTCGGCCATCCAGTCCTGCTCTTTGGCAAGAACGGATGCGATACGAAGCGCAAAGCACTTCTTGGCAAGAATAACATTGCCGCCGTAACCGGAGTTGATGGACCAGATCGTGTAATCCTGAGGGAAGTGAACGATGTAGCGCTTATCCGCATCGATATCGGCCTTGGAATGAAGGCCCTTGACGAATTCGGAATCATCACCGAGCTGCTTCCATGCGATATCGCCCATACGGGTCATGATGCGCATGTTGAGAACAACGTAGCGGCTGTCTGTAAGCTCAACGCCGACCTTGGAAAGCGGCGAGCCGGCAGGTCCCATGATGTAAGGAATAACATACATCGTGCGGCCCTTCATAGCGCCGTCAAACATAGGAGTAAGCTTTGCGTACATCTCGGCGGGATCCATCCAGTTGTTGGTCGGGCCTGCCTCTTCTTTTGTCTTCGAGCAGATGAATGTGCGGTCTTCTACACGTGCGACATCGTTCGGAGCGGTACGGTGATAGTAGCATCCCGGAAGAATATCCTGATTCAACTCAATCATTTCTCCGGAAGCAGCACACTCGTCTTCCAGTTTCTTTTTCTCTTCAAGAGAACCGTCAAGCCAGACAATTTTATCGGGCTTTGTAAGTGCGGCCATCTCTTCGACCCACTTAAGAACATACTTGTTTGTTACAACCATTTTGGTAACCATCCTTTCGTAACTGAACTGTTTCATTAGCGCAACACCTTAATGATACCATTACATCCTGATTCTGGGTAGATACATTTTGAAAATTTCAGTAAAGAAAATTGCAAGAATATTTGCGTTTTCTTTCATATTTTGTATCGTTTTGTGCATTTTCGAAGGAATCCAGCGCAAATCATGCAAAATGAAAATCATTTGACAGCACAAGCGTGTTATTTCTGAATAATTTCGCGTGCAATTCTTACATAATCGCCTGGTTTTAAGTCCTCGGCTCTGATATTCTTCGGAACATCCATAGACTCTAAAAGTTCCGCGACCTGTTTTTTCCCGTCGGGAAAAAGTCCGCTGGAGGATAAAGCATTCATAAGGGTCTTCCTCCTTTGCGAAAAGGCGGCATGAACGAGCGGGAACAATACGCTCGGGGCACCGGACAGCGTTCCGTTCGAAGTAAGCCGGATCACGGCTGATTTTGTGTGCGGAGCCGGATGAAAGGAATTCGAATCGAGAAGGAACAGCTTCTCTTTCGTTCCGTAGAGACTGGAAAGGATCGAGAGCGGACCGTAATGCTTGTTGCCCGGTTCGGCGAAAATGCGGTCGCATGCTGCGTTTTCCACCGTAAAGACCATGGCGGAAGCATCGTCCCATTCGCGAAAAAGCTTGATCATAATCGGTGTCATGACATAATACGGCAGATTGGAAACGATTTTGTAGCCGGATGTCTTGTCCTGACGGATCGATTTTTTGGACAGTTTCAGAAAATCAGAATGAATGATCCGGACGTTCTTTTTCTCGTCGAGTACCGCATGCAAGGCATCCATCAGATGCGCGTCAATTTCAACGGCATACACTTGGGATGCTTTGTCGCTGAGCTTTTCCGTGAGCGCGCCCAGGCCGGGTCCGATCTCGAGAACCTCCTCGGACCTGTCGATTCCGGCCGCGTCAACAATACTCTCCGCGGCGCCGTCGTCGATCAGGAAATTCTGTCCGAGGCTGTGCGTCGGCAGAATAATATACTCTTTAATAAGTTCACTGCATCTTTTTTTGTCCATCAGCCAAAATACCTTACACCAGCCTCGAAAATATGCTGATCCTTGTTGCCGGGGATGTTCTTAGCGATATGTGATCCCATTCTTTCGGAGTGACCCATTTTCCCGAAAATACGGCCATCCGGACTGATGATACCTTCAACAGCCTGAACGGATCCGTTCGGATTAAACGCCGTGTCCATGGTCGGATTTCCCTTGTCGTCGACATACTGCGTCGCAACCTGACTGTTCTTAAAGAGCGACATGAGCAGCTCGTCCGAAGCATAGAATCGTCCTTCACCGTGTGAAACGGGGATTTCGTAAAGCTCGCCCGGAGTCGTCATCGAAAGCCAGGGTGAATCCGCCGATACGATCTTGGTCGTCACATATCCGGACTGATGTCTTCCGATCTTATTGAAAGTCAAGGTCGGCCCGTCATTTTCGAGCGGAAGAATATCTCCGTACGGGAGAAGGCCGAGCTTCATCAGCGCCTGAAATCCGTTGCAGATTCCGAGCATGAGTCCGTCTCTATTCCCGAGAAGATCGCGGACAGCCTCCGTGATGTACGGATTGCGGAAGGCTGCGGCGATAAACTTGCCCGAACCTTCCGGTTCGTCGCCGCCGGAAAATCCGCCGGGCAGCATGATCATGCTTGCCTTTGCGATTCTTCGGCTCATCTCGGTAAGCGATTCGGATATTTCTTTCGAACTTAAGTTGCGGATGACCATAACATCGGCATCGGCACCCGCCTTCTCAAATGCGGCGGCCGAATCGTACTCGCAGTTGGTTCCCGGGAACACGGGAATGAATACGGTCGGTTTGGCAAGCTTGATCGATCCCTTATAGGGTTTGGGCTCTATCTTCCTGATGTCACGGACATCGGAAATCCTGATCTCTTCTTCCCCGATCCTCGTCGGGAAAATCGATTCCAGTCTGTCCTCGAAGGATTTGGATGCATCCGCAAGCGTTATGAGCTGTCCGTTCCAACTCAAGGCACCGCTGCCCGTAACGGTTCCGATCAGACGACCGCCGACCATTTCCAGCTTGTCCACGGCATTTTTGTCCTGAACGCTTATCAGGAGAACACCCATGGAACGGTTGAAAAGGTACTCCATATCCAAACCATCTTCAAACAGGAATCCGAGCCGGTTTCCCATACACATCTGGGCGACGCGTGCGGCAATGCCGCCCGACCGCACGACGGCTCCCGCCAGGAGCTGTCCTCTGCGGCTGATTTCGGACACCGCCTTGATGACACGGTGGACATGATCTTTGGCGTAGAGCCCGACGGAATCTCTCTTAAGGCTCACGGCATATACTTTTTGCCCGGGAAAAGACAGCGCGGCAGAAACGACTTTATCCGCTGTCGTCGTTGATACGGCAAACGAGACCAGTGTCGGTGGAACAGACAGATCCTTGAAGGTTCCGGACATGCTGTCCTTGCCTCCGATCGAGGCGGTTCCGTAATCCAGCTGTGCCTGATACGCTCCGAGAAGTGCCGCAGTCGGCTTTCCCCAGGACTCCTCAGACTGCATTCTCTCGAAATATTCCTGAAAAGTAAGTCTCGCCTTCTTAGGATCCGCGCCCATTGCCAAAAGCTTAAGAAGCGATTCCACGACAGCGTGGTATGCGCCGTGAAAAGGGCTCCATTCGGAATAATACGGATCGAAGCCATACGTCATTACGGTTACCGCGTCTGTTTCTCCGCAGCTTACCGGTATCTTAGAGGCCATGCCTTCTTCCGGTGTCAGCTGATATCTGCCGCCGAACGGCATCAGAACCGTTCTCGCACCGATGGTCGAATCAAACCGCTGGGCAAGGCCTTTTCTCGAGCAGGTCGGAAGCGAGGACAATACGCCTTTCATAGAAGCGACAAAATCGCCTTTGACATAGCCTTCCGACTGCGTATCCGTGAACGGCCGGCTCATATTGGGCATCTCGACGACGGCACTTGCGTAAGACGGCGCCCCGTTCGTGTCGATAAAGGATCTCGGAAGATCCACGATAACCTGATCTCTCCATTTCATGATCATTCTGGGGGACTCGGTAACAACCGCAACCTGTACGGCTTCGAGATTCTCACCAGCCGCAAGCGCCAGAAACGCCTCTTTGTTCTTTTCCTTAATCACAACGGCCATTCTTTCCTGCGATTCGGAGATCGAGAGCTCCGTCCCGTCAAGACCGTCATACTTCTTCGGAACGGCGTCGAGATCAATCGTAAGACCGTCGGCGAGTTCGCCGATCGCGACGGATACGCCGCCCGCCCCGAAATCGTTGCAGCGGATGATCATCTGCGACACGTTCGGATCGCGGAACAGACGCTGGATTTTTCTTTCCGTAGGTGCGTTGCCTTTCTGCACTTCGGATCCGCAAGTGATAACGGACTTTTCGTCATGCGCCTTGGAAGAACCCGTAGCACCGCCGATTCCGTCACGTCCCGTCCGGCCGCCGAGGAGAATGACAATGTCTCCGGGTTCGGGACGTTCGCGGACAATATTCGATGCGGGAGCGGCACCGATGACGGCACCGATCTCCATGCGTTTGGCAACATATCCCGGATGATAGACTTCGTCAACCTGACCGGTTGCAAGACCGATCTGGTTTCCGTAAGAGCTGTATCCGGCTGCTGCCGTTCGTACAATCTTCTTCTGGGAGAGCTTGCCGGGAAGCGTATCGGCCAGAGGAGTGCCGGGGTCCCCGGCACCCGTAACGCGCATCGCCTGATATACATAGGAGCGCCCGGAGAGCGGGTCGCGAATGGCTCCGCCGAGACAGGTGGCCGCACCGCCGAACGGTTCGATTTCGGTCGGATGATTGTGCGTCTCGTTCTTGAACATCACAATATAGTTTTCCGGCTTCCCGTCTACGTCGATTGTGACGCGAATCGAACAGGCATTAATCTCCTCCGACTCGTCAAGGTCGTTCAGCATTCCGTCCGCTTTCAGCTGTCTCATCGCCATTGTCGCAAGATCCATCAGGCAGACGGGCTTTTTCGCGATGCGTTCGCCGTAAATGGCCTCGCGCTTCTCGAGATAGTCTTCATAAATCGAGGACATACGGGCAGAGATATCGGTCTCGGGTTCGGCAAAGGATACGTCGGTAAGCTCGGTAAGAAAGGTCGTATGCCGGCAGTGATCCGACCAATAGGTGTCCAGCACGCGGATCTCGGTAACGGACGGGTCGCGCCCGGCATCCTTAAAGAACGTTTGTGTGAAAAGAAGATCCGCTTCGGACATTGCGAGCCCCATGTCTTCGCGCAAAGCGTTGATACCGGACCTGGCAAGATCCCGGAATCCTTCGATCACAGGAACGTCATCCGGCGCATCGAGCCGGTCCTCGAGTGAATCCGGTTTGACGAGAGACGCCTCTCGGCTCTCAACCGGGTTAATGAGATATTTGGCGGCTGCCGCCTTTTCGTCGGCGGTCATTTGTCCGTAAAACGCAATGACGCGCGCGGTCCTTACCAGAGGCTTCTCTTTGCAGGTTAAGATCTGTACGCACTGAGCCGCGGAATCAGCCCGCTGATCATACTGTCCGGGAAGGGACTCTACGGCCAGCACATAACAGGCATCCGAAAGAGGCACCTCATCATCATAGGTATAATCTACGGGAGGTTCGGAAAAAACATGTATCTTCGCCGTCTCATACTCTTCGTCGTTCAACCCCGAAACATCGTACCGGTTTAAGACCCTTACCCTTTCGAGCGTGTGAATTCCGAGATCGGAAGAAAGATCGTGACACAGGCCGTCTGCCTCAACGGCAAATGCCTTCTTTTTCTCTGCGAAGATCCGACGAACCTGTGTATTTTCCTTCATGGTTACCTCCAGTAATTTGAATCGGGTGCTTATGACAGTTTTTCGGCTATCCCGGTGATCAGTTCGGCATTTACGGCAAGGAATCTCTTAAGGCCTTCGGCATCAAGGGATCCGTGGCTTAATCTGGCCTGATCGTAGAGATGAAGTGCAAGTTTATCAAGAAGAACTTTATCCTCCGTTACGCCGAAAAGCGCGCGGAGACGAAGGACAAGCGGAGAATTGCTGTTTAAGACGAGGTCTTTCTTGATCGGGAACATCGTGTCCAAGTCCTTGTACGGGTCATCTTCGGCACCGGTACGCATTTTCTCGAACTGCTTGCGCATTTCGTTCATGCGGCGCGCCTCTTCTGTCTCGCGGATAAAGGCCGGCAGCTGGTCGGCCCCAAGAGCAACCACGGACACATCGAGCGTCGTTTCGCCGCTCGCCTCACGGAAAAGATCCTCGAGGGCCTTCTTCTCGTCCTCGGTGCCCGCTTCGCCTTCAAACTCCGCATCTACGCGCTTGAAGTGCGTATTCGGATACTTGTATTCAAGGAAGGAAATGAAATTGTTGTCGAGTTCCTCGTCCAGGATAATGACATCGTAGCCGCTCTTGCGTGCGATTTCGACATAGGCTGCCTGCTTGTCGGGAGCCTGTGTATAGCGTACGGTATCTTTTGATTCGGTAAGCTCGGCCATGGTACGGAAATTCTTGTCGATTGTCTTGAAAAGGCAGATGTCCTTCACCTTCTCGTAGAACTTCTCGTCCTTGAGCATGCCATACTTAACAAAAATACTGATATCGTTCCAATAGCCTTCGAATACTTTACGGTCCTGCTTGTTGATGTCATTCAGTTTGTCGGAAACCTTACGGACAATATGGGAGGATAGTTTCTTCACATAGTCGTCCTGCTGCAGCGCCGAACGCGACACATTGAGCGGCAGATCGGAACAGTCGAGGCAGCCTCTCAAAAGGAACAGGAATTCAGGAATGACCTCGGTCAGGTTGTCGGCGACAAATACCTGATGGTTATAGATCTTGATTCTGCCTTCAAGAGACTCGTATACGTTGTCCGTTTTCGGGAAATAAAGAATTCCCTGAAGAGTAAAAGGATAATCCATATTTAAATGAATCCAGAACAGCGGATCGCGCATATCCGAAAACACTTCATGATAGAAGGCTTTGTATTCCTCATCCGTACAGTCCTTCGGAGACTTCGTCCAAAGCGGTTTTGTTGTATTAAGCGGCGTCACCTCATGGATATGAGGTGTATACTCCTCGCCTTTCTCTTCCTTCTCGATCCTCTCCTTCTCTTCGCTTTCGGCATGCTCTTTTTCGGCTTCGACGTCCGTGAAATAGAGATTGTAAGGCATGAAGGAACAGTATTTCTTCAGGATCTGTCGGAGCTTACCGGCATCGAATATACCCTTTGCCTCTTCGGAAAGCGTAAGTGTGATCACGGAACCGCGATCCTCCTTGGAAGATTCCGAGATCTGGTATTCCATACCGTCTTCGGATTCCCAGCAAACGGCGGCTTCGCCTTCCTGCCAGGACTTCGTCTCGATCTTCACCTTGTCGGCAACCATAAACGCGGAATAGAAACCGAGACCGAAATGCCCGATAATACCGCTTGCATCCGTCGACTGTTCCTTGTACTTTTCGACAAAGTCCATGGCGCCCGAAAATGCGATCTGATTGATGTACTTATCGATCTCGTCCGCTGTCATTCCGATGCCGTTATCCGTAAAAGCAACGGTTCCGGCTTCTTTATCAAAGATGACTTCTATTTTGAATTCTTCGTCGGCATTGCCGGTCGCCTCGCCTAAATCAAGCAATCTCTTGAATTTTGCGATCGCGTCGGAAGAGTTGGAAACAAGTTCCCTTACGAATATATCCTGGTCCGAATAGAGCCATTTACGGATAATCGGGAAAATGTTTTCTGTGGTTACGGATACTTTACCTGTTCGCTGTGACATAAAAAGACCTCCTGATATTGTATGTTGTTTCTTTGATTAGCAATTTTCGTCCGGTGTATTGAGCTTCTTGTCCGAAGACCGGGAAAGAATGTAGGCTTTTACAATCTCGCGGTATGCGTCTGATATCCGTTTCAAATCCGGATTCGCGGAAGATTGGAATACTTCGCTTCCTATAGACCGGATCGGAAGAATATCAAAGGGAGAACTCGTAACGAAGAGCGCGGGAGTCTCGTCCGCGGATCCGGCTTCGTCGCGCATCCGGACAAGCTCGGCCAGCGAAAACATCTTCTCTTCCACCTTAAGTCCGGTATTCCGTATGGCTCCGAGAACATATCTTCTGGTTATACCGATCAGAATCCGTTCTTCCGGAGGCGAATAAACAACCCCTTTATAAAGCACAAAAAAGTTCGATCGCCCGCCCTCGGTAAGCTTCCCCTCGCTGTTTTCGAGAAGCACCTCATAGGGAAGTCCGAACAAAGTCTCTTCGCTCATTTTCGCGGCGATCGCGGCTTTATACTCCCCGCGCAGAATTTTCACATGAGGATCCAGGCGTTCCCAGAAAAGAACCCCCGTCGTGATACCTTCCCGATAGAGTTCCACCGACGGATAAAACACATGTGAAAAGTGAATCAGCGTCTTGTCATGCGTCAGAACAACACGTATATTGCCTTCTGTGACGGCCGGTTCCGCTTCATTCAACATGCGCATAGCTGTGTCAAATATCGTGTCCGTATCAACCGGAAAGCCTTCTTTCGCTGCAATCGAGTTCATAAGCCGAAGCATATGGTTCTCGAAAAAGAGCAGTATCCCCTCTTCGACCCGTATGGATTCATAATAGATAAAATCAGAAACCGGCTTCTTCAGATCGCGGGCTTCGTTCGAAGAATACAGAACTTTCTGTCCGTTCAGGTAACAAAAATCGCCGGATTCATTTTCCAGCATCGGAAATGACATGCATTCGCCCCCTAAATGAAAGATAAACAATGAATCTAAGTCCTCATGATTCTTTTCGTTTTTTGCTACTCAATTCTACCCCACTCTTCCAAATGCGTAAAGTCTTTCATAGCCGTTAAATTATACAAGCCGTTTAACCGCTTGTTTTGCATCTATACAAAGAATAGAATAATAAAGGTTGACGTGAACACACTGCTTTGCTAAAATAAGTGCGTTTATGCAGAATTGAGTATATTTATACATTTTAGGAGGATACGAATATGGCAAAGGAAAAGATTTTGCTTGCTTACTCAGGCGGTCTGGATACATCCATTATTATACCGTGGCTCTTGGATCACTATGACTGTGAAGTCATTGCGATGGCCGGTGAAGTCGGAATCGGAATCGACGAGGCCTTCCTTATTGAGAAAGCTCTGAAATGCGGCGCATCGAAGTGCTTTGTCGAAGATATCTCCGAAGAGTTTATCACGGATTTTATCTATCCGACACTGAAAGCAAACGCAGTATACGAAGGCAAGTATCTGCTCGGAACTTCCTTTGCACGTCCCGTGATCGCAAAGCGTATGGTTGAGATCGCGAGGCGTGAAGGCTGCACGGCAATCGCCCACGGCGCAACCGGAAAAGGAAACGATCAGGTCCGCTTTGAACTGACGATCAAGGCCCTTGCCCCCGAGATGAAGATCATCGCACCCTGGCGTATTTGGGATATCAAGTCCCGTGACGAAGAAATCGATTATGCCAATGCCAGAAATATACCGGTTCCGGTTACCAAGAAGGACAACTATTCGATGGACGAGAATCTCTGGCATCTTTCCCACGAGGGAATGGATCTTGAGAACCCGGCCAACGAACCGAAGTACGAGTCCCTCCTGAAGCTGATGGTGTCTCCCGAAAAGGCGCCGGACGAAGCGACATACATTGAGCTTGAATTCGAAAAAGGTATCCCGGTAACCGTCGACGGAAAGAAACTCGATCCGGTCGCCATGCTTAAATACTTAAACGAAGTTGCCGCCAAAAACGGCGTCGGAATCATCGATATGGTCGAGAACCGTCTTGTCGGCATGAAGTCCAGAGGCGTCTACGAGACACCCGGCGGAACCGTTATGTATTATGCGCACCGCGAACTCGAGCTCCTGACCCTCGACCGCGACACCTTGCACTACAAGGATCTGGTCTCCCAGCGGTTTGCCGAGCTTGTCTATTTCGGACAGTGGTTTCATCCTCTTCGTGAGGCTCTCTCCGCATTTGTCGACAAGACACAGGAAACCGTTACCGGAAAAGTGCGCCTGAAGCTCTACAAAGGCAACTGCATGCCGGCCGGCGCTACTTCTCCCTACTCTCTGTATGATGAAGAAATCGCTACTTTCGCGGAGGATCAGGTATACGACCAGAAGGATGCCGGCGGATTTATCAACTGCTTCGGTCTCCCGATGAAGGTTGTCGCGCAGATGAAGAAAAGAAATGATCTTATGTAACCGATTCGTCCGTGGAGAAGGAGAACATTCACTGTGAGTAAAAAAATGTGGGACGGCCGTTTTGGAAAAGAAACCGATGCGGCGGCAAACGATTACAATTCGTCGCTATCCTTCGACTGCCGCATGTATGCGCAGGACATCCGGGGGAGTATGGCGCACTGCCGCATGCTCGGCAAACAGGGAGTCCTCTCAAAGGACGACACCGATGCAATTCTTGCCGGACTTTCGGGGATTCTTGACGATATTCAGAGCGGAGCTCTTACGTTTGAATCGGACGCCGAAGACATTCACATGTTTATCGAAGAAGAACTGACGCGCCGGATCGGCGATGCCGGAAAACGGCTTCACACAGGCAGAAGCCGCAACGATCAGGTCGCTCTGGATATCCGTCTTTACCTTCTCGACGAAATGAAAGAGATCCGGATTCTCGTCATGAATCTCTATACGACACTGATCCGGAAGGCGTCGGAGAATCTCGAGACGGTTATGCCCGGCTATACACATCTTCAGCGCGCACAGCCCATAACATTCGCCCATCACCTGAGCGCCTATATTCAGATGCTGCGCCGTGATGTTACCCGGCTCGATGATGCCTATAAAAGGATGAATTACTCTCCACTGGGATCGGGCGCGCTGGCCGGAACCACCTACCCTCTTGACCGCGAGTCCGCAGCTCTCGAACTCGGGATGGAAGGCGTTACCGACAACAGTATCGACGGCGTATCAGACCGCGATTTTGCGATCGAGCTGGCGGGTGTTCTCTCGATCCTTATGATGCATCTGTCACGTTTTTCGGAAGAAATTATCCTCTGGTCCTCTCAGGAATTCGCTTTTATCGACCTGGATGATGCGTATGCGACCGGTTCCTCGATCATGCCGCAGAAGAAGAACCCGGACATTGCCGAGCTGACGCGCGGCAAGACGGGCCGCGTCTACGGCGATCTTGTGGCGCTCCTTGTCGTGATGAAGGGATTGCCTCTCGCCTACAACAAGGATATGCAGGAAGACAAGGAATCCCTGTTTGACGCGATCGATACGGTAAAGGGTGCACTCGTTCCCTTCACCGGAATGATCGACACCATGACAGTGAAGAAGGATTCCATGGCGAAGGCGGCCGCCGGCGGGTTCACCAACGCGACCGACCTTGCCGACTATCTTGTGCGAAAAGGACTTCCCTTCCGCAGCGCGCACGAAGTATCCGGGAAACTCGTCAAGTACTGTCTCGATGCCAAAATCGCACTTCTCGATGTCGGTATCGACGAATTCAGGAGCTTCTCTCCGCTCATCGATGAGGACATTTACGATGCGATCTCGCTCATAACCTGCATCCGGAACAGGACGATTACCGGCGCCCCGTCTCCCGATACGGTGAAGGCCGCACTCGAACGGGCCGCGCTTTTCATCTGATCAAAAAGAGAACCGTTAAAAAACAGGCCGCTTATGAAAGTGATCTCTGCATCACCATCGTAAGCGGCCTTTTATTCGGTCTATAGGATCATGGTAAGAATCAGTCTTCCGGATCGATTCCGAGATCCGATGCTTTCTGTATCCATTCGAACGCGTCCTGCTCCAATCCGAGAGCACGATATGCGCTGATGATGCCCTGTATCGCTTCCGGATACTCAGGATCCAAGAACAAAGCTTTGTCATACCACTCCAGAGCCTCCTGGGCTTCGGACTGTGCAAGATAGAGATTGCCTTTCCCCAGCATAGCACCGACATGATACGGGTCCAGGTCAAGCGTTCTGTCAAAATACCCGAGTGCCTCGTCGAATTCGCTCTGGTAATAATAAACGACTCCCATGCTGCAAAGGACATCCGGGAAATCGGGTGCGATATCGATCGCCTTTTTTAAGAGCCGCAGACATTCCTCGTCGTTGCCTTTAAGATGCTGTACGTAGGCAAGTTCGTTTAAGGCAATCGGATTCTTAGGCTCAATTTCCAGAGCCCGGTTCAAAAATTTGCCCGCATGCTCCTCGCGGTTTTTCCGGATTTCGAGCATGCCCAAAAGCACAAATGCGCCGGCACATTCGGGATCAAGTGCCAGACATTTCCGGCAATACTTCTTACACTCTTCCAGATACCCGCACATAAAATAAACATCCGCGAGATCGTGATAGATTTCCGGATCTTCCGGCGACAGTCTTGATACGGTGATCAGGCATTCCATCGCATCATAGGCACGGTCATCCATCAAAAGGGCTTTCCCCTTGCCGCGATAGGCGTCAATCAGCGAGGGATCGAGATCGAGCGCGCGGTTAAAGGAAGTAACGGCTTCGCCGTTTTCCCCGTCATACAAATACGCGTAGGCAAGCGTAAGATGCGAAAAAGGATCCCCGGCGTCCGACAGAACGGCCTTCGTTCCGAATTCGCGAGCAAGTTTCAGGTCACCGTCAAGAAAGCAGAGATTGGATTTGAAGCAGAGAAGCTCCGAATCCGCCGGCTGGAGGCCGAGAAGGTAGTCGCAGATTTCATGCGCCTCGCTCATTTTCCCGTCCTGCCTCAAGTAACGCGCCTTCCAACGAAGAAATACATGGTTTTCCGGGTACCGGAGGATCAGCATGGAAACCCATTCCAGGCCGATCTTGTAAAACGCTTCCGTATCAAGGATCTTCAAGACATAGATCTCATACATAAAAGGATCCGCCTGAATCAAAGATCTTCCGCATTTCATCTCCCATTCCTCGGCTAAAAGAATCAGTTTCCCGACTTTCTCCTGCCTCTTATATTTTTTGAAACGGGCGCGGAAATCGATATGAACGAGCGGTTCCGGGGAGATGCCTCTTCTGGCACTTACGGTAAGATCATGTTCAACATTAAAGTTTGACGGTTTTAAATCGTCGGGCATTCTGAGAAACAGAAAAGAGCGAAAAATGCGGCACCATTTTTTCGCGATCACAATATCCATAGTCCGTATCGGATTTCTCGATGTACGGGTGACTTCAATGTTCTTTACAAGATCATTCATCTTATCCGAGAAAGACAGATAGTCCGCGCGGCCCGCCGGCATGCTGCGAAGCGCGATAAAATCAATCAGAAGACTGACAAGCCTGTATGTATACGGTTTGTTCTTCGTAAATAAGGCGTTCTTGCCGTTCTTCTCCGATTCGAGATAGGATAACGCAAGTTCCTTCAGCTGCTCATCTCGCTTAATGTGATCCGCATGTTTTGTTCCGGCTGCAGCCGGAAGCAAATCAGACGCACAGCGTACAAGTAAATAGAAGCCGTAATATGCGTTCTTCTCAAGCTCGGGTGGATATTCCGGTGCTTCCCGGCCGTTAATCAATACCGAAGAAAAATCATATTCCTTCAGCTGCTCACAATATTCCTGTTCTGTCATTTCCAAAAATAACCTCTTCTTATACAGCGCCTATGATCAGTTACGCATGCTGTGGATCGGGGCGGGAACACGGCCGCCGCGGTTAATGAAATCCGCACACGAGGACGGGTTGACACTCATAATGGGAGCCGATCCGAGAAGGCCGCCGTATTCGACCGAGTCGCCGACGTCTTTTCCGGGCATCGGAATAATACGGACGGCGGTCGTTTTATTGTTGATCATACCAAGGGCCATCTCATCGGCGATAATACCCGATATCGTCGTTGCCGGTGTGTTGCCGGGAATCGCTATCATATCCAGGCCGACAGAACAGACACAAGTCATGGCCTCGAGTTTTTCGAGAGTTATGGAGCCCTTTCTTGCGGCTTCGATCATACCTTCGTCTTCCGACACCGGAATAAAAGCTCCCGACAGTCCTCCGACAAACGAAGACGCCATCGTTCCGCCCTTCTTAACCGCGTCATTCAGCATCGCGAGCGCGCAGGTGGTTCCCCAGCCGCCGCAGTTCTCAATGCCGAACTCCTCGAGAATTCTGGCGATCGAATCTCCGACAACGGGTGTCGGAGCAAGAGAGAGATCTATGATGCCGAACGGTGCGCCCAACCGGGCCGAAGCCTCTCTGGCTACCAGCTCTCCGACACGGGTGATCTTGAAGGCTGCCTTCTTGATTGTCTCGGCAACGACACCTAAGTCTTCGCCGCGTACGGTCTCGAGAGCCGACTTAATGACGCCGGGGCCGGATATGCCGACATTAATCACGCATTCGGGCTCGCCGGGTCCGAGGAAAGCGCCGGCCATGAACGGGTTGTCTTCCGGTGCATTCGCGAAAACAACCAGCTTCGCACATCCGATTGCATCCCTGTCCTTGGTCAGCTCGGCCGTTCTCTTAATAATTCTTCCCATGTCACGTACGGCATCCATGTTAATACCGGATTTTGTCGTAGCAAGGTTAACGGAAGAACAGACGAAATCGGTAACGGCCAGGCTCTCGGGAATTGATTCGATCAGATTCCTGTCGCTGTCGGTATACCCCTTCTGGACAAGAGCGGAGAAGCCTCCGATAAAGTTCACGCCACAGGTCTTGGCCGCACGGTCGAGTGCGCGTGCAAAAACTGTATAGTCCGTTGTTCCGGACGATGCGGCAACAATCGATATCGGCGTTACGGATATACGCTTGTTGATGATCGGCACACGGTATTCGCGGCTGATGTCTTCGCCGGTTTGAACCAGTTTCTCGGCTCTCTTACATATTTTGTCATATATACGACGGCACGTTTCTTCGCTGCTTGTTGTGGAGCAATCCATCAGACTGATTCCCATCGTAATGGTACGTACGTCCAAATGCTGTTCCTGAAACATGCGGATTGTCTCAAGGATTTCAAAATCTGCTATCATTTTTCCCTCACAAACCCCCAACCGGGTTTAAATTCTGTGCATGGCATTAAAGAGACTCGCGTGCTGAATACGCATGGAAAGACCCATTTCCTTACCCAGAGCTTCAAGCTGATCGGCAAGATCTTTGATATCCATAGACGACGTCGTCATATCCACGATCATGATCATGGTAAAAAGGTCCTCGAGGATTGTCTGGGTTATGTCCTTAATGTTGACATTGTTGTCCGCCAGGAGCGTGCTCACTCTTGCGATAATGCCGATTGTATCCTGACCTACGACCGTAATGACGGCCGTATGATTATCCATAGGCTTCATATGGTTACCTCAACTTCGTTTATATTTCGAATTCCTTATGTACGGAGGCAATCTCGTAAGGCCAGATTCCGCACGAATCGGCCTCTTCCTGAATCTCCGATATACTATAATACGGAACCAGATGCGAAAGTACAACCTTTTTTATGCCGGCATCCCGATACAGGCTGTGGCATTCGGTAGGTGTAAGGTGCATCATGACCGGTTTTCGCTGTTTTTCGAGAGCACCGCAGTCCATAATCGCAAGATCCGCATCCCGGAGCAGCGGAATCAGATCGGGGTTGTAACAGGCATCGCCCGTATACACAAAAACCTTCCCCTCATATTCCAGCCGGATTCCGTAACACTCCACAGGATGCTGTGTTCTGAAGAAATAGGCTCTGCCGCCGAAGACAGGAAGAATCGTCGATGCGCCGATATGTCCGCAGACAAGATTCGTATCGTGCGACAGCAGATCAAACGCGGCTTCCGGCGTTGACGGCGCGAAAACCGGGATCGTATGAATATCCGTTCCGTTCTGTTTGTTCATCTGTAAAGCATATTTGAATACAGGAATATCACATACATGATCGGAATGATGATGGGTTAAAAGGATCAGGTCAATATCCCCGAGCGATATATACTGTAAAAGATTCGAAAGGACGCCGCTTCCCATGTCAATCAGAATATTTTTACCGGCAAACGATACGAGGTATCCGGTCGTAGCGCCGCCGGGTGCGGGATAACCTCCCGAACATCCGAGAACGGTAATCTTCATCCTGCATTGCAGCACACCGCCAATCCCTTGACAGGCGTGCGTCCTCCTTTTTATGTTATTCAAACAGAAATTTCCAACACATTTATTTTAACACACATATTCCTCACAGTCTTTCAATTACTTTCTCGGCACATTTCAATCCGTCAATCGCAGAGGACATAATGCCGCCCGCGTAGCCTGCACCTTCGCCGCAGGGGAAAAGACCCGCCGCGTCCGGACTCATCCATTCTTCATTTCTAACGATTCGAACGGGAGACGAACTTCTTGTTTCCACTCCCGTCAGGAGACTGTCCGGATGTGAGAATCCCGGAATGCTGCGATTCATAGCCGTAATCCCTTGTGCAATGGTGTCCGATACGAATTCGGGCAGGATCCGGCGGAGATTGGCATAGGCAACACCCGGCCTGTAGGAGGGTTTGACTTCACCGCATCCAAGAGATGCATGGCCGTCCAGGAAATCGCCCAAACGCTGACATGGCGCTTTTCCCGTCCTGCCGCCGTGCTCATAGGCAAGCCGCTCGAGTTTCTGCTGAAAATGAACGCCCGAAAGAACTCCGCCGTCTTCAAAATCTTTAACGTCGCAGCCGACAAGAATCGCGCTGTTTGAATTTTCGGCGTCTCTTTTGTAATTGCTCATACCGTTCGTCACGACGCCGTCCGTTTCCGACGTTCCTGCGACGACATACCCGCCGGGGCACATACAGAATGTATACAGAGCCCTCCCGTTATCCGTATGCGAGACAAGCTTATATTCGGCCGCCGAAAGCGCCTTATGACCGGCAAAATTGCCGTACTGTGCTCGGTCTATCCATTCCCTCGGATGTTCGATCCGGACTCCGACAGAAAACGGTTTCGCCGTCATGGATATTCCCTTCTCATTGAGATAGCGAAAGGTATCCCGGGCACTGTGTCCGATCGCAAGTATCACATTCGACGTTTCCAGATACTCCGCATCTTCTGTATCGCTGCCCGATTGAGAATGGCGTATTCCCGATACCCGGCCGTTCTCCGTATCGATACCGTTCACGGTCCGTCCGAAAAGAAACGTCCCGCCTGCTTTTTCGATTTCCTGACGGATTGCCGTAACGACGCCGCGCAGCCGGTCGGTTCCGACATGAGGATGCGACGCATAAAGGATCTCGCGCGGTGCTCCGGCACGCACGAAAGAATCGAGTACATATGACCGCCTTGCGTCCGAAACACCCGAATAGAGTTTCCCGTCCGAAAATGTACCCGCGCCGCCTTCTCCGAACTGGACATTCGAATACGGGACAAGCGCCAGACCGTTAAAGTAATCCTCGACATCGCGGACTCGGTCTTCGATTTTTTTCCCGCGTTCGATTATAACGGGCGAATATCCCCGCCTTGCCAGAAGCAGCGCGGCGAACATTCCGGCCGGTCCGAAACCGACGACGACAGGCCTTGGTTTGCCGGTTGTAATGGCGGCATCCGTTGATGCCGGCTGATTCTCCATGATTGCGTCCGTAATCCGCACGCGAAAAGTAATCAGTATCCGATTCTTTTTTCTGGCATCAACCGACTTTTTCAGTATAACCAGACGAAGACCCGGGCCGGGTCTCTTCTTTATGGATTTAAGAGCCGATGCGAGAAGTTCCTTTTCGCCGGGGTTATTCAGATCATCCGGGAGGGAAAGATACTCATCCGGGCCGAAGGAAAGTGTCGTTTCAATGTCCATTTCATTCTCTTTCCATAACGTATTTGGCAGCGGATAGACCGGCCTGATAACCCGAAGACCATGCCCACTGCAGATTGAATCCGCCGCAATCGCCGTCTATATCCAGCATCTCGCCGCAGGCAAACAGTCCGCCGCATTTCCGTGATGCCATCGTTGACGGATCGAAATCCGATGTGGAAATACCGCCGGCCGTCGTCTGCGCATTGGCAAACGGCATGGTACCCGTTACGGTTATTTTCAAGGCTTTGCATGTATTAGCCAGATTTTTGATTTCCCGGTCGGAGAGTTCGGAGACTCTTAGAGACATCGCTTTGTCCGTAGCTTTCTTCATAAGGCCGAGGGCCAGACGTTTATGGAACATCCCGGTCAGAAAATCTTCCGCCTTCCTTTCGGAAAAAGAAGCGGCTCTCCTCTTTAGCAGATCGACCGTTTCTTCCAACGTATTCTTCGGCAGGAAATCCAGAGACACAAAAATCCTGCTCTTGGATTTTAAGGCAAAAGCTCTCGATACATACCCCGACAGCTGAAGAATCGGCGGACCCGATAAGCCATATTCGGTAAAGAGAATTTCGCCGTACTCCTCACGAATCATTTTATCGTCAATCCAAAGACGCGCTTTACCGAAAATCTTGTTGCCTTGAAGAGGTTTGCAGAATGCGGTATCGGTCTTAAGCTGAACGATCGACGGCAGCGGTTGAATCATCGTATGCGAAAAGGATTTAAGAAGAGCATATCCGGATCCGTCGGAACCGGTTGCAGGCGCCGCCATTCCGCCGGTTGCCGCTATTACGGTCGCTGCCGCAAACATCGTTCCGTCCGACAGGGTAAGACAAAAAGAATCTCCGGTTTTGGAAACAGACGACACGAACGCATTCGATATAACCGTAATATCGTGTTCGTCGAGTGCAAGTCTTAATGCATCCAGAACGGATGCCGCGTGAAGACTTTCGGGATACACCTTATTGTCTTCTTCTATTTTTACGAGGACACCCAGATTCTCAAAGAAGCCGATCACATCGGACGGACCGAAGCGTCCAAGGGTCTCCTCTGCAAAACGAGGGTTTTTACCGTGAAAATGTTCTGCTCCGCGATCGGTATTGGTAAGATTGCAGCGGCCGTTTCCGGTCATCAGAAGCTTCTTCCCGACACGTTCATTACGCTCGAAAACGGTAATATTTAGAGCTTTACCCGAAGCGGACGATGCGAAATACGCGGATAAAGCCGCCATCATTCCGGCTGCTCCTCCGCCGATTACCGCTATATCTATATGTTTATCCGTTCCGTTCATTTTTCTGAAGGAGAGCCAGGCATCTGGCATACTTGGTACAGTTGTTTCTTACAGCCTTTGACTGGGCAATAATTTCTTCACCGAATGCCAAAACGTCGCGGACATCTCCCTGCTTCAATTCGATTTCTATTTCACAGATCGGTTCTTCCGAACCGGCCGCCGAAAGAGTACCGAAATCAAGGCTCACCTCAAGAAGACTGTCGCCAAAACCCGCAAGCGATACGGTTCTCGAAAAACCGGTGCTGCAGATCATAACGAGTTCCTTACCGCGAACGACATCGAGTACGTCCGTAAGTGTTTCCACAGGATCGCCGTCACTTATGGCATTCGCCAGAAAGATATCGGGATCAAAAGTATCCTCATCCGTCTCTAAGTTCCATTCGAATCTCTGGTGCAGTCCGTTTCGGCTGCTCCCGCCGATCTTTACCGTGTGAACATAATCACCGTCCTGAATTTCGCGAACACGAATGCTGGCATGGCAGGCAAGAACCGCATGATCTGCCGTATCAAAATACCGCGTATCATAATGCTCCGTCTTTTCAGATTCGGGAATTAGAATATCGCTGAACCATTCCGCATTCCAAAGCTTCAGCATCTCTTCATATGTGGGAAACTGAAGTTTAAGCTCTGTCTCCAAAAGATCACACCTCCTAAAATTAAACCGTCTATAACGGGATTTCCCGTACACTGTCTGCTGTAATAACCAATATTTTGCCGTTGTTTTCGAAACCGACTCTGATGATTTCCTGATCAACGGTCACCGAATGAATGATTTGCAATGTGGCCGCATCAATCAATAGGATCTTATCGTCAGAAGCGACGACAATTTTCCCGTCTCTGGAATCCGCGTCAATGAACGAATTGCCTAAAACCAGGAAATTGCCTCTGGTAAATGAAGCCGTCAGGTACTCCATTTTTATCTCCTGCCCTACACCGTCCGTATAAATGACTGCCAAACCGGAATCGACGGAGAAGACACTGATAATCTGGCCGTATTTCTTGTCCAGTGTTTTGATTTCGCCGCCCGAAAAACCGACAATATCGGATATACCGGCGAGAACAGGCATATTCTGTCCGATATAACAAATCGAGGGAAGAATCGTGGTGGTTTCCGGAGTATAGATGGCAAGATCTTCCGCTTTCGGGTTATCGGTACCGGAAGGCAAACGGATCTGTTTCAGATGCGCGATCATCGACGATCCGTCCGTATCGATAAGAGATATGTTAAGAATAGTCTGATCCGGAGAGAATTCCACCGATACCGGATATCCCGATTCTACAGAGTTCCATTGTACAAGGCTTGCACCGGCTATATCCATGACATAAACGGCGCCCTTCTTACTCTGCTGTTCCATGATAATTGCGGCCAGTCCATCCTTGGAAAGCGCACCGAAACTAATGGCCCCCGACATCTGCTGCTTATATATAAGACCTTCCGGACTGAGCAGAATACAGAAATAACCGCCCGAATCGGCAACCAAGGCATAGTCACCGTTAATCACACAGAAAGGACTATCCATTTCTATGTCCACTCCGAAGATTTCCGAGCCGTCCATCGACAGGTATGCCGCACGCGTAGCGGTAACTTTCAAAACGCCATCGGAGTATGGATACAGTTTCTGCGCTTCGGAGTATTCACATGCGAAACCGTTCTGGGCAGAAATCTTCGTAACGCTTTCCGCACCGGAAGAGGCCTCGATATGATTTCTGATCAGAAAAATCAAGACGCCGGATGAGACCATCAGCAAAATTATGAGAAAAACAACAACCGGAAAAAGAGACCTCCGCTTGGGATGTCTCTTTCTCCGGTTACTGTCCGTATCTGTTGCAGGCATGAAACATACCCTTTCTTAAGATGCCGGAATCGTATAAACGCCGTTTGATGCGCCGTCTATCGCTTTATTCAGCAATGTATATGCCGTCCAAATTCCGTAATCAAATAACGTCGTACCGTTGTCCTTATAAAGACTGTCACGATCTACAAGGAATCCCTGATACTCACCGTCTATAAAAGCATAATACGTATTTTCGTCCTTAACCGCAAGGTCTATCGTGATTTGTGTGGAGTCCTTTTTGGTTATGACGATCGTAATGTCCTTCGTATCCGCCGGCTTGGCATCCAAATCGAAATCGGATATATCAATGCACACCAGAGACTCGAAAAGAACCGCGAAATAGGAACGGTTATCCGGACTAAACACTTTCGCGTCTCTTCCGTCTAATGATACCTTGGAGGTGTCGTCCGAAATCTTAACATTGGGCCCTACATCCATCTGTGTCTCAAACGAACCTTCCGGAAATGTTGCGTCAATCGTCTTGACATTCGAGATGAAGTTATAGGACAAATACGGAATGATCAGCTCAACAAGCGGTGTTTCCAGACCGGTCACTACGTCTTTGGACAAGGTAAATACCGCCGGTGATGCCGATGAAATGCCGTAATAGATCCCGCCCATATCACGTGAAAG
This sequence comes from uncultured Mageeibacillus sp., assembly GCA_964617375.1. Classification (GTDB taxonomy): domain Bacteria; phylum Bacillota; class Clostridia; order Saccharofermentanales; family Saccharofermentanaceae; genus Firm-13. Next base: position 22,496 of record CAZTXQ010000003.1, on the reverse strand, counting down.
GGATATCTTGACTAGTTTTCCGGAGTTCAGGGTAATACCAAATTCATATGCCGGAGCATCGAGACCGTACTTCGAGTAATCGGATGGATTCAAATCGACATAGGAAGTCACCGAAAGACCAAATACAGACGTTATCAGAGTATCAAATTCCGGGCTGGCTTCGATGGTAAAGGGTTTGTTAAAAACCCATCCGAATTCTGACACAGATCCGTCGTTTGAAAGAACCTGCGCCGCCGCGATCAGAGCATCGAGATTGTCCGAAGATCTCTTGAAAGAAATCGACGCAACATCTGTATTGGTAATCGCAGTAATCGTAAGATCCAGGAAATCAAGAATTGTGCTCTGGCACTTGGTCAGTTTGATTTTGGCCGTCGTATAAACATCCCCTGCGCCGTCAAGCTGGCAGTAAACACTCGAGTCATCTTTTGTTACATCTCCGAATGTGAGAACGTGCGTTTCACCGTTCGCCAGTTTATAGGTAATTGTGTACGAAGGCTCGTCGAGTCCGTATTCCGAAGGATCAACACCTTGTCCCGCGTTATCGGTAACCGTCAGTTCTCCCATTATATTTACAAAGGAAAGCATGTTGGCCTGTGAAAACGAATACGCCGAAACATCTTCTTTTAGAGAAGAATAAGCCCACTTTATGGACTGGTCATCGGACAAACCGTCCTGACGGATCGAGAAACCGGTATTGTCACTTGCCGCTACCTGAATTTCGGAGATTTGATCCGAAGTGTAATTGATAATATCGGTCGAAGCGGCGCTTGTCTCTGTGGAAGCGGAGGCGGACGCTGCCGCCTCTTTATCCGAGATATTCTTGTAAATAAGAAGTCCCGCGATCAAAACGACCAGAATAATGACCGGTATAATAAGGTTTTTCCAAGTCTTCATGTTAAGTCCCTTCAGATCTTACAGGTGCTTGCGCTTCCTGTATACGACGATTGCGATGGTGATAAAGACGAGCGGAATCAGAGCTACGAGAACGACCGACCATACGCCCTGCAGGCTGGCCGCCGGAGCTCTGGTAAGTGTGTAACTCGGGTATTCCAGGACGGGAACCTGAACCGTATTCGTTGTTCCGATCAGTTTGTTTACAATATCGTTAAAGAAAGAAACATTTCTGTTATTCATCGTATACGCGGCAATAAAATCATCCGAAGTTAAGTATATCGTTCCGATTACAACCGCCTCACTCGTGATCTTGCCGCCGTCATTCTTCGAATACATAGCAATATTCTGTGTCCCGGCCGCGCCGACGCTGTTCTCATCGCCGTTTAGCGCAAGTACCGCCTGGGAAGACGTCTGAATCAGAGGCTCTGTCTTGATATACGTCTTCGGGTTATCAAACGCGGTAATCGAGCGGCAATATCCGGTTAGGAGTGTCCTGGATTCGGCTGCAGCTACAAGTGTGCCAGTCGGAATATCCGCATAGCAATTCAGGAACCCATAGGTAGCCTGCGTTCTGTAGTCCATGTTGTTCTCGTTGATCCGGTCGCCGGAAAGGTTCAGATTCATCGTGTGAAGTACTTCATTCAGATTGTCATATTTAGTAGTAGCATCTTCATAATCAGCGATCACGATGAGGTTTCCGCCTTTACCCAGGTAATCGGTAAGAAGTACAGCTTCGTCTGTAGAAATATCTACTAAAGGATTGTTAATGACAATAAGTGAACAGTCATCCGGGACCGAGGTCACGGACAAGAGAGAAAGATCCGCAACATCATAGCTGTTGTTTGATAAGAGTCTTGTGATGTACTCATGCGAGGCTTCCTGATGGCCGCTCGTGAAATATACTTTTTGTGTCGAATCGGAAGTTACCGCCGAAATGGCTCCGGTAAAAATATTCTCGACGGAATTGGAAAGCTTAATAACGGATCGCGTCGTATAATACGCCTGCTCGTCATACTGAATGCAGTCAGACGGATTGATCTCACGGGTTTTATCTCCGCACTTTACGACAAACGAACCCGACGCCGGATTCAAGGTATCGTTGGGATCGAGCTCGGTCAGGATCGACGGATACTTAATCGGGTCAACGAAGCGTACCGTGATTTTACCGTTGGATTGGTTCTGATAATCCTGAAGAATATTCAGGAAATCCGAATACTGGGTCTCCGTGCTGGTGTTCTTCTCAAATAAACCTACGATCTCAACGTCCTTATCGAGCTTCGAAAGTATACCCTTCGAAACATCGCCGATCGAATTGGATTTCTCTTTCGACAGATCCCAGCTCAGCTTTGTACCGAACATCGAACCGAAAAGCAGATTCAAGACAAGAAGAATGGCGACGATTACAAGAACCGAACCGACGGAAAATAGTCTGAGAGAACGTGCTCTCTTGTCAACTTTTCTCTTTTTCTTATCTTTATTTATTTCTTTTACGGACAAATCATCCGAATTCATATTATTCTGACTCATGGAAAACCTCCTGCTTTCTTATGTTTGATCAGCCCTGACTCCAGCGTTTTTTCTCAAGCACTCTATAAGTAAGGAAAAGAAACAAGGCAATGACGCTGATAAAAAACACGATGGGGCTGATTGAGAAGATTCCCTCCGAGAAGGAGGCAAGCCTCGGCGCAGGAGCGAGCCAGTTGATCGCACCCGCAAAATTCTCGCCCGCCTTATAGATCGCCTCCGAAGACAGCTTAAAGGGATTCAGGATGCTCAAAAGACTTACAAAAATGCCCTCGAGCCATGTCCCAAGCGACGTCATAAGGAGGGAGAAGATGATCACAGCCGCACTTATGAGAGCCGCGATAATCTGATTCTCGGTAACCGCCGATGCCATTACACCGATCGCGATGTACATGGATGACAGAAGAATGAACCCGAAAAGTGCGCCTAGTGTCATGATGTCGACAAGACCGCCCATGATCAGAAGGATTATGATGTGGAGAATAACCGGAAGCAAGCTGATGCCGAGCAAGGACAAAGCCGCAAGGTACTTGCCCAGAACGACCCTGACCATCGATACGGAAGACGTATAAAGAAGAATGTCGGTACCGTTCTTTTTCTCTTCGGAAAAAAGTCTCATCGTCATAATCGGAATGATGATGACGAGAAAAATCTGAAGAAGATCCAGTTCGGAGCGAATATCGACCTTGCCTGACGTCGACATGAATATGCTGAAATAGCTTCCGCCGATCAATGCAAAAAGAGCTATGACCACCCAGCCGATCGGTGACCTGAAATAGGACGCGAGTTCGCGTTTGAATATTGCCTTCATATGTATTACCTCCGTTTCTTCTCTTCCGTTGTCGTAACGCTCAGGAAGATTTCTTCGAGCGTCGGATCGAGCGACTTGAATTCAAGGATCGGCCAGGAGCTCGAAGCCATCGAATAGAAAATGGCTTTTCGAACATCGGCGTCGGGGTTGATTGTAATCTCGATCTGCTGGATTTTGTCATTTTCGATCAGCGGAGAAACCGAAAGGATACCCGGCAAAGTTCTAAGCTTGCTCATCGCTTCCTTCAAAGGTCCTTCAAAGGTAAGGGATAGCTTGCTGGAATTCGCGAGCTTGTGCGAAAGGGCCTTCGGGGTATCGATCGCCGCAATCTTTCCTTTATTGATGATTACAACCCGGTCACATACGGCCTGAACTTCAGGCAGAATGTGCGAGCTCAGGATTACGGTATGGGTTTTTCCGAGAGAAATAATCAGGTTGCGGATCTCGATAATCTGCTTGGGATCAAGACCTACGGTGGGTTCGTCCAGAACCAGAACCTCGGGGTTGCCGATCATGGCCTGCGCTATACCTACGCGCTGCTTGTATCCTTTGGAAAGGTTGTGGATAACACGGTCCGAAACATCCGCGATTTTTACCATACGCATGATTTCGGCGAGCTGACGGATTCTCTCCGCCTTCGGAACCTGTTTCAGATCACACATGAAAGTAAGATATTCAAGAACCGTCATATCCAGATAAAGCGGAGGCTGCTCCGGTAAATAACCGATGCATTTTTTCGCGAGCGCCGGTTCTTCCAGAATATCATGTCCGTTGATCTTCACCGTACCGGATGTAGCGGACAGGTATCCGGTAAGAATGTTCATCGTAGTAGACTTGCCGGCTCCGTTCGGGCCAAGAAACCCGAGAATTTCTCCCTTTTCAACCGTAAATGAAATATTGTCGACGGCTTTTTGGTTACCATAATATTTCACAAGATTTGAAATCTCTATCATGTCTGATCCTCCTTAGTAAAACCGCGAATTATATACGCGAATGAAATTATAACCTACTTTTCGAAAACAAGGAAGAAAATGCAACTACAAAATCGTTCAAAATATAGTCTTCTTTAGCGATTTTGCCCAAATGCCTAAAGATTGCCACAAAAAAACTCCAAAAAATCACAATCGGGTCAAATCGTTTCGCGCTCATACAGCACCGCTGAAAATGCTACGCTTTTCCGGTCGGTGACAAACCCGTCAACATGGAGCCCCTTCCCTTCCTCCTTCTCAAAAAAGAGTATTACCTTCTCTCCGAAATGGATCTCGGCATTGTAGTTTATATCAATTCCGATGATATCGCCCTGATCGAGTGATTTGTTATGCGCGGCGTCCAGACACCATGCGGCGTAGCGTGTATTGTTTACATGATGATTCCGGTCAATCTCGCTGAAATCCGCATACTTTACGATCGTATTCCCGCCCGCTGTATTTTCGGACATATACTCCGCCTCAAACAGAGCCTTAAGTTTGGGCGTGTCAAAGACGAGCGCACGCACCGGGTCCGAAGCCTTTTGGGCATACTGCAGAATGGCATCCGGTCTGACCGGCCTGTGCGTCGTTTTGTCCGCGAGTATCCAGACCGAGGAAGCGCCGCCTATTTTCAGGCCCGATTCATCATATATGTTGAAATCACGGTTAAAATATAACCTTTCCGCGCCTCTTGACCAGGTCTCGATGCGAATCTTTTGGAGCCACGAAGGTCTCTTTTCCATACGGACGGAAACTCGAAGCAGAAGCCAGCATATATTCAGTCCGTCAAGTACTTCCGCACCCCAACCGTAAACCGATGCATTCCGCGAAGCTGCTTCCTGCATCATGGAGAGAATCGCGTGCATATGGATCTGATCCTTATAATCCGTATCCGTTCCATTGATGTCATAAGTATAAACAGAATGCACACCCGAAAGAGAAATCTCTTCTTCCGGATGCGCATTCCTATTGCCGAAATTAGTATCAACCATTATCTGACTGGTCCTTTCATGTATAAGCTACATGAATGATACCACATTACAATTAGCGATGATATGCCCGCTCTTGTATCCGATCAGACCTTCTCAGCTGTCTTGAGATATTTCCGACCCGCTACAAGAATAACGAAAGCGATGATAAAAAGAACCGATACACTGACGATTCCCTTGGCCGCACTGCCCGTTACGGATGTGATCAGCGCGTAGAGAGACGGTCCGATTACCGCTGCAAATTTTCCGAATATATCAAAGAATCCGAAAAACTCGTTTGATCTCTCCGGAGGGATGAGTTTTCCGTAATAAGAACGCGATAGCGCCTGAATGCCGCCCTGTACCGTTCCTACGAGACCCGCCATAATCCAGAACAGAGTCTGGGCTCTGGAAACGGCTTCCGCATGCAGGAGCGGATCTGCCGGGGCAGACTCGATTGAGTAGCCCATATAATAGCCGACAACACAGATAAACGTGTACATGCAAACCGCGAAAAGAATCATCTTCATCGCGCCGAATTTGCCGGCCAGTTTGCTGAAAAGCATGGAGCACGGAACGGCTACAAGCTGTGTGACAAGAAGTGCCAGAATCATTCCGGTGGTATCGAGGCCGAGAGTTCCGCCGTAAGCGGTCGCCATATGAATAACCGTGTTTACCCCGTCGATGTAGAAGAAATACGCCAGCACGAAAACGAGAATTCCCTTGTTCTTGAAAATCTCTTTTGCCGTATTAAGAACACTCGAGAGCGTCTGGCGAATAAACCGCGTCTTTGGAACTTCGATATAGTGCGTCTGGTGAACATTAAGAAGAATCGGAAGACTAAAAGCCGACCACCAAACGGAGGTTAGAACAACGGCAATCTTTATGGCGAGAGGCATGTTTGTCTTTCCCAAAGTCATGATGATGACGATCGAAATCAAAAACGGAATCGTACTTCCGCCGATATAGCCCATCGCATATCCGGCCGCCGATACCTTATCCATCCGCTCTTCTGTCGTGACATCGGTAAGAAAAGAATCATAAAAGAGATTGCCGCCCGTAAATCCGATATAGGACAAAACATATCCGACCAGCATCATCTGCCAGTTATCGAAGATCGCCATCATCAGTGTGAAGACAACACCGATAATCATGAATGTGGTCAGAAGTTTCTTCTTCATTCCCTTATAGTCGCCGATCGCCCCCAGAAAAGGAGCCAGCAAAGCAACAACCAGTGTGGCGATCGAAGAACCGTACCCCCACCATACAGAACCTTCATATCCGGCAGCCTTGCATACGGCTGTAAAATATGCGGGGAAAATCGCCGCCATAATCGTAGTCGCATAGACGGAATTTGCCCAGTCATAGAACATCCAGCTCAATTCCGGTTTCGTGAAGCGCTTATTCTTTCTAATGTCTCTACCCGGATTGTTTTTTGACATGACAGGTTTAACGGCCGATTCACTGCTGTTTTCCTTACTCACTTCTCTGCCCTCCTATGAAAAGTTATAAGATCCCTTATATCCGGTATAGATGATGAAAGAAGATCAGGACATACGAATACTTCTCGGATTGTATTTCCGGAATGTCGCGATAAAGCGATCATCGGGTTCCAGGACCACGAGTGTCTCCACGCCCTTTACCGTGGTAACGATGAACCAGTCTGAAGTCCCCTCCTCGCCTGATCTGAAATCAAACTGTGCGATATTTCTATTGCAGTAACCCGAAAACTCGGAATTGGTTACCGGAGCGGCGAGTTTAAAATCTCTTATCGAGCCTGTAAATACATTCTTGCGTTTACGCTGCGCGATAATGCGGTCAACCACCAGTTCATCGTTCACAATGCTGTATTCAAATTCCTGATTGAGGCCGGTTATCAGCCGATATGCCAGATAACCGATTCCAAATACCGCAAATGCCGAAATCGACAGCAAGAGGGATATATTCAGGAGTATAGGAAGGATCAGACAGATAAGAATCAGAAAAATGGCCGATAATACAATCATAAAAGAAAGAAGTTTCTCGGCGCCTCTCTTCTTGCGTTTCACTAATTTCTCAACAAACATACCCTGCTGCATATAATTAATCTCCCGAACATCTATATTTCTTTTGTTCATCATAACGTATTTACATAAAAAAAGGGGAACGAAATTTGTTAAATACAAAACAAGTGAATCTCTTTATTGATAATTTACAAAAAAATGGGGGTGTCTCTCAACGCAGCGTTGAAGAGACAACCCCATCCATTATAGAGAACGAATTCTCAATTAATACATTCCAGCACCGGGATTCGACATCGGAGGCTCCGGCTGCGGAATATCACAGACGACAGCTTCTGTTGTAAGGAGCGTCGCGGAAACCGAAGCCGCATTCTGCAAGGCAGAACGTGTTACCTTTGTAGGATCTACGATTCCGGCTTCAACCATATCTACGTATGTTTCGTTCAGTGCGTCGAAACCGTATCCGGCCGGGCCCTTCTTGACATTCTCGCAGATAACACTGCCGTCAAGTCCGGCGTTGGTTGCGATCTGCCGTACAGGCTCCTCAAGTGCCTTGGCAACGATGCGGATACCGGTCAGAACATCACCGGACTGGCCTTCCATCAGCGCATTTACGTCGGGAAGAACATTGATGTATGCCGTTCCGCCGCCGGGAACAATACCCTCTTCAACAGCGGCGCGGGTTGCGGCCAGTGCATCTTCGATGCGGAGCTTCTTTTCCTTCATTTCGGTCTCGGTTGCGGCTCCGACTTTGATAACGGCAACGCCGCCGGAAAGCTTGGCAAGACGCTCCTGAAGCTTCTCCTTGTCAAAATCCGAAGTGGTCTCTTCAACCTGTGTGCGGATCTGAGAAACACGCGACTTGATTTCCGCCTCGTCACCGGCACCGTCCACGATTACGGTCAGTTCCTTCTGAACCTTAACCTGATGGGCAGATCCGAGATGATCAATCGTCGCATCCTTGAGTTCAAGACCGAGATCATCGGTAATGACCTGTGCGCCGGTAAGAATGGCGATATCCTGAAGCATCGCCTTTCTTCTGTCGCCAAAACCGGGAGCCTTAACGGCAACGACGGAAAGGGTTCCGCGCAGTTTATTGAGAATCAGTGTTGTAAGGGCTTCGCCCTCGATATCTTCGGCAATGATCAGAAGCTTCTTGCCCTGCTTCAAGACCTGCTCGAGAATCGGCAGGAGATCCTGAATGTTGGAAATCTTCTTATCCGTGATAAGGATGTACGGATCATCAAGAACCGCTTCCATCTTATCCATATCCGTGCACATATAGGAAGAAATATAACCGCGGTCGAACTGCATGCCTTCTACGACTTCGAGCTCGGTACCCATGGTCTTGGATTCTTCGACCGTAATAACGCCGTCGGAACTTACCATATCCATCGCCTGAGAAATCAGCTGTCCGACATACTCATCGCCGGCGGAAATGGCTGCAACACGGGCGATATCCTTGGAACCGTTAACCGGCTTGGATTCACGTGCGATGCCTTCGAGCGCCGCATTTACGGCAAGATTGATTCCTTTTCTCAAAATGATCGGGTTGGCGCCTGCGGCAAGGTTCTTCATTCCTTCACGAATGATGGCCTGTGCCAGGAGAGTCGCCGTCGTCGTTCCGTCACCGGCAACGTCATTTGTCTTGGAAGCAACTTCCTTGACAAGCTGGGCACCCGCATTCTCGAAACGGTCTTCAAGCTCAATTTCCTTGGCGATTGTAACACCGTCATTTGTAATCAGCGGAGCGCCGTACTTCTTGTCAAGAACAACATTTCTTCCCTTCGGTCCGAGCGTGATGCGCACGGTATCCGCAACTTTATTTACACCGATTTCCAAAGAACGGCGAGCGTCTTCGGAGTATTTTAATTCTTTAGCCATATATGTTTACCTCCGTATTATTTGATCTTATCGTTCAGGTCAGAGCCAATCACTCAACAATTGCCAGAATTTCACTCTGACGGAGAATCGTATAATCTACGTTGTCGATCTTCACTTCCGTACCTGCATACTTGCTGATCAGAACGCGGTCCCCTACGGAAACCTGCATAACGATCTCTTTACCGTCTACGACACCGCCGGGACCGACTGCAACAATTTCTGCAACCTGCGGCTTCTCTTTCGCAGTGCCGGCCAGTACAATACCGCTCTTGGTCGTTTCAACCGCTTCTACCATTTTGATAACTACTCTGTCGCTTAGTGGTTTGATTATCATAATAAAACCTCCCTTTGTCATACCGTTAATCATAGAATTAGCACTCGCATCAGCAGAGTGCTAATTCAATTGATAATATAGGATACTTTTTTTCGCGTGTCAAGCGTGAATGTCAAAAATAGTCAGATTTTTTTCATTTTGCTCGAAAAGCCGCTTAACTGCCGGATTTGGTTTCGTCGCCCGCAGGCACCGGTGTCGGAGTGGCGACAGGAGCTTCCGGTATCGCATCCACTTTATCATACGGGAATGTTTTCCCGAATATATACTGCTGGATGAGCGGAACCATACCGTTCCAATTGGGTCTTATACTCCATTCGGTGCCATACATGCCTTCGTTGGAATAACCGGCTACCGGTACCGACATGTATTCAAGCTTGGTAGATGTAAGTTTCGGAAGGAAATTGTAGACGTAGTCTTCGATCTCCGACTTCGTCATATTGGTAGAAATCAGAGATAGTACCTCTCCTAAGACATCAACCTTCTTCGTCAGATCAAGTTCCATATAACTTTTCATCAAGCTCGTAAGTACTTCAACCTGCCGCTCGGAACGTTCATAATCACCGTTCCCGACATGACGGATACGCGCATACGAAACGGCCTGCCTTCCGTCAAGAGTTACAAGTCCGCTCTCATCGAGCATATGCGACCCTTCCGGATCTCCGACATTCAAATTCTGTACCTTGACCAGATCATTAAGACCGTATGCGGCCGTTCTCTCTGATTCCGATACATTGACCGTTACCCCTCCGACTGCATCGACAATCTTCTCCATATGGCCGATATCAACATAAGCATACTGGTTAATATCAAGTCTCAGCGAATTCTGAATAACGAGCTTCAACAGCTCCGGTCCTCCGTAAGACATCGCCGCGTTGATTTTCTTGGGATCTGAATATCCGGGTATATAGGCATAGCAATCACGCTGAATAGATGTGAGTTTCATCGTGTTGTCGTTCTTGTTAACCGTAAGAATCATGATAATATCGGCGAGATTTCCGGTGCCGTCTTTGGAGTAACTCTTGGAACGGCTGTCAATTCCGATCAGAAGAATGTTCTCAATTCCTTCTTCTTCCGGCGGAGAATAAATGGTCGTCTCCGTGGCAAGATCGCTTATGGAAACAACGGAGCCGTCTTCGTCAATCATCGTCTGATTACCCGTCTCATAGTTGATCTGATCGAGGAGATGATCCTTCGCCCATATGGCGCCTATAACGAGTGCAATGATAACAACAGAAAGGATCGCTCCCGCGATAATCAAGCCTTTCTTAAGCCCTGATCTGCCGCCTTTACCTTTTCTCCGGCGGTTTCCGCCGTTTATCGGACGCATGGTAACACTCGAATTACCCGAAGTGCTTTGGGCACGGGAGCGTACGGGTTGAGAACCGGTCCCCCGAATCTGCTGTCTGTTCATCGGCGGTCTTGCGGTGCTATTGGATTGTCTATATGGATCATACTGGCTAAATCCGGGCTGATGGCTGCCTGTATTCTTTTGTTTCATTGTCATTCTCTGCTCATAACCGGTTCTTTCGGCAACGAACATGCCTCCTTATCATCATTTGCTTAGACTGTGCCGGACTGCACCGGCAGGACTTGGGTAAAGCACTTCTTATCTGATTATACATGATTTCATTTTTTTCAATTTTTCGTTCAAAATTTGTGACTTTCCCAAAGTGTATATGAGGGCAAACCGCTTATTGCTGAGATTATACACCCGGATTATTTTGTCGGATATTCTCAATTTGTACGGATATATACGGCCACATATTACCTTTTCGTGTATAAATAAGCGCATAACCGACAAATGGCAACGAAATATTTGCTAAGCATAGTAATTATAATATTAAGCAAGAGTTATAATACTACATGCTTAGGAAAATGAACAGGGTGAATTTTCTTAAGCCTTCTCATCCTGTTATCCATGAAATAAAAAACAAATCTGACGTATAATGGATGTATATCAAATCCGTCATGCATTTCTTCGGCGGGCGTTTGGATTTCAGTTTCTTTACACAAGCATTCACACATTTTTCACGCAAAACGGCACACACGGTCCTTTAGCATATGTATATAGTTTCTGATTACACCTTAAGACTCCGGAGGGGGATTATGAAAAAGACAATCTACATAGCCGATGATGAATCCAATATCCGCAATCTGGTGCTGACTTTTCTTGAGCGCGAGGGTTATGATGTAACCGCTTTTCCCGACGGAGAATCTCTCCTTCGCTATTTTTCCACAAATCCTTCTGACCTTGTAATTCTTGATGTTATGATGCCGGGACGGGACGGCTTCTTTATCTGCAGTGACATAAGAAAGATAAGCAACGTACCGATCATTATGCTTACCGCCAGAGACAGCGATGCCGACTACATCTCCGGTTTATCGCTTGGAAGCGATGATTACTTCACCAAGCCTTTCAGTCCGATTAAGCTTGTTATGAAGGTAAAAGCGATATTCAGGAGAGCCGAAGCCGACAGCCGGAAAGCGGATCATATTGACGAGAGTCTTCATTTTGAGGATATTTCCATTATGACAAAGACTAAGACGGCTACGGCGGGTTCGGAAGATCTTCAACTGACCCCGAACGAGTTCTCGCTTCTCACCTATCTCATCATAAATCAGGATCGTGCGGTATCCAGAGCCGAGCTCCTCGACCGTATCTGGGGATATGAGACGGAAGTAGAGACGAGAGTAGCTGACGATACGGTGAAACGACTCCGCAAAAAGCTTGCCAAATCACATGTCGTCATCAAAACAGTTTGGGGTTACGGATTCCGATTAACCTCACTTTCCGACCGGGATTCAGATACCGCACAAGAAGACGAAGACAGTAAGCCGGAGACATAATATGAAGCCGAAAAAGATCAGCCTGCGAATCCACATTTTTCTCGCTTTTTTCATTGTATTTCTTCTCTCTTTTACATTGATCATCGGCGCATTCAATATCATCGTTCAAAGCTATATCCAGAATGATGCGAAAAACAAAATCATGCAGTCTATCAAATCGGCCCAGCAGCTTGCCGCTGACGGCGGAGACTCAAACGGGCCTGCTATTCAGCATGCCGACGAGAGTGCATCCGATCTGATCGTCAGAAAGATAATCCGGCCGCTTACCAATAATTCAGAGGTGTTCGCGGCTCTCCTGAGCGACCGATACGGAATCGAATACCCGTCGGCTTCCGGATCCATGCGTGAAATTGCAACTGTAAAGTCCATAGCGGAAGAACTCCGCGACAAGGACTTAAGCCTCGCCGATTCGTCCGTAAGAGTCATACGAATCAGCGATAAGACGATCCTCTACATCTCTTCGATACCGATTACCGTAAATGTAGTGAATTCATTCACCCCAAGTTCTCCGAAGTATCTGATCCTTTATTACGATGCTTCTCCGATTATCCAATTTTCCGAACGCGTCAATATTATCCTTTTGTTTATCATGTTTGTCGCACTCTTTTTGTCGCTTATGACTTCTCTTCTCGTATCCAACAGCATTATTAAATCGACACGCATGCTGACGGCTTTCGCAAGCAAAATCGGTTCGGGTGTGTTCCGTCGCGAGAATTTCAATTTCTTCGACAGGGAACTCGATACGCTGGCAACCGATATGAATATTATGGCAGACAAGCTTGATCAGGCGGATAAGGAACAAAAAACATTCTTTCAAAACGCGTCCCATGAATTAAGGACACCGTTGATGTCCATACAAGGATACGCCGAAGGAATCCGGTACAGTGTTTTTGATGATGAAAAAGCCGCTGCCGATATCATTATTTCCGAGTCACAGCGCCTTACCGGCATGGTTGAGAACCTGCTCACGATCTCCCGAATGGATACGGCTTCGACCGGGGGGCAAAATATCCAGAAGCAGATATTCGATTTTAAGGAGCTTATGGAATCCGTTGTCGAAAAGATGCGCGGTTCGGCTCTTCATGCTCAAAAAAACATATCCGTCCGCGGTCCGGATGAAGACATTCATGTACTTGGCAATGAGAACGATCTTTTCCGCGCTTTCGAAAACATCCTCTCAAACGGACTTCGTTATGCGGCCAGCAATGTGGATATAACGATCCGTACCGTATCGGAATCCGGTCAGGTATCCGTTATGATCACAGATGACGGAACAGGAATATCCGAAGAGCTTCTTCCCCATGTATTTGACCGGTTCAGTCTGGGCGAAAATGGGAAACACGGCATCGGTCTGGCTCTGGTTAAAGCGATTATTCTTGAGCACAAAGGAACCGTTACGGCCGCGAACCGGCCCGACGGAATAAAAGGCGCTGTTTTTACGGTTACACTTAACACAGTTAAAACGGATTCTGTTATGAAAGATTACAACTGACCGTCTTAATCCACATCCGGTCAGCTTCCTCCCGTACACGATCAGCCTCTTGTCGCCGAAGCAACCGTACTGTCCTGTGTGGTCTCCCCCGAAGAACCTGCCGGCGGGGTTACAGTCAGCCCGGCCGCAGATGTATCAAGCGGACCTCCGGATGTGACCGAGGATAATTCAGCCGAACCGTTCTCCGCAGTCTCCACCGTTATTGACTGAGCAGCTGTATCCGAACCAACAGCACTTGAAGCCGTATCCGAGGCAGCTGCCGATGCATTTGTAGTTTCGGATGCGGCATCGGTGCGGATATTCAAAGGAAGATAGCTCATAACAGGACCCAGCAGTTCTGCTATGGATATTTCGGACAGAGCCGGCGAGGCAGGCGCCAGTGCGTCGACTTTAAAAACAGAATTCGTACTTATAAGGGTAACCGCATAAATCAGAACGGCGGCAAGGATCAGCTGGAGCAAAAGAAAAAGAGTGATTCCCGTCTTTTGCAGCTGCCCCCAGAAGGGATCCGAATTGGATTTGCCTTTACCGGAAGCCGTTGAAGTAAATACTTCAAGCATGCGGTAAGGCACCGAATTCAATCGTCTGTGTATTTCGTCCAATATCGAGTTCTCGGTAAATTCGTCCAGAACGCGATTTGTATTCCTGGATGTCTCTGTTACCGGGTAACGGCTTGCCAACACTTCCACTCTTCTTTGAAGTATGTCACTGAATAAAAACACCAGATCCCTAGGATCGTCGCCGTGGCGACTGTGATATAGTTCGAGAAAGGATTCTGTCAGCGCATTTTCCGTACGAGTCGTATCTCCCAAAATCCTGTAAGCAGATTTATAAGCCGGAGCTGCAAACATGTAAAAAAATTCATCCATGTTCTCTTTCGTTAACGGTTTATTCCAAACACTCATCTTAATTCCCCCACTTGTTGTTATGCGGATCATTCGGGGGATACTCCGGGAATCCTTCGCGGCTTCCCGTGAACCTGCCGCCGGCGGCGCCATAGTTCTGGCCTGTTCCATACGGAGTACTTATACCGGGTTCGCCCTGTTCATAGTCCGGTGAACCGTAAGGATCACCCTGACCGTAATTCCCGGATCCGTACGGATCGCTCTGTCCGTAGCCCTGGGATTCGTAAGGTTCGCCCTGTCCGAAGGCCTGGGATTCGTAAGGATCGCCCTGTCCGAATGGAATGCTTCCAAACGTGTCATCCTCTGCCGGTCTGTATGGATTGTACGTCTCATAATTGGGATAGCCGGAAGCCGTCTGCCCGTATGCCGCGCCGCTCTGCCCGCCCTGTCCGTAGGGAGTCCATCCGTATGTCGGTTCAAAAGAAGGCTGATTCAATCCGTATTCGGATCTGTTGTCCGGATATTCATCGGGCGAATACAGCGGCGCCTGCGGCCGCTGCTGCGTTTGCTGCGACGGATACGGCTCACTGCTTTGAGGACGCTGCTGATTGTCATAGTCCTGATTGTCTGAAGAACGTATAGCTCCGTTCTTGTTGTCGGCATTGTGTCCTGCCTCATAAGGCTTCTGCGGCATAAGAATCGTCATTAACGGATAGGAAAGAAGAACGATTGCGTCCAGCAGAGCAAGAATCAGCAGACCTATGCGAATATTGGCAAAAACAAATACAACACCGAAAGCAGCTGCTCCGATCACTGCGCCCCAGGTTAAGGCTTTCTCCAGGATCTCACGCGCCACATTTTGCTTGTCCGGACGTATCATCTGCCGGTAGTATTCCAAATATTTAAACTCATGCAATCCCATCGCCGCTCCCAGGATGATAACGGAAACGACAAGCATTTTTGCCGTGGGAAAAAGTGCAAGAATGAACAATCCTATCACCTGAAGGACAGAAGATGACAGAATTCTAAACTGCATCGTAAACAATCCCGGCAGCGATTTCATCAGTATTCGAACGACGACTCCTCCGACAAACGCGAAGAGAATGTAGTAGAACGAGAGAGTGGCCAGTGACTGGCGTAACGAATGCAGCAATTCCGGTAAAAACAGGAAAAAGAACGAGATCTGAATGCCGGATGTCAGAACGGCGCTTCTTACAAATGCGCCGGATTTTTTCCCGGAAAGAGCATACAGGAAATCCGGCAAGTGTAACGTCGGATCGGAAGACGGCGGGCAATGCTGTACAAAGAGCAAGGCCTGTATTCCCGCGACCAGCAGGACACAGCCGGATATGATCATAACGGCAATAAGACCGAACCGTTCATAAAGAATACCGGCCATAACCGCTCCGACACTTGCGCCCAATATATAGCCGATGTATTGCGTCAGATGAATCTTCTGTTCACTGAATTCCTCGTAACCCAACTTGCCGGCATAAATCCGATATTCCCGATTGAAATAAATCACCATACCCAGAGAAAAGCCTAAAGGAAACAGCAATACAATGTAAACATAGATATTGGGAATCAATGAGGAAATCAGCATAATCACAAATGCTGCGAATATCGAAATAATCAGAGAGATCCGTGTCGTAAATCGCTTCATAAAATAGGATTTAAGGGATGCAAAACCAAAGAAGCCAACCGTAAACAATACGCTCCCTATAAGCACAAACACAGATCTCGGCAAGGAACCGAATGCATTATTCTCAGCAAAGGAATAAATATACGATGACATAACTAATGTAGGCATCGTACACGCCATTGCGGAAAAGAAAGACATGGACTGACAGCCTTCAAGTCCGTAACGGATGATTTTGGGCAATTGGCGATCCGGAGTTCCGAACATCGTCGTCATAAGCTTATTGGTCTCGTAGTAAACCATCGCCAGTGCGACCGCTATGGATATCATCGTAAAAATCCAGGACAGCGAATTACCGTTTACCGTACTGTAAAAGCTGGAGGAAGGCATAAGAACTTCGGCAAGCCCTGTAACGGTTCCCGACGAGTTAATGATCGGAGCGACGCCGGCCATATAACTTCCGTCCGAATCCGACCTGTCGACAACCACCGCTTCTTCGAGCTTATACGCGTTCTCGTATTCGGTGCCGGCACCTTCGAGTGTCACCTGTTCCGGATCCGTTTCTTTATCCGCAACGGAAGAATACACTCTGAGGAAAGAGTTTCCGGCCTTGGAATAGATATTGACGATATAACTTATGCGATCGTCGCCAATTTTGTACTGACCGGCAGGTATCGGAGGCACAACGCCTTCCTGAAGATCGGTGTTGGCCATAGAGAGAGCCAGAACAACGGATGAAGAGCGAAGTCCGTCCGCACGATCCTGTTCGAGTATGGCCGTATATGCGGACGTGATCGTTGTGGAAACAACATAGAGAATGACAAAAAGTATAACGAAACAATACCCGAGCTGCGAGGCCAGTGATTTTTTCCCGGAAGGAGGCGTTGTAATACCGGAGAGGAAGACATTATTCATATCAATACCTCTCTCCTTTTCTTCTTACCAATCGTATAACGGCCGGTATGACAAATTGAAGTGAGAACAATGCTATACCCGCGCACGCCGATAGAATTACGCTTAGCAATACTCTGCGTTCAACGCTATTGCCATATGTATCGAGAAAATCATAATGAAAACACAGTTCAAATAGACCTGTCGGGTCTCCCTGGCTGTCAAATATGGGCGTAAGAACCCTGATCGAGCTGTCTGTCTCGAGCACATACGGAGTCTTATCCTTTGTTAGCCAATCTGATATCGGAATCGTTACGGCGGTTAGACCCGTACTGCTGCTTTGCAACAAAGGCTGCAGGGAACCGTTTGAGTAGGCGTACAAGCCATACACCTTGTGACTCTGATTCTTCTCATCCGAATCGACGAGCATGGCCGGGAGTGCAGCGGCATACCGGTTTTGTGCCAGCATCGTATCCGTTTTGATTTCGTCACCGTCAATCAAAAGCGCACATGCAGCCGCCAGTTCTCTCGCCTTTACATTCAGTTGAGATTTATATTCCTCTTCAAATCCGTGCCGCATATGATTTGCGGCAAAAGATACAGATACGATGGCCATCACAACGGCAAACAACGCAAGAATGATCACGCGAAGGCCGGTGTAAAAAGAAGCAGTCTGTATCTGTTGATCGGAATGTACGGACATTCTTTTTCCTCCAAAATTCCAAGACTTCAGAAGCTATTATACCGTAAAAAGCCGGTGTTAAACAGCACGGACGGGATAGGCCGGTTTTTGAGCGGTCCTAATAGCCTTTCCGAGCGTTTATCCGGAGCTGCTTTCTTCGGTTTTGCCGTTCAGGAAAAGCATGCCGTATTGGATGAACTCATAGTCTTCGATATTCTTGCGGATCTCTTCGGACAGGAGACTGTCGTCTGTAGCAGCCGTCTGATCTTTGCCGAAAACGGCAAGTGCGCTGATCGCAGCTATTTTTGTCTGCAGCACCTTAAGACAATCTCTGTCTTTCGGAGACGGGACACCGGAAAGATCCAGAACGGTCTGTCCGAGGAAGTTCGGACTCGTTATCCCCTTGTCACCGGTACCGATATCATAGTTCGCCCAAATAAGATAGGGTGTCTCATATATAGGAAGCGATTCCGATGCGGATATCGAAGACAAATCAACACCCAATAATGTGCTGTAGAAATCCGTATCCACAAATGGCTTATGATCTCCGAAAAAGACGATGATCGTAGGCTCATCAGCATTCTCAAAATAGGTCACAAGTTCCTTTAAAGCATCATCCGATTCGCGCAGCAGCGAAAGATAGTGCTCCGTGCACGGGAAATCATTATCCGGAAAATTCGTTATCTTAATATCATAAGCCTGATTGTCCCAATACTCCGTGTAGTCCGCGTGATTCTGCATTGTTACGAGGAATGTAAAGAGCGGCGTCCCCTCATCCTTCTGCTCGTATTCCGTAATGACCCGTTCAAATGCCGATTTGTCGCTGATATATCCGCGTACATACTGCGGATCAATAAAATCATCGTCACTGATAAATTCGTCAAATCCCAGTAACGGATATGCCGTTTGCCGTTCCCACCAGGCCGAATCAAACGGGTGAATGGCAATGCTCTTATAGCCGTTATCTTTGAATATTTGAGGCAAGGCATTAAGAGGATGATTGACATATAGACTGTAGACAGACGAACCGGCCAGAAGGCCTTTTACCGAATAGCCTGTGAGAAACTCGAATTCCGTATTGCAGGTCCCTCCGCCGAAAACGGATACGGCAAGATCTCCGTAAATCGATTCCTGTTTTAGAGAATCGAAAAACGGCATAATCGGTTCCGTAGTTTCAATATCGCGAATTTCGCGAAAATCACTGTAAGACTCACTCATGATGCAAATGACATTGGGCTTAACGGCAGGTACCGCAGAAGAATTGAGCCCCAGATTATTCGCCTCCTCCGTATACTGCGCAATGATATCATCCGTAGCTTCGGGAGAATTATTCTCTTGCCCCCGAATGGAAACATTATTCAGATGAAGGGCAAGTGCCAGAAGCGTCCCGTTCTCGTTGAAGCTCTGAAGAGGCGGAAAAAGCGCATAGGAAACATCCATTTTTTTAAGGAGCGGCTGATTCAGTAATACCCCGAAAATGAGTGCCGCCAGCAGAGCGGTTGATACGCCGACAGCAATAAGCCGCTTCTTAAGTCCGTGCACATATCGGGTATGCGTAAGCCGAACCAGGAGCAGCAGCATCGCGCAGATCAGAATAGCGGCAATGAAACGCGGCGTAATTTGAAATTTATACTTTGTCGAGATCTTCGCCGCGATACCCGCGGAAAAAAGGTCCCATGGCATGGCAGGGTCACCGCGCATGACGATCTTAAAATGATTGACGAATCCAAGTATGATCCCTAAAGTCCCCGATACAATAATCGCGACCGTACCGCTTCCGGTTAGTGCATAGAACCAGTAATAGAATAAGATCAGTATCAGAATCCCGGCTGCGAGTATGAAATAGTGATGAAGTGTCAGCGGAAACAGTATCTGCATAGGATCGGGTTTTGCGGTATTTAATATCTCCTCGGTCATATAGACCAGCGAGCACAGGAAAACGGGACGGTATACTTCACAAACCCATCTCTTTTTCATTAAGGACGGAATAAAAAGGCCGATCAGAAAAATCAGAAAAAACAGCTGGTTCGGAATCATATGAGATATGGACAGCACGCTGTATGAGAAGGTTACATTCGGAGCAAGCGAGAGCCCGACCGGCAAATCCGCCGTAACGGTCGCGTCTGTTACCGCATCAAAATTGTTGGTCTCATGTGCCATGAGGTAAAGAACGGAATCGCCGGCCAATTCCGTGATCTTGATGCTGACGGTGTATTTGGAACCTTTTTCAAGAGCGACATCCTGGCAGTCAACCGTAATATACGTTCTGCTTGTGTGATACAGATAAACATCCGTCGACAGTACTTCCTTGCCGTTTTCGTCGGCAACCGTAACCTCGGCTTTGTCCGAAGAGGATAGATGCGTCTGAGACCTGTTTGTATATAAACGGATCGATGTCAGGCGGCTTTCGTCCGCCTGAAAAGAGAAGCTTATCGGAGCATTCTCGTAAAAACGAAATACACTGTCCGTCTGTCCCTGATAATTGGAGTGTGTTTCCGTAATGTTGTAGCTCGTAATCAAGAGAACCGTCATGACAGAAAAGAGAACAATGCAAATCCATTGATAAACCTTGTACTTAAGAAGAAACCGGTCCGCCTTCTGAATATGAGAAAATATTTTGCCGCAAATCCGGGCAAATTTACTGTTTTTAATACTTGTTGATACTTTCATCCTCTTATCCTTGTTCCTGACTGTTTCCATAATAATAATCTTTTCTTGTCATTATACTACCAATTCTGTAAATGCAATTAAGGCAATATATTTTATAGATAACTTCGGTCAAAATGAATGACAAGAAAAAAGACGGTCGGGTAAAGCAGCACAAGTTCGTCGTTGATCTTCTTCTCAATATCATCATTTGATATGCCGATTTCAAAAGGAACGTTCACGTCAAAAATCAGATTTGTGTGCGTTTTACCCGAAACCACTCTGAAATCATGGATGGAAAGCTGATCCGAAATGGATTTCACAATCCGTTTAACCGCTTCCTTCCATTCTTTGGTGGTTTCATTGTCCGTATCAATCGGGTCCATATGGATGGTAATCGGAATATGGAATTCATCCGATATACGCTTTTCAAGCAGGTCTACGGTATCATGAATGTCCATAAAATTCTGCGATGCACTTACTTCGACATGTGCCGACGCAATCATACGGCCGGGGCCATAATCATGAACGATCACATCATGTACTCCGAGCACATTCGGATCGGAGGTCAAGACCGAAATCAGTTTTGAGACGACGGCGGGATCCGGCTCGCCTCCCAAAAGCGGACTTAGCGCATCCTTTGCGACGTTGTATCCGGCATAAAGTACGATCAGAGACACACCGGCGCCCACATAACCGTCAATGGCAACGTGAAAAAAGGCGGAAATAATGAGAGATATCAGGGTCACAGATGTGGTTGCCATATCCGAAATGCTGTCAACGGAAGAAGCGATGATGGTCTGAGAATGGATCGTCTTCCCTATTTTGCGATAGAAAAAGAACATCCATCCCTTAACAACCAGTGAACCCAGAAGAATTCCCAGAACGACCGGAGTAAAAGTAACCGGCGACGGATTTATAATTCGTTCGACCGATGTTTTAAGGAACTGAAAACCGATCAGAATGATGAGAAAAGACATGGTAAGTCCGGTGATGTACTCAATCCGGCCATGACCGAACGGATGATCCCGGTCAGCAGGTTTGCCGGACAGAAAAAAGCCGAATAAATTGATAAAGCACGTTGCCGCATCGGAAAGGTTGTTAAACGAATCCGTTACGACGGCAATACTTCCGGACAATAGTCCGACAAAGAGCTTTCCCGCAAAAAGTATTAAGTTGCAGAGCATCCCGACGATACTGGCAAATTTACCGTATCGTCCGCGAACGACCGGCTCTTCAGGATTCTCATAGTTCTTTACGAAAAGACGTATCAGAAAATTGAACATATCCAAACTCCTTACGGCTTAAGGTCTTCATAATTTTCAAGATAAAAAGAGTGCCGTGGTCTACGGCACTCTCCATATAATAACATATTACAAATTTTCTTCAATAAATCATGACGAAGCTGCCTCTGTATACATAACAGAACCCGTACCGTCGGGACTGTACGTAAACCATGCGGTATTGCCGTCTTCATCTGCCTTAATAAACGACAGACCGTTATCGTCTTCGCCTTCAAAACCGTCCTTATACCCCAGCTCTTTCAAACTGTCAATATAAGCATCTGCCGTCTTGCGCTCCATGCCTTCATAGGAAATGGTACAGGTTCCGTCGGAGGACCATACACCGGTAATCTTCTCATCGATCTCCGGCATGTTGCCCATATCATCGCCGGGCCAATCCATACCCTTGCTGTCAGATGTCGTTATCGCTGTACTGTCTTCGTCATCTTCTGCTTCGGTCTCATCCGAATTCTCATCTTCGGTCTCTTCTTCGTCCTCGTCCTCGTCTTCGTCCTCTTCGTCGTCCTCTTCCATTTGCTCGGAAACTTTATCCTTTGCGGCATCGGTGATCTTATCGGCAATGGATCCGCAGCCGGAAAGTGAAATCAGAGCAACAATAACTAAAAGAATAAGCAGGTATTTTGCGGGTCTTTTCATAAATGCCTCCTAATGTCTGATGTGAAATAAGTAAGATAACTTTGTGCAATAGAAATACGATCATTTAAGATATACATCGGTAGTTTGACACTTGCGTAGAGCCCAAAGTGAATGAAAGAGCTGACAAAGCC
>CAZTXQ010000002.1:61647-121371 GCA_964617375.1 uncultured Mageeibacillus sp. | reverse complement strand
GATTTATGAGGTGTTTCCATTATGGCTAAAGCGCAGTCTTTGAAGTTATCCGATAGCGACCGTACTTATCCGCAGTCCGTGACACGCGCAAGAACCATGCAAGCGCAGACAGTTAGCCGTGCGAAATATTGCTGCTAAAAGCAGACGGAGAATCTGCTGACGCTATTGCTGACAAGCTTGACTTGAATCGTAACAGTATTCCTTTTTGTCTCAGAAAACACAAGGAAGACGGTGTTGATAATGCCTTGACGGATGCGCCCGGACGAGGCCGTAACAGCGAAATCTCTGATGATGAAAAAGCGTGAATTATTGATGTAGCCTGTCGTCGTGAGTTCTTTATCATTGCGAGCCTACTCAATCCGCATCTGAGCGCATTTGAGTAGGTACGCCGGTGCCCTGTTGCGTTGTTTTTTATCATTGCGAGCCTACTCAATCAGCATCTGCGTGCATTTGAGTAGGTTGAACTTCTATTCATTGACGAATGGTCCTGATTCCCATCAAGGCGGATGATACGCAACTCTTACTCTTCATTGTCTAACGGGCGGTATTGTAACCGCTGGGCTAAAATCGCCAAAATGCAACGGTTATTGTCTCACGGTTTGAATCACCGGAATGGATGAACTAGATCCCGATTCTAGTCGCTTCAAAATGGATGAACTAGATCCCGATTCCGGTCTCTTCGGAATGGATTACCGATCGACTCTCCGCTCAGAGAAATCAGGGTAGCTGATAGAGAAGAACGGATCGAACGAATATACAAGTATTTCGAGGAAATCAACGATTCACCAATTGTCTACCACTGGAAATACCATATGAATGAAATTGATCCTGAAGAGGCTATCGGTCTAGCTAATTGAAAATCGCTATACTAGTCGAAGACCCATTGGGACAAGGGGTATCTTCAGGACAGAATATCGTGCAGCATGAAGCACAGGAGAAGCTTGAGCCGCGTGTCCAGCAGGGACATGTCCGTCCACAGGACTTCGGCGGTTTTGGAGATCTTGTAATTGACCGTATTCCGATGCAGAAAGAGCTCGTCGGCCGCCGCCTTCACGCTGCCGTCATGCTTCAGGTAAACCCTTAAGACCATCGAAAGATCCGTGCCGTTCCGGTCGTCATATTCGATCAGGGGTTTAAGCGTCGAGGAATAGAATTCTTCCAGTATCTCCCGGTCTTCGATACCCAGGAGAAGCTTATACATTCCGAGATTGGCATAGGCTACCAAATCCTTTTCTATTTTATCGTGTTCGTGCAGGCGCTGTATAGCGAGCGCCTGCGCGTAGCTCTTGTTGAGGCACCGGATGCTTTTCGTGCATTTCCCGATGCCGAGGCAGCATTCCTCGTTCTTCCTCAAATGCCCGGAGGTATACTCGCCAAGGTCCTGAGAGAACCGGTCAAAGAATGCCTTGTCATAATTGCCGATCACGATGACAACCTGGTTCTCGTTGTGGAAAACCGCATACGTCTCGTGTCTTCTGTACCGTAAGAAGTCGTTCATGTCCGTCCGGATCTCCTCGAGCCGGTTAAAGGAGACGACATCCCCCGCAGCGGTCATGACTTTTATCGCGCACACGTAGTAATTCCAGTTGACCTGGAAGCCGAGCTGCGAGAGCGGAATGACATAGAGCTCCTCCTGTTTCGGGAAAAGGATCGCGTTCTTGAAGGCGGCGGCGGTCTCCATGTCCTTCTGGTCGGACTTTGTGATCGCATAGCAGATGATCTGTATGATCTCAGCGACATGGATTTTCCACGGCACCGAGAAAATCGGGAAATCGTGGCGGTTCCCGAAGCTTATTACCTCCTCGGGGATGCTCTCGATGAAGGGGCCGATGTTGATGACGACTCCCGCCACGCGATTCCTGTAAAGGACTTCCACCAGGTCGAGGATACTGAAGCTGCCGCCAAGGCCGATTCCCGTCGTAAACGCGATTTCACCGCCCTCGAGAAAGGTCGACGCTTCGAGGGATTCCACCATGTGAACCCAGCTCACGAAGTTATGCATGCCCTTTTCGCCGGCGAGCAGCGTAATGTCCTTGTGCTGAACCTTTTCGATCAGCTGACAGAGTTCGATTGCCATATTACGTCATCCCCTATAAAAAAGAAGGCAAGGGTGCCCTGAAGCATCCTTGCCTTCTTATTGATTCGGCTTCGATTATAGCACATCTTGGGCTTCGGCACATAGATCTTTATGCCCCGGATTATTGTCTTCCCGTCCCTGTTTCCTATAATTTCGATTATAGAGTGATTTCCGGCCGCGGCCGGTCAAATATGAAAGGGGCTTACCTTATGAATGCGGAAGAGATAAAGAACAGCCAGAAAACGTATGTGCTTCAATCCTGGAGCCGTCAGAAAGGACTGAATCCGATTCCGGTCGAAAAGGGCGACGGCATCTATTTCTACGATTATGACGGTGTCCGCTACAGCGACATGTCCTCCCAGCTTGTCAACATGAACCTGGGCTTCGGCAACACAGCGATCGCGGAGGCGATCCGGAATCAGATCGATTCCTTCTGCTTTGTCGGGCCGTCCTATGCGGCCGAGTCGAGATCGACGCTCGCGAAAATGATCGTTGACCTGCTGCCCGATACGTTCGGGAAGATCTTCTTCACAAACGCCGGCGCGGAGTCGAACGAGAATGCGATCAAAATGGCGCGTCTTTACACCGGCCGCCACAAGGTCATGAGCCGCTACAGGAGCTATCATGGCTCGTCGTTCGGTGCGGGCAACCTGACCGGCGAACCGAGAAGATATGCATTGGAGCCCGGCATCCCCGGCTTCGTCAAGTTTTTCGATCCGTATATTTACCGCGAAGGCATCGAATTCGCTTCCGAGGAAGCGGCGACTTCTTATTACCTCGCGAAGCTCAGAGAACAGATCTGTTACGAAGGACCCGACAGCATCGCCGCAATCGTCATGGAGACCGTGACCGGTTCGAACGGCGTAATCCTGCCGCCGAAGGGCTACCTGCCCGGTATCCGCAAGCTCTGCGACGAGTTCGGCATCATTATGATTCTCGACGAGGTCATGACGGGCTGGTGCCGCACAGGAAAGATGTTCGCGTATGAGCATTTTGATGTCGTACCCGACATGATCACCTTTGCCAAGGGTGTAACATGCGGCTACGTACCTTTAGGCGGCGTCGCGGTTTCGTCGAAGATCGCGGCCTTTTTCGATGAGCATCTCTTATCCTGCGGACTTACCTACAGCGGCCATCCTCTGGCCTGCGCGGCCGGCGTCGCTTCGGTCTCCTACTATACCGAAGCCGGCATCCTTGACAAGGTCGCGGTAACCGGCAAGCTTCTCGGCGAGATCCTCGAGAACCTTAAGAAAGACCACCTTTCTGTCGGAGATGTCCGTTATATCGGGCTCTTTTCCGCCGTCGAACTCGTTAAGGACAAATCGACAAAAGAGCCTCTCGTCCCCTACGGCAAGGACCCGGACGGCACGATGGGCAAAATCATCGGCATGCTGAAGGAGCGTCATTTCATGACGTATTCGCACGAGAATATGATACTCGTCTGCCCGCCGCTCATCATCACGCCCGAACAGCTGACCGAAGAACTCTTAAAGCTCGACGAAGTGCTTGATATCGTCGACAAACAGTTCATCTGACGATAGTCCTGAAGGAGGATTTATGGCACATTTTCTTGTCCCGCGGCACATATTTACGGGCAAAAATGCACTGGCCGAGTCTATGCCTGACTTGCGGGAATGCGGACAAAGAGCGCTCCTCGTTACGGGGCCGCATATCGGCAAGTCCCCGATGATGGATACGCTGAAGAAGAATTTCGCGCTCGCGGGAATAAGCACCGCAGTCTTTGACAGAATAACCGGTGAGCCCACGGTCCGTATGATTGAAGACGGTGTCGGGGCTTACCGGCGGAACTCCTGCGATTTCGTGATCGGTCTCGGCGGCGGAAGCCCGCTCGATGCCGCAAAAGCGATCTCGTATATGTGCGTCAGTACCGGGAAGCTGACGGATTACCGCGGTCAGATACCGGAAAAGGAGATCCCCCCGGTCGCTGCGATTCCCACCACGGCAGGCACCGGCTCGGAGGTCACGAAATTCACGATCATTACCGATGAAGAACAGAATATCAAGATGCTTATGAAGGGCGACTGCCTGATCCCGAGGATTGCCGTCGTCGATCCCGCGTTCACCGTCGACATGCCAAAGTCGGTCACCGCTGCGACGGGCCTCGATGCTCTTACGCATGCAGTCGAAGCCTACACGTCGGTTAAGGCCACGCCGTTAACCGATGCCCTCGCCATTTCCGCGGTCAAGCGGATCATGAAGTACCTTCCCGCGGCGTATTCGAGAGGCTGCGATGCGAAGGCCCGCGAGGAGATGTCTGTCGCAGCCCTCGAGGCGGGTATCTGCATCAACAACTCCTCCGTGACCATCGTCCACGGGATGAGCCGTCCGATCGGCGCCCTTTTTCACGTGCCGCACGGACTCTCGAATGCGATGCTTCTCAGAGAATGCCTCGATTTCGCGAAAAGCGGAGCGATCAAGCGCTTCGCCGACTTGTCACACGCAACCGGTGCCGCCCTTCAGGACGATTCCGACGATGCGGCCGCCGCGCGGTTTATCTATCAGATCGGTGTGATCCTGACGGTCTGTGAAGTCCCAACTCTTCGCGAATACGGAGTCGATCGCGCGGACTATGAGGCAGCCATCGAGAAAATGGCGGCCGACGCCATAGCCTCCGGCAGTCCCGGAAACACCGGAAGACCCGTCTCCAGGGAGGATTGCATCGCGATATACCGAAGGATCTATATGTAATTCTTTTCTCGCGATCTATGTGCCAGAGCACAATCGGCTTTGTGCTTTGGCGCATTGAAAACAAAAAAGCCTCTCGATATACTTTAGAAAAACAAAAGGACAAGGCAACGGAGCTTTCAAGGGAACGCTTCGCGCCTTGTCCTTTTTGTTCCCGGGGGAGAAAAGATGACAGCAAACGCAACAAGAAAAGAAGATCGTGATATAGAGATCCGCATCAAGGATGTCGGCATGACGTTTAAGGACAACCGCGGCAACAGCGTCGAAGCCTTGACCGGCGTAAATCTTGATATCTATAAGGGCGAGTTTATTTCTCTCCTCGGCCCGTCCGGCTGCGGCAAGACCACACTTCTTCGCATGGTGGCGGATCTTCTCGAACCCACACAGGGCAGTATCCATATCGGCGAGCGTCTTCCGAAGGAGGTCCGGATGGACCAGAAGCTCGGAATTGTCTTCCAGAGTCCGGTTCTCTTTGACTGGAGAACCGTAAGGAAGAACGTCGAGCTCCCGCTGGAGGTTATGAAATTCGGCAGGAAGGAACGCGCCGAGATCTCGGAAGCCATGCTCGATATGGTCGGTCTCACGAAGTTTTCCGACTGTTATCCGGCACAGCTGAGCGGCGGTATGCAGCAGCGCGTCAATATCGCCCGTGCCCTGGCCGTCCGTCCGGAACTTCTTCTCATGGACGAACCGTTCTCCGCGCTTGACGAATTCACGAAGGAGAAGCTGCACGAAGATCTTCTCTCCATCTGGAGAAAGACCAACAAGACGGTTCTTTTCGTAACACACAACATACCGGAGGCCGTGTTCCTATCCGACCGCGTCTGTGTCCTCTCCCCCCATCCGGGAAGACTCTCCGGCATCGTGGAAATCGATCTCGAAAGACCGAGAACCCTCGCGTTGAAAGAGACCGCGCACTTCAACGAACTCGTGGCCCGGGTCCGGAACACGTTTGACGGTGGCAGCCTATGATGAGCCGTTTTTGGTACAAATTCAAGAAGTGGCTGCCGACGCTCGTCTGGATCCTGATCTTTGCCGCTGTCTGGGAGGCGGGCGCCTTTGCCGTCGCCGCTGTCAAAAGAACACCCGAAAATGTGCTTCCGCACATATACCAGATCGTCGAGGCCGCCTTCAGCTCCAAAAAGGTCAGCGGAGGAAAGACCGCTTCCGACCTCGTCTTATACAGTGCCTCGCTGACTTTAGGCCGTGCAGCTCTGGGATTCCTGATCGGTTCCGTCTCCGGCTTTGTGCTGGCGCTGATTATGAAGATCTCAAAGATCGTCGAAAAAGTGATCTTTCCGTATCTGATGATCATCCAGATGATTCCGATTCTCGGTATGGCTCCGATTATCCTGTCCGTGACGGGAGACATCAACACAAGCCGGATCGTGATAGCCGCAATTCTCACCTTCTACCCCGTGGCAACCGGAACACTGGCCGGGTTCAATTCGGTCGAGCGCAGCAAATACGACCTGATGCACATATACGCGGCGAAGAAGACGGATCTGTATACGAAGGTCCTTATACCTTCCGCCGTCCCGTACTTCTTTACGGGACTTAAGATCGCGGCTCCGATGGCGATCACGGCTTCCATACTCGTCGATACGCTGCAGGGCGACGGCGGTCTCGGCACTTTGCTGTCCCAGTCGCTTAAGCACGCGATGTCCGTCTACGTATTCTGGCTGATCGTATTCTTCAGCGCATTCGCAGGAATCTTCAGTTCAAAGCTGATGGGATCCATCGAGCACCTGGTCCTGCCGCATAAACGGACCGCAAGAGCTGCCGGGAAGGGAGAAGCCGTATGAGCGACAAACGGAAAAGAGATAAGAGTAAGGTTTCGGTCTTTTTCGCGAACGAGAAAGTAAAATCCGCAGAAACCTTCGTTCTTCCGGTCCTTTTCGGAATATTCATTATGCTGCTCTGGCAGACCGGAGTCCTGCACCGGCTCTTAAACACCGATACATTTACCCTCCCGCTGCCGGGTAGAATCCTTGCAATCATGTCCGATAACCGCGACAAGATCTGGATGAATACCATGGCCACGGTCCTCGTAGCTCTCGCCGGTCTCATTTCCGGATCCTTGATCGGATATCTGATCGCCATATTCGCGGCGCTTAACCGCAAATGGGGCGCTTCCGGTCTCGGTATCGTCGCCGCCTGCAACGCAATACCGATCGTAGCCCTCGCGCCGGTAATGACCAATCTGACCAAGGACGTAAGCCATGACGCCAATACGAGAAGCATGGCCGCGAAAATTATCGTCGTTTCAATCGTAAGCATCGCCAACATGAGCTTTAACGCCTATCGCGGGCTTACGGAACTGAAGCCCTTTTCAGAGGACCTTATGGCATCCTACGCAGCTCCGAAGGCGGTTACGCTCTTGAAGCTCCGGATGCCGAACAGCATCCCTTATGTCTTCACCGCACTTCGGGTAGCCGTTCCCTCCAGCGTAATCAGCGCTCTCGTCAGTGAATATTTTGCCGAATACATCGTCGGCGTCGGAAGACAGATCCGGGAGAACATTGTACTTGCTCAGTACCCGTCCGCATGGGCCTATATCGTCTCGGCCTGCCTCATCGGAATCCTTCTCTACTCGATTCTGATGATAATCGAAGGTATCGTTCTGAAACGGCACGTGAAGGCGTGACCGCTCAGATCTATATAAGAAAGAACCAACGAACGCAAAGCACATAAGGAGGAAATGAAAATGAGAAGGACAAAATTGAAATGGATCAGCACCTGCTGTGCCCTGGTTCTCACAAGCGCCGTTCTGGCGGGCTGCGGCTCTTCGGCTGCGACCGGGACGACATCTGCTGCGGCGACAACCACAGCGGCCACAGCGGCCACAGCGGCCACAGCGGCCACAGCAGCCGCATCTACCGAAGCATCTGCTTCCGATTCGACTGCAGGCGAAACCACTGCGGCAGCAGCCGGTGAAGCGATCATCGTGAAGGCGGCGTCCGAAGGAAAAGTCGGCAACTGGGGTCTCGGCAATGAGTATGAAATACAGGCACTTCTCCAGAAATACGGTCAGTCCACTACCTACCTGAGCCAGGCCTTCGACATGGACGGATTTGACGACGATTCCATCACGCTCGCATCCGCTATGACTTACAACGAGCTCGGTCTCGTCAAGAACAGCTACGACGGCGGCTACGCTTACGGCGACACCGTAGGCACGATCGACATGAACGAAGAAGGCGTCGCGATGCTCGAGGACAACCTGTTCTGCACGAGCGAGTTTGCCGAGAGCAACCCGAATACCGTAAAGGCATTCCTGTATGCCACTATGAAGGGCTGGGAATACGCCTGCGAACACCCCGAAGAAGCAGCAGAAATCGTATTCAACAACGGTTCTTCCGTATCGGCCGATCATCAGGCATACATGGCCGCCGAGGTCAAGAAGCTTGTTGAGACCGACATGAGCGGCAATGCCGTTACGGATATCGGTAACATGGACGACGCGGCAATGCAGCAGACCCTGGACCTTGCGAAGAAATACATCCAGCTTGACGACTCCGTCGCCAAGGATGCGCTCGGTGCCCTGACCCTCGACGATATCCGGGATGCCTCCTACCTCGCAGAAGCACTGAAATCCACGGACGGCAACTTCGGAACGCTCGAGAAAACGGAAGTCTCCGTACAGCTTAAGTGGCTGCCTCAGGCTCAGTTCATGGGCTACTACGTCGCGCTCGACAAGGGCTTCTACAGTGACGTCGGCTTAACCGTCAACATCGTTCCCGGCGGCGGCGACATCAGCGAGACGACAGCCGTCAACAGCGGTACGGTCGACTTTGGCGTAACCTGGGTTTCCAACCTGATCTCGGCAAACGCCGGCGGCATGGACCTTCTCGAAGTCGCCCAGATCTACCAGAGATCCGGTCTCGTCCTGGTATACAAACTCGCAAACTTCAGCTGATCAAATATAAAGGAGCGGATATTATGAGCTTACTTATTAAAGGCGGTACGGTCGTAACCCCGACGGAAAGCTTCGTCGCGGACGTTTACGCCGAGAACGGAATCATCACCGCAATCGGTAAAGATCTTAAAATATCTGCGGATAAAACAGTCGACGCATCCGGCAAGCTCGTCTTGCCGGGTGCCCTCGACGTTCACACTCATATGGCAATGCCATTCGGCGGAACCGTATCCGCAGACAGTTATTTAACCGGCACGAGAGCCGCGGCATGCGGAGGCGTCACAACCGTTTTCGATTACCCTGTGCAGCGAAAGGGCGGCACGATCCTGGGCCTTGTCCGCTCGAAAATGGATGTTCTCGAGAAGGAAGCCTGCGTCGACTATGCGTTCCACTGCTGCATCACAGACTTGAACGGCGGCGAAATCCTGGATGAAATGGAGCTCGCCGTCAAAGAAGGAATCACCAGCTTCAAGTGTTTTCTCGTGTACAAGAAAGAGGGCATGATGGTCGACGACGCGACACTCGTCAAGCTCATGATACGGGCCAAGGAACTCGGCGCCCTCATCAATGTCCATGCGGAGAACCCCGACATCATCGATATGAACATCGCGAAATTCCTCCGGGAGGGCAAGACGTCCGCCTGGTACCATTACTTAAGCCGTCCCGAGTTTGTCGAGGCGGAGGCGGACAAGCGCGCCGTCCACTGGGCGAAGAACTTCGACGCCCCTCTCTATATCGTTCACATGGCCGACAAGGAAGGCCTCGAAGCCTGCATCAAGGCCCGGGAGGAAGGCGCTTCGATCTATGTCGAGACCTGCCCTCAGTATCTGGAATTCACGAACGAAGTCTATAAGCGAAAAGACGGGCGCAACTTCGTATGCTCGCCGCCGATGAAGGGCATTGAGAGTCAGGAGGCCCTCTGGGCGGCTCTCAAGGCAGGCTTCATCGACACAGTCGCGACCGACCACTGCCCTTTCCAAAGCTACGAAAAAGACTGGGGAAAGGACAACTTCACAAAGATTCCGAACGGATGCGCGGGCGTCGAGAACCTGTACCCGTACATGCTCGATGCGGCGAACGCCGGTAAAATCACGTTCGAAAAAGCGGTCGAGGTATGCGCCGCAAACCCGGCCCGGATCTTCGGCTGTGAAGCCAAGGGCTCCATTGCCATCGGAAAAGACGCGGATATTGTGATCTACGACAAGGATAAGGACTTCACGGTATCCGCCCAAAATATGCACTCCAACTATGACCATACGATCTGGGAGGGTAAAAAGCTTCACGGCTATCCCGTCCAGACCTACCTTCGCGGCAATCTTGTCTACGATAACGGAGATTTCGTCGGCAAACCCGGCAGCGGCCGTTTCATAAAGAGAATCGCAAAGAAATAAGCGTCAACTTACGCAGAATACGAGGCATGCACATGACATACGAAGAAATGGAAGCAAAACGGAATACGAGGAAATGTCTGCTCTGCCGTGACGCGGCCTGCAGCCATGCCTGTCCCGCCGGCGTCTCGCCGGACAGGATTCTCCGGTCGCTCTTTTTCGACAACGAAAGCGGCGCGGCAGCACAATTCTTTGAGAATCCGGCATGCCTTGATTGTTCCGGCACTCCCTGCACGAAGGCCTGCGTACTGTCCGGAACTGGCTCGGCCCCGGATATCACCGGGATTTTTAAAGCCTCGTTCAGGGACAAGGCCGGAGACTTCCGCACGGAACCGCCGGCACTGATATCTACGGCTGTCGAGTTCCTGGGTGTCCAATGCGAGAATCCGTTCTTTCTTTCCTCCTCAATCGTCGGAAGCAATGAGGAAATGATCTCCAAAGCCTTCGATATGGGCTGGGCCGGAGTCGCCTTAAAGACCGTCGGGACATTCGTACCGGAAGAAGTATCTCCCCGGTTCGATACCACGGAGAAGAACGGCGGAAGTCCGTTCGGCTTCAAGAATATCGAGCAGATCTCGGACCACACCCTTGAAGAGAACCTCTCCTTCATCCGGAACCTCAAGGCACGGCACCCTTCGAAAGTCATCATTGCTTCGATTATGGGACAGAACGAAGAAGAATGGACCTACCTAGCGAAGGTGACGGAGCTTGCGGGCGCCGACATGATCGAGTGCAACTTCTCCTGTCCCCATATGAGCCGCGAAGGATTGGGAAGCGATGTCGGATCGGATCCCGAGACCGTGCGGCGCTATACGGAGGCGGTGCGAAAAGGTACCCGTCTTCCCATTCTCGCCAAGATGACTCCGAACATCACGCATATGGAGCTCCCGGCCATCGCCGCCGTCGAAGCCGGTGCCGACGGAATCGCGGCGATCAACACGATCAAGAGCGTTATGAATATCGACCTTGATACCTTCTGCTCCGGCCCCGACGTCTCGGGCAAGTCGTCGGTAGGCGGCTATTCCGGCAAAGCGGTCAAGCCGATCGCCCTCCGGTTCATTCATGACGTAAAGAAAAACGAAATCCTTAAGGATTACCCCGTAAGCGGTATGGGAGGTATCGAAACGTGGCGGGACGCGGCCGAATTCATAGCTCTCGGCTGTGGAACCGTACAGGTCACGACATCGGTCATGCTCTACGGCTACCGGATCATCGAAGACTTAAACGACGGACTCTCCAGATACCTGGCCGCACGCGGTCTCTCCTCGGTATCGGATCTCATCGGAAAGGCTCTCCCGAATCTCCTTCCGGCCGACGATCTCGACCGCGGGTCGATCCGGTATCCGGGTTTTGACCGGAATCTCTGCGTCGCGTGCGGCAGATGCGCCCTGTCCTGCTTCGACGGCGGCCATCAGGCGATCCGGCCCGGAGCCGACGGCAAGCCTGTACTCGATCCGAAGAAATGCGCGGGATGTCAGCTCTGCCGTCTGGTCTGTCCGACCGGGGCCGTCACATCGGGAAAAAGAGTCACAATCAGGAAAGGAAAGTGATCACCATGTACACATGCAGTCTGGAAAGAATGACCGACAAAATCAAGACGATGAGCCGCTTCGGCGATGCCGGACACGGCGGAATTACGCGCTATACCCTCTCGCCGGAGGATCTTCTGGCCCGCGGGGAATTCCTGAAGCGTATGGAGGCCGTCGGAGCCGAAATCGAGATCGACGATGTCGCCAATATCTATGCGACCATACCCGGATCCGATCCCGACGCGAAAAGAATCTGTATGGCCTCCCACTGCGATTCGGTAAAAAACGGCGGCAACTATGACGGGATTCTCGGCGTCATGTCGGCCATGGAAGTCCTCGAGACCGTTACGGCCGAAAACATCCCCCATAAGCACCCCCTGACAGCCATGATCTGGACAAATGAAGAGGGCTCCCTCTACCCGCCGGCCATGATGTGTTCGGGAATCGTCTGTTACGATTATCTCCCGGAGGATATCCGTGCCAAATTCAAGTACGGGAACATGATGGAGTCCAAAAGCATCCTCGATTCGTCAAAGACTTTCGGTGACGCTCTCGACAAATCCGGCTTCAAGGGCAGTATAGACAACCGTCTCCATCCGTCCAAATACAAGTACATGTTCGAAACCCATATCGAGCAGGGCCCGATCCTCGAGGACAACGGGAAACACATCGGCGTCGTCGACTGCGTACTCGGCATGTTCAACTACCGCGTGCGCTTCTTCGGCCAGACGACCCACGCGGGCACCTTCCCGATGCCCAAGCGAAAAGACGCCTTCTTCGCCGCATCCTCCGCCCTTGTCTGGCTTCACGAGGAGATCGACCGCCTCGGGTATTCCGATCTGGTTTATACGACCGGCGAGGTCGTCTGCCATCCGTGCGTTCATACCTGTGTACCGGATTATTTCGACTTCTCCTTCGACGCGCGTCACGAAGATCCGAAAGTGCTCGAAAAGGTTCTCGATCTTCTCAAGACCTGCGCCTCGAAGATCTGGTCCGGATGCACCTGCGAGATCGAAAAGGCATGGAACCGTGACACTGTTTACTGGGACAAAACTCTTGTTTCCTATGTCAAGGCGGCGGCCGAAGAAGCCGGTATCCCGCACATGTACGTGCACTCCGGCGCCGGTCACGACGCGCAGTTCGCATCCTACATGCTCCCGACGACGATGATTTTCGTGCAGTCAAAGAACGGGCTCTCGCATTGCGAACCGGAATTCTCGAGCGCGGAACATTGCACGGAAGGCGCGACCGTGCTGCTCAACGCCGTTCTGAAAGCCGATGCCGAATAACGAAGCAAGGGGGGGATGCACAAAGATGGAGAATTATGTAATCACCGTGGCACGCGGCTTCGGCAGCGGCGGCAAGGACATCGCGACAAGGCTCGCCGAGGAGCTCGGCATCCCCTGCTACGATCGCCAGCTTCTGACCATGGCTTCCGATCGGTACGGAATCGATGAGAGCGTATTTGTCGAAGTGGACGAGAAACTGCGCGGCAAAAACATCGCCGCCCGTCTGGGCCGCATTCCGTATTCCACGGTGCTCGAACCGCACGAGAAAGATTTCGTCTCCGACAGAAATCTCTTCAATATCCAGGCCAAGCTCATCCGTGAGCTGGCCCGGACCGAGAGCTGCATCGTCGTCGGAAAATGCGCCGACCATATCCTCCGGGATCTTACGAACGTCATCAGCGTCTACATCGAGGCACCGCGCGCGTACTGTGTCAAATCGATTATGGAGAAGCTTTTCGTGCCCGAAGAGCGGGCGCATCAGCTGATCCACTCAACCGACCGGTACCGCGCAAAATACTATCACTACTATACCGGCGGCAAGGAATGGACCAATCCGATCAACTACGACATTATCCTGAACAGCGAGCGTGTCGGCCGCGACAACGCCGTGAAGCTCCTGAAGAGTTACATCGGGATCAAGTTCGGAAGCTAATTATGGGGGAGCAAATCAAAAAGTGAGGATAAATGGGGCGCGCCTACTATATGAGAAATTGTGAAAAAAAAGAGAAACCAGACGCATCCGTATTACAAATCAGGCATATCCCGGCTCGCAATGACATTCACGCCGAGTCCGAGCACATTTTCAATCAGGATATCGCCCGTATGAACCGGTGTGTGTACCGTCATGCGGTTTATTTCGCGCATCACATCGAAGATCCTGTCCTTCGGAACGGCGTCGGATGTGATGACCGGAAGGCGCGGTAAACATCCTCCTACGAGACGCACCGTACCGGTAAGCGTCCGTGTCGGAGACTCGATCTCCTGACGCGCATACTTTTCGCCGCGCGGACAGGTGTTGCCCGTAACCGAAGTCACTTTGCCGGCGGCGTCTTTGCAGACCGTAAGATGACAGCCCGTCGGGCATACGATGCAGATCATCTCCACAATGCCGGCCGTCTCTTGCGGTGCGGTTCCGGCGGACTTCTCCGCCTGTGTCACGACCGCAGCAGCCGGTTCCGAGTCGGTCTCTCCGCCGGCAACTTCGAACAGGAGAGATTCCTTAATATCCGTCAGATCTTCTTTTCGAAGGGTAATTTTCTCCATTTCGGCGGGCGCCATATGCGGTCTTTTAACGGTTTTCCAGAGTGCGCCGTCCTTATAGATCCGGACCTCGGCTTTGCGGAATGTGCCGGTCACGCGGAACATGAATTCGGTCCGGTCCGCACAAGCGGCGGCACTGACGGTCTGGGGAAGAACATATCCGATACCCGTTCCCGCCTTCGTCGCGAAAGAACTGCCTCGGGACAGATCACCCCGGATATATCTGGCGGCGGCTTCACCCGCTTTTACGCCCTCCCCGCTGACAAAATCTACGAGGTCGTGTACGTGAAGGACGTTCCCGCACGCGAAAATTCCCGGGACGCTCGTCTCGTAGGACTCGCTGACCGTCGCACCTTTGGTTCGGGGGCTTAAGTCGACGCCCGCACCGCTGCTGAGTTCGTTCTCGGGTATGAGGCCGACGGAAAGAAGGAGCGTGTCGCAGTCAACTACTCTGCCGGTCCCCGGAACGGGCTTCAGATTCCTGTCAACTTCCGAGATCTCGATTCCGGTGAGGCGGCTCTTCCCGAATATATTGGTTACCGTATGGCTTAAGTACAGCGGAATGCCGTAATCCTCAAGGCACTGCTTCTGGTTTCGCGCGAGCCCGTTCGAGTATGGCATGAGCTCCGCGACACCGAGTACCTGAGCTCCTTCCAAAGTGAGGCGGCGCGCCATGATCAGGCCGATGTCGCCGCTTCCGAGAATAAACACTTTGCGGCCAACCATATAGCCTTCCATGTTGATATAGCGCTGCGCGGTTCCGGCGGTCCAGATCCCGCTCGGCCGGTAACCGGGCATAACGATTGATCCGCGGGTTCTTTCGCGGCATCCCATTGCGAGGATGATCGCCTTCCCCTGAATCCGGACATATCCTTCGTCCGGGTTCACATATTCGACCGTCTTATCCGCGGTGATATTCGTCACCATCGTGCCGGTCTTGTATGCGATTTCGTATTCCTCCAGCTTTCTGATGTAGCGCTCGGCATAGGTCGGTCCGGAGAGTTCCTCTTTAAACGTATGCAGTCCGAATCCGTTGTGGATACACTGCATGAGGATTCCTCCGAGTTCGAAATCGCGCTCGAGAAGAAGGATGTCACGGATGCCGGCCTCGTATGCGGCCGTTGCCGCGGCGAGTCCCGCGCTTCCGCCGCCGATTACTATCAAATCATATTCTCTCATACGCTTGCCTCCCCACCGTCAAAATCCGCTTTCGTCTCTCCGGTCAGGAGCACACTCAACGCATCGTCATAGCGGATGTCCGTCTTGGCGACGCCCAGCTCACGCGCCAGAATCTCCACGACACGCGGCTCACAGAATCCGCCCTGGCAGCGTCCCATTCCGGGCCGGGCGCGCTTCTTGACGCCTTTTACCGTGCGGGCTCCGACTTCGCGGTGAATGACATCGAGGATTTCGCCCTCGGTGATTTTCTCGCAGCGACAGATCATGTGCGCAAAGGACGGATCCCGACGTACCAGCTCTTCTCTCTCGGCCGGAGTCATGCGGTCGAGGCGGAGCGTCGGACGGCGGTGCAGGAAGTCTTCTTTCTCAATAAGCGAAAAGTAGCGGGAAAGAATCGTCGTGATGATATATTCGCTGATGGCAGGTGCGGACGACAATCCCGGCGAGTCAATACAGGCCGCGTTGATAAAGCGCTTCAGGTTTCCGGCTTCTTCGACCAGGAAGTCGCCGGCGTTTCCTTTGGCTCTAAGGCCGGCAAATTGCCGGATTATTTTGTCAAACGGGATATTTCTGACGGTTTTGCCGATCTTCTCGCGCACGAGGGAAAGTCCTTCGGCGGTCGTGTTAATCCCTTCTCTGTCGTCTATATCGAGAGCGTTGGGGCCGATCAGAAGATTCCCGTCGACCGTTGGGGTCGCGAGAATTCCTTTGCCGACCGATGAGGGTACGGGGTAGATCACACGCCGGACCGTCTTTTCGCGCAGCTTGTCGATCACATAATATTCGCCGCGTCTGGGAATCACGGTAAAGGAAGGCGGCTCCGCGGAGACCATCGCATAGATGCGGTCAGCGTATGCTCCCGCGCAGTTGATGACCGTGCGGGTCTCATACGTACCGCGCGGTGTCGTAATCCGAAAACTATCCATATCAGGCAACTGTGCGATGCCGGTAACCGGCTCTTCGAGATGAAGGTCGAGACCGTTCATGACAGCCTCTTCGGCAAGTGCGATCGCAATCTCCCACGGACAGATGACGCCTGTCGTCGGGAGCTCCATTGCCATCGTCACGAGATCCGAGAGATTCGGCTCCTTTTCGAGAGCTTCATCACGGGACAATATCCGCGCGGGGATATTCCTGCGGCAGGCCCGGTCATAACGCATCATCAGGGTCGCTTCCTCTTCGGGAGAGGTCGCGACGACGAGGGCTGAGGTCTCGAGAAAAGCGACGCCCAATTCCCGGCAGAGATCCCGGTACATAAGAGCTCCCCGTACATTGAAACGCGCCTTGTATGTACCGTCCTCGGGATCGTCACCCGCATGAATGATCGCGCTGTTCGCCATAGTGGCGCCATTTGCGACGTCCGCATCCTTCTCGAGAAGGAGAACAGAAAGACGGTAGCGCGACAGGTCACGCGCCAAAAAACAACCGATTATTCCCGCGCCAATAATACATATGTCGTACATAGTTTGTCTCCCGCGCTTTTCTTTCATCATATTGCATTTATCAAGCCGCGACAACAAATCCGGCCCGTTTTTATAGTGTTATATTTCAAAAAGAAAAAGACCGGAGAACAATCGCTTGTGCTCCGGCCGGTTATTTGTGTGTGATCCGTTCGGTTGTTGATCAGATGTGCTTCTTCCTGCGGATCAGGATGAGACATCCGCCGGCGGCCGTCAGCAGAACAATGGCAGCGACACTTCCGTAAACGGAGTTCTCTTCACCGGTGCGGGTGACCTTGGCCACCTTGGTGGCAGGAGTCGGCGTACCGGTTGTCAGCGCTCCGGCAACGGCTGTCTTCGTCGGCGTAGGAGTCAATGTCGGCGTCACGGTCGGTGTGACGGTCGGTGTGGGCACCGGAGCCTGTGTTTTCAGAATTTCGGCACGGTCACGGACTCTGATACAGACGCCGTCCGGATTCGTATACACCAGTCCGACAGCACTCGCATAAGCACCTTCCGTGATGATGCCCGACAGATCTACGTTCGGCGTGATATAGCCGTCCATAAATACTTTCACCTTGCGGCCGCTTCCGTCGTCGATCAGGAAGGAGGAAACGACGACCGCGTCAAGTGCCAGACCGGATACGGAAGTGCTGGTTACGATACCGGAGATTTTACCGGTTACTTTGACAAGACGCCCGCCGTTCTTAGCATAGTCGTTAGCCGCGTCGGCAGTAATAACGGTCGGAGCAACCGGAGATACGTTACTGTCAAGAACCGTAAGGCCTTCGATACCGGAACCGATTTTGAGTTCAAAATCTCCCTGATACGAATCGACATGTCCGACAATACGGACTTTCTGACCGGGAAGAATGCCGCTTCCGTTGGCTACCGGGAAGATATTTATACCGCCGGTCGCATCCTGGACGTAGATGGCATCGAAGAAGGCAGTCGGCGATTCGGAACCGGCCGTAACAATACCTTCGATCGCAAAGACCTGTCCGGTCTTCCCGTTCGCACGCACATCGGCAATGGTAGTTACGGGAATCTCGGTCTCCACACCCTTCAGAATATTCAGCATGATTGTGTAGTTCATGTAGGGATCCGTCGGGGACGCCGTATTGTCAGGCAATTCGAAATCCGACATGAAAACCGTACCTGCTACAAATATGCGCCCGCTGCCTACCGCTTCCGTCGCCATCGCACAGACAAAGCCTGCCGGTATAACTTCGGCATCCTTCGGGATGGTCTCGCCGGTCGTCTTCTTTGAGTTGATTTGGTGGTCGAATGTCCCTTGACGAGCCAGTCCGAATCCGAAGCCGCATTGACCGAGCATCCCGAATAGGCGCTGTATTTCTGTGCGGATGTCACACCCGTGAGCCACGATGACGCGGTGTTTCCGTTTGTAAACAGCAGACGGTATGCAGAGGTTCCCACATGATTGTCGGGATCCACGACTTCATCATCGTTGATTGTGGTAACCGCACCCATAGCGGCGAGAAGCTTGTTGATCTGCGTGCTCGTCTTGTAGGGTGCCCCGGTGTTGTTGTCCTGGTAATCGGCAATTCCGCACAGAATCGCGGTTCCGCCGTTCTTCACATAGTCGGCAACCATGTTGACAAAAGCGTCTTCGAACTGCTGGGATGTTTCACCCTTAACATATTTAAGCGGTGCCGAGACAATAAGAAGATCCGTATCGGCAAGCATCTCCGGTGTTATGGCCGTTGTTTCGATACGTGCCTGAATACCCATCTCGGTGCACATGTTGATCAGCTTCTTCATGTTGCCGCTGTAATACCCGTTCACATAGTCGTTCTTGTGCGTGCCGTCGATCAGAACCTTGGTAATGGTGGATTTGTCCGATACGCTGACTCTTAGGACCGACGTGTAGACCTTCTCAATGCCGTTAATCGTCGCACGAAGGGTAACATCGATATCGACATTCCCGAGGCTCGACGGCGCGTAGGCAAAGGTATGGGAAGCCGTGCCTGAAGTCGCGACATCCGCACCTCCGGCAAGTTCGCTGCCGGTGACCGTCTTGATGACCTGGCCTGCAACGGAATAGGTAAGAGACGAGACGGTCATAGGATTCGCTTCGTTGTTATAAAGCGTTGTGGTAATGTTCATGTTCTCTCCCATAACCGGTATGGAAGTATCCGTCTTTACCGAGCTGATTCCGGCATGCTCGATATCGCCGGTCCAGACAGGAGCGGTTACTGCAGTATCCGTATCCGGCTGGACGATTCTGATGTAGTAATATGTGTAGTTGTTCGGAATCGAGAAGGTAATCACTTCGTTTTGCGCCGATGTCGTCGCCGATGAGGCCACAACGCCGCCGTTTACGATGACTTCAACAGTGCTTCCGATCGGATCGGTCGGGTCGGAGATCTGAACCTTGATGGTTGCGGTCGCCGCATCCGAGTCGGAAATGGTTCCCATGATCAGGTCGTTCAGGGTGTAAATGATGCTTAAGTCGTTGTCTTCCGTCGCATAAACACGGCGGTTTCTCATCGCGTCGTAGAGGCTTGCCTCGGTCAGCTCCGTAGCAAGAATAACGGTACGGGCCGTGTTCGAGTCTCCCCAGTGGCCCAGATGATTGTCCTGATTGTTGGTCGGGGCCAGATGCCAGCCCTTGTCCAAGGCCTTCGTGTAATATTGATACGAAGGGAAGTACCCGGCCTGGTGGACGGTGCCCTCGCCGTTTCCGACTTCAATCAGATCGATTACTGCGTCGAAAGCCGGATTATAAAGAGCAAAATCATAGAAGTCTCCGAACGTATCTCCCGGATGATTCATCTGTGAAATAGACCTGGGTACAAGAGCCAGCTTCCCGTAATAAGCGGCAAGGCCGGCCGGATTGGCGATCGACTGCGCTTTGTTGTAGAAAATCGGATTGTTCCGGTTCTCAAATCCCGCCGTGTTGAAAGTATTCATATGACCGCATCCGTCGCTCCATGTCATTTCATAGCCGTATATGCCGAGGAACGTCGATGCGGGATCCGTAAGATTGTCGCTGTTGGCAATGCCCGATGCGGTGATGGCGGACGCTGCGGTCTTGCCGGTTGCCCAGTTGACATTCGTCATCGCGCTGACATCGATACTTGCCGTGTACGATCCGGTCTCAAATGAGTTCGAATGATCCGTAACAGCGAGGAAGTCCAGATTCGGGACAGCCGCCGCATGAGCGTAAGCATCGGTAACCGTACCGGCGCCGTCCGACAGTGTTGTATGGGAGTGGAGCTGTCCGAAATAGAGATTATAATCCGCAATCGGAACAGGTGTGAGTGTAGGTACACCCGTAGGAACTACGGTTGGAACTACGGTAGGTACCTGAGTCGGCACCTGGGTCGGTACATCTGTCGGCACCTGGGTCGGTACATCTGTCGGTACCTGAGTCGGAACATCCGTCGGAACACCCGTAGGAACACCCGTGGGTACTCCGCCGGCAGACGTTCCCGTTACGATAATATTGTTGATATTGCTGATGCAACCCGTGCCGACTGCACCGCCGTTGATCGCGACATTAGAGGTCATAACCACGCGAAGGTACACGGCAGACAGATTCTCCACAGCGTCCGGAAGAGCTATGGGACCGATATTCACACCCGCGTTTGTTGATTTGAACGTAGAAGACGAAACGTCCGTCCACGTACTGCCATCGGTGCTGTATTGAACCTTCCAGTCTGCGGGTGCGGTATTGGAACCTCTGGACCACAGGCTCAGATTCAAAGTCTCGTATTGCAGAGTAGAGAAGGAGATCACCCATCCTGAAGGGGAGGTCGCAACATCTTCGGATGACCATTTACCGCTGGAAGCGGCATAAGATTTGCTGCTGTATGTTATGCTTCCGCCGAAATTCGTCCTGAGAATCGCGCCGGTCTGATTCACGCCGCCGGTAGCGGGTTCCTCCGTTCCGCCGGTAAGCGGACTAACCGCGGTCCATTGTACAATCGTATCGGGATCCCCCGCAGCGGCCAGAACCGGCGCCGGTGATACGACAAACAGATTTATAACAAGGAGAATGGTGAGAAGCAGTGAAAGGCCTTTGCATACACTTTTTTCATAATGAACCTCTCTCGAAATCTGAATAATGAACCGCCTTGAAGATACGTAAGAACAAGTTAATTTAACATTTCTAAAATACCATAAAACAGCGGCATATGCTTCATGAAAATACAATTTATAATGTAAAATCGCAGTGAAAATCTGATTAACGCTCATATTCGTGCAATATAAAAACCGCCCGCCGGCGGTTCGCTTCAAGACATCGATTTATCGTTCACAGGGTTACTTTCGGAATAAGAAAATCAAGGATGATCTTTGCGGCTTCCTCCGGTGTCGTATGTGCCGTATCGACCGCCAGACCGGGATCCGCCGGCTCTTCATACGGAGATGAGACCCCTGTAAAATCAGAGATTTCACCGTCGCCTGCTTTCCCGTAAAGGCCCTTGGGATCTCTTTTCGCGCACATAGCCACATCGGCCTTCACATAGATCTCGAAAAAATGCGCGTCTCCGATAATCCGGCGCGCGTTGTCCCGCATCGCTTTTCGCGGGGAAATAACAGACACGATCACGATGATTCCGGCGTCGCAGAATAAGGCGGCGGCTTCGGCGATTCTCCTTATGTTCTCGCTTCGGTCTTCATCAGAGAACCCGAGTCCGGCACAGAGACCGTGCCGCATATTGTCGCCGTCGAGAATATAGGCGCACTTCTTCCGGGAAGCAAGATCCGCGGATACCAGATTGGCGAGAGTCGATTTCCCCGAGCCGGAAAGTCCCGTGAGCCAGACGACAATACCGCGCTGTCCGAGGATTCGGCAGCGCTCTTCATAGGATACCGTGTCCGCGTGACGCGTAATATGAAGATCTTCCGGACTTTTCCCAATGTCCATCCCCCGAGTCCGTCCTTTCCCTATTTCAGTCCCCAGCGCTCATGTACGCGCGATTCAATGTTCGAAAAGACAAGCTTATCTACGGCTAGCCCGATCAGAACAATCACGATCATGACGGCCATCACCTGGCTGATATCGGCCAAATCGCGCCCCATCATAAGCACCTGGCCCAAACCGACCGTCGCGGACAGCATTTCGCCGGCCATCAGTGCGCGCCAGGCAAAGGACCAGCTTTGCTTCATGCCGGATACGACGCTCGGGAGCGCAGCAGGAAAAATCACGTGCACATACTTGTATACGCCTTTTGCGCCCATAGTCCTTGCGGCCTTGATGTATAGCGGATTGATATTTGATATGCCCGATTCGATCGCAATCGCGATCGCAAATGTCGATCCGATCGCGATAATGAAGATGATCGAAGACTCTCTTAAGCCAAACCAAAGAATGGCAAACGGCAGCCAACATATACTCGGCAGTGTCTGAAAGCCCAGGATCAGAGGCTTCAGGTTCTTATTGAGATACGGGACACGGGAAATAACGAGCCCGATCAGGAGACCGCCCGCAAGCGAGACGGCATAGCCGACGAGAATTCTTCGCATACTCGCAAGAATCGCAATCCAGAGCGTGTTATTCTGCATCAGCCTCAAGAGCGTGTCCCATACGGTCAGAGGCGACGGAAAGGTATAGGCTTTCCAGACGCCTAAGCCTTTGACGAAGATCTCGAAAACAATTCCCCACAGAAGGATCAGGCCCGCATAGA
The DNA here is from genome assembly GCA_964617375.1 of uncultured Mageeibacillus sp. GTDB lineage: Bacteria > Bacillota > Clostridia > Saccharofermentanales > Saccharofermentanaceae > Firm-13. Next base: position 98,931 of record CAZTXQ010000002.1, on the reverse strand, counting down.
AAAGGAGCTTGCCGCCGGCCGACTTGAGAAAATTCTTAAACTTCTTCATCTTCCCCTGCCCCTTCCCGGAAATGTGCGGAAAGCTTCGCGATCGCATCCTGTATTTCGGGACTTCCCGCTTTTCGCGGCCGCGGAATATCAATCGTATACTCATCGCGGATCCGGCCCGGATCCTCCGACATATGGACAATCCGGTCGGCCAGAAAGACCGCCTCGGAAAGATTGTGCGTAATAAAGATCACCGTCTTTTTCGTCTCGCACCAGATACTCTGGAGCTCTTCCTGAAGCTGTTCCTTCGCTTTCGAATCCAGAGCGGCAAAGGGTTCGTCCATCAATAAAATCCCGGAATCCATGGTCAGTGCCCGTGCAAGCGCGGCGCGCTGCTTCATGCCGCCGGATAGCTCGTGAATATAGGCGCCGGCAAATTTGGAGAGATGGACCGTTTCCAGGCACTTCATTGCCTCCGCGCGGCGCTTCTCATAGGGAATCCCGGCGGTCTTCATCGGGAATTCCACGTTCTCGATGACCGTGAGCCACGGGAAAAGCGCCGGCTCCTGAAAAACGACGGCGCGGTCGATTCCGGGACCTTTGATCTCGGCACCGTTCACCAGAACGCGCCCCTTTGATGCCGGATCAAGTCCGGCGACGATATTCAGGAGAGTCGTTTTGCCGCATCCGGACGGACCCGTAATACAAAGAAATTCGCCTTTCCCGACGGACAGGCTTATGTCGTCGAGAACGAGAAGCCGGTTCCTCTTCGAGTGAAAATGTTTACTGACATGCTCAATCTGCAGCATGACTTCCGTCCCCCCTTCCCCTGTGCCGGGTCTTATTCCTAAGATATCTCTTCCTCGCCTTTGGCCTTAAGAACCTTGTTCAAAAGATCCAGATTCGTCATTCCTTCTTCATCGGAAACATCGGTAAGGATTCCGGCATCCACGGAAAACTGAATCATATCCATAAGCGCGTCCTTGTTGGGATCGTTCGAAATCAGGACGCGGTCAAACGCCGAATTCAGGACCGTGTCCGATATGGATTTGCCCGTGAGCTCCGTGATCTCTTTGTTGACGGCCTTTTTCGCCTCGTCCGGATTGTTGGCGATATAGTCGCCGATTTCCGTGTGGGCGGTGAGGAATGCCTCCACCAGATCCGGATGCTCCGCAAGGAATTCCTTTCGGACGACCACGAGCGCCACCGGATATTCGCCGTCTCTCCAGACCTCGTTGTAATCGAGAACGATCTCCGCGTTTGCCTTCTCGACGAGAAGCGAACCCCAGGGCTCCGGAACAAAGGCGGCGTCCAGCTCACCTTTCTCGAAAAGAGTCTGTACATCCGGATTCTCCACCTGAAGAATCTCAACATTACCGCCGGCCGCCGTATCCGAAAGGCCGTTTTCTTTGAGAAGGTTGCGAAGAATCAGATCCTGGGTATTGCCGTATTGCGGGACGGCGATCTTCTTGCCGTCGAGATCCTTAATATCTTCGATTCCGGAACCGGCCCGGGCAACAAGAACGGCACCGGCCGACGTCGCACCGGCGATAACAACCACATCCCCGCCGGACTTGATATATGCATTGATCGCAGGTCCCGGTCCGATATATCCGATATCCACCTCGCCGGCGAACAGCGCTTCGACCTCGGACGGCCCCGCGTTGAACATCTTCCAATCGATCGTTACATCGTCTCCGAACGCCTTCTCAAAGGTGCCGTCGGCTTTGCCGACAAGCGCCTGTGCGTGGGTAATATTCGGAAAGAAGCCGATCCGCACCTGATCGGTGCCGGAGGATTTGCCTGAAGAACAGGACGCAAGCGTCACAGTCATAAGAACAGCGGTTAACAGTGCCGGTACTTTTCTTCTCATGTTACCTTATCCTATCTAATGATCTTCTCGTCGCGAAGTACGGTCATCAGTTCATCCGCCGCTGCCTGAACCGGTCCGGCCGCAAGGACCCGGTCACAAAGAATGTCCGTTGTAATGTCGGAGCCGACCCAGCACACCATAACCTCATTGGGCTCGGCCGAGATACGGATCAACTTCATATCCTCTCGGGTCAGCCCGACGGCCGTGGCAATTACTATGATACCTGTATCCAGGAGAAGATAGCATACTTCCGAAAGCCTTCGCAAATGCTCGTCCCTCATGACGGTTTGACTGGCCGCAGTCTTGATATCGGCGTCGACGCCGTAAAGGACGTTTCCGATCCCCAGAAAATACGCATTGTACCCCGCGTCGAAAAGATTCTTTTCGAGAGATCTGGCAATCCCCTTCTTGTCGGAGCCGGACGGGCCCGTAAGCAGAATAAGGAGAGGTTTCTGCCCGAATCTTGCCGCCCTCACCTCGCCCTGTATTTCGCTTTTTTCCCACTTCATGTTGCGAAGCGCCACTTTATCCCGCGCCGGACCGTGACTGTCGGAAAGGGCTTCGCGGATAATTCCGCCTCCGGCAATCTCGAAGCGATCGACAAAAACAAATCGCCCCGTACCCGAAAGCTCCGAGATAAGATCAAATGCAATCTCCCGGTCGAGACTTAAAATACAGTCGGCTATATCGTTTCGCAAGATCTTTGACTGGTCCTTGTTTTCTAGGCTCGACGCATCCATCACGCTGATGATTTGCTCAAGCCGGACACTCGCCTTTGCGGTTCCGAGCTTCATTATATACTCATGGTCCGCATCGAGAGGTTCCTTGCCGAGCCAGAAAAGACTGACCTTTATCCGGCTCGTGACCTTAGGCGGATTTATTCCTGCAAGAACCGCAATCTCGCCGCGCTTCACATAGATCTGCTCCGTCATCGTAAAGCCGGCAGCCGTGCCGGCGGAGATCTCCTCTGATGCAGGGCTTTCGAATCGCTCGACCGACTTGATCCGGCTCTTCTTTCCGGACGGGAAGAATTCGATCTCGTCGCCGACCGCCGCGCGGCCGGACTCGACGGTTCCCGCGATGATTCTTCTGTCGTCACCGTCCGAGGTAAACTTGTAAACGCCCTGCACGGGCATGCGAAACGGAAGATCCTCCGGTAGTTCCTCCGCGCGAAAATCATCGAGCACGGAAAGCACGGTCCCGCCGTCAAACCACGGCATGCGTGCGGATTTCTTTGCGATGTTGTCGCCTTCCGAGCCGCTGACCGGAATAAACGAGTGCGGGGTTACGCCGATTTTTTTAAGGAATGCCGCGTATTCGCGGGACAGATTGTTGAAGACCGATTCGTCGTAACCGACCAGATCCATCTTGTTGACAAGCACCGTAATCTGACGGACGCCGAGCATCGCAAGCATATAGCCGTGACGCATCGAGTTCTCCATAATCCCTTCCCGGGCGTCGATGACAAGTAGAGCCGCCTCGGCACGCGAGGCGCCGGAGATCATATTTTTCAGGAATTCGATATGGCCGGGCGCGTCGATGATGATGTAACGCCTTTTCTCTGTCTTGAAAAAACAGCGTGCGGAGTCGATCGTAATACCCTGCGCCTGTTCGTCCTTTAAGGCATCGAGAAGAAACGCGTATTCGAAAGGCTTTGCGTTCCTCTTGCACCTCTCCTTAACCTCCGCAAGCTTTCCCATGGGAAGCGAATGCGTATCGGCCAGGAGACGCCCGATCACGGTGCTTTTTCCGTGATCAACATGCCCGACCACCACAATATTCATGCCCGGAAGCCTGTCATGCATATTTTCCATCACATATACCCGTCGCGCCGCAAAGTCTCGAGACCGCCAAGGTCTTCCTTGTCCTGCGCTCTTCCCGACCGCTCTGCGATATTGGCAAACTTGCCGGTCTTCAACTCCCCGATAATCTCGTCAAGGCAGGAGGCCTCCGAATCCACCGGGTTTGTGCACGGCGCACATCCGAGCGAACGGTAGCGCTTGCCATTTCCCTGATTGAAATAAAGGGATACGACCGGTATATTTTCGCGGCGGATATATTCCCATATATCAAGCTCCGTCCAGTCCAGAAGCGGGTGAATCCGCACATGCGTTCCCGGCGCGAAATCCGTCTTATACTGGTTCCAGAATTCGGGCGGCTGCTCTCCGATATCCCAGTCGTTGTTCCTGTCGCGCGGCGAAAAATACCTCTCCTTCGAGCGGCTACCCTCTTCGTCGGCTCTCACCCCGACAATGACGCCGGTATAGGGCTCCGTATTGCCGTCAACCTCATACCGGCCCGTCTCGTGATTCATCCGGTAACGGGGCCATGTTCCGGCCAAAGTATTCCGGAGCGCTTCGGTCTTCAGCGTCCGGCAGCATTCAAGTCTTGTTGCGTTGTTTTCCGGATACGTCGCCCGGTTCCTCAAAGCTTCCGCGTTTTCGCCGTAAATCATGTCGAGCTTCCATTTCGCGGCGAGGCGGTCGCGATACACAATCATCTCCGGAATCTTGTGCCCGGTGTCGATATGAACAAGGGGAAAAGGCACGTGCCCGAAAAAGGCCTTCCGTGTCAGCCACAGGAGAACCGTACTGTCCTTGCCGATCGACCAGAGCATACAGAGATTTTTAAATTCGCTGTATGCTTCCCGTATGATGTGCATCGACCGGTTCTCGAGTCTGTCCAGATGATCCATAAATTCTATCCTTTTATATTTTTATCGGGCAATTCGCAAAAAGAGCCTTATGTTGCCAGCGATGCCGATACGATCGCGATTCCCAGAAGTCTTTCGTCATGCGAGTTAAAGACCTTGCAGGGTCTCCAGATACGGTCTGTTTCCAGGCGGATCCGTACCATATCGGCAACTGTTTCGGGAAGAAGCATATCATACTCGCCGGGACCCGCGTCCGGAAAAACCATATCGGCGACAAAAGCGCCGTTCGCAAAAACCTTGCAGGTAACGACACCCGGATAATCCGAAAATGCCTTTATCTTAAGCCGGCGGACCGGTTCCGTTACCGGAATCGAGAGGTTTGCCTGACTTTTGGCGACCCATCTCTCCTCCGGCTCTCTGTCGTTCCACTCCGTCAAATCCGTAAGGAATTGCTCCGACGAAAGATCTCCCAAATGTATGTCTGCGATCACGCGGCTCTCCTTTGCAGGACCGGAAGATTCGTCAGCAACCCTCCGGGCATGGGGCGTTTCGTTTCCGGTCAGGGAGGCAAGAATCACCGCTATGCCGAGAGTTCTCTCATCCGCAATATCGGAAAAGTCGCAGGGTCGCCACACGCGGTCGGTTTCGAGAGTGATTTCTGCCGGACCCGTGACGGAACCCGGAAGCTTGAAGCTTACGTCGCGCCCGCCGGGTTCTGTAAAATCGACGGAACCGACAAAGAAACGGTTCACGTATACCTTGCAGGAAATCGGCTCGGGACAGGACGATTCCGCTTTGATTCTCAGGAGATTGGCCGGGGTACGGGTATAGAGGACCAGGTCGGCCCGGTCTCCCGCCATCCACCTGTGCTCCGCTTCCAACCCATGCCACTGGTGAAGATCCGACAGATGCTTTTCCGAGGACAGCTCCGAAAAGTCAGCCGCATATTCGGCATATAAGTTATCTTCAGAATCACCGCTGGCGTTATCCGCATCGCCGCCTAAGTCACCGGAATACCCGGAACCTAAGAGGATCGCCGGATCCGGTCCGAGTGAAAGTCTGACGAGGGCAATTCCGAGGGTTCGTTCGTCCGTCGTATCCGAGACGTCGCAGGGTCTCCATACCCTGTCCGTTTCGAGCGTAATCTCCGCGATCCCCGTGATCGAACCCGGCAGATGAAGAACAACACTTCGTATGCCCGGCTTTTCGAAAACGAGAGTCCCGGCAAGAAACCGGTTCACAAACACCTTGCAGGAGATCTTCTCCGGACAGCTTGATTCGGCCGAAATCGTAAGAAGAGAGGCCGGCTCTTCGGTACGAAGCACCAGATCAACCCGCCCTTCCGACATCCATCTGTGCCTTGATTCGAATTCATGCCACTGCGAGAGCTTAAGAAGACATTTCTCGGACGAACGATCGGTAAAATCCGCTTCGCTGCCGACTCCTTCATACTTCCCGCCATTTAGATAGTTCTGAATATGCGCCGGCATGTCCGGGACTTCGGCCGCATCTTCACTCAGCGCGACGGATGACACGGCTATGCCGAGTTTCCGGATATCGCGGGTTTCCGAGACCTCGCACGGGCTCCAGATCCGGTCTGTTTCGAGGGTAATGATAACCTCTCCGCTCAATGCGGCCGGAAGCGGCAGCCTGGCCTGTCTGTATCCCGGCCCGGGCCAGACAATCTTCCCGATCGGAAAACGGTTCGCATAAACAATAGCCTGAAGCGGTCCCGGATAACCGGATATCGCCTCAATTACGACACTTCTTGCCGGAGTATCCGCAAAAAGCCGTATATCCGCGGTCTTTTCCTTCATCCATCGGCTGATTTCTTCGCGCGCATTCCACGCATCCGGATCCGGAAGATTCTTAACCGAACCGGGCTCATTCAGCTTCGCCGCGCTTCCGAGCGAAAAACCGGTCTTGCCCAGAAGAACAATCTCATAGACCTGTCTCGCCGGAAGGGAGACAAAACGGCTCGTGTGCTTTTCCGAATCAAAAATATGAAATCCCGCATCCATGGAGATATTATTGTGGGTATCCGTAACCAACTCAAGATGACGCATAAGGCTCTGGCCGACGAAAAAGAATTTTCCGTCCCGGGCGAGGCCCCGTGTAAATCCGTTAAACTGCGCGAGCGGTTCCTTTTCGCCGGAAAGATTCATGTCCAGAGAACCGCAGAAACGGAATTCGCCGTCGGTTTCCAGAATGCTGTGCGGATATCTCTGACCGCTTTTTGCGACGCCCCTGAACTGCCCGGTCGGGATATCATACTCAAGAATCGCACCGTCCATATTAAATGAGGGTGTCTTGAAAGATCCGCTTTGTGAAAACATCGATATGAGAACGCTGTCGCCGATGATTTGAAGATCGTTGATATGGTGATGGTCCTCCGTCGAATCCGTTATCCTGATCTCCCGGATCCGCTTAAAATCCGGAAAGCTGTAGATACCGACGGCATCGCGGGACGTTTCGGTGATCAACGCATACTCACCTTTGTAGATCCGGAATCCGTGAAAATCATAATCTCCGATTCCGATCGTCCCGACGATGTTAAGATTCCTGTCGAGAACCGTGATCCCGAAAGTCAGAGAAACGGCGTAAATCAGATCGCCGCATATATCTATGCCGCGGAAATCGCCCGACAGAATCCGGTGATATTCGTTATTCTCCAGATCGACATAATAAAGACCGCCTTCCACGCCGGCATCCGTCGTCGCGGACACAAGCAGACGGGTAGTAAGACGGCACATCTCTTCGCCAGATAATTTGTTGAGAAGCATGAGAAATTCCCCCTAACGGAAAATAATGTTTCAGCCGGAAAGAACAATGCAATATTCATTGTATCAAAATTCCGCGGGGATTTCATTATCCGATATATCCTTTGCAGAGCCGCTTTCGTGAAGCCGTTCAGCCTGCCCGTACGATGAACCAGCCCTCCAAACGGCTTATTCGTCCGACTTCTGGTACTCCGAATACGTTTTACCTGTGTACTTCTTGAAACAGCGCCCGAAATAATTCGGATCCGGTATTCCAACTTTTTCGGCGGCCTGATACATCAGCGTTTTCTTTTTCGCAAGCTCGACGGCTTTCTCCATGCGGCGCGAAAACAGATAATCGCAGAAAGTAATACCGGTCTCGGTCCGGAACATACGGCTCAAATAATTCGAGTTGAATCCGAAAACCATCGCTGTAGACGTCAGATTCAGATCCGGACTCGTATAGTGGGTGTTCAGGTATTCCTTGATCTTCTCCGCGGTCGTGGTTGTCATGACGGGCGGCTCTTCTTCCGTATTCTCCGCGGCCTTGTTGTCGAGCTCCGTCTTGATCCTGTAAAGCGTCTCCTGAATCTCCTTACGGTTAATCGGCTTCACCAGAAACTCGCTGATTCCGATCCCGATACATTGACGCGCGTATTCGAATTCGTTGAAGGCCGAGAGGATAATAATCTTGAGCTTCGGATACCGCTTTATGGCAAGCTTGGAAAACTCGATACCGTTCATAAACGGCATCTTGATATCGACAAAAGCAATGTCGGGCCGGATTTCATCAATTGTGTTGACGGCTTCGATTCCGCTCTCGGCCTCGCCTGCGATCTGCATACTCATAAGTTCCCAGTTCACAGATGATTTGAGAAGTCCGCGAATCGCCTTCTCATCGTCAATAATCAACACCTTGTACATTCACGTCTCCCCCTTTATTTCTTCCCGTAAAGCGGGATACTGATATCGACTTCCGTAAACATGCCTTCCTCGCTTCGTATCTCAAAGACATCCTCACGGTCGCAGAAATACCGAATCCGTTCGATCGTTCCCTTCAGGCCGAAACTGTCATCGTTCCGATCCGCCTTCAGAATACCCTTTATTCTGTCCTTTGACATGCCGACTCCGCTGTCATAAACCACGAGATGCAGAACCTTGTCTTTCTCGAAAATCGATATTCGGATCACACACTTCTCGCCCTTCAGGCGAACTCCGTGATAGAGTGAATTCTCGACAAGCGGCTGCAGAATCAGCTTCGGAACCTTGAAATCCAGCAGATCGTCCTGCAGCACATATTCGTCATCGAAGATATCGCCGTACCGGTATCTCTGAAGCTTCAGATAATCTTTAACGACCTCTACCTCGGTGCGAAGCGGAATTTCGGAACTGCCGTTGCTCAGGAAATTCGTGAAAAAGTTGGAGAGCGTCTGCAGCGCCTCATAGACATCGTCCGCCCCGTCCTCCGACGCCATAAACGCAAGCGTATCCAGCGTATTGTAGAGGAAATGCGGTTTAATCTGCTCCTGAAGAGCACGGAATTCGTCGTTCCGGATTCTTTTCTCCTTGACGATCAATTCCTTGAAAAGAGCGTCAATCTCATCGAGCATACTGTTATAGCGGTTCTTTAAGTGTCCGATCTCGTCATCCGGAAGAAAGAGCTTGGACTTCTGCAATCCTCCGGTTCTTGCGACCGCATCCATCGAATGAACAAGCCCCTTAATCGGCTTCGTAATGTAAAACGAGATAAAAGCGCTGATCAGAAGCATCGAAGCCAGCGTGATTACGATCATCATCGCAATAATCAGCGCCGTCTCCGTAGGAATGACCTGTCCCGCGTAGAACCGCTCGCTTGACACGAGCGTCAGAGGAGAGCCGGGGAGCCGGTAATAAGAAATAATTCTTTCGTTTCCCCATGTTCCGACAATTTTCTGCTTATGGGAAGCCGAATGATCGGGAATCAAATTGAACTCGGCTGTAAGATCGTCTCCGTAGATGTATTGGTCATAATAAAGATATCCAAAACGGCTGTCTCCCTCGACATGATCTTCATATGTGTCTCCGAGAATCGTTAAGGGAAGATTTACGGCAAGATAGCCGATCGGTTTCTGCGTACCTAAGTCATTGATCACGCGGGCAAAAGTAATCAGGGGTTCGTTCAGTTTTGTGCGGAACATATAATCGCCGGAGACCGGGTTGCCGTTCTCTCCGAGAATCGCCTTGTTGACCGTAATAATGTATCCGCCCGCATTGTCAATCATGTCCTGACTCCAGGCCGAAGTTAGGAGTTTCCGCGGGAAAACCGTCGTCACACTCCGACTCGCACTGACATAATTCAGATTGTTGTCAAAAATATAGATGGAGCTGATACCTTCGAAAACATTCATCAGATCATAGAGAGTGTTGACCGACTCTTTGGCAACCTTTGTATAATTGCCCGCGTCACTTTTCAGATACGAAATGACGGCGTCATCCGTCATGATAAGGATGCTCATGTCACTGACCCGGTCCGCTTTCGAAGTCAGATTGCCGCTGATCGCGGAAAGCGTGTTGAGATTCTTTTTTTCAGCGTAATCACTCAGATTGTTGCGGATAAAAAATACGTAAACAAGGCCGAAAAATGCGAGGTAAACGCATATGACAAATAAGAACAGATAACGGATCTTTTTTACAAGCGGATACGAAGAGAACTTTGCAAAAAGCCCTCCGTGCTTCTTTCCCCCGCTTTTACCGCACATGTCCCTACCCCGTAATCCAGTGTTCGCAGCTTGCCCCAGAAATTCTGCCTTGGATCCTATTATATACGAACCGCCAGACGAAGGGGAGTCCTGCCCGACAGCAACACGCTTCTGTCATCCGGCTGTGATGTGCCGAAATATAAAGTGAAATTCTGTCCCCCGCTTACGCGCTCTCCCGATTCATCTATAACGGTAAAGGCCTTACCCGGGATGACCATGCTGATCTCCTTTGTCTCGCCTGCACCAAGGAATACTCTCGAAAAGCCACACAAACTCACATTGGGAACCGCATATTCCGAATCGTGGACGCGGATATAGGCCTGGATTACATCTTGTGTGTCCGTCCCTCCGGCATTCGTCACTTCTATCATGACCCGGACGTCGCTTCCGGCTTCCGGTTCCGCAAGGAATCGGGCTCCGGTACAGCATACGTCTCCGTACGTGAGTCCGTAGCCGAACGGGTACAAGGGCTCACCTTCATAATACCGATAGGTGCGTCCTTTCATGGAATAGTCCGTAAAGTCGGGGAGGCTGTCCGCAGACCGGTAAAACGTCACGGGAAGTTTGCCTGAGGGAGAGGCCTTCCCGAAAAGTATATCGGCCGCGGCCCTGCCGCCTCCCGCGCCGGGATACCACAGCTGAAGAATGGCCGCGCACCCTTGTTCCGCGCGTGAGAGGTCTATGGAACTTCCGGCCATAAGGCACAGAATAACAGGTTTCTTCACTTTGAGAATCGCATCGAGAAGACGAATCTGAACTTCGGGAAGATTCAAATCCTGCTTGTCGCCGGATCCGTAATTGTTTCCTTCGTCCTGTTCTTCGCCTTCCAGAGTCTCGTCGAGTCCGAGGCAAAGAACGACGACTTGACTGTGCTCGGCTACGGCAACCGCTTCCATGAGCCGGTCGTTCGCCTGTGCGAGATTCTCGGTACGGTCGCGCATGAGCTCGCATCCGCGGGCATACAGTACTCTTGCATCTTTTCCGATCTCGTCCTGAATCCCTTCAAGAAGCGTGACATAACGGGAGGAAGTCCCGTAATAATTGCCTTTCAAGGCCAGGCGGCTGTTCGCGTTCGGTCCGATGACACCGATTGTATTCAGTTTCTTCTTATCAAGGGGAAGTGTATTATCGTTCTTAAGAAGAACCATGCTTTCTCTTGCCGCCATGGCCGCAAGCTCAAGATGTTCTTCGCATTCTACTTTTTCATATGGAATCGAATCATACTCGCTGCCGTCAAAAAGACCCAGACGAAACCGTGTCGTAAGCAGCCGTTCGACGGATACGGTAATTTGTTCCTCGGTTACGAGGCCTTCCCTGCACGCCGTCAGAAGATGGAGATACATGTTGCCGCAATTCAGGTCACAGCCTGCGTTCATCGCGAGCGTGACGGATTCCACGGCATTTTTCGTGACAAGATGTGACATATGGAAATCTTTGATCGCCCAGCAATCCGAAACAACATGTCCCTCGAATTGCCATTCCCCCCGCAAAATATCGCGAAGGAGTTTATAGCTGCCGCAGCATGGCTCGCCGTTGGTACGGTTGTAAGCCCCCATAACGGCCTCGACCCCGGCCTCTTTGACACAGGCTTCGAATGCCGGAAGATATGTCTCGCGAAGATCTTTCTCTGAAGCCTCGGCATTGAATTCGTGCCGGAGAGCTTCGGGTCCGCTGTGAACGGCAAAATGCTTGGCGCAGGCGGCTGCTTTGTAGTATTTTCCGCTGCCCTGAAGTCCCTTGATAAAAGCGACACCCAGCCTTGAAGAAAGATACGGGTCTTCGCCGTACGTCTCATGGCCGCGTCCCCATCGCGGATCCCGGAAAATATTCACATTCGGCGACCAGAAGGTCAGACCTTTGTAAATATCCCGGTCACCGTGGCGGGAACTCTCATTGTATTTAGCACGTCCTTCCGTGGCGACGGCGTCGGCGACTTCTTCGAGGAGCGTATCGTCGAACATCGCCGCTAAGCCGATCGCCTGCGGAAAGCTTGTTGCGGTACCGGCACGGGCGACGCCGTGAAGCGCCTCGTTCCACCAGTTGTAAGCGGGAATTCCAAGTCTCTTAATGGCGGGAGATTGATATGTCAGCTGACTTACCTTCTCTTCCAGGGTCATTTGGGAAGCCAGTTCCCCGGCTCTTTCCTTAAAATCCTGATTCTGCATATCTAACCACCCGAGAAATGAATCTCTTCCTTATGTCAATAATTTTGTTCCGGACAAGGGATGTACACGTTATGGTTCGAACAATAGAAATCCCGGCCGATCAGCCCTTAACGGCACCGGCGACAAGGCTCTCCTGAATCTTGCTGCTGAAGAAAGCGTAGATGATCAGGACAGGGAACGTTGCGACAACAAGTGCCGCGCCGATCGGGCCCCAGTCGGTCGTAAAGGATCCGGAGAGGTTCTGGATACCGACCGTAACGGTACGGTACGCGGAATTGCTGATAAAGATAACGGCATACATGAGTTCGTTCCACGACTGGAGGAAGATGAAGATGGACAGTGTGGAAAGAGCGGGCTTCATCATCGGCAGGATCACATGCCAGAAGATTCCGTATACGCTGCAGCCGTCCAGGCAGGCAGCCTCTTCGATTTCAAGCGGTATGCCTTCCATGAAGCTCGATGCGATCATAATCGACATAGAGAGCGCAAAGGCCGAATACGGAAGGATCAGCGCCCAGTACGAATCCGTAAGATGAACCTTGGAAAGTCCCAGGAAAATCGGAAGAATTACGGCGTTGATCGGGAGAGTGATTCCCAGCATGAAGATTGCGTTGGCAATTTTCCTGCCGCGCCAGACCATTCTGGACAGCGCGTATGTCGCGGCGGTCGCCGCAACAACGGTAATGATAATCGTAGCTACGGTGACAATTACACTGTTGAGAAGATAACGGAACATGTTTCCCGACTGGAGAACGGTCGTATAGTTCGAGAACAGCCAGTTATGCGGAAGACCTATGATGTTCGCGCCGAAAATCTCGGAATTCTCTTTAAGGGAGAAGGTCAGCATCCAGTAAAGCGGAAACAGCTGTAATGCGGACCAGATAAGAAGTAGAATCGTGATGATTATGTTGCCGATCGAGTATTTCTTTGTCGGCTTGATTGTACCGGAAATGCTTAATTCACTCATCAGTCTACCTCCGTTCTGAACACTTTTTTAATGACGATAGCAAAGAAGAAACAAATCAATACGATGAATACGGCAATGGCGCTGCCGACGCCGTAATTATTTCTGTCAAACAACTGTTTGATCATGATCGTGGCCGGCACTTCACTGGCGTGAGCCGGACCGCCGTTGGTCAGAACATAGATTAAATCAAAGACTTTAAGGGAGCCGGTGACGGCAAAGATAACGCAGACTCGAAGAACCGGCTTCAGAAGCGGTATCGTGACATATCTTGATATCTGCCAATTGCTGGCACCGTCGATCATCGCAGCTTCGCGCAAATCTGTCGGCTGCGACTTGATCCCTGTGTACATAAGCAGCATGTGATAACCTATATACTGCCAAAGGATCGGTATAAATACGGCGAGCAAAGCCGTCGATGAGTCGCCGAGCCAGGTCCTGGTATACTCCCCAAGGCCGACTGCCCGTAAAAACGAGTTGACGATACCGTACTCCGGATTATATATTTTCAGCCATAACTGGCCGATAACGGTCGTAGAAATGATAACCGGGACGAAGAAAAGCGCCGTGTACATCTTCTCTCCCTTGATACCCTTCGCAAGTGTAAGAGCCAGTGCAAGTGAGATCGGAAGCTGTACAAACAGGGACAATCCGGCAAACAGGAACGCGTTCTTTACTGCCCCGGGAAACCCGATCGTAACTTTTGTGAAAATAGTAATATAATTCTTAACCCCGACAAATACGGGTTCCGTGATGCCGTCCCAGTCGAGAAGGCTATAGTAAGCGGACATGCAAATCGGAATAATGATGATGCCGATAAACAGGATGCAGGCAGGCAGCATAAACAGAAGGATAGCCGTCCTGTTCTTCATTGTCTTATCCATAAATGGTTCTCCCTCCGTTTAAATTCCGCGGAACGGGACGCCACGTTCTAATGATGTACCGTGCATCAAAAGGATATGACGTCCCGTTTCCGGGTGAGCGAAAATACATGAAGCTAAAGTATGAGTGGACTAGAATCTCTTAGGCGGCGAGCTGTTCGCCCATAGCCGCTGTGAAATCTTCCGGCGAGATGTTGCCGACATAGAGTTCCTGGAGGAGAGCAAGATATTCACCGGCATCGTCGGCTTCCATCAGAGTATCAAACCAGAGGGTGAAGGATGTGGCTCCGCCGGCGAGCTCAGCAACTTTGGCTGTGATCGGGTTAACAGAGCTGGCATCATAGTCAACTTTCCATGCAGCGATTCCTGCGCCACTCAGATAAGCATACTTGGAGATGCCCTTGCTAATTTCGAATACTGCCTTGGCAGCAGCGTCTGTATTCTCAGAGGAAGCAGCAACCATAAGTGTATCGGAAGCGCCGCCCATGAAGTCAGTGATCTTGGCATTGGAGCTGTTGATAACCGGGATCGGAGCTGCGTCGAAATCAGCGGGGTTAGCGGCGTCGGACATGATGGAACCGCCCATCCAGCTGCCTGTGACGTACATCGGAACGGTTCCGTCATAGAACAGAGCACTGGCTTCGTCGTTGGAGAGACCGGTTGCACCGTCAATGAAGGCGCCCATGTCGATCAGTTCTTTAAGAGTAGTGGCAGAGGTAAGGAAGTCGGCGGAATCAAAGCTTCCGCTTGTCTTCGTGAGAACATCCTTTACCTGAGAGGGACCGGCCGTCTTAAGGGTAAGAGCATCGTTGAACATGGCAAGAACCCATGTATCCTTGACGCTGACGCCAAAAGGTGTGATGCCGTTGTCGATGAATGTCTGGCAAACGTTCTTCAGCTCATCGACTGTGGTCGGAGCCTTGAGGCTGTACTTGTCAAACATAGCTCTGTTGTAGAAGAGAACGGATACAGGTGTTGCATAGGTTACGCCGTAGTACTTGCCGTCAACGGTAACGTTGCCGAGAGCCGCTTCGGGAAGCTGTGCTTTGTATTCATCGGTATAATAGTCATTGAGGGCAAAAACCTTACCGGACTCGATAAAGCTCTTGGAGAAACCGCCGCCCCATGAGAAGAAGATATCGGGGAGCTCGTTGGCAGCAACAGCAGACTTAATCTTTGTCTTGTAAGACTCGTTCTCGAATGTCTCCATCTTGATCGTTACATTCGGGTTGGCCGTCTGGTAATCGGCAATAGACTGAAGGTAGGGCTTGTTGAACGCGTCACTCTCGGTGGCAATGCTCCACATGGTGAGTGAAACCGGCTCCGTTGATGCAGCCGTTGTAGCCGTCGCTTCCGTAACAGCCGCAGCCGTCGTTGTTGTCGCCGCATCGCTCGCCTTTGTGGTATCCGTCGTACTTGTCGTACCGGCGCATGCCGAAAGGGAAACGATCAATCCTGTAGCAAGAACCATAGAAAGAATCTTTTTGAGTTTCATAAACAACCTCCCATTAAAATTTGTGTGTTTTGTCGAACTTCACTAATATAATAAGAGGGAATATGTGCATTTTATACGCACGATATGTACTTGTTAAGGGAAATTTATGACATTCAATATAGAACGTCAAAAAAATGCCGGTCTCCCCAGGCGCTCCAAAAGCGCATTTACATCTTTAAAAGACGGTGCCGCCGTTCCCTCCGTCATAACGGATGCCGCGGAACAGGCGACTGCCAGACGCATTGCATTTTCCGGTGTATCGAGGCGCACGGCCGATACCGCGAGGGCAGCGACCATCGCGTCTCCGGCGCCCACCGTGCCGCTTACGCTAACCGGCATCGCCGGCAGACAGAGCGCGCAATTCCGATCCAGCATAACGGCGCCTTTGTCACCCATTGAGACAAGAATTCTCTCGGTGCCAAAGCGGAAAAACTCCCTTGCCTTCGTACAGATTTCTTCGGTCGCATGGAACGGCCGCCCGAAATAGTTCTCGAGTTCGTGAATATTTGGTTTCGCGGCCGCGGGGCCGGCTTCAATGCCAAAGCGGAAAAGTTCTCCGTCCGCATCGAGAATGGTATAGACACCGCGCTCTTTAAAGTACGCGATCCAGTCACGATAGATATCGCGGTCCGTGCCCGGCGGTACGCTCCCGGACAAAACAAGGACATCGCCGGGCATTATGCGCTCTGCGATGCGGTTTTTGAGATCAAGAAACACCTCGGATGCGACCGGCGACCCCGGTTCGTTCAACTCGGTTGTTATGTGGTTAACGGGATCGTTTATCTTGACATTGGTCCTGGTTTCCCCCGGCGCATATACGAAGTCACATACGATGCCGAGCTTCTCCAGAGACTTGCCGATATACCGGCCGCTTTGACCGAAAAGAATCCCCATTGCGACGCATTCATAGCCGAGCGCACGGACGACCTTTGCGACATTGATACCCTTGCCTCCGATATCCGTACGGGAGGACGCGGTACGGTTTAATGCGCCCGAAGTAAAATCCGGCACTTCGACCGTTTTGTCAATCGCCGGATTCAAAGTGACGGTAATAATCATAGCCTGATCCCTTTCGCCCTTTACTCATTCGAGAGAAGATAACTGTCGAGAATTCTCCTGGCACCGGCCGTCTTCATATACCGCTCGCGCGCAGCCAGAACAGCGTCCCGTCCGAGCCGGTCTTCTTCAAGATTCACGATGAGATCCGCTTCAACCAGTATCTGAAAGTCCGTGTCGTCTATCTTCTGATAGGAGTGGTGATTTCCGATCAGAAACAACACCCGCTCCGCAATTTTATCCGGAACCGAGCAGTTCTTCATGATTCGCTCTGCAATCGGAGGCCCTTCGATTTCCTGGTATTTTCCGGCTGCCGACTGATATTTCTTCTCCGCTTCGTGAATGCCGATATCATGAAGAATCGCCGCGATCAGAAGGGACTCTTTCCTCGAGTCAGATTCCGGTATGCCATTCTCGGAGGCTTCCGCTTCCCAGAGCGCATAGGAAAAACTGTACACCTTCATGGCGTGCGCAATTCTCTTCGAGTCCGTTCCGAAATAAAGGATCATCTGGGTAAGAATATCACGGGGCATAAAGAATCCTCGTTTCTTGCTTAATCGGACAAAAGCGGATTCTGATGTGCCCCGTCGAATCTATCTCTCCGCTTCTCTTTTCGAAAAGCAGCGAAAGCCATTCGCCGGAATTACTTCTTGCCCGCGAGACAGAATGGCAGCTGGGTTTCGACCGGGGGGCCGATCAGATAGCTGTCAAGAATTCTTTTTGCTCCGGCTGTCTTCATCGTAATTTCTCTCGCGGCTATAATCGCCTCAAAATCTGCGCTGTCTTCCTCGAGATTCACCAGCTCTTCTGCCTCGACAAGGATCTGGAAGTCCAGATCGTCGATCAGATGATAGGAATGGTGATGTCCGACAAGGTAGCAGACGCGGGCGCTCAGGCGCGGGTTGACACCGCATTCCTCGAGGATTTCCTCGGCTACCGAAGGTCCTTCGAGCTCCTGAAATCTGCCGTCGTTGGAGTCATATTTCCGGACTGCTTCATGAACGCCGATATCGTGAAGAATCGACGCGTAGAGCAGTGTCTTTTTACGTTCATCGGAATCGGGAAGCTCCCTGCTAAGGGCTTCTTCGTCCCATAACGCCAATGAAAAGGAGTATACCTTCATGGCGTGGCTTATTCTCTTGGTATCCGTTCCCAGATACTCGATTGTCTTTGCGATAAGGCTGCCGATCATACTCTTACATTCCTCCGTGCTGATGCCTATATTTTGTGCTCTTGGAGGAAGATTATCAAGTATCAAACAGAGGCAAAATCGAATCATTTATGTTTCATTTGGAATACATAACATGAATAAATTATTAAGATTCGCGCCTGTCCTACGGCTCGAGAAGTTCGAGCACATAATTCGGGAGCATGAATGAGCCGGTATGAAGATCCGTGTTGTAGTAGCGTGTCTTAAGGCCGAGCCGGTTCCACGCGCCGGCATCGAGATCGCGGATCGGATCGATCCCTTTGGAGGCAAAGCCGAACAGCCAGTGACCGGACGGGTACGTCGGAATGTGGGCCTGGTATACGCGGCATACCGGAAAGAACGGCGCGATGCGGCTGTGCGCACGCGTCATCGCTTTTGCGTCGTTCTCGTAATAGGGGCTCTCGTGCTGGTTTACGAGAATCCCGTTTTCGCGCAGGGCCTTATAGCAATTGCCGTAGAATTCCTTCGTGAAAAGGCCCTCGCCCGGGCCGAAGGGATCCGTCGAATCGACGATGATCAGATCGTATTCGTTTTCGCATGTGCGGATAAAGCGAAGACCGTCCTCGAAATGCATGCTGACACGCGGATCGTCGAATTTCGACGCGAGTCCCGGAAGAAATTCCCGGCTTACGGCGACGACGCGCTCGTCTATTTCAACCAGATCAATATGGGCAATTCCTTCGTAGCGGGTCAGCTCCCGTATAGCCCCGCCGTCTCCGGCACCGATCACCAGAACCTTTTGGATCCCGGGGTTTGAAGCCATCGGAACATGTACGATCATATCGTGATAGATGAATTCGTCCTTCTCCGTGACCATCATTAGGCCGTCGAGCGTCAGGCACCGGCCGAATTCCTTCGATTCGAAAACATCGATTCTCTGAAATTCGCTTTGCTCCGTATGAAGAGTCTTTTCAACCTTGATCGAGAAGCGGACATTCTCCGTATGCTCTTCCGTAAACCATAATTCCATTCTTTGAGTCTCCCCTTTCGGCGTGAAAACAGCTTACCGGCCTTTGACGACGCAGATCTCGTTCACCGCAATGTCTTCGGTCCCGGTCATAAAGCTTCCCTTATTCTTGGCATATACAATGTAATCGATGATTTCCTTCGTAATCCGCTCGCCCGGCGCGACAATCGGTATTCCCGGCGGATAGCACATGACGGACTCCGCGGCGATCCGCCCCGCGCACTCCGCAATCGGCAGCGAAATCTTGTCGGCATAGAATGCGCTTTGCGGCGTCATATCGACAGTCGGATGAATGTATTCGTGGTCGAGAAGGCCGTACGGATCTTTGGAATAGCGCCGCTTGATCTCGGAGAGCGCGCTGACAAGCCGCTCAAGCTCACGCTCACGGTCGCCTACGGAGATCACTGCCAGAAAATTCCCGAGATCGCCGAATTCGATCTGGATACCGTATTCGTCTCTCAGGAGATCATAGACCTCTACGCCGGTCAGGCCGATGTTCCTCGTAAATACCGACAGCTTCGTCGTGTCAAACGCGAAAAAAGTGTCGCCGTTCGTCCGTTCCTTTGAATATGCGTAATAGCCGCCGAGCTTGTTGATCTCGTCTCTGCCGTAGTCGGCCAGACGTATGACTTCGTCAAAGATCTTGACGCCGTTCAGCGCGAGATTTCTTCTGGACAGATCGAGCGATGACATCAGAAGGTATGAGGCGCTCGTGGTCTGCGTAAGGTTCAGGATTTGACGGATATGCCCTTCGCTCTCGTTTTTTCCGGCAAGAAGAAACGAACTCTGCGTCAGGGAGCCGCCGGTCTTGTGCATGCTTACCGCCGCTAAGTCGGCGCCCGCGGCCATCGCGGACAAGGGAAGCTTGTCGCTGAAATAGAAGTGCGTGCCGTGCGCTTCGTCTGCGAGCACCTTCATGCCATGACGGTGCGCGAGCTCCGTGATCGCGCGAAGATCAGAGCATACGCCGTAGTAGGTAGGATTGTTGACGACGACGGCCTTGGCCTCCGGATGTGCGAGAATGGCCTTTTCCACGTCGGAAACGGACATCCCGAGAGGAATTCCGAGTTCCTTGTCGACACCGGGATCGACGTACACGGGAACGGCTCCGCACAGAACAAGCGCCGCAATCGAGCTCCTGTGCACATTTCGCGGAAGAATAATCTCTTCTCCCGGCTTAACTACGGAAAGAATCATTGCCTGAACAGCCGCTGTCGTCCCGTTCACGATAAAGAATGCGTGCGTCGCTCCGAAAGCTTCGGCGGCCAGTTCCTCGGCTTCCCGTATAACGGACACCGGATGGCACAGATTGTCGAGAAGCTTCATCGAGTTGACGTCTACAGCCAGGCAATCCTTGCCGAGGAACTCGGTAAGCTCCGGATTCCCTCGCCCTTGCTTGTGCCCCGGTACGTCAAACGGGACGACTCGAAGCGACTTATATTCCTGTAAAGCTTCATATACGGGCGCACGGCTCTGCGAGAGTCCGTTCTTTCCCTCAGAAACAGAATTCATATACGACTCCTTCCCGGGAGACCCAAAGCATTCCATCCCGCCGCACAGGCGGAAAAGATAAGCGTGCCCCGGTCAGTAGATGTTCATTCCGCTGAAAATCTCGATCATTTCACGGCGAAGGCTGTTCGAGATCGAAAGGCGCTGTTTCGGCGGCAGCTCACGTACATCTTTGTTGAAAAGATAATTCTGCAGTTCGAGCTCCTTGATGAGCATTTTGGTATGGAAAATGTTGGACTGGTAGACGTTTACGTCGATCGCGTCGTACGTCTCCAACGTCTTGTCGTCGATATAGTCCTGAATGGACGTGATATCATGATCGATAAACAGCTTCTTGCCGTTCACGTCGCGCGTAAAGCCGCGCACGCGGTAATCGATGGTCATGATATCCGAGTCAAAGCTGCTGATCAGGTAATCGAGCGTATTGAGCGGCGAAATCTTGCCGCAGGTGGATACGTCTATGTCAACGCGAAAAGTCGCGATGGAATTATCCGGGTGATACTCGGGATAGGTATGAACGGTAAGGTGGCTCTTGTCGAGATGTCCGGCTACGGACTCCTTGGCAACAAGCCCGTTAAATCCGCGTCCCCTGTTGCAGGAGGCGTCGATCAAGTCGTCGGACATCTCCTCCTCGGTTACCAGAAGCGTTACGGACGCACCCTGCGGATCATAATCCTGCTTGGATATATTCAGAACGTGCGCGCCGATCATATCGGTAACGTCACACAGAATTTTTGTCAGACGATCAGAATTGTACTGCCCGTCAACATATGCGATATATTCTCTTTGTTCTCTCTCACTCTTTGCATAGCACACATCGTAGATGTTGAAGCTAAGTGTTTTTGTGAGGTTGTTAAAGCCGTATAAAGTCAGCTTTTTCTCCAACCCTAACATCACAACCTTTCTTTCAAAAAATAGATAAATACACATCGTGGATAGTACGGTGTAAAGCGCCGAATGTCAAGGGGTTTGACCCTTTTTCAAGGAGACGGGATTCCTCAAGCTGTGCCGGCCGCTCCCATGCCGGGAAGGGATTTCTCCCGGGAGAATATTCTTGTAAAGAAAAAGTGAATCCTCTATACTTTCATTGTACCTTTTCGAAAGCGCGAAATGGTCACTTGGGAAAGCAGATCCGGACCTTTCCGGAGTACTTTCCAAACAGCGGGAGGGTTAATATGCCCGGACTTGTATTGGAAGGCGGATCTCTTCGCGGTATTTTCAGCGCCGGCGTCATGGATGCGCTCATCGAAGAAAATATCTATTTCAAATACTGTATCGGCGTTTCCGCCGGTATCAGCAACGGTATCTCCTATATTTCCCGGCAAAAGGGAAGAAATCTCGAAGTACTCCTCAAATACCGGCACGACAGCCGTTATATCAGCCGCCGTAATTTCCTCCGGAACCGCAGCCTCTTCGGACTTGATTTCGTATTTGACGAGATCCCCAACCGTCTGGTCCCGTTCGACTGGGATACGTTTTTCGCCTATGAAGGAACCGTATATGCCGTCGCCACAAACGCGCGGACGGGGGAAGCGGAATATCTCGACTGCATGCAAATGGATCCGAAATGCCGGATTCTGCGCGCCACATGCGCGCTGCCTTTGCTGTTTCCCGTCATCGAATGGAACGGACGGGAATATTACGACGGCGGTCTTGCAGACTCGATTCCGATCCGGAAGGCCATCGCCGACGGCAACGAAAAGAACCTGATCGTTCTGACGCAGCCGGCAGGTTTTCGCAAAGAATATCAGAAAGATTACGACATGGTCATTCGTCTTCTCGGCCGAAAATATCCGAATATGGTGGATGTCTTAAGGACGCGCCACATCCGGTACAACGAGGAGGAAGACTACTGCGAGGCACTTGAAGCCGCGGGAAAAGCCGTGATCATCCGTCCGCGCTATTCACTTGACAGCATGGAAAAGGATCTCGGTCAAATCCGGCTGAATTACGGACACGGGTTCGATCTCGCCAAAGAAAAGATCGGCGAGATCCAAAGTCTTTTCCGTTGAGACGGCTTATTTCAGAATCTCGAAGACCTGACCGATCACGCGGTCGTTGGAATCGATCAGCTCGGATATACGGTCCGGATCTTTTTCCGTTGAGACTTTCCTCTCAAGCGCCATCTGCGTCTTCTCGTAAACCTTCTTGATCTGCTTTAAATATCCCTTGGCCTTGCCGTCCATTTCCTGAATTCTATAGCTGTCCGCGATTTCATACGGAATCCTTAAGTTCTCGGGGCAAAGCTTCATTGCGGCTTCGAGATCATCTCTGGCGTCTTCGAAGTATTCGCAGCTCTTGTTGTAAGCCGCGCGCATCATAAGATACTTCGCGTCGTCGTAGTGAATCTTGATCAGCTTATTGAGCGCGTGAAGAAATTCCGGTCCGAATTCGCCGTACTTGATAAAGGGCTGCTGCGAATCATAAAAATCGGCGGTGATTACGTAGAGAATCGGATCATTCGTGAAAATATCGATCGCGTGGTCAAAGTTCTCTCTGACCGCATCCATATCGTTCTCGAGAGCGGCTTCTCTGGTCAGTCTTCTGTATTCGATGTACCCCTCGTAATCGCTTAAGGTGTCGCGGCTGATAAAGGAATAATCCAGCTTCCATTTCTGACAGAGCTCAATCAGAAGACATCTGGCAAACGGCTTATTGGTCTCGGTCAGCGTCCCGACCTTCGAACTCCAGCCGTATTCCTCGTCAAACATCTCCCAGACGTCCGAAGGCATATTTCTGTGCGTGATCAGGAACTCCTGTACCCCGGTCTCGAGGTTCGCCTTGCTGTTGCCCCAGTAAACGTTCTGATTGATGATGCTCTTCCAGTTCATGATGACCCGGCGGTTAAAGAAGTTGTCGTAAACTCTTTGAAGCTGGTTAAAAAAGTCGTCGTAGAGCGGCCCTTTGACAACCGGAGCGCTCTCGGAGCTTCCGTCCTGAACAGAGGCGGCGTCGGGTGAGTGCTTCATCCAATAACGTTCGAAAGCCATCTCGAGCAGAAGTTCCTCCTTATATGATTCCGCGGTTTGCCTGATCCCCGCATATTTAAGCGCAAAATCATAGGCCGTCGAAATGATCTTGGCCTCCTGAGAAGACGCGGTGCTCTTCAGCTTCGAATAGGCACTCTTCATAGCCCCCGTATCTTTTGTTTTGTTGATTTTGAGTATTGTCCACATGTTCATATTTATGAGCTCCCCTCACGAATTACGTTAGGATCCGACAAACCCCTGTTCCGGATAGCATCGTTGTTCAGAACATTCGATTTACTCTATAATCTGTTTTTGCGGCACATATGTCAACACTTTTTATGAAAAAATACATTTTTTCGCGCCTAAACTTGTGCAACATGCGCTATTTTCCGGAGAACTATGATACATGTTGACCTCTTTCCCGTTTAAATTCAAATCCTTCCGGGAAAGTCCGTGCTTTTTACGTGTCAGGTGCTTTGGAACTGACTGTTGTAGAGTTTATAATAAAAATCTTTCGCGGCCAGGAGCGACTCGTGGGTGCCCTGCTCGATAATCCGACCGCCCTTCATGACAAGAATAAGATCCGCTTCCTTAATGGTCGAGAGGCGGTGGGCTATGACAAAGCTGGTGCGGTTCTTCATCAGAAGTTTAAGCGCCTCTTGAATCCGGATCTCGGTTAAGGTGTCGACCGAACTTGTCGCTTCGTCGAGAATCAGAATCCGGGGGTTCGCAATCAGGGCGCGCGCAATCGTCAAAAGCTGCTTCTGACCCTGCGAAAGGCTTCCGCCGTCTTCGGAAATCACCGTATCATACCCCTTCGGAAGCTGTTTGATAAACGCGTGGGCATGTACGGCGCGAGCTGCCTCCTTAACCTCATCAAGAGTCGCGTCCGGACGTCCGTAGGTCAGGTTCTCGAGGATCGTCCCGGCAAACAGCCACGTATCCTGCAAGACCATGCCGAAAGAACGCCGAAGACTTTTCCTGGTAATCTTCGCGGTATCCGTGCCGTCG
Source organism: uncultured Mageeibacillus sp. (assembly GCA_964617375.1). Lineage (GTDB taxonomy): Bacteria > Bacillota > Clostridia > Saccharofermentanales > Saccharofermentanaceae > Firm-13. Next base: position 74,693 of record CAZTXQ010000002.1, on the reverse strand, counting down.
ACGCGGATGACTCCGCTCCCGGGTTCGTAGAAGCGCAGGAGAAGATTGATCATCGTGGTTTTCCCGGCGCCCGTCGGTCCGACGATTGCGATTTTCTGACCGGGCTTTACCGTGACGGAGAAATTCTGAATCAGCGGATTCTGCGGCCGGTAGGAGAAATCGACATGCGAGAATTCCACCTCGCCTCTGACTTCCTGCGGATCAAGAATCACGGCATCCTCCGGATCCGGCTTCTCCTCCTGCATATCGAGGATCTCGAAAACGCGCTGTGCGGATGCAAACGCCGCCATGATCTGCGTCGTGATGTTGGTCAGATCACCCAGCGGACGTGAGAACTGGTTCCAATAGGTAAGAAAGCTCGATATTCTCCCGATCGAAAGTCCTCCGGCCAGCCAACCGAAGACACCGATCAGAATGTAGGCAAGGTTATTGACGAAGCGCGTCGTCGGGTTCGGAAGAGAAGACGCAAACTGAGCCATCTGACCGACTTTATTGAGCTTGCCGTTCATCTCGTCGAACTTCCGGGCGGCCTGCTCCTGATATCCGAAGGCTTTCACTTCCCGCTGACCGGAGAAGATTTCCTCAACAATTCCGTTGATCTCGCCGATATACGTCTGCTGCTTTCTGAAATACTTGCCGGTGATCCGGACGATAAACGACGCCAGAAAGAAAGAGAGCGCCGCAGTCGGAAGTACAATCAGCGTCGTTTTCCAGCTCAGAACAAACATGAAGACAAGGGTTCCGACAATCGTCACGCTGCCGGAAAAAAGCTGTACCATACCCTGCAGGAGACCGTCCGATATCGCGTCAACGTCGTTGACAAAACGCGATACTATATCCCCGTGCGAAGTGCTGTCAAAAAACTTGAGAGGCATCCGGCTGATCCGGGCGAATCCCTCCCTTCTGAGTTCGGCGGCCGTATGTACGGCGGCCAGGTTGGAGAAGAAATTTAGAATCCATTGCAGGCCTGCGCTTAAGATATAAAACGTCAAAAGGATTCCGACGGTTTTTAGGACCTTGTCAAAGGGAACCTGTCCTTTTCCCGTCATCATATCGATGATGCGGCCCATAAAATACGGCGCGAAAACATCAAACGTACAGCCGGCAACCGCAGCTGCCATCACATAGACAATATACCGTTTCTGGTTTCCCGCGTACTTAAGGATTCTCGAAAGGGTTTTCCGGGAAGGCTTAACATCCGCCGCACCGAGCTTTTTGGCGTCCGGCGAAAGATTTCTCATTCCGGGAAGCAAAGAGGAGGCCTGCGGCATATCAGATCACCTCCGATTCGGACATCTGTGAAAGTGCGATGGAACGATAGATTTCGCTCGACCGCATAAGTTCCTCATGCGTGCCGAGGCCCGCCGCACGGCCTTCTTCAAGGACCAGAATCCGGTCGGCGCCGCGTATCGAGGCAACGCGCTGCGAAACCATTACGACCGTTACGCCCGTCTCTTCTCTCCGATCGTTTATGGATTTCCGGAGCCTCGACTCTGTGATGAAATCGAGCGCCGACGACGCATCATCCAGAAGGAGTATTTCGGGATTTCTGACGAACGCACGGGCGATTGCAAGCCGCTGCTTCTGACCGCCGGATAGATTTTTGCCGTCGCGGTCAATCTTCGAATCGTACTTTTGCGGCAGATTTCCGATGAACTCCGATGCCTGCGCATAAGAGGCGGCCTTCCGCAGGGTCTCATCGTCCGCCTCGGGGGCGCCCCAGCGAAGATTCTCCGCGACGGTTCCGGCGAACAGCTTCGGCTGCTGAAAGACACATCCGATCCGTTTTCGTATGTCTTCGGGATGCATATCCCGGATATCGTTTCCGAAGAGAGTGACCTTTCCCTGACTTGCGTCATAGAACCGCGCGATCAGCATCAGAACGGTCGTCTTTCCGGAACCGGTTCCTCCGATAATTCCGAGCATGCCGCCGCGCGGAACCGAGAAGCTTACGTCACTAAGCACATCTCTTTCGGGGTCCCCGTCGGTGTTTTCGGCGTAGGAGAAGGTCACGTGCGAAAAAGCAATCGCAGGCGCGGTGTCATCGAAGCCGTCCATCCCGACCGGAGCCGCATCTTTCCCAAGGGCTGTCCCGGCCGGAGCGGATTCCGCCGCCGGGTTCGTATCGAAAACTTCGTTCACGCGGGCAAGCGACGCCGATGCTTTCGTAAAAATGACGACCAGATTTGCAACGGCGATCAGCGCCGTCAGAATCTGCGCAATATAGTTGATAAAAGCGATCACGCGGCCGGGGGAGATCTCACCGGCATTTACACCGACGGCACCGAACCACAGAATCGCACAGATAACGAGATTCATAATCAGCTGAGTAAGGGGCGTCATCAGCGACGAGATGCGCGTAACCCGGATCACGCTCTCCGCATGGTTCATGACAGCCCGGTTAAATCGTTCGATTTCCACCCGGTTTCTGGCGAACGCACGGATCACGCGGACACCGGCAAAGTTCTCGCGTACGACTCCGCCGACGGAATCAAGTCTTTGCTGAACCGTCGAGTACAGCGGAAACGCCGTAAGCATGATCACCGCCAGCACAGCAACAAAGGACAGCACGCCGATGATGATCACTACGGATAATTTGAGATCGAGCATCATCGCCGCCGCAACGCACCCGATACCGACAAAAGGTGCCCTCAGGACCAGCCGGATCAGCATAGAGACGGCGATCTGCAGCTGATTCACATCATTTGTGACGCGCGTCACCAGAGTATCCGTTCCGAAGCGGTCGAGCTCCTTCATGGGAAGGTGATTGATATGCGAGAAAAGCGCGCTTCTTACCTTCGTGCCGAAGCCCTGAGAGGCAACGGAAGCACTGTACTGGCAAATAAGCGCGCTGGTGAGTCCAATAGCGATGATGATAAGCATTTTAAGTCCGGTGCGGTAGATATAGTCCGTGTCCCGGGCTGCGATTCCGATATCGATGATCCCCGCCATATAAACAGGCAGGAAAAGCTCAAGAACCGCTTCGAGAAGTTTAAAAGACGGCCCGATAATGAATTCTTTCCGGTAAGGCTTGAGATAAGGCAAAAAATGTTTGAGCATGCTGTCCTCCCCTTAAGGGTCTTCCTCCTTATCCTACCACACTCTTTTCAGTTGCAGTCTCCGATCCGGCGGAATCGCATGTATCTCGCCTCGAGAGCCTGGGCCGGACATTTCGCAAAAGCCTGTTCGTATCGTTCGGCCGCACCCGTTAAGTAAGCAAAAAGAGTCCGCGCCATTTTCTCGGGGTCCGTATGCGCGCCGCCTTCCGGCTCGGCCAGCACAACGTCGCAGATCTCCATGTCCTTTAAGTCATACGCGGTGATGCGTGCCGTATCGGCCGCCTCGCTCTCTCTGGTCGGGTCTTTCCAGAGAAGGGAAGCAAATCCGCGGGGCGAAATAACGGAGTAGATTGCGTTCGATGTCATCGCGAGCTCGTCGCACACGGCGATTCCCAGCGCGCCTCCGCTTCCGCCTTCGCCGATTACGACGCTGATCACCGGGATCTTAAGCGGCATCATCTCCATAAGGTTTTTGGCGATGGCCTCGCCCTGACCGCGCTCTTCGGCTGCGATCCCGCAATAGGCGCCGGGAGTGTCGATAAACGTGATTACGGGGCGGCCGAACTTCTCGGCCTGTTTCATCGCACGAAGCGCCTTCCGGTATCCTTCCGGATGCGGCATGCCGAAGTTGCAGGTCTGGTTCTCGAGAAGGCCCTTGCCTTTCCGGTGGCCGATCACCGTGACGGCTTTGCCGCCTAAGCGTCCGATGCCCGTATACATAGCGGCATCGTCGCCCGCTAACCGGTCTCCGTGGATTTCTTTAAGGTCCGTGAAAAGCATCGGCAGGTAATCCGTAAGTGTGGGCCGCTCGCGGTTCCTGATAATCCTCAGGCAGTCGGAGCCCATATTGTGTACGCGCGGCACGGCCGGAATTGCAGACACGTCCGTCTTCTTATCCTCGCGAACTTTAATGTTATGCAGATCGAGAAGATCGGCAATCGTTTTTCTCATGTCTTTTCTCGGCACGATCATATCCATGAATCCGTGCTTCAGAATGAACTCGGCGCGCTGGAAATCCTCCGGAAGCGCCTGTGCAATCGTTCCTTCGATTACCCGGCGGCCGGCAAACCCTATAAGTGTGCCGGGTTCGGTCAGGATGATGTCGCCGAGCGACGCGAAGCTGGCCGTGACGCCGCCCGTCGTCGGATCGGTCATAATCGACAGGTAGAGAAGTCCGGCGCTGTGGTGGCGCTCGACCGCAGCCGATGTTTTTGCCATCTGCATCAGCGATACGATACCTTCCTGCATGCGGGCGCCGCCCGATGCGGAGAAGAGAACGACGGGAAGTTTTTCTTCGGTCGCCTTCTCGAAAAGACGCGTGATCTTCTCGCCTACCGCCGACCCCATTGATCCCATCAGGAAATTGGAATCCATTGCGCCGATCATGCACGGAAAGGACTCGATGCTCGCCCGTCCGACAATAACCGCTTCGGTCATCCCGGTCTTCTCCTGAAGCTTGCTTAAGCGGTGATCATACCGGGGAAACGAGATCGGATCTTTCCCGAAAAGAGTCGTCCACATCTCTTCAAAAGAGCCCTCGTCCGCCGTCATCGCAATCCGTTCGCGGGCGTTGATGCGGTAGCTGTGTCCGCAATGGAGACAGACGCTGTGGTTCTCCTCAAAATCTTCGCGAAGCATAACCTCCCGGCAGGCGGTACATTTGATCCACATATCGTCGGGAATCGGCCTTACGTAGCTGAAGCTGTCCTTAACGCCGGCCTGAGCGGGTTCCGTCGTCTTTCTTTCCTCATTTTCCATGTGTTTGTTATCCGCCTCAAGGCGTGCTCTGATTTGGGCAAAAGTATCGTCCATATTTGTTCCTCTTTAATCGTTCTCTTTCTTCGGAAGGAGAACATCTATCTTCTTTGCAAGATACGTATTGTCGTAATTGCCGCGTATAAAGTCCGGTTCGCGCAGGATCGCAAGATGAAAATCAATGTTCGTCCTGACGCCCGAGATCAGAAACTCTGTAAGTACCCGGCGCATACGTGCGATGGCTTCTTCTCTTGTCGGCGCCCAGACAATGACCTTCGCCAGAAGAGAATCATAATCCGGAGGAATCCGGTATCCCTGGTAAATGGCACTGTCGATGCGGACACCCTGTCCTCCGGGGACAAGAAGCTTCTCGATGGTTCCCGGACAGGGTCTGAAATCGTGCTCGGGATCCTCCGCGTTGATACGGCATTCGATCGCGTGTCCTTTGAAAACAATATCGCGCTGTGAATAGCGGAGAAGCTCACCCGCGGCGGCACGGATCTGTTCCTGTACCAGATTGACTCCCGTAATGGCCTCGCTGATCGGATGCTCGACCTGGATTCGGGTATTCATTTCCATAAAATAGAAATGCCGGTCCGCATCTACCAGAAATTCGATCGTACCGACTCCCGAATAACGGATTTTTCTGGCAAGACAGACAGCCGCTTCGCCCATCTGCATCCGAAGCTCCTCCGTCATAAACGGCGAGGACGCTTCTTCTATGATCTTCTGATTCCTTCTCTGAACGGAACAGTCACGATCGCCCAAATGAACGACATGACCATACTCGTCGCAAAGCAGCTGAATTTCGATGTGCCGCGGCTGAATGACGAGCTTCTCCATATAGATTTCGTCGTCGCCGAAACAGGTCTTGGCCTCGGCTTTTGCCATCTGATAGGCACCGGAAAGCTCCGCTTCGCAATTTGCGATCCGCATGCCGCGTCCGCCGCCGCCGGCCGACGCCTTGATCAGGACCGGATAGCCGATTGCTGCGGCTTCCTTCCTGGCTTCGGCAAGATCCGTAAGAGCGCCGGCAGAGCCGGGGATAATCGGAATACCGGATTGAGCGGCCGTTTTTCTCGCGTTGGCCTTGTTGCCCATCTGCTCCATAATCGGTGCCGAAGGCCCGATAAACTTGATTCCGCACTTCTCGCAAAGCCGCGTAAAGACAGGATTCTCGGACAAAAATCCGAATCCGGGATGGATTGCCTCGGCGCCTGTGGTAAGGCATGCGGAAAGAATCGCCTGCATATTCAGGTAGCTGTCTCTTGATGCATCGGGTCCGATGCAGACGCATTCGTCGGCAAGCTGCGCATGCAGCGCGTTTTTGTCGACTTCGGAACAGACCGCCACCGTGCGGATACCCATTTCGCGGCATGCGCGAATGACCGTGACGGCAATCTCTCCTCTATTGGCAATCAGTATTTTTCGAAACATAGAGGTCTCCTTATGATGAATCCTTTGTGTTTTATGCGTTTGCCGCAGGATTCTCCGCGCCGATCGCAAACATCATTTCCGCCGTCGCGCAGAGCTTGCCGTCGACATAAGCCTTGCCTTCGCCGAAGCCGATCGGGCCGCGCTGGCGCGTCAGCTTCACTTCGAGGCGGAGCGTGTCGCCCGGATAGACGGATCTCTTGAAACGGGCCTTGTCGATACCGGCAAAAAGGCCGATTTTCCCGCGGTTTTCCGGCTTCGAAAGAGACACGATCGCACCGGCCTGCGCCAATGATTCCACGATCAGCACACCCGGCATGACCGGCATTCCCGGGAAATGTCCCGCGAAAAAGTACTCGTCTCCGCGTACATGCTTAATGGCTACAATCGACTCGTCCGTCATTTCCAGGACCTCGTCGACGAGGATAAAAGGATCGCGGTGGGGAATGATCTTCTTGATTTCTTCCTGGTTCATGAGAGGCTGATCACTCATTCGTGTCACCTCCCGGTACGCCCGGATCAATCACATACAGCTTCTGTCCGTATTCGACGCGGCTCGCCTTCTTGACGAGAATTTCCTTAACCTGGCCGGCGATCGGGCTCGTAACTTCATTCATCAGCTTCATCGCTTCGATGATGCAGAGCACACCGCCCTTCTTGACATAGGATCCGGGCGTCACATACGGCTCTTCTTCCGGTGACGGCGAGTCGTAGAAAACACCGACTACGGGGGATGTTACAACGTGTCCGGACTCTTCCGGTGCTTTTAGAGCCTGCTCGGCCGGTTCGTGCATATAGGCGGCCGAGGCAGAGGGAACAAAATCCACGGAGACCGGCATTTGGACAAGCTCTTTTTCGCGCGTGATCGAGATGTGCGTCTTGCCTTCGCCGAATTCGAATCCGGTTACGCCTTCCTTCTTCATGTGCGTCATCAGCTCTTTGATTTCCGGGAAGCTCATACCCGTATCCGAAAGAGACGGCTCCCTATGAACCCGGCCGACAGCCATCGGAGCGGACGTTTCTTCGACGTCCTTATCCTGTCTTATTTTTTTTACTTCAACTGACATACCTTAAACCTCCGCCTTTTTGAAAAGAAGGGATGCGTTCTGGCCGCCGAATCCGAGTGAATTCGACAGAGAGACTCTGAGATCCGCATTTTGCTTCACATTGGGTGTGTAATCGAGATCGCATTCCGGATCCGGTGTCACAAGGCCGATCGTCGGCGGGATGACACCGTTCTTCATCGCGAGCGCACAGGCAATCGCCTCTACGCCGCCGGCTGCTCCGAGCAGATGTCCGGTTACCGACTTTGTCGAACTGATCTTTGTCTTATAGGCCGCTTCTCCCAAGGCCGACTTGATCGCGATCGTCTCGTAACGGTCATTCAGATCGGTTCCCGTTCCGTGCGCGTTGATGTACGAGACTTCCTCCGGCGCTACGCCGGCCTCCCGCATCGCAATGCGCATGGCTTCCGCGGCGCCTAAGCCCTGCGGATCCGGACTTGTGATGTGATAGGCGTCGGCCGTCGCGCCGTAACCTGCTACCTCAGCGAGAATATTCGCACCGCGCGACACGGCGTTCTCCATCGATTCGAGAATCACGATACCCGCGCCCTCCGCAATCACGAAACCGCCGCGCTCTGCGTCAAACGGGATCGAAGCCTTATCGGGATCGGTTGTCATATTCAGTGCTTTCATGTTCGAGAAGCCGCCTAAGGCGATCGGTGTGATCGGCGCTTCGGCACCTCCCGCGACGGCTGCCTTCAGATATCCGTGCTTGATCAGGCGAAAAGCCTCGCCGATCGCGTGGGAACCGGAAGCGCAGGCGGTTGTGACGCAATAGTTCGCGCCCTTCAAGCCGTAAACCATCGAGACGCGGCCCGCCGCCATATTGCTGATCATCATCGGGATAAAGAGCGGCGATATACGGTCCGGGCCGCCTTTAAGGAGCAATTCCTCGTGCTGCGTATGCATCGTATGAAGTCCGCCGACACCGGAGCCGATAATGACGCCGACATCAAAGGGATTCATAGACGAGAAGTCGATTCCGGAAGACTTCACGGCCTCGGCGGATGCCGCGACGGCAAACTGGCAGTAGCGGTCCATGCGACGCGCCTCTTTGCGGTCCATATAGTCCATGGGTTCGAAATCTTTAACCTGTGCGGCGAGCTTAACCTTGTAGGTATCTGCGTTTTCGATGTCGATCGCCGAGATGCCGTGGCGGCCCTCGACAAGAGACTCCCAGAAGCTGGCCGTGTCTTTTCCGACAGGCGAAATCACGCCGGTTCCGGTAATCACAACGCGGTTATTTCCTTTGGCGTCCGTGAAGGTGTTCTTAATACTGTCCGTCATAAATTTTTATCCTCCTCGATGGATATCTCTCGTTTGCTTACAGAACCAGTCCGCCGGAAACCTCGATAACCTGACCGGTCACATACGAGGCGTCGTCGGAGGCAAGGAAGGCGACAACGGAGGCTACGTCAGACGCAGCGCCTATGCGCCCCAGCGGGATTCTTTCCACGGCGGCCGTTTTCAGGTCGTCAGAAAGAGAAGCGGTCATGTCCGTTTCGATGAAGCCCGGAGCCACGGCATTAACCGTAATATTGCGGCTTCCCATTTCCTTGGCCAGGCTCTTGGTAAGCCCGATGAGGCCGGCCTTGGAGGCGGAATAGTTGACCTGTCCCGCGTTGCCGTACACGCCGGCCACAGAGGACATGTTGATGATTCTTCCCTTTCTCTGACGTGTCATCAGGGAAAGACACAGCTTCGACAGCATAAAGGCGGAAGTTAAGTTGATGTCGATGACTTCGCTGAACTGCGTAAGGCTCATGCGCATCGCAAGACCGTCCTTTGTCTGTCCGGCGTTGTTTACAAGAACATCAACGCGGCCGAACGCATTTTTTGCCGCCTCAAAAATAGCTTTGCAGCCGTCTTCCGTCGATACGTCGCCCGATACCGCCAGTACCGATATACCGGGACGGATCGCTTCACAGCGGGCTTTCACGGCTTCCGCCGCCTCTTTGCCCGAACGGTAGACGATCACCAGATTGAACCCGTCGGCGGCCAGTCTTTCGGCAATGGCTGCTCCGATGCCGCGCGAGGCGCCCGTAACGATGGCAGCGCGTGTTATCGTGTTGTCGGAAGTCATATGGAACCTCCTTTTTTCATCAGAGCTTCATACTCTGTAAACATCTCGCTGATGATTTCTTTGGCGGGCTGAATTTTGGACATGAGTCCCGCAATCTGTCCTGCCATAAACGAACCCTCCTTGATGTTGCCGTCCTTAACAGCCTTTCGGAGTGAACCGACGGTGATGGCTTCCATCTCTTCGAAGGTCGAGCCCTTTTTCTCGAGCTCAAGCAGCTCCATGACCAGAGGGTTCTTGATGCAGCGTACGGGGTGTCCGCCGGAGCGGCCCGTTACGCGCGAATCGATGTCGCGGGTCTTAATAACAAGATCCTTATAATTTTGATGAATCGTGCATTCCTCGGCCAGGAGAAAACGGGTTCCGATCTGTACACCGCTGGCTCCGAGCATGCTGGCCGCCGCGATTCCGCGTCCGTCGCCGATACCGCCTGCGGCGATAACCGGAATGGATACGGCGTCAACGACCTGCGGTACAAGGACCATTGTCGTAAGCTCGCCGATATGTCCGCCGGCCTCGCAGCCCTCGGCGACGACCGCGTCAACGCCTAAACTCTCCATGCGTCTGGCAAGTCCCGTAGATGCGACGACCGGAATCACGCGGATACCGGCTTCTTTCCATGCGGGGACAAATTTACCCGGCGAACCGGCTCCCGTCGTTACAACACGGACTTTCTCTTCGATTACTACTTTCGCGAGCTCCTCCGCACAGGGATTCATCAACATGATGTTAACACCAAACGGCTTATCCGTAAGCGTTCTGCAGAGCTGAATTTCTTTTCTCAGCAGTTCACCGTTCATAGAGCCAGCTGCGATCAGTCCCAGCGCTCCGCCGTTCGATACGGCCGCCGCGAGATACGCGTCGGCAACCCATGCCATACCGCCCTGAATCATCGGATATTCGGTTCCCAAAATTTCTGTAAGTCTTGTTTTCATTTCCCAATTCCTCCTGTTAAAACGTAAATAGCAGGGCGCCGTAGGTTAATCCGCCGCCGAATCCTGTCAGTATGAGCTTCTGTCCTCTTGTGATGCGGCCTTCCCGGACTTCCCGGTCAAGGCAGATCGGAATCGAAGAGGAAGACGTGTTTCCCTGGTCATCCAGGTGCGAGATCATTTTTTTTGGTGCGAGCCCGAGCTTTTTCGCGGCGCTCATCAGAATACGGTCATTGGCCTGGTGCGGGACGATGTAATCGATATCCGCCACAGTAAGGCCCGCCTTTTCGAGAACCTTCTCGACGGCAAACGGCATCATGGTCGTCGCAAAGCGATACACCTCCTGCCCCTGCATCGTGAAAAAATTCCCCGCCGTATGTTCGTATCTCTTGACCGGGTCGGGTGTCCCTTCCGGTATAAAAGGATGCTTCACAGGGAGGAAAGCCTCGCCGACAATCGCGTGGCCGGAAGTACCGTCCGCACCGAGAAAGCACTCGTACGGCAGATCGTGTCCGTCTTCCCCGCGCCCGAGAAGCACGGCACCGGCTCCGTCACCGAAAAGGACGCAGACTCTTCTGTCCTGAAAATCGGTCATCTTGGAGAGACTCTCCGTCGATACGATCAGGATATTCTTCATATCGGAGGTCTTCAGGTATCGCATCGCTATGTCGAAGGCCTGGATGAATCCGGTACAGGCAGCATTGATGTCAAAGCAAAAGGCATTTGGCGCGCCGAGCTCCGCCTGAATGATGCAGGCCATATTCGGGGAGATATAATCAGGTGTCACGGTGGTAACGACGATCATGTCAATCTGATCCGCGGGAACATCGGCCATCTCCAGCGCCTTGCGGGCAGCCTTAACGCCCATCTCCCAGGTCGCTTCTCCCGTGCTCAAATGTCTTTTCTTTATTCCCGTCCTGGTAGTAATCCAGTCGTCACTCGTTTCGACGATCTCGGAGAACCGCTCGTTTTCGACGACCAGTTCCGGCAAATAAGAGCCGGTACCGAGAATTTTATATGCCTCAGTCACTTTATTCTCCTTTGTAAGGAACGCATGTTATCCTTATCTGTAATCGGTTAGATCTTGCATTTCGTTTGAAAATCAAGTATTTTGATTATCAAAGCGATGGCGTTATTCTACTACGTACTGAGGCAATGAGTCAACCACTCGGAGGAAATATCAAATGAAGGCACTTCTTTTTCCCGGTCAGGGAGCACAAACCACGCATATGGCGGAAGAGATTTTATCTATATATCCGGATGCCGCACGTCTCTATGAAGATGCGAAAAAAGTCACCGGCATCGATTTGACAAAGCTTACCGAAGCAGACTTGGCGATGACGCGGTACTCGCAGCCGGCGATCGTCGTTCACAGTATCGCATGTCTCGAGAAGGAACGCTCCGGGAACCCGGAATCCGCCCAAGCGACCGCAGCTACGGCTTTCGCGGGCTTCTCGCTCGGCGAATATACGGCTCTCTATGCGGCCGGACTCGTCTCCTTCACGGATCTTCTTCTTCTCGTCAACGAGCGCGCCCGGCTCATGCAGGCCGCTGCCGAGAAAACACCCGGCGCGATGTATGCCGTTCTCGGACTTACCGACGGTCAGATCGAAGATTGTCTCTCGGAGATCGAGGGTGTCTATCCCGTAAACTATAACTGCCCAGGTCAGGTCGTGATTGCCGGAACCGAAGAGGCGGCCGCGAAAGCCGCCGCAGAACTTCTGGCGCTCGGTGCGCGCCGCGCGCTCCGTCTATCGGTCAACGGAGCCTTTCATACTCCGCTCATGTCGGAAGCGGCCCGCGGCATCCGCGAGTTCGCAAAAGGCATTGCCTTCAAGACACTTACCGTGCCGCTGTACTCGAATGCGACGGCCTCTCCGGTCGCAGTCGGAACCGATTTCCCGGCCTATCTTGAAACTCATATGATATCGCCCGTCCGCTTCACCGACGAAGTACGCAGAATGCGTGCGGACGGATATGACGAATTCACCGAACTCGGGCCGGGCAAGGTTCTTACAGGTCTTGTAAAAAAGATCTGACGTCCCGTACCGTATCCTCCTCCTTTTTCGGGCGCTGCCCGGCGGTTCATCCGTCCGGTCGGCGTCCGTTTTTAATACGTTGTCGGATTCGCGCTCCGGAATTCCATGCCCGGCGACGGAGGATAAGCCTTTTCTTTGCATATCGCGGCAAGTTTCCTGCTTGCTCCGGGAGTAAGCAGCGTCCGTCAGGGAATTGCGCTCTTCTATGTGACAAGATTAGCGTGCCCCAGTTCTCTCCCCTGCATCCAGTTTTGGATTGCCACTGCTTACGTTCGAAAAAATGCACAACTTGGAGAATGAAAGTATTTGGTGGGTAATCATTGACGAATAAATCCGTCTCTGCCATTGATTATCCACCAAATTGCGGAAATGGCTGATTTGGTGTGTATACCATTGACGAAATAACGCATTTGCGCTCAATGATATACATGTATGTTAGCTTATTTAGCAGAATTTCGCAGAATTTTGCAGAATTAATAGGTAATCATTGATGAATAAACGCATTTCTATTCATTGATATACACACCAAAAAAACGAAATCGATTGATTTGGTGTGTAATCATTGACAAAGGACGAGTCCTGGTCCGCTTTATTTCCAATTTCCCAATATCGGGGGCCGTCGAAAGAGCCGGCGCACATACGAAATCCCGGTTGGAAGCACATTTCGTATGTGCATTCCGTTC
>CAZTXQ010000002.1:0-61547 GCA_964617375.1 uncultured Mageeibacillus sp. | reverse complement strand
AGCCCGGCGCACATACGAAATCCCGGTTGGAAGCACATTTCGTATGTGCATTCCGTTCCAGAGAAGGCACCGCGAAGCCCGGCGCACATACGAAATTCCGGTTGGAAGCACATTTCGTATGTGCATTCCGTTCCAGAAAAGGCACCTCGAAGCCCGGCGCACATACGAAATCCCGGTTGGAAGCACATTTCGTATGTGCATTCCGTTCCAGAGAAGGCACCGCGGAGCCCGGCGCACATACGAAATCCCGGTTGGAAGCACATTTCGTATGTGCATTCCGTTCCAGAAAAGGCACCGCGAAGCCCGGGTACATACGAAATTACAAAGATAAAGCCTTAGTCAATTCAAATCAAAAAACCGGGGGCTGCCTCGCAACTTGAAGTGCACCAAATGTTGGTTGGTGTCCAACATTTGGGGTGCACTTCAACTCTCGTTTTGAGACAGCCCCCCTATTCATCTGTTATCTTCAACAAACCCGTTATCGCCTGTTTCGCATTCCGAGAAGCCGGATCAGCGTGATGATCGCAGCGGCCGCAGCAGCGACGTAGGTCATGGCAGCCGCGGTAAGAACACTTCTGGCGCCGGAAAGCTCGCTTCCAATGAGGATATTATCCTCCTTAAGAATCTTCAGAGCGCGGTGGCTGGCATTGATCTCCACGGGAAGCGTGATCAGATAGAAGACCACGGCAAAGAAGAAGAACAATATGCCGGCGTTAAAGAGCAGATCACCGAATCCGTTTGCGCTTTTGGGCATGCGGTATGTAATGATGACACCGATAATCGCGAGGTACGGGCCGAAACGGGATCCGATATTGGCGACCGGAACCAGAAACGAGCGGATCTTGTTCGGAATGAATCCCGAGGCGTCCTGAATCGCATGACCGCATTCGTGGGCCGCCACGCCGATTGCCGCGACGGAACGGCTGTCGTATACGCTTTCGGACAGGTGTAGCACCTTATCCTTCGGCGAGTAATTGTCCGTGAGATTTCCGGATATTTTCTCGATCGATACCGAATACCCATAGCCGAACTTGCCGGAAAGCTGGTGCGAACTTAAGATACGCTCGGCGACGTCGCGCCCGGTCAAGCCACTCTGAGAAGCGATCTTGCTGTACTTGTTGAACGTTACCTTGGTCCAGATACTTGCTCCGATCGAAAAGAGCATCGCAAGCAGTGCAAGAGGCCAGCCGTAACTGTAAAAATAGAAAAGTCCCATTTGAATTCCTTTCCTTGTCTCCGGGTGCGAATCGGCGCCCCTCGTGAACAGGAAGGGATCTCCTTGCCGTTCATTCCGGGACGCCGATTATTAAGATTTACATAAGTCCGATACGTCTATCCGCACTTTAAGCCCGGATCAGGCGTTGCAGATCGCCGCAAAGTCGGGAGCCTTGAGAGAAGCGCCGCCGACAAGTCCGCCGTTGATGTTTGCCTGCGAGAAGAGACCCGCGGCAGACGTGGCGCTTACGGAACCGCCGTACTGGATGGTAAGAGCGTCCGCATCTTCCTTCGTGTAAAGATCTGCGATTACGCTGCGGATGAAGGCGCAAACTTCTTCGGCCTGCTCGTCGGATGCGACTTTACCGGTTCCGATTGCCCAAATCGGCTCATAGGCAATCGTGATCTGGCAGAGCTTCTCCGCCGGAATGTCCTTGAAAGCGCCTACGATCTGACCCTTGATCCAATCAAAAGTGACACCGGATTCGCGCTGGTCGAGGGATTCGCCGCAGCAGACAATCGGCTTAAGTCCCCATGTGAGGGCAGCCTTAACCTTCTTGTTCACGGTCTCGTCCGTCTCTGCGAAATACTCGCGTCTCTCGGAATGTCCGAGAATAACATACGTTACGCCGAGCTTCGCAAGCCATACCGGAGAAATCTCGCCGGTATAGGCACCCTTGTCGTTGAAGTGGCAGTTCTGCGCGGCAATCTTGATGTTGGTGTATGCCGTGGCTTCGAGAGCTGCGGGAATCGCCATGAAGGGAACGCCCAGAGCGATCTTCGAGGTCGCGTCCTTGACGAGAGGCTTCAACGCTGTGATCAGCTTAACAGCCTCGTCCGGAGTACCGGCGTTCATCTTCCAGTTGCCGGCCGCAAATGTACGGCACGGAACCTTGTCAAGAAGGCTGTCAATACCGGGAAGAACCTTGCCCTCGAGGAATTCGAGAGAGGCTCCGCCGCCGGTGGAAATGTGCGTGACCTGGTCGGCATATCCGAGCTTCTCAACAGCCGCTGCGGAATCGCCGCCGCCGATGATGGAAATTGCGGAAGAATCGGCTACGGCCTTGGCGACCGAACGCGTGCCTTCGGCGAATCTGTCAAATTCGAAAACACCCATAGGTCCGTTCCATACAACCGTCTTGGCGGTAGCAATGGTCTCGGAGAAAAGAGCGATCGTCTTGGGTCCGATATCGAGGCCCATCCAGCCGTCCGGCATCTGTGTGGAGTCAACTGTCTTTGCGTTGGCATCGGCGGAGAAAGCGTCGGCTACGACGTTGTCTACAGGGAGAAGAAGCTTGACGCCCTTGGCGGCAGCCTTCTCGAGAAGACCCTTGGCAAGGTCGAGCTTGTCGGCTTCGCAAAGGGAGGTTCCGATGGAATAGCCCTGTGCGGCAAAGAATGTATATGCCATACCGCCGCCGATGATGATCGCGTCGGCCTTTTCGATCAGGTTGTCAATAACGCCGATCTTGTCGGAAACCTTGGCACCGCCTAAGATCGCGACGAAGGGACGTGCCGGCTCGGAGAGAGCCTTGCCCATAACGTCAAGCTCCTTGGCAATCAGGTAACCGGAAGCAGAGGGAAGGAAATTCGCAAGGCCGGCCGTGGAAGCGTGTGCGCGGTGAGCCGTTCCGAAAGCGTCGTTGACATAGAGATCCGCAAGAGAAGCGAGCTGAGCCGCGAAAGCGGGATCGTTCTTGGTCTCTTCCTTGTGAAAACGGACATTCTCAAGCATCAGGATTTCGCCGTCCTTGAGAGCCGCGGCCTTCGCCTTGGCATCGTCTCCGATTACGTCGGAAGCAAGGATAACAGGCTGTCCGAGAAGCTCGGCGAGACGGTCGGCGGCAGGCTTCATGGAGAAAATAGCCTCCGGTCCGTTCTTCGGGCGTCCGAGATGGGAAACGAGAATAACCTTGGCATTATTTTTTACGAGATAGGATATTGTGGGAAGAGCGCCTTTGATACGCTTGTCGTCTGTGATTGCTCCTGTCTTCTTGTCCTGAGGAACGTTAAAATCCACGCGGACGATAACTCTTTTACCGGAGACTTTCAGATCTTCAACATTTTTCTTGGGAACCATTGCCATATAATTCACACTCCTTGTATTTTATAGCCTTGAAGGGCTTGGGATCACATCGGGCAAATACCTTCCGCCGAGAGCTTTCACGGCATCAGGCGGTTATTATTATAACGGTTAAAGCAAGGCGTTTCAACGAAAAAAGCGTGAATATCGAGTAAACTGCGTGGTTTTGCCGCGGGAAAAGTGCTGCAAATCCGCGCTTTTCGCGGAACGGACGTCATATGTAAATGACAAATCCCGTACCGAGCGGCTATAATAAGCATGCCTAACTTTTAAAGAACCTTGCACAGTCCGTTCAAGACCGTGCAAACGAGAAAGGTCTTTTCGCGCGAAAAAATGATTATCGTACTTGTGGCGGATACAATAGGCGGCGATCGGGGCGTTCCCGGCATCGCAGAGAAAACGGCCTCGCTTCTTGCTGCGGCCGGTCACGAAGTGCGCGTCCTGTCCTGCCGCCCGGGCGACGGTCCTTTTGCTGTCCGGAAAAGACATCTCCTCTTCAAATCCCTTGCCGCTGCACGTCACGGCATTTCGTACGGGAAGCCGGACGAAGAGATCATAAAGAAGGCTCTTGCCGGCGCGGATCTCGTACATGTCATGTATCCTTTTGCGCTTGAAGTCAAGGCGGAGAACATAGCGAGGCGTATGGGGATTCCGGTCATCGCAACGTATGGCCTGACGGCGCGCGAATATATGTCCGTCTGCGGCCCTTTCCGCATGCACCGTCTTGTTCCGTCGGTTTATCGCTTCCTGCAGTATGACTTCTACTATAAATTCAAACATATCATCTGCGTTTCGGATGACTTAAAAGAGCTTCTTCCGAATTACGATTGTAGCTCGAGGCTTCATGTGATCAAAGATCCGGATTCCGCGGAGGAACTCGAAAAGATATACGTCCGGGCCATAGCGGATGACAGAATCATGTACGAGAGCGGGCACGTTCCGCTTTTCCGGCGCAACCTGGCCTTCATGAAGTCGAGTATCGATGTTTCGGATCCATACCGGAAGAAGAACAGGATATCCCGCGCCCTTTATACCGCCTGTTACTATCTGATCGATACGATAGCCGTCGCGGTCGTCTATCTCTCCTTCGGGTTCAAGGTCGAAGGCCGCCGGAATTTGAGTAAAATCAAGGGCGGGGCGATCACGGTCAGCAATCACATACACGGGATGGACGGGCCTTTCCTCGCGGTGAGCCTGTATCCGTCCCGGATCACCTTTACGAGCATTGAAGGCAATTTCCGTCTTCCTCTTGTGCGCTGGCCGGTCAAATGGGTCGGTGCGGTTCCGATACCGGCCTCGACTCACCTTCTAAAGGACTTCTTCGCCCTGACGGTCGAGCAGCTGAAAGTCGGAAGGAAGGTTCATTTCTATCCGGAGGGTTCGCTTCTCAAAAACGCCGAAATCATCCGGCCGTTCAAGAAAGGGGCCTTTCACATGGCGGCCGACGCCGGTGTCCCGGTCATTCCGGTCACACTCGTCCGCCGTCCGGCGACCGGAATCTACCGGCTGTTCCGGAGAAAGGCCTTGTATACCGCCGTGATCCTCCCCGCCGTGTATCCGGATCCCGCGTTGTCCGGCGCGAAACAGATCGAAGATATGAAAGACCGCGCACACGGGAGTATGAGCGAGGCCCTCGCGAGCAGACTTAACGTCTGATCGACCCTTTTTTCGCGAAAAACCTGGCATGAAATTCTAAGAAAAAAACCGCCGGAGCCCTTATTACTAAAGGATTCCGGCGGTTATTGCGTACGTCATAATGAATTGGAACAGACCTTTACAGCTCCATCGTCTTCACGGAAATGTCTCCGAGTGCCTCGATTTCGTTCTGCATTTCTTCGACTTCGTCATCGCTGCTCTCCGTAAACGTCAGAAGAATATACCCTTCGTTGCTGCAGGAGGTTGCTGATGCTTCGTGAAAGCCGATGCGTGTGTTGATGATACAGCCGTGGCGGGAAAGAATATCCTGAAGTGCTTTTGCCGTTTCGATTCTCTGACTAAGCTTGATTCCCATTACTATCTTTGCCATATTAAAATCCCTGCCTTTCCTTCGTATGGAGGTACACTCTTATTGTATCCGAAATTCCTGTAAGCAGCGACTTAAATCCGCGCATCAGACGCGCATTATATAGCCGGGACCGGCTCCGGCTCATCGGCGAATGGCTTATTGCCGAGGATCAGGAGAATGATCGGTTCCGCAAAGAGAATCATCGCTCCGAGTATGGTGTAGAGTACGGTGTTCCCTTTAAAGAGCTTGAACACACGATACATCGTATAGATTCTTACGACTGTAATGATTAAATACACCACAAGTGCGATGAGCGAAGCGGTCAGAGAGGTTAAACTCGACGCCATCGATTGGCTGTAATTTGAGATCTGCTCCAGCGAAGTTAAGGAAGAGTATTGCACAACATTCTGGATCAACCCGGCCAGAAAACTTCCGCCGCAGATGATACCGACATAAATCCACGGATACTGTGGAACCGTCACATTGCCGATCTTCACATTCGTGCCGATCAGTTCCGCATACAGGTAAGTTTGCGCAAACGGTATCCAGGCCAGAAACGCATGGTCGATTCCTCTTCTTTTCGCGATCCTGTAAACGGCAATAGAGGTCAGGATGTAGTTTATGATACCAACGAGAAAAATGACGGCAAGCAGCACCATCAGGAAAATAGTAAACATTACCAAACCGGCGCCTAAATTATTCTCTTCGTACATTGGATCCTCCTAATCTTCGTAAATATGTTCCTCAAAAAGGGTTATGCGGCAGGAACTTGCTGAGGCCCTTCCACAAATGGCCTGCCCCCTAGAACCAGGAGTATGACCGGCTCCGCAAAAGGGATCACCGCTCCGAGTACAGTTAAGAGTACGGCGTTTCCTCTGAAAAGCCGGAACACACGGTACATCGTAAAAATCCGTACCGCCTGAACGACTATTAACAGAAGGAGACCGATGATTGTACCGGGCAGATTGGCGAAGTTCACCACAGGAGTCTGCCCTTCTATGTAATTTAGAATCTGCCCCAGTAAAGTGATCAGGGAGAATGGCGATAAACTTTGAATGTAATTTGATATTGTGCCCCCAACGACAAGAATTCCTGTGTAAATCCATGGGAACTGAGGAATGGTTGCGCTGCCGATCTTAACGTTTGTGCCGATGAATTTCGCATAAAGGTAGGTTTGTGCAATCGGAATCCAGGCGAGAAACGCATATTTGATTCCTCTTCTTTTCGCGATCCTGTAAACGCCGATTGCGGTCAGGAAATGGTAAATAACAGCAACTGCTGTAATAATTGCCATGCATATCAATGCGAAAATAAGGCCCATTGCCAGCACGCCCATAAAGGCCATCTAAATTCACCTCGTATTCGATTCTTTAAGCGGAGTACGGAGCCGGAACTGCCTCGGGCTCATCGGCGAATGGCTTTCCGCTCAGTATCAGGAGAACGATCGGCACTGATAACGGAATGAATGCGCCGAGTACGGTAAAGAGTATGGCGTTATTGCCTTTGAACAGCTTGAACACACGGTACATCGTATATACCCGTACGACCAGAATGATAAGGCCTACTAATCCTGCGATGAGTGCGGCAGCCAGAGATCCCATGCTCGTCGCCAGATTCGCTCCGGCTTCCATAACGTGGTCCGCAAATTGTTCTGTGGAAGCATATGTCGCGTAATTTGAAGAATACTGAATAATACTTGTTATAGAGTTCCCTAGGACAATGACACCCGTATAAATCCATGGATACTGAGGAATCGTCACGTTCCCGATCTTTACGTTTGTGCCGATGAGTTCCGCGTACAGGTAGGTTTGCGCAATCGGAATCCAGGCCAGAAACGCATGGTCGATTCCTTTTCTTTGCGCGACCTTATAAACGGCGATTGCCGTCAGGATATAGTTTGCTATAGCAACAAAAAAGACAATGGCAAGTATTGCAATTAAAATAATAACTATCATGGCTAAAACTTCCATTTTCTTACCTTCTCCTCCTTATATTCGTGACTGTGTTCTTCAGGCAGGGTCTGCCGCCGGTCTCGTCTCCGGCTCTTTATCTTTAAGACTTTGAATGATGATCTGTAATTCAAAGATCCTCTGTCCGTTTTTCAGGATAAACCGGTTGATCAGACCACTGGTCTCGGTAATCTCGAAGCGCTTGCCGTAATCCACGCTGATACCCTTGATATGGGAAATCGGAAATTCTTTTCTGATTTCCGGTGCGTCATCCAGTCTCTTCCTCGCTTCTTCGCAGGCACGCCGTACCTTGTCCGATTTGCGTTCCTTCTTATTGTATGGCAGACCTTCTTCGACCGGTACAGAAGTACCGATATAAACGACCCGGTTGTTTTCGATCCGGATCACTCCGCGGCCGACATCACGGTACTCATAATCGTCATACAGAAGTAAAAGGCGCGCCTCCTCCTCGAAAACAAAATCCTGAGACGCGATCTTGTCCTTTAATCTCTTCCGCTCCCAGTTCTGCCAAAGGTGCAGATCCTCGAAAACTTTGTCGCCCTCTTCGACCGGATGAAAGAAGCCGCTCTCGTCCATTCTCGCGCGGTTGCCGCACGCCGTGCAGCGAAGCGTGTCCTTTTCCGAGACGATCTTGTTCTCAGCCTCACAGCGCGGACAGACATACGCGATGTTTTCCGCTCCGGATGCGATCGCCTTGTTCTTAAAGGATCGGGGATTCTTGCGCAGCCAGTCATATTCGTTGTAGGTAAGGTTCTCGAGCATGACCGCATGGAGCTCGTCGACGGTCATCGCTTTCACTTCTTCGACGGAATAAGCCTTCTTCACACATCCCTCGATGCGGCCGCGCCGGATCGAGCTGTTGCTCCATCTGGGCCATGTCATATAGGCACCGTGCGATTCGATAAAGCAAACGGCACTGTCGGTCTTCTTAACCAGTTTGGCCAGCGCGTTGTCAAAGGTCACGTTGGTCCCGTCAACAAAGCGCGTCGCTTCGGGAAAAATGCCGAGCGTTCCGTTCCTTTTCAGAACCGTAAGCATCGCTTTAA
Organism: uncultured Mageeibacillus sp.; assembly: GCA_964617375.1. GTDB lineage: Bacteria > Bacillota > Clostridia > Saccharofermentanales > Saccharofermentanaceae > Firm-13. The sequence continues at coordinate 53,228 of CAZTXQ010000002.1, read as the reverse complement.
CCGCTACCGAATCCGAGCGAAACTGCATCTTCGGTATACATCCGCCCTTGGCAAATAACGGGCCGATGATGCGGTTTCTGAACAGATACGCACCGGCGACAATATTGATCTTCCGATCGAGCAAAACCCCGGCCATTACGAACGGATCCAGAAAGGAAGGGTGATTTGCCATACAGACCATTGGCCCCTCCATATCACAGACAGCCTTGTCCTTCTTCACATGAATCCCGTATCGAAGCCGTGCATAAGTCAGCACGACACGGAGTCCACAAAAATTGTAAATGAATCCGTTGGGGACGGCCCCGATTTTTAGTTGTCTTTTTCCGGACATGCCAATATACTCCTCTTAGCATAAATATTTACGTCACAATAAAATGTACGTATTTTGTGGATTCTTATGACACAAATTGATAACATCTGTTTCGTATTATACAGGAGTGATGTGGGTTTGGCACGAAGGTTATCGGATTTCGTGCGATGTATTTTTTGGGGAGGAAATATCGTAAGATGGCAAGGTATTGTTTCTACTGCGGTCGCGAATTGACCGCCGGTGAACGTTGTCGCTGTAAGGATACGGGCACCGGAGCTTCAAACGCAGGCAGCGGTTCGGCAAGCTATGGCTCGGCGGACAGAACCGGAACAACAGGGGCGGCATCCGGTTCGAACGGCAATCCTTCGGTAAAAGATCATTCCAAGCGCAAAAAGCAGGGTAAGAGTTCATGGAAGCGCAGGAAAGAAAGAGCGGCCGAAGACTTTATCGAGAAAACCGGACGTTTTAATGCGCGCCGTTTTATGCGTTTGAAGACGTTTGCCGATCAGGCGAGAACGCTCTTTCCGACTTTTGCCATGGGATTCAAGAGTATTTTCGAGTACTTTTCGCGTCCGGCAACCAAGATCCGTCAGGAATCCATGAAGACCAAGCGGCCTTTGACCTATTTCCATTTTCTCTTTGCTTCTCTTCTGACGGGCGTTCTGGCCCTGTTGATGTGTCGTTCCGGCGCACCGCTTTTTACCGAGATCATTCGCTTCTTTATTGGTTCGGATATCGAGAACGTCTATTCTCATCCGCTGCTCTCATTTTTTGCATTCTCGTTTCTTTCGTTCCTGTTCATCATGACCATGTGCGTGACCTTCTATATCGCCGCGCGGTTCAGCAACCGAAAGCCAACCTTCCGGAAAATCGCAGATCTGGTATCCATATCCCTGGTTTACCTGCTCGTAATGGAGATCTTTCTTCTTCTCACCATTCTGATGGGAAGCCGGGGGTCACTCTCCCTCATCCTGATCAGTTTGCTGCTGATGGGCGTCACGCATCTGCTCTCGTTCCGCAACGCCCTTGGCCTTTCCGAGGACACCGTCTTCTATTTTTTGTTTTTCGTCTATATCTTCTGCTACGTGCTCTTCCAGCTCTTCCTGAACCTGGCTGCAAGAGCAATCGCACTCTTCTGAAGACCGCCTCATCCTTTATACGCGAAAAAAAGCGGCTGCAAAATGAACTCTTCGTTCAGAATGCGGCCGCTTCTTATATCATGATTCGTCTTTGTTCCGACACACCGGAGTAGTGCCTGTTCGCGAGAGCTTACGGCTTGGCCTTCTTCGGCTTCGCTTCGTCCCCCGGCTTCCCGTTCTTGTCGGGACCTGCCGGCTTCTCACCGGATGCCGGGCTTTCACCGGATGCCGGGCTTTCACCGGATGACGGGCTCGCCGCGTTTTCGGGACTCTCTGCGGTATCCGCCTTCCCGGCGGATTCCGGCGCCGCCTCCCCTGCGGGCTTTACAGCACCTTTCTTGCAGATGACAATCTCTCCGTCCGCGACGTCAACTAATGCCGTATCGCAGGTCTCGACTACGTGGTCGAGCAGGGCCTCGGAGAATTTATCCTCAACGAGTGACTGAATCGTCCTCTTAAGAGGTCTTGCACCGTACTGCGGATCATAACCCTTTCTGGAGAGAAACTCCTTGGCATCGTCCGTGATCTCCATACTGATTCCCATATCCGAAATGCGCTTCGACAGCGTTTTCATAAGCAGATCGACAATCCGGAGAATCGAAGTCTTGTTGAGCATTCTGAAGAAAATGATCTCGTCCACACGGTTGATAAACTCGGGATTAAATGCCTTCTTCAGCTCTTCCATAACAAGGGTTTTCGCCTCGTCGTAGGTCTTTCCTCCGTAAAGATGCTCTTCGGATGCCTCATCTATCGTCACGAAATTCTTGCCGGTCTTCTCATCCGTATTCGTTACCGGTACGGAGAATCCGATTCTGCGGCCGGCGGCGGAAGTCAGAAGGCGAGCTCCGATATTCGAAGTCATGATGATGATCGTGTTGCGGAAATCAACCGTCCGGCCCTGACCGTCCGTAAGCCGCCCGTCGTCCAGGATCTGCAGCATGGAGTTGAAGATCTCCGGATGTGCCTTCTCGATCTCGTCGAAAAGCACCACAGAGTACGGACGCCGCCTTACCTTCTCGGTCAATTGGCCGCCTTCTTCGTATCCCACATATCCCGGAGGAGACCCGATCAGCTTGGATACGTCGTGCTTTTCCATGTATTCCGACATATCCACCCGGATCAGAGCATTCTCATTCCCGAACATAACCTCCGCAAGAGCACGGGCCAGCTCGGTCTTACCGACACCGGTCGTTCCGAGGAAGATGAAGGAACCGGAAGGACGCTTCGGATCTTTAAGACCCAGACGGCTTCTGCGAATCGCTTTCGAAATCGCCGTGACCGCTTCATCCTGTCCGATGACACGCTTTCTCAATTGATCCTCAAGAGTCCTAAGTCTCTCGGCATCCGTCTCGTTGATCTTCGCCACCGGTATTCCCGTCCAGCTCGCCACAATATCGGCAATGTCGTCGGGGGTTAAGGCCTCGGGCATATCCTTCTTCTTCTTATCGATCTCCGCATGGATCTCTCCGAGCTTCTTCTCAAGCTCAAGCTCTTCTTCCCGCAGCTTCTGAGCTGTTTCGAAAGCCTGCTTCTCGACGGCTTCGTTCTTGAGCCGGACAATTTCGTTGATCCGTTCGCCGATCTTCTTATTCTCCTCGGGTTCCTCTGTCTTCTTCAGGCGAAGCCGGGATGCGGCCTCGTCAATCAGGTCGATCGCCTTGTCCGGAAGAAAACGGTCGGTGATATACCGGCTCGACAGAATGACAGCGGCGTCGATCGCGTCGTCCGGAATCCGGATGCGATGATGCTGCTCGTACTTCTCGCGGATTCCTTTCAGAATGAGGATTGTATCCGTCGTGCTCGGTTCGTTCACCATGACCTGCTGGAAACGTCTGGCAAACGCGGCATCCTTTTCGATGTGCTTCCTGTACTCGTCAATCGTCGTGGCGCCGATAATCTGCATCTCTCCCTTGGACATAAGCGGCTTCAATATGTTCGCCGCGTCCATTGCACCTTCCGCGTTTCCCGCACCGACGATCGTGTGAAGCTCGTCGATGAACAGGATGACATTTCCGGCGTTCCGGGCTTCTTCGAGTGCCTTCTTAAACCGGTCTTCGAATTCACCTCTGTATTTGGAACCCGCGATCATACCCGCGACATCGAGAGATACCAGCCGCTTTCCCTTCAGGATATCCGGAACGGTATCCGATATGATCATCTGTGCAAGGCCCTCGGCGATCGCCGTTTTACCGACACCGGGCTCGCCGATCAGGACGGGGTTATTCTTAGTGCGGCGGGCCAGAATCTGCATGACCCGGTTGATTTCGGTCTCACGGCCGATAATCGGATCGAATTTGCCCTGTTTGGCCAACACCGTCAGATCACGCGAATATTTGTCGAGTGCGGACGTCTTACTTTTTCCGCCCCTCGTCTCGCGCCGATCTTCGCCGGGTGCGGAATTACCCGCCTCCATATCGCTGCCAAAGTCCGCATTGTCTTCCTCCGCGCCTTCGAAAGTATCGTCGCCGTTCATATTCATATCTTCTTCCGAGAGATTTTCCGGATTCTCGGCCTGGTTTAAGAGGCCCTTGACGATCTCGTTGCCCGAGATCCCGAGTCCGGCGACAATCCGGTACCCGGTGCACTGTCCGTCCCGCATGATCGCCATAAGAATATGCTCGGGCTCGATGATGCTCTGATGTACACGCTTCGCCAGGAACTCGGCCAGATAAATAATCCGCTTCGTCCGGTTCGTGCACATCGCGAAAAGTTCATTCGGGTTCATCGGTGCCTCTTCGAACTCGGCCGGATCGTGACCCGCAATTTTCGCGATTTCACGAAGTACGTCTTCCTTTTCGAGACCGTAGTCGCGCAGGATTCTGGCAGCGGAGCCATCCCCTTCCAGAAGCGCGAAAAGAATCTCTTCCGTGCCGATGTAGTCGAGGCTGAAAGCCGACGAACACAGATACGCTCTGTATAATGTTTTGATTGCTCTTTCCGAAATATTCATGTTTTCCTCCTGTCCTCCGTCATGTATGTCATGCACGGAATCTGTGCCGTTACACTTTCTTGTGACCGTTTTTCGATCCGTTTCTGTCATGTTTAAGAAGCGAACGGATCTTCTCCGCCCGGTTAATTTCCTGCTGTCTGGGCGAGAGCATCTCGCCCGAGTCTTTCTGTATACTGGCGCTTCCGATGTACGTCGAAAGCTCCGCCATTTTCTCTTCCGTTTCGTCCGGGAAAATACCCAGTGCGATTCCGAGTCTCAGATCGCTTATGCGCCGCATGGCTTCGACATCCGTCATCATTCTGGAATACAGAAGCTCTCCGTAAGAGCGGTACACGCGGTCCGTAATCTTCATGGGGTTGCTCTCATAGAGCTCCTTCCGAAGCTTGCGCTCCACATCGAGAACCTCTTCGACCATTCTTTCGAAACCCGACAGAATGTCCGCCTCCGAAATTCCGAGAGTTATCTGATTGCTCAGCTGATAGATATTGCCGTCCGCCTGACTGTGCTCGCCTAAGTAACCCCTGACGGCAAATCCTGCCTGTGTAAGTCCGTCGATCAGCGGTTTCATCCGGCCGGAACTTGTAAGAGCCGGCAAATGGACCATTACGGATGCCCTAAGTCCCGTCCCGGTATTGGTGGGACATGCCGTGAGAAATCCGTATTTCTCCGAGTAGGCTATGGGCAGCGCCTTTTCAAGAGCCACGGCGATCGTTTCGGCCTTTCCGTAGACTTTTCGCAAAGAGAATCCCGCATCCATAACCTGTATGCGGATATGGTCCTCTTCATTAACCAGAATAGCGACGGACTCGTCCTTCGAAATACACACGGATCGCCCCGGGCCGCCTTTCGCGAGATCGTCACTGATCAGATGCTTTTCAACGAGCGCCTGACGGTCCGCTTCGGGAAGGAGGTCCATGCTTAAGGTCACAAACCGGTCTTCGGCTTTGTCGTTCAGATTCTGAATCACGCCGACGACACGGTCACAGAGCTTGACCCGCTCCTTGTCATCGAGCCGGTGAGGAAATGCAAATCCCGTAAGATCTCTGGCCAGACGGACCCTGCTTGACAAAACAACATCCCCGTCGGGCCCCTTCGATAAATACCAGCTCATACTCCTCACCCCTCTTTCTTTCTGGTAAGATCCGCGATCTCGTCGCGAATTCTCGCGGCCGTCATGTAATCTTCCGCCGATACGGCCTTCGCAAGCGCCTCTTTCTTCTCTTTCAGAAGATTCTCGAGATGCTGCTTTTCGAGAGCGATCAATTCCTCGGACTCCTCCGCGGATATAAGCGGAACCTGTGCCTTAGCAGCTGCTTTTCTTTTCTTAGCGCCGCTCGCGGGGACTTGACCGGAGACAGCCGCTTCGGATTGACTCTTAGTCCTCATCGTCACGTCCGCCCCGGATAGACGTTTCTCTTTATCTTCTCCGACACCCTTATCCGATTTGTGCGCAAGTTTGCGGCCCATGTGCTTCTTACCCATCTGCGTCCTTACGAAAACCGGATCCAGCAGATGCGCAAACGCCTCATAGCATCCCGGACAGCCAAGATATCCCGACTTCCTGAAATCCTCAAAAGTCAGACCGCACTGGGTGCAGCGCTCGGTCTGCTTTGTATTTATTTCGTCGGCTCCGAATCCGAAGTTTGACTGGAAAACATTTCCCATCGCGGCAAACGGATTGGTTGTCATTTTGCCGATTTTAGGAAAAGCCGGCATGGTAATTCCGAGCTCTCTCGCACAGACTTCACATAGGTAAAAGGTCTGTGCCTTTTTACCGCCGATCTGCTGCATAATTTGAACGGTCGCCTCGCGTTCCTTACATCTTTGGCACTTCATTCGCCGTATCCTCCGTAATCGTTTGTTAAGAAATTTCCCTCGGTCAAGAGACTGATCAGCATGTTTTTGAAAATATCCATCCGTACAATCGCTTTCTTGTCGGCCTCGACGGCCACAAGCGCCTTGTCCGAAAGCGCCGCCTTCATAAGCTGCGCCTGTTTGATCTGGACGATCTTATAATCGAGAAAATTCTGCAGATAAATCTCGGCCTGCTGCTGTGAAAGATCCTCGCCGAGAGAATTGATTGTGTGCATCAGGTAATCGGCGATCGAAACCCTCTGGATGCGCGCTATGCGGATCTGTCCGCCTCCGCCGCGCCGGCTCTCAACCAGATAGCCCTGACCGTTGGTAAAACGTGTCGAAAGTACGTACGTGATCTGCGAAGGCACGCAATTGACCCGCTCCGCCAGAACGCTTCGGCTAATCACGGCGGAACCGTTATTATCTTCGATCATCTGCTTGATCATGCATTCTATTATGTCGCTCAATCTAGCCATTTCCGGTCCCTCCCGTAAGGTCATTATAAATGTCACAAATAATTTGTGAAATACGAAAGTCAAAAACGAGCCGTCTCTGTTCACTGACTTTGACTTTCTTTGACTTACCTTTATTATATTCCGGTCGCCTTTCTTGTCAATAGGTTTTCCACCCGATGCGGGAAAAGCCGTGAAAAGGTTGCGCCCCATGGCAGAGCCGCCGGTTCTTTAGCCGATTTTTGAAAGCATCCGAGCAAGCTGCGTGAATAAGTCCCATTTTTTCGGGTTCTAAGAAACCCGATTTTCATTTGTACCAAAGAAATAGGGACTGTCTCTCAACTTTCGTTTTGAGGCAACCCCTTTTCAAAAACGGCTTTGTAAAAAACGCGGCTGGATCAAATCAGATTCAGGCAATGATTCTTCGTATGCTGACGATAGGATACATATCAAGGCTGCCGTATTCGACCTGGTCTCTCGAAGAAGACGCATGAATGACCTGGCCGCCTCCGACATAGATTCCGACATGCTCGACGGTATCGGAAGAGCCTCTCATGTCCCAGCACACGATATCACCGACAGCAATGTCGGAGCGGCTGATGCTGACACCGCATTTCACGATAGAATTCGACTGATGAGGAAGGCCGATGCCGATCTGTCTGTAAGCGTAAACCACCAGACCCGAGCAGTCGACGCCGTCTCTCGACTCGCCGGCCCAGTCATAAGGCACGCCGAGCATGGAGACGCAGATATTCACGATACTCTCTCCGTTGACGCCGGTGATCGTCGGAAGCTTAGACGTATCGCCCGTCGTTTTTCCCGAGCCCGACTTTGTAGAAGAAGACGAAGAACTGCTCTTTTTCGGTACGGGAGTCGGAGTAGGCGGCGCTGTTCGTGTCGTATACGCGACGTAAACATATCCTACGGTGCCTTCCACGACGACCTTATACCATTTGTCTGAGATCGCCGAGCATAGGAGCTTCGTATCTTTCGACAGTGTCTTCAGAACTTCGGCATCCGTTGACGGCGAAGCGCGAAGCTTAAGACCGTCCGCATCAACCCATACCGTTCTTTCGATCGAGACAAACACCATGTTCTCCTGCAGATTGTCCTGCGGAAGATATCCTTCCATGCCGTCCTCCAGGCGAACCTTGGCCCATGTATCGCCGATGCCGATGCGGGTTACCGCTTTTCCGGTATTGATCGTCGCAATCGTAACCGCTGCCATATCCGGCTGGTCCTTAAGGATTGTATCGGATGTCTTCACATACATGGTGGTGTCGTCGGAAAGAAAGGTCTCCGGCGCGAGAATTTCAATCGGGCGCCCGTCCGTGTCGTCGTGCTGAACGATTGTCGCTGTCAGGATACCGGAATATGGATCCTCCGCCTGTGCGGCAGGTTCGGAACCTTCAAAATACGAGGCGGAAACCGTCTGGCCCTCTCCGATCTCTATGATACCGCCGTCGAGCGACAGCGCACCTTCCGAATCCGTAGAAGTCTCCTGTGTCCCGGTCTGATCCGGCACGCCGGTCGTCCCGGGCCCGGGTGTAATAGTGGCCGTCTCCGAAGAATCGGCACCCGGTGTAACGGTCGCGGTATCGGGAGAGGAGCTTCCCTCTTCGAGACCCATGACCGACTGTGAACCGGTAATGGCCCATTTCTCGACAAGGACTGTCTGCTTCGTGGGATCATACGGATATGCGGCCGCATACGCCCTGTTGACGACAACATAGGCGGGGGCTCCGTCACGGACACCCACGGGTAATAAAAGAACAGGCAGTGTGACCATTGCACTTACCGCAACGGTCAACACTGCCGTGATTTTAGATGTTCTAAATGAAAAACGAACGCGCATCAGGCCTCCGAATACGTCAGATTACTCTGCCGAATCCTGCACCGCAACAAAGTCGTTTTCAGGATTCGACAAGTACTCATTCCTCTCCAGAATATCCCTGTTCTCAGGAATATTCGGTACTGCTGTTATGTTGCGGTAACGCGCCATTCCCGTACCTGCGGGAATCAGCTTACCGATGATGACGTTCTCCTTGAGACCGTACAACGGATCTATCTTACCTTTAACGGCTGCATCTGTCAAAACACGCGTTGTTTCCTGGAAGGAAGCAGCGGACAGGAACGAATCCGTAGCAAGAGAGGCTTTCGTTATACCCAGAAGAGTACGCTTGCCCTTGGCGGTTATGAGACCCGCCTTCTCGGCTTTGACATTCTCGCGTTCGTAATCGAAAATGTCCACCAGGCTTCCGGTCATGAGATCGGTGTCGCCCGGATCGTCGATTCTGATCTTGCGCATCATCTGACGGGTAATGACCTCAATATGCTTGTCGTTGATGGTAACACCACCGCTCTTATAGACCTTGATGACTTCGCTGATGATGTACTTCTGAACGCCGCGGACACCCTTGATCTTCATGATCTCCTGAGGGCTGACCGTACCGTCGGTAAGAAGATCACCGGCTTCAACCGCATCTCCGTCCTTAACCTTTGCGGTCGCGGAATACGAGATCGGATAGCGTCTCTCATCGAGTGTTCCGTCGGGAAGCTGAGATGCCGTTATAACGATCTCACGCTTGCGCTTGCTGCCTTCTTCGATCCGGACAATACCGTCGATCTCAGAGATAATGGCCTGGCCCTTCGGCTTTCTCGCTTCGAAAAGCTCCTCGACACGGGGAAGACCCTGTGTGATATCTTCGCCGGAAGCGATGCCGCCGGTGTGGAAGGTACGCATCGTAAGCTGTGTTCCGGGTTCACCGATGGACTGGGCGGCCATGATGCCGACGGCTTCTCCGCCGATCGTAGGCTCGCCTGTCGCCAGGTTGACACCGTAGCAGTGAGAACATACGCCGCGATGGGATCTGCAGTCAAATACGGAACGGATGGCAACCTTCTTAAGACCGGATGCCTCGATCGCGTTCGCGATATCCTGTGTGATCAGTTTATTCTTCCCGATCAGGACTTCGCCTGTTGCGGGATGAACAATCTCACCTGCGGAATATCTTCCCGCAAGACGCTCGTTCAGGTTCTTGATGACATCCTTCTTGTCGTTGGCGATAACGGCCAGCTCCGTAACAAAGGTAAAATCTTCGGTTCCGCAATCTTCTTCGAGGACAATAACATCCTGTGCTACATCGACCAGACGGCGTGTCAGGTAACCGGAGTCGGCCGTCTTAAGCGCGGTATCGGAAAGAGCCTTTCTGGCACCGTGCGAGGAGATGAAGAATTCGAGAACGTTCATGCCTTCACGAAGGTTGGACTTGATCGGAATTTCGATCGTCTTACCGGACGTATCAGCCATGTTTCCGCGCATACCGGCCAGCTGCTTGATCTGGTTGATCTGACCACGGGCACCGGAATCCGACATCATCTTGATCGGGTTATACTTGCCGAGGTTCTTCTTAAGTTCCTCGGTAATCGCATCGGTCGTTTCATTCCAGATTGCGATAACAGCCTTGTAGCGGCCTTCTTCGTTCAACATACCGCGGTGATACATCTTGTTGATGTGTTCCACCTTATCCTCGGCTTCGTGGATCATTCTCTCCTTGACCTCGGGCACGATCATGTCTTCGATACCGATCGAAATACCGCCGCGTGTGGAGTACTTGTAACCGAGAGACTTTACTTCGTCGAGAAGCTTGGCCGTCGGCCCGATTCCGTGAATACGGATCGCGCGGCTGATGATCGCTTCAAGCTGCTTCTTGCCGACAAGGAAGTCGCACTCGAGTACGAGCTCGTTTCCGGGAATGCTGCGATCGACATATCCGAGATCCTGCGGAATGATTTCGTTGAAGATGAAGCGTCCGAGAGTAGACTGAACCAATCCTGTCACTTCAACTCCGTTAACGATACCCGTTCTGCGGATCTGAATAGGAGCGTGCAGTTCAAGCTCATGCTCGTCGTATGCCATAATGGCTTCGTCAAGCGTGGAAAAAAACATCTTCTCGCCTCTCTCGCCCTCTTTATCGATGGTGAGATAATAGCAGCCGAGAATCATATCCTGTGTCGGGACCGTTACAGGCTTTCCGTCCTGAGGCTTCAAAAGGTTGTTGGAGGAAAGCATGAGGAATCTGGCCTCAGCCTGAGCTTCGGCAGAAAGCGGTACGTGTACAGCCATCTGGTCACCGTCGAAGTCTGCGTTAAACGCCGTACAAACGAGCGGGTGCAGCTTAATGGCACGACCCTCAACGAGAATCGGTTCGAAAGCCTGAATACCGAGACGGTGAAGCGTAGGAGCACGGTTCAGCATAACCGGATGATCTTTGATAACGCCTTCGAGAATATCCCAGACGACGTCGGTCGCACGGTCAACAAGACGCTTGGCTGTCTTGATGTGCTGTGCATAACCCTCGTTTACAAGACGCTTCATGACGAAGGGCTTGAAAAGCTCGAGAGCCATTTCCTTGGGAAGACCGCACTGATGCATCATAAGCTCGGGGCCGACGACGATAACGGAACGGCCGGAATAGTCGACACGTTTGCCGAGAAGATTCTGACGGAAACGACCTTGCTTACCTTTGAGCATGTCGGAAAGAGACTTAAGGGCACGGCTGGACGCTCCTGTTACGGGGCGGCCTCTTCTGCCGTTGTCGATCAGGGCGTCAACCGCTTCCTGAAGCATGCGCTTCTCGTTCCGGACAATAATCTCGGGTGCACCAAGCTGAAGCAGCTTGCTCAAACGGTTGTTGCGGTTGATAACACGACGGTACAGGTCGTTCAAGTCGGACGTCGCAAAACGGCCGCCGTCAAGCTGAACCATAGGACGAAGCTCCGGCGGAAGAACAGGAAGTACATCCAGAATCATCCACTCCGGCTTGTTGTTGGACTTTTTGAAAGCCTCAACAACTTCGAGTCTCTTGATGATACGGGCTCTCTTCTGTCCGGTAGCCGAACGGAAGTCCTCGTGCAGGTGCTCGGCAAGCTCGTTGACATCGATCTCATGAAGAAGAGTCTTGATCGCTTCGGCACCCATACGGGCAACAAACGCGCCCTTACCGTACTGCTCGATCGTATCGCGGTATTCCTTCTCTTCGATGATCGCGTTTTTCGCGAGGTTCGTCGTGCCGGGATTTAAGACGATATAGGCTCCAAAATAGAGAACCCTCTCAAGATTTCTGGGTGTGATGTCCAGAATCAATCCCATGCGGCTCGGAATTCCGCGGAAATACCAGATGTGCGATACGGGTGCGGCAAGCTCGATATGGCCTAAACGCTCGCGGCGCACTTTGGAACGGGTTACCTCTACTCCGCAGCGGTCGCAGATAATACCCTTATAACGGATTTTTTTATACTTTCCGCAGTGACATTCCCAGTCCTTCTGCGGCCCGAAGATACGCTCGCAAAAGAGGCCGTCACGTTCCGGTTTCAGTGTGCGGTAATTGATCGTCTCCGGTTTCTTAACTTCACCGTGTGACCATCCTTTGATTGTCTCCGGTGAGGCCAGTCTGATACCAATGGATTCGAAATTATTCATTTCAAACATATTTCTGAAGTCTCCTTCCAATACGGCGCGTAAGGATCAGTCCGACCCAATCTTAATATTGCTCGTCCCCGGCATCCGGTTCGGCTTGTATCGCCGGATATTCGAGGTCGTCCAGTCCGGGCTCGAAAATATCATCAACAATGATATCTCCATCCTCGGAAAGCTCGCCCTCCGTGTAACCGGCTCCGGAAAGTTCCCCTTCCTCGGGCTGCGATGCATATCTGGATATCAGATCGGGATCGGGCAAAGGCAGATCAATGTCTTCCTCGGCCGCATCCTTGAGCTTTAATTCCTCGTTCTCGCCGGCATAGATATGCACGTCGAGCGCCAGTGACTGAAGTTCGCGGACAAGAACCTTGAACGATTCGGGAATGCCCGACTCGGGAACGCTTTGACCCTTAACGATCGATTCATACGTCTTGGTACGTCCGGTGATGTCATCGGACTTGACGGTAAGAATTTCCTGGAGGGTATGAGCGGCGCCGTAAGCTTCGAGAGCCCAGACTTCCATCTCTCCGAAACGCTGACCGCCGAACTGTGCTTTACCGCCCAGGGGCTGCTGTGTAACGAGAGAGTACGGTCCGATCGAACGGGCGTGAATCTTATCGTCAACAAGATGGTGAAGCTTCAGATAATACATGACGCCGACCGTAATACGGTTCTCAAAGGGCTGACCTGTACGGCCGTCATACATAATTGTCTTACCGTCGTCGTCAATACCGGCCTTGCGGAAAGCATCAACAATATCCTTTTCGTTTGCGCCGTCAAAGACGGGGGTCGCAATTCTCCACTTCAGATCACGGGCCGCGTGTCCGAGGTGAACCTCAAGAAGCTGGCCGATGTTCATACGCGAAGGAACACCGAGAGGATTCAGCACGATATCAAGAGGTGTGCCATCCGGAAGGAAAGGCATGTCTTCTTCGGGAAGAATGCGGGAAACGACACCCTTGTTGCCGTGACGTCCGGCCATCTTATCTCCGACGGAAAGCTTTCTCTTCTGGGCGATGTACACGCGGACCAGCTTGTTTACGCTGCCCTTCAAAACATCGTCGTTCTCTTTGGTAAATGTCTTAACGTCGACAATGATACCGGATTCGCCGTGCGGAACACGTACGGACGTATCGCGGACCTCACGGATCTTCTCACCGAAGATCGCGCGGTAGAGGCGCTCTTCCGCCGTAAGCTCCGTCTCGCCCTTAGGCGTGACCTTACCGACCAGAATATCTCCGGCTCTAACTTCCGCACCGACGCGGATTACGCCGAACTCATCTAAGTCCTTCAAGGCTTCGTCGCTGACGTTCGGGATTTCACGTGTGATCTCTTCGGCGCCGAGCTTGGTGTCACGGGCTTCGCACTCATACTCTTCAATATGAATGGACGTATACACATCGTCGCGGACGAGTCGCTCGTTGATCAGAACGGCGTCTTCGTAGTTATAACCTTCCCAGGTCATGAATCCGATCAGAACATTCTTGCCGAGAGCCAGTTCGCCGTTTTCGGTCGACGGGCCGTCCGCAATAATCATATCCTTCTCTACCATCTCGCCCATATGAACCAGCGGACGCTGATTGATGCAGGTGCTTTGGTTGGATCTCTGATACTTGATCAGGCTGTAAATATCTTTCTTGCCCGTCGTCGTTGTGACCTCAATACGGTCGGCAGATACAAACGTAACCTGGCCGGCATTCCTGACAACCTTGCATACGCCGGAGTCTTTTGCCGCACGGTATTCCATTCCCGTACCGATGATCGGAGCTTCGGGCTTAATAAGCGGAACGGCCTGACGCTGCATGTTGGAACCCATCAGTGCACGGTTAGCGTCATCGTTTCCAAGGAAAGGAATGAGCGCCGTCGCGACCGAGACAAGCTGTCTCGGAGAAACGTCCATCAGGTCAACACGTTCGGGATCCACTTCGACAAATTTATCGAGATAACGGCATACTACCTTCTTATCCAGGAATTCACCGGTCTCGCTGATCGGTTCGTTGGCCTGGGCAATATAGTAATAGTCTTCTTCGTCGGCTGTCATGTATCTGACATCGCGGGTAACGACGCCCTTCTTCTTGTTGTATACACGGTAAGGCGATTCTACGAAACCGTAAGAATTGACTCTCGCATATGTGGCAAGGGAGTTGATCAGACCGATGTTCGGACCTTCGGGTGTCTCGATCGGGCACATTCTTCCGTAATGGGAAGAGTGAACGTCACGGACTTCGAAGTTGGCGCGCTCTCTGGAAAGACCGCCCGGCCCGAGGGCGGAAAGTCTTCTCTTGTGCGTGAGCTCGGCAAGGGGATTCGGCTGATCCATGAACTGCGACAGCTGAGACGAGCCAAAGAATTCCTTAACGGCTGCACTGACCGGGCGTGTATTGACGAGTTGAAGAGGCGTAACCGTGGAAATATCGGGAACCGCTCCCATACGCTCGCGAATGTTTCTCTCCATACGCGAAAATCCGATGCGGATCTGGTTCTGAAGAAGTTCGCCGACAGAGCGGATACGACGGTTGCCGAGATGGTCGATATCGTCGATATTTCCGACACCGTATTCAAGACCGATCAGGTAGCTGACCGTGGAGATAATGTCCTCGACGGTAAGGTGCTTCGGCATAAGCTCATACACTTTAGTGGCAAGAGCGTTCTGCAGTACGGCAGCGAAATTCGCCTGACCGGACATACGCGCATCGGCGATGATCGAACGCAGAACCTGCGTGCGGACCTTCTCGTTGACGGGGGTATTGCGAATGTCGAATCCTTCAAGCTCTTCCGCAGAGAAACTCGCGCGGATAAAGTCGTCAGCATTGACACGGGCATTGCCGATCACCTTGAGAGGCTTATCGGAAATCTTAACGGTATCACCGGTAGTAATAATCGGAAATACAAGAACTTCATTGATGCCGGAAGCCTCGATGGCATGAGCCTGTGCTTCTGTCAAAATCGTATTGGCAGCAATGACCAGCTCGCCATCTTCGGTAACGACATTCTCAACGGTCTTGTGTCCCTTAATGCGGTTCGCAAGAGAAAGCTTCTTGTTTAACTTATAAATACCTACACGTGCCAGGTCATAACGCTTCGGATCAAAAAACATGCTGTTCAGAAGAGTCTCGGCTCCTTCGACGGAAGCAGGCTCACCCGGACGAAGCTTGTGATACAATTCGGAAAGACCTTCCTCACGGGAATGCGAGGGATCCTTCTTGATTGTCTCGTTGAGACAGCGCTCGTCGCCGAACGTGTTTCTCAGCTCTTCGTCGGAACCGAATCCGAGGGAACGCAAAAAGACGGTAAGCGGGAACTTCCTGGCACGGTCAACGCGCACATAGAATACCCCGTTGGAATCTGTCTCATATTCAAGCCAGGCGCCTCTGTTCGGAATGACCTGTGTCGCGAAAAGAGAATTATCCGACTTGTCCTTGGATACGGAAAAATAAGATCCGGGAGAACGCACCAGCTGGCTGATAATTACGCGCTCCGCACCGTTGATAATAAAGGTACCGTTCTCCGTCATGATCGGAAAATCTCCGATAAAAACGGACTGATCTTTAATAACATTGTCCCGCTTATTGTTAAGCCGAACCGTAACCTTAAGGGGTGCTGCGAAGTTGCAGTCCTTTTCCTTACATTCTTCAATAGAGTTCTGCGGCTTCTCAATATCGAATTCTTTCTCAATGAAAGAAAGTTCGATGTCTCCGGTGTAATCCGTGATCGGAGATACTTCCCGCAATACCTCCATTAGTCCCTCATCCAAAAACCATTGATATGAGTTCTTCTGTATCTCTATCAAATCCGGCATTTCTATGACTTCATCGATACGAGAATAGGACATTCTCTCTGCTCTTCCCAGTTTGACGGGACGCACCATTACACATCACCTCACGAATGTTCTGGCCTAGGCCTGGCTATCGTTCCGGACAGGCATCCGGACACAGTTCCTCTGTCTTCACGAAAGGCAGAAAAGTCTGACTTTCGCTCGTCAACCGGCAACAGGCGACAAGCCTCCACCTTATGACGCGTTATAAGATGATAGCATTACTTTCGTCAAGTGTCAACGAAAATTTCCTTAATATGTTGCAAATTCTACATTTCCCAGATTCAGAGTGTAGCCGTTTTCGGCTTTGGCTGTCAGCGCGGCATACCATTCATTGTACTTGGCGGTAGCGTTGCTCGAAGCGAGTGTCGCTTCCCATGCCGGAACCGATTCTTTGAAATAATAGAGGGCGATCGAATCGATGTTCTCGATAATGATCATATCGCCGGGCTTGCGGTCCGCGGAAAGAAGCCAGTCAGACAGAGTCTTCTCAACTTCAGTTACAGAGTCGGACTTGTATGTGTCGACGGTTACTCCTTCGGTAAGGCCGCCCGTGAAGGCGATCGTATCGTCCGAGTACTTCTTGACAAGATCAACGAAAGAATTCTCATCCGTCACCAGCTTCTGATATCCTTCAAGCTTTGTTTTACCCGCGGCAAGATCAGACTGAGCGAGAGTCAGCACACGGTAAGAAACGGTCGCAGTCGTATCGAGCTGACGGCTCTGGAAGAATACGGCAAAGGAGCCGGACTCCGTGTCGATGACCGCGGTGTCGCCCGCCTTGCGGTCGGCGCCGAAGACATACTCGGCAAGATCCGAATTGACGTTGCTGGTAAGATCGGCTTTGGTCGCGTCGGCGGCAAGCGTCGGATCGGCTCCGTCCGCAAAGCTGCTTGCAGAAGCATCTCCGGCCGCCGTTTCACAGGCGTCACGGAAAGAAACCGCATCGGTCGCCGTATCGATGACACCCTGTGCCTTGGCTTTCGCGGCCGCTAAGGCCAGCTGCTTCTCCGCATCGGTCGCCGTGGAAGCGGCATCGCTGGCGAAGAAGAATGTATTAAAAGTTACCGTGTCATAATCTTCAGGTGCCGCATCATAGACAGCCTTCATTTCGGCTTCTGTCATAGGATACGCCGTCTGCTTAAGGTATTCGGCATATTCGGCAGCCGTATACTTGCGGGTAAGAATATCTTCGAGAACGCGAACCGTAACACCGTTCCCGTACTGCATCTTAAGAATCTTGTCGGCTGTCGTGCCCTGCTGATCCGCATAGGCGCGAATGCTCGCTATATCGGAATCCACGCGGCTTTCTGCGGTCTGCGACTTAAATCCGGCCGCCTTCGCCTCGTCACACAGGATATACGTGCTCTGAAGATTCTGCGCCGCCATCTGGTAAAGCAGATCCTTATATGTGGTACCGGTCGTCTCATCATATACTTTGTCGAGATCGGCCTTGGAAGTAATACCCATATATTGCCCGATCTGGTTGTATTCAGAATAGAACCAGTAATCCAGCTCGTTGACCTTAACGTCATGACCTGCAACGGTCGCGCCGGTCATCACCATGGCGGGAAGGTCCATTGTCGTAACAGCAAATCCTCCTGCGATAATAACTAAAAAGGCAATCCCTGCACCGATGATAATTCTATGCCAGACTTTTGCCGGAATAAAAACTTTCTTGTTGTTTTTCTTCTGTGAAACTGCCTTTTTGTTGTTGTTCATATGGAAGCCCATCCTTCTGATATGTACTGATTTGTTCGACACAGCACGCCTATTATAATTCTGTGTCTGAAAGAATGCAAGAAAGGTCTGTCAGTCGTTCAAGCCAATATTTAGGTTTTTCTGCGGCAAGATCCTCTTTAGGCATATATGTCCAGTTTACGGCCGCCGAATCCATGCCGGCATTCGTCGCACAGCGCAAGTCGTGAACACTGTCGCCGACATACAGCACGCGGCTTACGTCCTCTATTCCAAGATTCTTCATGCCGAGAAAAAGAGGCTCGGGATTCGGTTTGTGAACACTCGTATCCTCGCGGGTAACGATCG
Organism: uncultured Mageeibacillus sp.; assembly: GCA_964617375.1. Taxonomy (GTDB): domain Bacteria; phylum Bacillota; class Clostridia; order Saccharofermentanales; family Saccharofermentanaceae; genus Firm-13. Next base: position 35,181 of record CAZTXQ010000002.1, on the reverse strand, counting down.
TGTCAAAATATACGTCAAGGCCAAACTGGCGCATACTGATTATGGCCGGTTCCCGCTGCTTCGACGTAACCACGCCCTGCCGGACCCCCATTCGCTTCAACGCGGAAAGTCCTTCCTCCACTCCTTCGAAAGAGCGTACGGCTGTCTTGATGAGGCGTCTGTTTGCCAGGGTGTAAGACTCCATCAGTGCCTTCTGAACGTCCGGCTCATAATGCGCGAAAGCCTTGGCAAGAGGCAGACCGATCGTAGACAGAAGATAGTCTTTGTCTTCCTCGTGCCCCGTCACCTCCAGAAAAGCGATGCGGAAGCTTTCCATAATCACGGGAACCGTATCAAGAAGTGTTCCGTCAAAATCATATAGGACGACGTCGTATTTCAAAAAGCAAACCCTCCCCGGTTTTTATGTCATTCCTGTCCAGGCGTTTTCGCGCGAAAAGATTGTCCGCAGTTCGTACTGCTATCTTTCAGTCGCTCGCCGACATGTTGTCCTGGTTCTCCTCTTCGAGCTGAGGCAGTACGTGTATGCGGACTTTTGAGATCCAGTTGTCCTCGACCGACGCCACACTGATCACAAGATTCCCGTAATTGACCTCCGGCTTTTCATCTTCCTCCGGTATACGGTCGAGAAGATGAATCACAAATCCGGCGATCGTATCATAATCCTCGTCGGGAAGATCAATTTCCAGAATGTCCTCAAGATCGCTTAACGTCGTGTCGCCCGAAACCAGCAGATCCCCGTTATCGAGATGCACGACCTGCATTTCCTCTTCGTCAAACTCATCGACGATATTGCCTACAATCTCTTCGAGCATGTCCTCGATCGATACGATACCGGCCGTTCCGCCGTATTCGTCGACAATTACCGCGAGCTGCATGCGGCCTTTCTGCATCTCCTTGAAAAGAGACGAAAGATTCTTTGTTTCCGGAACAAGAATCGGCGGCCGAAGAAGGGATTTAAGACTGAAAGGCTCTCTTGTATGATCGTGAAGCGAATACCCGAGAAGATCCTTGATATGAAGGATTCCGACTATATCGTCGATCGTATCGCGATAGACGGGAATTCTTGTGTACTTCTCGTTCGTCGCGATATCAATGACTTCTTCGTAAGTCGCATCGATCGGAAGAGAGACGATCTTGGTGCGGTGCGTCATGATTTCGGATACTTCCTTGTCGTTAAACTCGAAAATATTCTCGATCATTTCTTTCTCGTTGTCCTCGATGCTGCCGGACTCACTGCCGACATCGACCATCATCCGGATTTCTTCCTCGGTGACGTTCTTGTCGTTGGCATTCGGATCGATTCCGAACATTTTCAGGACGAGATTCGTCGAAAATGTAAGAAGCTTCACAAAGGGGCTCAGGATCACATCGAAGACACGGACGATTTTTACCGCGGCAAACGAGACGCGTTCCGGATACTTCTGTGCGATCCGTTTCGGGGCAAGCTCACCCATGACGAGCGAGAAATAGGACAGAATCATCGTAACCAGGATCATGCTCAGTGTCTTCATAAAGGAAAGCGAGCCGTCCGGATCAATCGCCTGGGCGATTCGAGTCGAGAACTTGTCCGACGCAAATGCAGAAGACAAAAAACCGGCAAGCGTGACGCCGACCTGAATGACAGCCAGAAAACGGCCCGGGTTATCGATAAACTTAAGAATTTTCCTGGCCGGCTTACTGCCGTCGTCCGCCATTTTTCTGATTTTGTTGTCGTTCAGGGTAATAACCGCCATTTCCGTGGCGGAGAAAAACGCGTTAATTAAGATGAAAAATAAAACAATGACTAGATCAAATATTATTTGGCCGATACTGTCGTCTGGCACAGTTCTTCCAGTCCTTCCTTCCCGAGCGAGCGAAAAAGTTCTTTCGCAGATATCGCCTGCCTTACGTCTGTAAATTGCGTCCGGCATCGGCATCTATGAAAGAGAATATAGCAGATTCTCCCGTGTTTCTCAAGACTTGCTCTTAAGTAAGGCAAGACGGGCCGTCAGCACGTCGCGCACCACCTGCGGATCGGCCTTGCCGCGAAGGGCTTTCATGGCCTGTCCGATCAGGAACTGAAAGTTCTTCTCGTTCCCGGCAAGATACTCGCCGACAGCCTTTTCGTTGGCGGCAATCACCTGGTCAATAACCGGCTCAATCGCGCCCGTATCCGATACCTGCGTAAGGCCGTTCTCTTTGACATACGACTCGGGGTCCGTGTCGTTCTTAAAGACCTCTTCGAAAACCTTGCGGCCTGTATTGCGGTTGATTACGCCGTCCGACACCATTTTTAGAATGATTCCCAGGGAATCCTTCGAGAAAGCAAGATCCTCCGGCAGCTTCTGCGAGTCGTTCTGCATCTTCAACAGATCTGTAAGAATCCAGTTGGAGGCGTCTCTCGGGCTTCCGGAAATTTCCGCGGCGCGCTCGAAATAGGCCGCCAGATACTTCGAACCGGTAAGGATGCCCGCGTCGTATTCAGGCAGCCCGAATTCTTCGACATAGCGAAGCTTTTTCGCTTCGGGAAGTTCGGGAAAAGAACGGCGGATTCCGGAGATATAGGCATCGTCGATCTCGATCGGCAAGAGGTCCGGTTCCGGGAAATACTTATAGTCCTGCGCGTCCTCTTTGGAACGCATCGCATAGGATTCGCCCTTTGTGTCGTCCCAGCGGCGGGTCTCCTGAAGAACCTTTCCGCCGTCTTCGATCAGATCGATCTGCCGCGCCGATTCTCCCTCGATCGCACGGGAAATCGCTTTAAGCGAGGCCATATTCTTCATCTCCGTGCGGGTTCCGTATTCTTTCTGCCCGACGGGTCTTACGGAAAGGTTCACGTCCGCACGCATGGATCCTTCCTGCATCTTGCAGTCGGAAACACCGAGATACTGCAGTGTGGCTTTGAGCTTTTCGAGATACGCGATGACTTCGGCGGCCGAACGGAAATCCGGCTCCGAAACGATCTCGATCAGCGGAACGCCGCACCGGTTGTAGTCGACAAGCGTGCAGTCCTCCCACTCGTCGTGAACAAGCTTGCCCGCGTCCTCTTCCATATGGATTTCATGAATGCCGATCGCTTTCTCCCGGTCGCCGACGCGGATATCGACATGTCCGTTCCGGCAGATCGGCAGATAGAGCTGCGACACCTGATATGCCTTGGGAAGATCAGGATAGAAGTAGTTCTTGCGGTCGAATTTGTTGTACCGCGTAATTTCACAGTTCGTCGCAAGACCGGCGCGGACGGCAAACTCGACTACCCGGCGGTTCAGCTGCGGCAGCGTACCCGGCATACCCGAGCAGATTTCGCACACATGCGTGTTGGGTGCTCCGCCGAACTCCGTCGTACAGCCGCAGAAAATTTTGGATTCGGTGGATAATTCTACATGGACCTCAAGACCCATGACAATTTCATATTCTTTCATCTGTCACACCTCATATAACGGGCTTCTTCAAATGATAATCCGTGGCGCGCTGGAAAGCGGCGGCACAGTTGATGATCGTCTGCTCCGAATTGTGCGCTCCGATCATCTGAAGACCGACCGGGAGTCCCTCGCCGTCAAACCCGCAGGGAATGGTCGCCGCGGGAAGACCTACGATATTTACAAGAACCGTATAAATGTCTCCTAAATACATTTTAAGCGGGTCGGAAAGGCTCTCGCCGATCCGAAGTGCCGTCGTAGGCGCAGTCGGCCCGAGAATCAGGTCGTATTTTGCAAAGGCATCGTCAAACGATTTCTTGATCAGCGCTTTTGCCTGCAGCGCCTTCTTGTAATACGCATCGTAATAGCCGGAAGAAAGAACGAAGTTCCCGAGCATGATACGGCGTTTTACCTCGAGCCCGAAGCCTTCGCTTCTGGTCTTCTTGTACAGGTCCAGAAGATCCTCCGCCCCTTCGGCGCGATAGCCGTACTTGATGCCGTCATAACGCGAAAGATTCGAACAGGCCTCCGCGCTGGCAATAATATAGTAGGTCGGGACGGCATATTCGACGATCGGAAGACGGAATTCCTCGACGGCTGCGCCCATCGAGGCAAGCTTTGCGGCAGCCTCCATAACGCGGTCCTTCACATCCGGATCAATTCCTTCACCGAAATAGTCAAGAGGAATACCGATCTTAAGACCGGCAACATCGAAAGAGCGGGCTTCATCCAGATTGACGGCAACGGTTTCCATCGTTGTCTGATCCTTCGTATCGCGGCCCATGACGATATTGAGAGCCGCGGCGCAATCCAGAATATCCCGGCCCATCGGCCCGATCTGATCGAGAGACGAGGCATAAGCGACGAGTCCATAACGCGAAACCGATCCGTAAGTCGGCTTGATGCCGCTGACACCGCAGAAAGAACACGGCTGGCGTATTGAGCCGCCCGTATCCGAACCGAACACATAGAAAGCCTCTCCCGACGCAACCGATGCCGCCGCGCCGCCGGACGAGCCGCCCGGAACACGCGTTACGTCCCAGGGGTTCTTCGTAACGCCGAAATGCGAGGTCTCCGTTGTGGAGCCCATCGCGAATTCATCCATATTGAGCTTGCCGATAATAACCGCGCCGGCTTCTTCAAGCTTTTGAACCACGGTTGCGGAATAGGGAGGTATGAAATTCTCGAGTATCTTCGATGCGCAGGTGGTCGGGCGGTCCTTGGTGCAAATATTGTCCTTGACCGCCACGGGAACGCCGGCCAGCGGTGAGCTTAGAAGACCGGTATCGATTTTCTCCTGAACGGCCTGCGCCGTCTCCATCGCTTCTTTCTCGAAAACGCGGATGAAGCAGTTGTATTTCGGATCCTTTTCGGAAATCGATTCCAGCATAGCCGAAACCGCTTCGGGGCTTGTTACTTTCCGATCCCGGATGGCCTGTCCCAGCTCGAGTGCCGTCATGGCCATGATCTGTTTTCTATCCATTGAGATGACCCTTCTTTACTTATTTTAAGATGCTGTACCGGATGTTATTCGAACGTTCTGGGAACTTTAAAGCAGCCATCCTTCTGGTCGGGTGCGTTCGCGAGAATGGCATCCCGCGAATCGGAATTGGTCACGATATCCTCCCGAAAGACATTCGTCGTCCGGAAAGCGTGCGAAAGCGGCTGAACGGAATCCGTGTCAAGCTCGTTCAGCTTGTCGATATAACCCAGAATGGAGCCAAGATCAACCTTAGCCTTCTCCTGTTCTTCTTCGGTCAGGGTAATTCTTCCGAGTTTTTCCAGATACGTGATAAGTTCCGTCGTAATTTCCATATGTGTTCCCCCATAAAAGGACCTCTGAACAAATTCTTAAAAATTCTATCACGGCCGGCGGGCCGGCGCAAGCAAAGGCCGCTGCCGCCCGGAGTCACGGTCTTCTTTTGGGAGGCTCATTGTCGGATTCCATGACTTCTTCTGAAAAATGAACGCCGCCGTGCTTGAGCTTGCTGACCGCTTCGGTGGTTCTCGATACTCCGAGTTTATGCAGAATACTTCGGATTTGTGACTTAACGGTACTTTCCGATTTGTTGAGCGTCTCAAGAATCTGGGTCCGGCTCGCATTCTGAGACAGCTGCTCGAGCACCTGATACTCCTGATCGGTCAGGGATCTGGCAATGTTTTCACGCCTTAACGAAGCATAAGACTTTGCGAGAATGGTTCCCGGCGAGAATTCCTTGTTCATGTGGCGGATAATCGCCGGAAGCAGAAGCTCGCAATTGCTTTTTTGCAGATAATCAATAGCACCCGCAGAAATAGCGTCCACAACATCTTTATCCGATTCTGTCGCAGTAAGAACGATAACATCGGTTAATGGCGAAGCATCAAGAATGGCGATCATAGCCGAAATGCCTGTCTGGTAGGCGTGTCCGAGATTGATGTCGACGAGGAAAAGATCGGGTCTCTTTCGGACGGCAAGTTCGACCGCTTCTTTCTGTGATCCGGCCGATCCGACGATTTCAATTTCCGGAGCTCTTTCCAGGAGCATCACAATGGCTTCGATCCACACCGCCTCGTCGTCAAGGATGGCGACCTTGTACTTCTTCTCCATAATCAATCATCCTTCCTTACACGGGATGCCGGAAAAAACAATTCCGCGACGGTATACCCTCCGGGAGCGGAACGTAAATCGAAGTGGGCATCGTGCATTTGAACGACTTTCTTTACATAAAACAGACCGAGACCATAATGATTTTTTCCCGTTTTCGTCGTGAAGAGCGGAATCCCGACATTCTTCCACTGCTTCTTCTCTATACCGCATCCGTTGTCAGAAATCTGAATCACAAGGCGACCGTGCCTCGAATGTGTAGACAGACTGATCTTTCCGGTCCCGTCTTCGCTGATCGCTTCCATCGCATTGTTGATCAGATTCAAAAGTGCTTCGTGCATATGAACCGGATCACAGTAAAGACTTGGGGCGAATTCCCAGTTCTTCTTGATTTCTACAGTCTTATTCGGATAGGACGAAAGGCTCTGACCGGCGGCATCTTCAATAATATCAATGATCGGCGTTTCTTCCGGATTCATCAGAATCGGTTGAAACTGAAGATGTATACGGTCCAGAATCGCCAGTGTATGTTCGCAGGTCTTCAGCGCAAGGTCGATATCTTTTGTGACCACCTCTTGCTGGAAGTCTTCCTGTCCCGTGTGATACTTTGCGTTTTGAAGAGAAAGCCGGGTCGTCAGAAGATTGTTTTTGAGCGCGTGATGAAGAACGCCCGAGCTCTGAATGACCGCCTCCTGCGTTTGCACACGCGAGGCATTTTCCTGGCGCAGATGAAAGCCCATGACACTCTTGCGGATCCCGAAAAAGACAAACATCGCGGAAACGGCAATGATAATAACGATATTGACTTTCCAGGCATCGATCACGCCGAAACTCGGAATCAGGTAGCTGGTCAAATACAGACACAAGCCGGCCGGCACAAGAAGCAGGCAGTTTATGGCACGCTCTTCCCGCAGAATACGATCCCTCTCGATCAGCCATCCGATGATCAAAATCAGGATTGTAGCCACAAAGTACGGCGTTATCAGGAAGTTCATGCTTCTTGTATAGGAAATTCGCTCCGCGACCGTGTGCTTCCAAAGAGGTGCAAACATCCGGAGCGCCGGAAACACAAAGTAAGCGGCTTCGGCCGGTGCCATCATGAGCTGAAGGAGCAGCAGCTCCGCTATTCTGTTTTTCGGCATTTTCATCGTGGAATACAAGGCGTACATCAAAAAGGCAAAAGGCCCCCAGAAATACATGCAGGAAGAAAAGAGCGCTACAAGTACCTTCGCCCAAACATAGGGAAGTTCCAGATCGTGAATCAGTACCGCTACCCCGCCGCAGCCAAAGAGAAAGAACGCACAGCCACCCCAGAAGTTCGTCCGGTTGCGATCTTCATTGATCCACAAAAAGATTGCGATGGTCCAAAAGAACAGAAATACCAGAAACAACGTGCTTCCCCCTTCCCCTTTAAGTACCCCCCATTCTTTTTATTATACGGGGTAAATATCAAAAAAACCGAAGCTGCATTTGATTTACACACATATTTGCGATATTTTCGAGCGAATAGACCGTGCTTTTTTCTCACTTGTGGATCATAACAACCGTTTCGATGAAAAAAGGGCTGCGGGATTCATTTGTCCCGCAGCCCCTGTTGGCATGTCTGTTATGGTTTTCTTTAAGATTTTACGATGGCAAACTGAGGAAGTGCTTCCTGCGACTTGATGAAGTCGGCATACTTCGTGCTGGTAAGAGCGGAGATTGCATCGGCCATCCAGTCTGTTTCCGTGCCGACAAAATACATAACGTGATAACCGTATTCCGTCTGAACAATTCCGGTATCACCGGCCTTGCGGGCCGTGTCAAAACACCAGTCCTCAAACGCGGCAACCATCTGATCCTTGACGACTGTGTACTGCGTCGCTTCGGCGGCCGACTTGTCTGCAAGAGCCGCGTCGCCGACCGAGATCATCGTATCGAGAGACGTTATCTGGGCGAGCGCCGCGTCGGCCTTCGCCTTGGCATCGGTCATCTCCTGGTCAGTAGCATCCGTATAGCCGCTGACGCCCTTAGGTGCAAAGAAGAGAATATGACGGACTATCGGAAGCTCCTCGCCGGTAAAAGAACCGGGATTCTCTTCATGATATGCATTCAGCTCTTCATCGGTAAACGTATATCCGGATTGGAGTTCGCTCGTGTACTGATTCGCAAGAAGATACTTGGTGATAATCGGCTTAAAGTCATCCTTTGTCATTTTCTCGCCGTACATCGACTTAAGGTAATCGTCTGCAGTCATATTGTACGTCGCTGCGCTCGAATCAAGGCTCTCGTAGAACGAATCGATTGACGCTTGATTGTCGGCGGAAAGAGTCGTTCCCGCCTGCTCAGCGAGGTAAGACAGAATGCAGATATCCTGCATCTGGAGCTCGGCCGAATCCTTGATATATTCGCCCCAGGTCTTGTCCTCGTATCCGGAGAAGGTACAGAGGGCCGAAAGATCAAACTGACCGTCGGCGGTGGTCGGCATATAGCCGTAGCTGACATAAGCCGAATAATTCGAATAAATGAGATAGTAATAGAAATCGTACTCGGCCGCGGAGATGGTTTTCCCGTTAATCGTAACGGTTCCGGTCGCGACGCTCGAAAGAATCTCGAACGGAGCCGCAGTAGCGTTGGCGGTCGTTTCTCCGGCAGTCAAAGTCTCTCCGGCTGTGCCGTCAAATACATAACCGGATGTTTCCGCACCGGTCTTCGCCTGGTTACATCCGGCAAGAAGAGGGATGCCGGATATCAGCAAAGCGGACATAAGCACCGCCGCCAGCTTTTTTGTTACATTCTTAATCATTGAAATCTCCTTCAAATATCTGCCGTGCAGCTCTTGATCAGCCATTGGACCCACTTAAGTCATCTGCACTTTAAGCATTACATGAAGGCATTATATCACAGGTTTTTCGCTTTATATGCCCGAAAAATACGGCAAACCAAAGGCAAAATACCGTATTTCAGACCAAATCGAGGAAGATCGGACAGTGATCCGAGCCTGTAATACTGTCCAGCATACCGGATTCCGACACACGGCCGCGCAGAGATTCGCTGATCAGAAAGTAATCGATACGCCATCCCGCGTTCCTTCTTCTGGCAAATGTCCTATAAGACCACCACGTATACGCGTCGGCTTTATCCGGGTAAAGCAATCGGAAGGAATCGATAAGACCGTTCTCTGTAAAGGTGTCGATCCATGCTCTCTCCTCCGGGAGAAATCCCGATTTGTCCGCATTCTCCGCCGGATTGGCGAGGTCGATTTCCCGGTGCGCGGTGTTTACGTCGCCGCATACGACAACATTTCTGCCCGCTGCCATCTGCGCAGTCACTTTTTTCAAGAAACAGTCATAGAAGTCCAGCTTGAAAGCAAGTCTCTCCGGACCCATTCCGCCGTTCGGGAAATAAATATTGTAGAGAATGAAGTCTCCGAAATCCGCTTCAATCGTACGCCCCTCGTGGTCGAACCGGTCTTCTCCGAGGCCAAATGAAACACGTTCCGGCTCTCTCTTGGTAAAAAGTGCCGTTCCCGAATAACCTTTCCGGTCGGCGCAGTGAAAATAACTTCTATATCCCGGAATCTCCGTCAGATCAAAGGTGAGTTGATCGGGTGCAATTTTCGTTTCCTGCAGACAAAGAACATCCGCGTCATACGATGCAAGACTATCCGGCCATCCGTTTTTGGCTGCAGCTCTGATCCCATTGACATTCCAGCTAATCAGTCTCATATTTACCTCATAGGAGCATCGACAAATGACCCGATTTTTGTTTTCATTATAACAAAGGAATAAATATTTGTCCTGCGAGGTGATTTATATGAGTACACAAAAACAAACGGCTGCTGCAGAGCGATTGTCCCCGGAAGAAGCCGCGGACCTATATGAGACGACCCCTGTCGATATCGCGATCATCGGAGGCGGACCTGCCGGATTTTCGGCCGCCGTCAACGCTCTAAATCGCGGCAGAAGCGCTGTCGTGCTGTCGGGCGATTATCGCAACAGCTATCTTTACAAAGCGACCGAACTTAATAATGTTCCGGGTCTTCCCGGCGTAAGCGGCAAATCGCTTCTTGAACAATACTCCTCCCATGCGGCAGAGATGGGTGCCGCCCTTATAACCGGCCGCGCACTCATCGTCATGCCGTTCGATTTCGGCTCGAAAAAGACCGGCCCCATGCCCGGATTCCAAATAGCCTACGGAAGCCGCATACTGCTGGCCCGTACGGTAGTCCTTGCGGTCGGAACGTCTGCGTTCACGCCTTTTCCCGGCGAAGACACATTTCTGGGGCGCGGCGTAAGTTACTGCGCGACCTGCGACGGCATGCTCTACCGCGGCCGGGAAGTCGCCGTTATCGCCAAATCGGAGGAAGCCGTCGAAGAAGCGGAGTACCTTGTCCGCATCGGCTGCCTGGTACACCTCTATGTGAATCCCGCCGACCTGAAGCGCTGGGGAATGACTCTTCCCGGGAACACCTTCAAGAGCGTCGGCCACGCCGCATCCTACCGCATCGACGGCGCGGATTTCGTGGAATCTCTGACAGCCGGCGAAGACACAACCCCGGTTGCCGGCGTCTTTATCCTCCGGCCTTCCATCGCACCGGAAGCCCTTCTTCCCGGGCTCGCTCTCGACAAGAACTCCATCCTCACCGATAAACAGCAGGCGACCAACATCCCCGGCGTATATGCCGCCGGAGACTGCACGGGGAAGCCTCTCCAGGTAGCCAAAGCCTTGGGTGAAGGCCTTGTAGCCGCACTCTCCGCAGATGCGTATCTGACAAAACAGACCGCGGCGCAAGCCGCTTTCGCAGACGCGTATTTAGCGAAGCAAACCGCGGCGGAAGCCGCTTTTGCGGAGGGCGCGAAATGACGGTAACGCGCCCCTTAAGTGTGCTGGTTATTTTTACCGGCGGAACCATCTCCAGCCGCCTATCCGGAAGTGCGTTCGAATTAAGCGACGCGCCGTACCGGCTTCTGGAACGGATTTCTCCGGATGAATTTGTTTTCGAGACCTTCGAAGCGATGCACCTTTTCAGCGAGAACATGACGCCCGGGAGTCTCCTTACGCTCTTCGGCGCAATTCATGACCGGATCGACGACCGGATCTTTGACGGAATCATACTGGCCCACGGGACCGATACACTGGCCTATACCGCACAGTTCGCCGATATCTTGCTGTCCGGTCTCGGCTGCCCCGTTATCGTCTTAGGCAGCAAGCATCCTCTCGACAATCCCCGGAACGACGGAATGCACAATTTCCGGAACGCTCTTGTCCTGATCCGGGAAAAGCTGTCCGGCGTATTTGTCGTTGGCCGGGCAGAAGACGGCACCGATTATGTACATTCCGCCGGAAAAGTAATGCAGGCTTTCGCCGGGACGGATGATTTCCAGAGTTACCGCGGACAGATCTACGGCGTGATCCGGGATGGCGTTCTCGAAGAGAATCCGGACTTCAGCCGGAGCGTTCCGACGTATGCCTCATGTGAATGGCTGTCACGCACAGCCGCGCTCAGGGCCGATCCTCCCGAAACGACGGTCATCGTACTCGAAGCCGCCGTCGGATTTAACTATCAGGTACTCGACCTTACAAGACAGGACTACCTGTATATCCTTCAGAAGACCTATCATTCCGGCACCGCCTGCACCGCCGCGAAAAGCTCGCCTTACTCCCTGTTATACCTTGAGGACCTGTGCCGCCAGAACTTTAAGCGGCTCTTTCTCGCGCCTGTCGATTCGGAAAGAACACCCTACAGCACCGCAAACGAGCTTGCGGAAGCCGGTATCACGCCGGTCTATGACAGGCCGGTCGAAGCCGTATGGGCGGGACTTCTCCTCTGCACATGGCTCGGCCTCGACCCGGACGATTTTTTCGAAGATAAATAATTACGGACATACCCGATATCTTCTTGTATTCTATTCGACTGTGCCGGCAAGCCATGACAAGACATAGTCAAGCTCGTAATCCTTTTTCTCGTCGAACAGAGCATGCACGGCATCTTCGCTGATTGGGATCTTGATATCCGGTTTTACTCCGCCGTTTCCATTTGCGTCCGCGTCAATCATGACATGGCCGTCTTCCTCAACACACGCAATTCTCGGAAACAGTACCAGAAAATTATCCGGCATAAGAACGAATCCGTCTGAAATCGTGCCGAAGCTTCCGTTGGTACCCATCATACCGGCGACCGAAACATTGGGGAGTTCCGCCATATTGTAGGCAAAGCCCTCCGCGGCGCTGGCGCTTCCGGTGTTTACAAGAATAATAATCTTCCCGGTGAATCCCGACGCGTTCGGTGTGACACGAATCGTGTTCTCCGCGGTAAGTTCTCCCGTCTCACTGTCCAGTTCGCTTTCGGTCAGATAGAAGTCCTCTTGATCCGTAAAAAAACCTTTCAGAGCGGCACCGAAAGTATCCTCGCCGCCGCCGTTCTGGCGCAGATCGATGATCAGGTTTGCTGCGCCGCTTTTCGCAAGGGCAGCTAAATCCGATTCGATTCTCTCCAGCATGGCCGGCTCGTCGTTATACATCATCGTGGCAATTCGCATATATGCCGTACTGTCCTCGAGCATGGTAAATGAGTACAGATCATCGGCCGTCGCAGGTTCTGCACGAAGAACCGTGCTGAAAGTCTCGTTCAGCGAATCGAAGTCCTTTTCCAGGGCTGTTATGGATATTTGTGATGTGCTGCCGTCGTCTGCCAGGAAGGCGATCGCTGCCTCTTTTCCGACGGGGCATCTGCCAAGCATCATGTACTGCATCAGCAGGCGGTTCGTCGCATCTGCCCCGCCCTGAGGAGCAAACACAAGAGGTATCGCCGAGGCGGCTTCTGCGGGGGTTTTCCCGTCAATCATGAGAATCTCCGTCCCGTTTCGAATACCGGCCGCATATGCGGCGCCGTTCCCGTCAACCGCAATCGCAAGAGCCCGGCCGTCGTCCGCACGGAGAACGGAAAAGCCGAGATCGCCGCCGAAATCGCCGTCTCTCCACGAGACGATTTCGCCCAGCGTAAAACGAAGCCCCAGAAATGCCTCCGCAGGGGCGGAAGCGATGTGCGAGTCGTGAAAAGAGGCAATGTAAGCGCAAATTGCGTCATAGTACGCCTTCTTATCACCGTTCTTCTCCGCCGCTTCAAACAGCGGAAGAAACTCCGTGTATTTTGCTGCAAAGTCGATATCTTTATGGGCTGCCAGAGGATAGGTATCCCTGAAATATGTATTCAATCGCGCAAAGGAATCCGTGTAGGAGAACGACGCATAATTCTGCATGTTTTCCATGGCCGGCAGCGCCAGAGACGAAGCGGCAAAGACCGCGGAGAGAAGAATAACGGGAATGAATGTCCACCAGCGCTTGCGGGCCGGATAGAGCAGAACAATAAACAGAGCTCCAAGCATCAGCGGAATCAGGAAAAAATTCAATCCGCATACGAGCAAATGAATAAGGGACAGGATTAGCGGAGTCAAGTAGAGAAAAAAGCCGTACTTAAAGGTAATTTTCTTGATTTTGGCAACAAGCGTAAATACCAGAAAAGCAAAAACAACCGCAAACAGAATGATATCAAAAATCGCCATGGGAACCCTCCTTATATCTTTATCAACATAGTACGGAGGCTTCATTAACGAGAAACAGGATTATCCTTTCGATTATCTTAAAACGATTCGTCATATTGCCCTCTTCGAAACATATTCTGTGTTATTCACGCCTTTCTATTATATAACGAAATCCAAACCGCAAAGCCGGCAATCCTTTTTATCAATTGGCTTCCATATTTTACTTGAATTGGTGGTTTTTTTCGTGAATATCGCGATGTATTCTGTAATTGGTTGCAACCAATGGAGGTGTGAGAGATGCGTATCGAGATTGACCGGGGCCGCAAAGCCCCCGCTTACCGCCAGATTTATGAGCAGATCGCCGCTAAGATCCGAATCGGAGAACTTCTTCCGGGTGATTCTCTCCCGCCCGAACGCAAATTGGCGGAGACGATCGGCGTCAACCGGACCACCGTTCTGAATGCCTATCGCGAGCTGAAGGCCGACGGCCTCCTCGATTCCCGCGTCGGTCACGGCACCTTTGTCGCGGACAGAATGGCAGGTTCCAATATGCGGCTTGCCGGGAGTCCGAAGCCTATGTATGCACATTCCGCCGGGGGTGAACTCCCCTGGCAGAGGCTCTTTTCGGAGTCATCCGCCGCTTTTGAGTCGCACCTTCTCAAGGATCTTCTGACGCTTGCGAGCCGCCGCGACATCATCACGTTCGCGACTGGCATCGCCTCCCCGGATTCCGGCCCGTCGGAGATCCTCCGCGGCCTCGAGGACAAGATACTGGTCGAGCACGAACTCCGCGGCCTTCTTCATGCGCCGGCCGAGGGATTCCTCTCCTTTCGCACCGCACTGTGCCGCATGATGCGGCGCCGCGGCGTCGAGGCGGTTCCCGATGAAGTGATGGTGCTCTCCGGATCGCAGCAGGGAATCGATGTTCTGGCCCGTGTTCTCATCGATCCCGGCGATGTTGTTGTCGTCGAGGAGCCGACGTATTTTCCCGCGATTACGGCTTTTCGCGCGGCGGGAGCGCGAGTTGTCGGCGTACCGCTCGACGCGGACGGTCTTAGAACCGATATTCTCGAAGAGATTCTGCAGAGAAGCCACCCGAAGTTCGTGTATACGATGCCGTCCCACCAGAACCCGACAGGAATTGATATGTCCCTGCCGAGACGCCGCGAGTTGCTCGCTCTCGCCGCGAGATACCGTGTACCGCTGATCGAAGACGACGCGTACGGTGAACTCTCCTACGATCACGCCCCCCTGCCGACGCTCAAGTCCATGGATCGCGACGGGCACGTCATATACTTGAGCACATTCTCGAAGGTTGTTTATTCGGGCCTTCGGATCGGCTGGATGATCGGGCACAAGAAGCTGATCAAACGCGCCATATCGGTTAAACAGACGGCCGACCTTCACTCCTCGAGTCTTTCGCAGTATCTTCTGGAGCCTTTCCTCGAACAGGGTTTTGAGCGTCATATCGAAAAGATGCGCGTCGAATACCGCGGGAAGCGCGACCTGATGTGCGACTCGCTCGAGCGGTACATGCCGGACGGCGTCACCTGGGATCGCCCCGTAGGAGGCTACTATATCTGGGCTCTGCTTCCTCACGGCGCAGATATGGCACTGCTCCTCCGGAAGGCAGCCGGGCAAGGTGTCGCCTTCGTGCCCGGCAGCGCCTTCTATCATGACGGCCGTGCCTCCGAGACGATTCGGCTGAACTTCACCGGTGCATCTATGGCTGAAATTCCGGAAGGAATCCGCCGGCTCTCCGAAGCCCTTCGGGAGACCCTTAAGGAGTCCATTCCGCCGGCGGCCGGCGACGATTTCGAGCTGCGTCCGATCGTCTGATCCTATATTCTCCGAACCCGGAGAATACCCGCCGGACGTCTCCCGCATCACCGGAGAGGCGCCCTCTGATTTCCGATACCCGTTTCTCACGAAAGGAGAACCCGCATGCAATACACGTACGCGAAAAGAATGCGCGCTGTCAGAGCATCCGAGATCCGTGAGCTCTTAAAACTCACCGAAAGCCCGGAGATCATATCGTTCTCGGGCGGACTTCCCTCCCCTGATCTCTTCCCTGTAGAGGATCTAAAGAAGGTAAGTCTTGCCGTTCTCGAAAAGAGCGGCCGTACATCCCTTCAATACACGACGACCGAGGGTTATGCGCCTCTCCGGCGATGGGTTGCCGAGCGCATGAACAGGCGGCTCGGAACCTCTTTTTCAGAGGATGAAGTCCTTCTCACGCACGGCTCACAGCAGGCGATCGATCTGTCCGGGAAGGTTTTCCTTGACGAGGGCGACGTCGTCCTTTGCGAGAGTCCGACATACCTGGCGGCGCTCTCCGCCTTCCGGTTATTCGGATGCCGCTTCGTCGAAGTGCCGACGGATGATGACGGTATGATCCCTGAAGCTCTCGAGGCGATTCTTCGCGCCGAACCTCGGGCCAGGCTTATCTATACGATTCCGGAGTTCCAGAACCCGACCGGCCGCTCGTGGTCGCTCGCGCGCAAGAAAGCCCTGGTTAAAATGGCCGCCGAACACCGTGTTGTCGTGCTTGAAGACAACCCTTACGGTGAGCTTCGTTTCGAAGGCGAGAGCCTTCCTTCGGCATCGGCCTTCGATACGGACGGCAATGTCCTCTGCCTCGGTACGTTCTCCAAGATCTTCTGCCCCGGCTACCGGATCGGCTGGATCGCCGGCCCGCGCGAAGTGATCGATAAATACGTGCTCGTTAAACAAGGAACCGATCTCCAGTGCAACACGGTCGGACAATACCAGATTGCCGAATACCTGAAGACCTGCGACATCGACCGCCATATCGAGCGTATCCGCGCTGATTATCGCGCGAAAAGAGACATCATGCTCGAGACAATGGACGCTCTTTTCCCGGAAGGCGTGCAGTATACACGCCCCCAGGGCGGGCTTTTCGCGTGGGTAACGCTGCCGGAGTATCTCGACGCGCGGGAAATCCTTGTAGAATGCCTGAAAGAGAAGGTTGCCTTCGTTCCCGGCGGGTCGTTCTTCCCGAACGGCGGGCATCAGAATACGCTGCGGATCAATTTTTCCTTTGCGGCAGCCGGCGAGCTGCGGGAAGGTATTGCGCGGATCGCACGCGTACTCGAGCGGCATATCCTGTAAGGTCTTTTCGCGACCTGGTAAAGAAGGCCTTCCCGGGTCTGTATGAACCGTGCACGCTTCGTGCTCTCTCTGCGAACCCGAAAATGCGCCTCCTGATGTCGGACGATTCGTCTGACTCCCGGAGGCGCATTTTGTACTTATTTCTAAGACAGGCTTCCTATAGAGCCCGATTCAGCACTTGATCAGAGTGCTTTGTACCGGAAATAGGTGAAGTCCGCATATCCTGTGTGATCATAGAGGTCAAAGGCCGCCATGCCGACATACGCGCCGGTAAATCCGAAGATGTGATCGTCCGACAGAATGGTCGCGTCAATCTCATAATCCAGATCCATAAAGGTCTCGCCGTCCGTGGAATAGGAGAACCGGGCCGTCGCTCCATGGGCCTCAAGGCGCATCCAGATTGCGTCGCCGTCGATCGCAATCTCTTTGCCGTTCAGAGGATACGTGCAGTTCCCGTCGATTATGGCAATGATTCCGAGCGTCTGCTTCCCGACCTTCTCGTCATATGCGATCTTAAGAAGGAACTGGTGCTCCTCGTCATAGCGGTAAAGGAGGCCGGCAAACTGCTGATACCGGTGAAACGGCAGGGTGACACAGGTCGTCGCTTTAAAATCAAAATCGGTCTGGCGTCTGACAAACATCGACTGGTTCTGGTTCGAATACGGGGACTCGCCGCCATAAATCCGAAGGGTATTGTCCGGACCGATCTGGTGTTCTGTCGCAGCACGGAGCGAATTGAAATTCAGATAGAAATCGGGCGTACCGAAGATAACCGGCTCGTTTTCGTCGGGCAGTTTCTCCCCGTAACCTGTGAAATACTCGTCCGCCAACAGCGTTTCATTCTTCAGATACGGCCAGTCATTGATCCAGACGATCTCGTTGATGCCGGTCTCCCGGCCGAGAATACAGTTCGTACCGTCAACAGGTCTTCCGCAAAGGAACGCCAGAAACCATCTGCCGTCGGGGCCCTGGCACCAGCTGGTGTGGCCCGTCTTCTGAATCGGATGCTCCGGATGTCCCTTGACCGAGCAGATGTGCTTGTTCGGATGGACTTCATACGGCCCGAAAATATCCCTCGATCGTGCGACCGTAGCCGCATGCTCATAGAACGTGCCGCCCTCCGCCGTCAAGAGATAATACCATCCGTCTTTTTTGTAGATATGCGGTCCCTCGACAAGTCCTCTGTCGGTTCCCTCGAAGACCTTCTTCGGCTCCCCGATGAACTCGAGGGAGATCGGATCTACTTCTGTAATGAGAATCCCGGCGAAGGTCTCCTCGCCGGACCTCCTGAAATCCCACTCCATATTGATGAAGTATTTGCGGCCGTCATCGTCATGAAAAAGTGACGTGTCGAAGCCGATGCTGTTCATATAGACCGGCTCGGTCCACGGTCCGCGGATATCGCGTGCGGTTACGATGTAGTTATGGGAATCCTTAAAGGGATAGGACTTCCACGCCTTGACGTCCGTGTAGACAAGATAGAAAATCCCGTCCGAATACGACAGGCAGGGCGCCCAGATGCCGCCGGAGCAGACATTTCCCGCCATACTGAGGAATCTCGTTTCTGAGAGGGGCGTCGCGACACACTCCCAGTTGGCCAGATCCTTCGAGGCGCTGATGCGAACGCCCGGAAAATACTCAAACGTTGAATTCGCAATGTAAAACGTGCCGTCAACACATATCATGGAAGGATCGGGATGAAACCCTTGAAGAACGGGATTCTTGATCATATTATTCACTCCTCATCTTTGCCGGTTCTCGCCGCGCGGACGAAACCGAAGAACAGCGGGTGCGGGTGGTTCGGGCGCGATTTGAATTCGGGATGGAACTGACACGCGACATACCACGGATGATCCTTAAGCTCGACCATCTCGACGATATGCTTATCCGGCGACAAACCGGCCAGTCCGAGACCGTGTGCCGTAAAGTCATCGCGGAAACGGTTGCTGATCTCATATCTGTGACGATGGCGCTCGAAAATAAGATCCTTGCCGTACACTTCGTGAGCCTTGGACGTAATGTCGAGCTCGCAGGGGTACTGGCCCAGACGCATGGTGCCGCCGAGCATCGTGACATTCTCCTGATCCGGCATCAGGTCGACAACCGGATATGCGGTTTTAGGATCAAATTCGGCGCTGTTGGCACCTTCATATCCCAGAACATTTCTGGAGAATTCGATTACGGCAATCTGCATGCCGAGACAGATTCCGAAGAACGGAACCTTGTTCTCTCTGGCAAATTTTGCCGATTCGATCATGCCCTCGGTTCCTCTTGTTCCGAAGCCGCCCGGAACGAGAATTCCGTCGACATCTTCGAAAATGCAGGGAGCCGTCTCCGGCGACACGTCGTCCGCCTCAACCCACTTGACCTTAACCTTGGTATGGTTAAACGCGCCGGCATGTGTCAGCGATTCGACAACCGAAAGGTACGCGTCGTGAAGGGCAACGTATTTTCCAACAAGCGCGATCGTCGTCGTATCCTTCGGGCAAGAAAGATTGTAGGAAAGAGCCTTCCATTCGACAAGATCCGGGATAATTTTCCCGAAACCGAAACGCTCGCAGACAAGATCCGCAAGGCCCTGCTCCTCAAGAGCAAGCGGCACATCGTACAGTACCTTCAGCGTTTTGTTCTCGAAAACGCAATTCTTCGGAACGTTGCAGAACAGCGCAATTTTCCTTTTGAGCTCTTCGTTCAGGCCGATTTCGGTACGGCAGACAAGAATGTCCGGCTGGATACCCTGAGAAAGAAGCTCCTTGACGGAATGCTGTGTCGGCTTGGTCTTCTGTTCATCTGAAGCCGAAAGGTAAGGAAGAAGCGTAACGTGAATGAAGAGACAATTTTCGCGGCCGACGTCAAATGCGAACTGACGCGATGCTTCGATAAACGGCAGGGACTCGATATCGCCGACGGTACCGCCGATCTCAATCAGCGCCACGTCAAAATCGTCCTTGCCGGCCTTCATACGTTCCTTGATTTCATTTGTTACATGGGGAATAACCTGAACCGTGCCGCCGTGATAATCGCCGTTTCTCTCTTTTCTCAGAACGGTATCATAAATACGTCCCGAGGTCACGTTGGAATTCTGCGTCAGGTTCTCATCGATAAAGCGCTCATAATGGCCCAAATCAAGATCCGTCTCCGCACCGTCATCGGTGACAAAGACTTCTCCATGCTGATAGGGATTCATTGTGCCTGGATCAATGTTGAGATATGGATCGAATTTCTGCATCGTTACCCGGATGCCCCTGCATTTGAGGAGACGGCCTAATGATGCTGCGGTAATACCTTTTCCTAATCCGGAAACTACACCGCCCGTTACAAAAATATACTTTGTAGACATTATATACCGCCTCCCGTATGATGACTTTTAGCACCAACTACGGGATTTAATTGTAGCAAAAGAGGCGGGGCATGACAAGACAAAAAAGCGTAATGGTCTGCCCGTTTCCGCCGATTGTCCATATTACACAAACTTAGACTCAGATATTTCACAGTTTGATAATCGCAAGGCTCTCTTCGACGATGCGCTCCTGCCGGTCGATCAATGCCCGTATTTCCTTATGCGCTTCTCCGGACAAGGGAAGATCATTGAATTTCTCGAGGATGTCCCTGTTCTTCCTCGCGTCACAAAGCTCGCCAAGCCGGTCGTGTGCGGTTTTGAGCTCCTCCTTCATGTTGCCGTAGTCCTTTCCGGATATGGGTTCGATGAGTTCCAACACATAGCGGAGCTTTTTCGCCTTAATGCGAAGCGCATGAGCTTCATCCTCATCCGCCCTGTCGAGACGCTTACCTTTTGCTTCGAATTTCGCATACATTTTCCGGAACCGCTCATCCAGAATCTCGCCCGCCGGTTTATCCTCTTCCGCCTTCTTCGTCGGGACGGGATGGTTAACCAGATACCGGATCCGCGCCAAAGAATTCTTGAACTCTTCGGTCTCCAGCACCAGGTACACCCTGTCGAGCTCCAGCTCATGCTCCTCTTTGATGACCCGGAAAACATCCGAGTCCTCCGACAGAATCTTCGGGTTCTCGCGGCTGAACGTACCACAGGCCCCGGCCAGAACGTCGAGTTCTCTTAAATAGGAAAGTTCCCGCAGAAACCTCCGGAAAAAGGCCTGCTCTTCCTTGTTCTGACCCTTATTCTGGTACGGAGCGATAAAAGACAGGAGCGATTTGAGCTTCCGGATCGATACACGCAGCTTGTGGGTCGCCTCCGGATCGAGAGGATGATTCACAAAATCCTCCTGATTCGCCTGAATCTGTTTCATATACCCGGCAAGACCCGCACGGATATTCGACAGGATATCGTCCTCCTCTTTCTCGCTGAAATGCTCACGCATCTGTTCCGGCTGTAAAAACCACTTAAACTCCGCCGTCGACAAATCATTGCCGTGAATCAGAAAGCCCGCCGCCGCGCCCTTTTTGAAAGGAAGAATACGGCCGGTAAGCGATTCGGACCAGCCGCCGAGAAAAGGCTCGTGACCAACAATAATAACGACATGGCGTTTCTTCGGATCCAACTTCTCCATCTCGTTCTGAAAGCCTCCGAAATACCCCTCGCCGATAAACCCGAAACCGATCACCTCGCCGATTCCGAAAACATCCGATACAATCTGCGCCGTTTCCATCGCGCGAATCAAAGGACTTGTCCAGATGACCGCTTTCCAGCCCTTATTCAAAAGAGACTTAATATTCGGGAGAGTGCTCTTGAGCCTCGCCTCGCCATCCGGCGTTAGCCGCCTGTCAAAATCGGCCTGCCCGGAAGAGCGGTCTTCCGCGACACCGTGTCGAATAAAAACGAGCTGAATCGGCATAAAGAACACCTCCGTTTCGCTGTTTCGTCTAACACAATGATACTATGCATTTACCTGCGGTTCAACGTCCCGAAAAGAAAAGACCCGCCGTTCCCGGCCGGATTTGCCCCACTATCGCATCTTTCCTTTACTATCAAATCAAGGTATAATCGCTTCTGAATCAATAACAAGGAAGAAACAGGTGTATATATGAGCGAAAAAAAGGAAAAGATCAAGATAAACCCCGTAGACTGGGCGTTCCGGATCGTAAAAGGCGCATTGATCGGCGCGGGCGCCATCCTGCCCGGCGTCAGCGGAGGTGCACTCGCCGCCGTATTTGGCTTGTACGAGAGAATCATCGGCTTTCTCTCCGATATCCGCAAGGACTTCCTGAAGAACGTTCTGTTCTTTATCCCCGTCGGAATCGGCGGCCTTCTGGGCTTCTTTCTCGCCGCAAAGCCCCTCGCCTTCTTTATGACAAACTACGAGTTCCAGATTCTCTGGTGCTTTATCGGATGCATCCTTGGAACCCTTCCTTCTCTTTATAAAGAAGCGGGAAAACAAGGCCGCAAACCGCGCCATATCGCGATCACCGCCGTCACCGCTGTCCTCGCCTTTATCGGACTCTGGGCTGCGAGCCACTATCTGTCCGTCGCCGTACCCCAGAACTTTGCGACCTGGATCAT
Organism: uncultured Mageeibacillus sp.; assembly: GCA_964617375.1. Lineage (GTDB taxonomy): Bacteria > Bacillota > Clostridia > Saccharofermentanales > Saccharofermentanaceae > Firm-13. The sequence continues at coordinate 13,062 of CAZTXQ010000002.1, read as the reverse complement.
GGCGGGCGCCATATTCGCCCTCGGCATCATCGTCCCCGGCATGAGCCCTTCGAACTTCCTCATCTACTTCAAGATGTACGAGAACATGAACGCCGGCATCAGCGACATGAACTTCGGCATCATCATTCCGATCGGACTCGGCGCCCTGATCTGCATCCTGCTTTTCGCGAAGCTGATGAAAAAAATCCTCGAAAAAGCCTACGCCGGCGTGTTCCATATCATCCTCGGCGTCGTAATCGCATCGACCGCCATCATCGCCCCCACCGATTACAGCAAGGCAACCCCCGCGATCTGGGTGATCAGCGCCCTGCTCTTCGTCGGAGGTCTCGCACTCGGCCTCTTCATGGGCTGGCTCGAAAAGAAATACAAACCCGCAGAGTAATATTCGCAAAAGTCCTCGCTCTCGATACAGTTCTTCCCTTTCCACCAAAACCACAAGAGGCCGCTGCCCTGAACGATCCAGGATCATTCGAGGCAGCGGCCTTGTTTCATGAATAGTATGTTGTTAGAATATTCTATAGATATTCATTCCGGACGATCGGGCTCTACAGATGTGCTTGAGGGTAGACGATGGATTTGCTTGTTGGAAATACAGGATTTGTAGGATCGAATATTCTGAGGAGTCATCCGTTTGACGCGGCTGTCCACTCATCGGATATAGAATCGGCCTATGGTTTGCAGCCCGGCTTATGCGTTTATGCCGGTGTTCGTGCCGAAAAATACCTTGCGCAGCGCGATCCCGATGCGGATCAGAAGGTCATCCAGAGTGCCATTGAAAATATTCAGAAGATTCAGCCACGAAAACTGGTATTGATTTCTACAATTGATGTGTACTCATCACCGATTGACGTAGATGAGAACACTCCCATTATCGACAATCCTATGAATGTATACGGAACAAACCGCAGATCTCTCGAAAAATGGGTTCAGGAGAATATTGCGGACCATCTTATCGTTCGGCTTCCCGCGCTTTTCGGGCACAACATTAAGAAGAATTTCATTTATGACCTGATCCATATTGTCCCCTCTATGCTGAAAAAAGAAAAATATCTGGAACTAATCGCCCAGGATCCGGAAATAGCCGGATATTACAGCGAGCTGCAAAACGGCTTCTACAAATGCACGGCTTCGGGTGAAGAGGAACGGCTGCTGCGTCCGAGATTTGAGGCGCTTGGTTTTAGCGCGTTGAATTTTACGGACAGCCGGGCCGAGTATCAATTCTATGATTTGACCAACCTGTGGAAACATATCGAGACGGCTTTATTCAACGGACTGAACCTGGTTAATCTGGCCGTTGAGCCTGTTAAGGCCGCAGAATTGTATAAGAATCTCCGGAATGCCGTCTTTGAGAACGAATTAGGTGATTCCTTTCCCCGCTACGATTTTAGGACGATTCACGCGGATCTTTTCGGCGGGCAAAACGGCTACATTTTCGACAAATCGCGCGTCATGGCAGATATCCGCAAAAGGATGCTGGATGAAGGAGCCTTGCTATGAGGTTATCAATTTCCAATATCGCCTGGGATGCGGCTGATGACTTGTCGATGTACGAGTATTTGTTTTCGAAGGGCGTTGCCGGTCTTGAGATTGCACCGACACGGATACTGCCCGATCAGCCGTATACGCACATTCCCGAAGCAATCGCATTTGCCAATGAAGTCAAGACGAAGTATTCCCTTACCATATCCTCCATGCAATCGATTTGGTATAACCGGAGCGAAAGTATTTTCGGATCGGATGCCGAGCGCCAGTTTTTGCTGGATTATACCTGTCAGGCGATTCTTTTTGCCAAGGCGATCGGGTGCGGCAACCTGGTCTTTGGATGTCCGCGGAACAGAAATCTGCCCGGCGAAGAAATGCGGCCGAAGGCCTATCCTTTTTTCAGGCAAATCGGCGAATATGCAAAAGAGCATGGTGTCGTGATTGCACTGGAACCAAATCCTCCGATCTACAATACCAATTTCATGAACACCGTCGAAGAGGCTGTACAGTTCTGCAGAGAAGTCAATTCGGACGGTCTTATGGTGAATTGGGATCTGGGCACCAGCATTTACTATCAGGACTCGATTGAATATATCGCCGATAATATAGATGTCATCCATCATATTCACATATCCGAGCCGTATTTGGCCAGAATAGAAAGCAGAGATATCCACAGGCAGATCAGCCGGCTGGATTATGATAAATGGATTTCGATCGAGATGAAAAATCCGGGAAACATCCGCGATGTCCAATCGACAATAGACTATGTCTTAGAGGTGTTTTCATGAAGGAGTTTGAAGGCATTTCAGGCGTTCCGCGCTTCAGCGCCGAAGAGTTTGCCGGGAAGTCATCCAAGTACTGCATGCTCATCCCCATCTTGAATGAGCATGGCCGGATCGAAAAGGAGCTTGAACGCGCCGTTCTGCATGGCGTCGATAAACTCTGCGACATCGTAATCTGTGATGGCGGATCGACCGACGGATCAACCGATTCCTCGCTGCTCGAAAAATACCACGTCAACACGCTGCTCGTTAAAAACGACGTCGGAAAACAGGGCGCGCAGCTGCGCATGGGTTTTTGGTGGGCTGTTCAACGAGGATACGAAGGTATTATTACGATTGACGGCAACAACAAAGACAGTATCGAGGACGCATATACGTTTGTCGAGAAACTGGAGGCCGGATTTGATTTTGTTCAAGGCTCGCGTTTTATAAAGGGCGGAAAAGCAGAAAACACACCGCCCATCCGACATCTTGCCGTCAAACTGATTCATGCCCCCATCATTTCTCAGACCGCCCGCAAAAACTACACCGACACCACAAATGCCTACAGGGCTTATTCCAGAAAATACATATTGCATCCCGAGGTGCAGATTTTTCGCGACATCTTCATGACATACGAGCTCCTGGCGTATCTCTCGGTAAGGGCCGATCAGCTGTCACTGATGACTTGCGAAGTACCTGTCTCGAGAGTATATCCCCGCAATGAGAAAACGCCGACAAAAATCAGCCCAATCAAGGGTTCCTTCTCTCTCCTGGCAATCCTTTTTCGCAACCTGTTCGGCAAATACCTGCCGGATACGGACGGGCAGGAAAAGGGACGTCCGAAAGGAAAGGGTCATTAAATGGAGTATGCGAAAATAATCATCGGCGCCGGATTATACGGATTAAACTCCGCACTTTTCTGCGGCCGAAAAGGCGAGGAAGTTGTCGTTCTCGAGTGCGATCCGGAGCCTTTTATGCGTGCCACCTATATCAATCAGGCGCGTGTTCATATGGGTTATCACTATCCGCGCTCCTTATCGACAGCCACAAAATCACGTGCGTATTTTGACCGGTTTAACAACGATTTCCGGTTCTGCATAAATTCGGAATTTCATCAGATCTATGCGACCAGCTCCCGCTTCAGCTGGACCAATGCGAACCAGTTCGAGAAATTCTGCCGGAATGCCAACATCCCCTGTGACGAAGTTCGAGTGACGGATTACTTTAATCCGGGGATGTGTGACGGCGCTTTTCAAACAACAGAGTACACATATGACGCACAGCTGCTCAAAGAATATTTTCTGACGGAAATACAGAAATACCCGAATATAACGATTCAATACAACGCAAAAATCCGTTCCATCGAAAAAGAATCAAACCGCTACATCGTGAATCTTGACAATGGGGCTCAACTCTCGACAGGGTTTATACTTAACGCAACATACGCGGGAGTAAATCAGATCCATCAACTCCTGGGCATTGAACCCTTCAAGATTAAGTACGAGCTCTGTGAAATTATTCTCTGTTCTGTGAGCCCGGAATTGCGGAATATGGGAATCACGGTTATGGACGGTCCCTTCTTCTCGATTATGCCATTTGGGAAAACGGGGCTTCACTCCTTAACCTCGGTAACGTTCACCCCTCATGTTACGAGTTACTCCGAGACACCGGTGTTTAGCTGCCAGCGTCGAAGCAACGGTCTATGCACACCCGGCCGTCTATATAACTGCAACGAGTGTCCGGGCAAGCCGGAAAGCGCATATCCGTATATGTCGAATCTTGCGCGAAAATACCTGAAAACCGAATTTGGTTTCGAATATGTCAAATCACTCTTTTCCATGAAGCCAATACTCATGGCTTCTGAAATTGATGATTCCCGACCCACCCTTATTCGCCAATTCACAGAAAACCCGACGTTTATCAGTGTGTTATCCGGTAAAATAAATACTGTCTACGATTTGGATGAGGTGCTTCAACAATGAATAGCAAAGAGAAAAATTTCCTATCTGCCGTAGTCTACGTGGAGAATGACGAGAAAGACATCGAGTCCTTTCTCAATATGCTCACCGGCGAATTGACGGCCAATTTCGAACATTATGAAATCATCTGTGTAAACAACTCTTCACGCGATCACAGCGCCTCGGTCATCCGGGAATTTGCCGGGGCCCATGCAGTGTCCGTCATAAGCATTCTGAATATGAGCACTTCACAAACCATGGAAGAGGCCATGAATGCCGGCGTTGATCTTGCAATCGGTGATTTCGTAATGGAATTTGACAGCGTATACGTGGATTACGAACCGGACCTTATCATGCGTGTCTATCGACACTCGCTCGAAGGCTATGACATCGTATCTGCCGGCTCCTCAAAGTCCAAAATTGCATCCAAAATGTTTTACAGCATCTTCAATCGGCACGCAAATTTACAGTACGATCTGCATACCGAGCGCTTCCGAATCCTATCAAGGCGTTCCATAAACAGAATCAGAACCTTAAGCAAAACAATCCCCTACAGAAAAGCGACATATGCCAACTGCGGACTAAAAGAAGATACCATTCTTTACGACTCAAAAGGAATTTCCGGGAAAAAGAAACCGAACACAAGACAGCAGCTCGACACCGCATTTGATTCACTCATCATATACACGGACTTAGCCTACAAAGTAACGATCGCCATTTCGCTCTTTATGATGCTGATCACTTTAGCCGGCAGCATATACGCGATCATCGTTTATATCCTTGGCATACCCGTTGCCGGCTACACAACCACGCTGCTGCTAATGACGGCATCCTTCTTTGGCGTCTTTGCCATACTGACCGTAATCCTCAAATACCTATCCCTCATCGTAAAACTAATCTTCGTCAAGCAGGAATACGTAATCGAGTCCGTCGAAAAACTCAATAACGAAGACCGGGATTGACCCCGAAAAGACGCAAAAGCACTCGCTCCCAAAACGCACGCATCTTAGATGGTGTGAACCCAAAGTAAAGAGTCACGCACCACCTTCCGGTGCCACCTTATGAAATGGAAAAACTCTTTTCTCCGCCGAAGTGTCGCGACAGATCTCGTTTCCCAAAACGCACATATCTTAGACGGTGTGAACCCAAAGTAAAGGTTCACGCGCCACCTTCCGGTGCCACCCCATGAAATGGAAAAACTCTTTTCTCCGCCGAAGTTCCGCAGGAGCCCTTTGGGCTCCGAGGACTTGTCCGCACGCCGGAGAAAAGAGTTTTGACATTCACGCCGGGAAAAAGGGTTCACACACGTATCAAAAACCAGCCTTCCCTTTCCCGCCAAACAACACTTCCACAGCGGAGCTTCAGCTCCGCTAAAAAAGAAGAAAACCCCTTCCCCCGCCGGAGTTCCGCAGGATCGCTTGCGATCCGAGGACCTGTCTGAACGCCGGAGGAAGGGGTTTTCGTATTATCCTATATGCGATGCAATCCGATTCATGATCATCTCTAACGCGACGAAATTCTTTCCGCCCTCGGGAACAATGATATCGGCTTTTCGCTTGCTGGGCTCGACATAGAGCTCGTGCATCGGCTTTACGGTTTCGAGATATTGCTTCTCGACCGATTCGATGGTCCGGCCGCGCTCGATGACATCGCGCTTGATGCGACGAAGGATCCGGACATCCGCGTCTGTGTCGACAAAGATCTTGATATCGAAAAGGTCGCAGAGGAGAGGATCACAGAAGATCAGAATCCCCTCGACGATGATGACCGGATTGGGCTTTACGGTAACCGTCTGATTCGACCGGTTGTACTGGGTAAAGTCATAGATCGGACATTCGACGGAGCGTCCCGCGGCAAGTTCCTTTAGCTGCTCGACCATCAGCTCCGTCTCGAAAGCTTCGGGTGCGTCGTAGTTCAGCTTATGCCGTTCCTCCGGCGAAAGGTCGGGGAAATTCCGGTAGTAGTTGTCGTGGTAGACGACGCTGACCCAGTCTCCGAAGCGCCTTAGAAGTTCGTTGGTAATCGTCGTCTTTCCGCTGCCGGTTCCTCCGGCAATTCCGATCATCAGTATCTTATCCATATGCGCCTCCGTTATCGTTTCTGTAAAGATTATAGAGCAATCCCGCCCTCCGGTCGATTGTTTTTGACCGAAGAACGGGATTTCCGCTTTATTAATAACAGGAGGCATCCTGTGAGTCGAAGAAGTAAATGGATCAGCCCTGTATGTAATCTCTCGGATTATCAATTTCGCTCGCATCCTGTACGAATACAAAATGCATGTTCTTGAGCTTGATTCCGTTCTCGCCGAAATACAGACGTCCGGTCGTGTACTTGGAACCGAAGAGCATGAGCTGGCTCTTGGTGACCCATTCGCCGCCCGTGCCGTTCCATGTGAATACCATAATGGGCGTGCTCTTGAAAAAGATCGTCACAGGTATCTGCGCCAACTCGCCGAGATCCGACTTGCCCGTCAGTTCAAAGTAGTAACTGCCGAGGCGCGTGTTCTCGATCGCGAAAACGAAGCTCTTGCCCTTTGAAGTGTCGACATCCTCAAGATCGATGTATGTGTCATGTCCGATCTTGTGGTAGATGAGATTGTCGAGATCGAAGCTGTCCTCTTCATCCGGTCGTCCCGTTACTTCAATTTCGACCGGAGAGCCGATGATTCTGCGGTACGCAGGTGTATGAAGGAGGAATCCCAGGACATTGGCCGCATTTCTCTGCAGCTCGCTTCTCTTCAAGGTTCCGGCCTCAAGCGATGCAATTATATTGTCGCCGGCGCTGTTGACCGCGCCGTCCGGCGTGACCATATAGACGTCATTCTGCGCACGGATCATCGCCGCAAAATTCTTCTTGTCGACGGGCTTTCCTTTTTCGCTGATATTGGCCCACCAGTCGGTCATGACAAATCCGTTGAAGCCCCATTCCCCGCGGAGTATCGATGTGTTCAAGTCATATCGGCCGGACGTGTAGGTGCCGTTCACGGACCCGTAGGTGGTCATAACGGTCGTTGCGGGACCTTCCTTCACGGCAATTTCAAAGCCTTTGAGATAGATCTCGCGAAGAGCACGCTCGGAAATAATCGAGTCGATATCGTGACGGTGTGTCTCCTGGTTGTTGCCGCAGAAGTGCTTGATCGCGCCGGTCACGCCCGCTTTGCCGAGACCGCGAAGCTGTGCGGCCGCGATTTTTCCCGTAAGGAGCGGATCCTCGGAGAAGTATTCGAAGTTCCGGCCATTCAGGGGATGGCGGTGTATATTCATGCCGGGCCCGAGAAGAACGTCGATCTTGTTGCTGACCATTTCCTTGCCGGTCGCCTCGAAAAGTTCCTCCATCAGGTCTTTGTTGAAAGTACAGGCCAGAAGCGTGCCGTTCGGCAGGCTGAAGGCTTTCGTTCCGCAGTCCATGCGAAGTCCGGAAGGTCCGTCGGAGCAGCAGCCGCAGGGAACACCCATCGCTTTGAGCGCCGGAGAAACACCGCCGAATACCGCGGCGGTTCCGGGGGTGCCCTTCGGGCTTCCCATTCCTTCGCCTCGTGCGATACATGCCAGGTCTTCATCCGTGATCTGGGCGATAAATTCATTCATCGTTATTTTGCCGTCCGCAACGTCGGAAAGCTTATAACCCTTGTCGCCGGTGAAGGGAATTTCGGCTGGGATCGATTGTAAGCGCCGGACTGTCTCATCCTCTTCCGAGAGCGGTACATCTTCCATGGCAACCGTGAATTTGCCGTCCTCCGACTGTGCCGGGTGCATTCTCTGGAAGGCGCTGTCGGGAGCAAGAACCTGGGAAAGGGTAAGGACAGGCCCGGTTTCTTCGAGCTCGAAGATCCCCGCTACGTCAAGATTTTTAACACTGTTACCGATGTAGAAAAGATAGGTACCGGCCTCGAGGACATAAGCGGACTTGTAGCCCGTTACGCCGGCGTCGTCAAACGAAGCGAGCGCGTTATCCTCTACAAAGAGGTTAAGAACTTCCTCTTCGCCGGGCATCAGTTCCTTGGTTTTTGAGAACGCAGCGAGCGTTTTGGCCGGTTTCCCCAGAAGACCCTGAGGCGCTTCGAGATAGATCTGAATGACTTCCTTGCCGGGTACATTTCCGGTATTCCGGATCAGAACGCGGAAGCAGAAGCCGCCATCGCATTTCTCGAAAAGAATTTTTTCGCGGCTGAAGGTCGTGTACGAGAGACCGAAGCCGAACGGATAGAGTACCTTTTCGGGCGCGAACGTCTCGAAGTACCGGTACCCGACATAGATGTCCTCGGCATAGAAGTTGCGTACCGGATCTCCGAAATACGGATGAGCCGGATAATCCTCAATCTTATGGGCGATCGTATCGGAGAGCTTGCCGGACGGCGATACCCTGCCGGTAAGAACGTCGACGGTACCGAGACCTCCGACCATGCCGCCCTGCCATGCGTAAAGAACGGCGTCCGGAGTGTATTCTGCGACAAAACTCATGTCGATGATGGCGCCGACATTCAGGATAACCACCATTCTGGAGAAAGCTTTGCGAACCTTGGCGATCATCTCTCCTTCGAGTTCGGAAAGGCGGTACGAGCCGGGCATATCGCGGCTGTCCTGCTCCTCGCCCGCCGTGCGGCCGATGATGACAAGCGCCGTATCCGAAGTACGGGCGGCCTTTTCGAGAAGCGCCTCGTCAAGAGGCATTTCCTCCTGAGACCAGGGCTCGTTGCCCCAGCCGATGCCCTCGTTAAAGGGGTTCTTCTCTTCCCATGTTCTGTACATCTCCAGAACGTCCGAATTGACATGCACGTCCGCATCTTCGAGAAGCGCATCCAGGATTCCGGTGACCTTGGTCACATTTACCATGCCGCCCGAGCCGGTTCCGCTCTTATAGTAATGAGACTGAATCCGCCCGAAAACGGCCACATTGCTGTTCTTCGCAAGCGGGAGAGCTTGATTCTCGTTTCTCAAAAGCACGACGCCCTCGGCAATCGCTTTCCGGGAAAGACCGATATATTCATTCCAATCCAGTTTCATGTTTTTATCCTCCAAAATCGAATCATTCCGATATTTACATTGTACATTCGCGGGAGCACGTTTTACAGCAGAATTATTAGCCAAAACATAGGTCGATATTGACATGTCTGCCCGGAAACCCCTAAAATATAACGATAGAAATATACCTTTATTGACTCTTTTCGAGAGGGGGAACCGTAGTCCATGGCCTATGAGCACGAACTTGTAATAGACGATTCCCGCCTCAGGCTTCGCTTCGAGATCCAGAACACCTCCGACGGCTTCTATCCCGCACACTGGCACAATCATCTCGAGATCCTTTTCGTGCTGAAGGATTCCCTGTCCGTGTGGCTGAACGACCGCAAATACGAGCTTTCTCTCCATGACCTATTCATCGTCAACTCGAGAGAGATCCACTCCACACATTTCCACGGCGCGCCCGTATACGTTCTCCTGCAGATACCGCTCTCGGACTTGGAGCGCCTGATCCCCGGCTTTGATATGATCTACTTCCGTGAATACCATCCGGCAAAGGACCGCGATTCTTCTGCCAGAATTCTCGAGGATCTGCTTCTCAGGATGACCGCAGAATTCGAGAAGAAAGAGGACGGCTATCAGATTCTTTTCACCGCTCTGATCTATGAATTTGTATATGAGCTGTATACGAAGAACTCCGTCCGCCTGACCGCGGATGTGAAAAGCAAAGCCCAGAAGAATGCCGAACGCATCGTCCTGATCATGGACTACGTCAAAGCCAATTACACCAAGCCGATCTCCTTAGAAGAGATCTCGTCCGAGCTTTCGATCTGTCCGGAGTATTTCTGCCGGCTTTTCAAGAAATATACGGCGCAGACGTTCCTCGAATATGTGAACACCGTACGCATGATGCATTTCTACTCAGACCTGATGCACACGAGCGACAGCATCACCTACCTGATGGACAAGAACGGCATCACCAACTATAAGGTCTTCATCCGCATGTTCAGGAAGGCATACGGAACGACCCCGAATAAAGTACGGGTTAAACACTAGAGAAGTGCCGGGAATGTCCGGCGATCGGCGTATGGATCCGATTACTTCCACTCTTTGAATACGTTTTTTGTCTTCCCGAAAAGAGATGTGCCTCTCTGTTTTGAGATCTCGTTTGCCGCGGCAAGCCCGATCAGAATCAGTCCGACGGCCAGAAGATATACCCACCACGCGATGCTCGCCCAGAAATTTCTGGTCATGTAGATCGTGAGGATAAGCAAGGTCAGCGTCGAGAGAATAAACCATTTTTTCGTCTTCAGTAGGAAGGATACGACGAGAAGCACAAAGGACAAGAGACCGATGATCAGCGCATCGACGAGATCTCCCGAAACGATCGCCTGGATGCCCAGGATGAAGAAAGACAGACACGCGGATAGGAACAGCAGAATACCCGTCGCCGGTTTCCTCTTCCAGATAAACCTGTCAAGCAGGAAGAAATAGCCGACGAAGACGAGAAGATTGAGCTCAGACACGATGACCGGCTCGATATGGACGAACGGCTGAACCCAGAACGCCATGCACAGGAACGGTCCGGCAATCGTCATCAAAGTCTCTTCGATGGATTTGCCCGAAACCCGTCCGAAGAAGGACATGGTATAAATCGCCGCCAGAATGCAGGCAATGCAGAATCCCGTTTCGCCCAGAAACACCAGAATCAGAACCGAAAGACTGCTTGTAAGGGTAAGCCAGTCGAGCGAGCGGTTTGTCTGCCCGTCGTGCGTCATTCTCGAAGAAAAGACTTCGCGGTGAAGAATTCTTCCGGCTGTGCATAGCAGGATAAAGAGAACAGAGAAAGCTAGAATCGATGCATCGTTCCGGACAGCCGAAGGAACTCTGCTCATGAGGACCCCGGTCAGACAATAGAGCAGAATGACCTCATACCAGGAAGACGCCCAGGCACGTCCCGCGAGATACTTGGAGAAGAGGGATACGAGAATAAGAAGAAGGATCACGGCGGAGATGACCGTCGGCTGCTTCTGATCAAAGGCCAAGAGAAGACACGGAGCGAAGAACATCATACCGTACGATCCGACCCGTTCAAGATGTTCCAGAATAGAAGGAACGGACCATGCGAATCTTTTAAGCAGGGCACCTGCGATAAAAATCAGCGCCGATCCCAGGGCCGGGAAAAGAAGAAGAGGAAAAGTTTCGTGAACCGAAAACCAGCTGTAGGCGACCGCAGAGAGCGTCACGTAAAGAGACGCTCCCGTACCGAGCGACAGCACAAGGAACATGATGCTTTTTCGCGTAAACTTCGGATTCCGGACACCAAAAAACATTCTGCCGAACAAGTAGACGGTCAGAACCAGAAAGAATGCAGGATAGTACATATCGGTATCGGCAATCCATAGAATTGCGGCAAGCGGGAGACCGAACATCAGCATCACAAAGAGTGCCGAGAACTGCATTCCCCAGAAGTATTTTTTGAAGAACCGGAACGCCATGGCAACAAGTCCGCCGATGGCGAGTGCAATATAGAATATAAGAAATACAAGAATGATGTTCTTCTCTCCCGTTATAGATATGCAAACCGGAACGGATGAAAACATAAACACGGCCGGTATCGCAAATGGCGCAGCCAGCCCCGCGGTGCCCCGCTTTTTTTCGAGCATAAGGTATACAAGAATCATCAGAAGGAGGAGAAGCGAGACGAGAGATCCGATGCGGTACGGAGCGGCACCGGCCGAATTGTACTGGAAATCCTCCGCAATACGGAACAGATCTGCCAGACTTCCAAAGAAACACCAGATCGGAAAAAGAAAGTCGGAGACGACCGTTCTCGGTGAGAAGGTCAGGAACCGGTCCAGGACGATAAGAAGCGCGAAAAGAAGTATTGTCATGCCGGAGCACAGAAGACCGGCGGGAATCCCGTCCGAAGCCAGCATAGATGCGATGCCGGTTAAGATTGTTACGGCGACAACCGAAGATAATCCGAAATAGATCTTGTTCTTCCCGGCGTAACCGATATAGACCAGAACGGTCATGAGGCCGGCCAGAACGAGAATTTGGAGAAGTGTCCATTTCCCCGTATCGATCATTCCCACGAACTGAAGAAGATATATGAGTCCGGCCACAATTCCGCCGGTCGTCCGAAGCCACGTCTTCATCGCCTCCGGAAAAAGTCTCAGCGTTCCCGCTGCCGCGATGAGCGCCGACGCAAGAACCATAAGCAGCATGTAATGGATATACTCGCTGCCGGTATTCAGCCGGAGAAGGCCTGCGGTGATAAGAACGGTAAACGGGATCACGCAGGCGTAGGATTTCTTTCCACGAAAAAGACCGGCCAGAAACACCGGGCTCACGAGTACGGCCGACGCCCCGGAAAGAACGCCATTATCCACAACAAGAACTCCGATCGCCGCAATCACCAGCGAATTAATAACGGCGAAGAGCGGTATCTGCATAATCAGATGCCGGAAACGGTCGCTCCTTATGTCCTTCCCCTTAATCCAATTGCCCAGAAGCGCAATCAAAACGACATACGCGTAAAGGATTGCAATAAAAAGATCGGCTTTCGGATGGAACCCCGACGCCAGAAAAACGACCGAAGCCGTGACACAGTACAGAAAGGCTTCCGTAAAGTACAGGAACTTGTATTTGACCGATCCAATCAGCGAGGCGCCGCCGAGAAGAACCGTTGCCGCGAGAAAAAGGAAGAACCGGCCTTCTCCGGTAAGGGCGAAATAATCGCCGAAAAGCTTCAGATACCCTGCGGCAATTACCGTAACAGGAAGAAAAGCGCTGCCGATCGTGTAGAAGGCGATCGCCGTTTTGCGGATCTTGAGACCTTTTTCGGCCAGAACAGACGCCGCGAAAAAGACCAGCGAGACCGAAAGAATTGTGACC
>CAZTXQ010000001.1:0-144610 GCA_964617375.1 uncultured Mageeibacillus sp. | reverse complement strand
TCTCAACGACCCCGTCGAAACCAGTACGCCCCCGCGTACTGGGGGTTGATATAAGTATGCCATTCTTTCCGTAAGATCGCAAGAGTCCCGTAAAACACTGCTTGCCATACGGCTTAATGAGAATTAGAATTTATCGTATAAACAGATTTACATATCAATTATTAATGGCCGGGATCCGACGGATTATCCATCACAATAAGCGGGAGGTACTCGCATGAACGCTCAAACCGAGAAGATTCTCAAGACATTAACCACGGAAGAAAAGGCATCCCTTTGCTCCGGAAAGGATTTCTGGCATACCAAATCGATCGAAGAGAAAGGTGTTCCCGGTATTTTGATGACAGACGGTCCACACGGTTTGCGAAGACTGGATTCGGATACTGCGGATATCGGTATAGGGGGGAGTGCTCCCGCTACCTGTTTCCCGACAGCATGTCTCTCGGCCTGTTCCTTTGACCGGGATCTTCTGCGTCAGATGGGAGAGGCTCTTGGCAATGAATGCAGGGAACAGGGAGTACAGGTTGTCTTGGGACCCGGGGTCAATATGAAACGCTCGCCGGTTTGCGGCAGAAATTTCGAGTATTTTTCCGAGGATCCTTTTCTTGCCGGCGAATTGGCCGCGTCGGTGATTGACGGTGTCGAAAGTAAGGGAATCGGAACCTCTCTTAAACATTTCGCCGCCAACAGTCAGGAGAAAGCACGTTTTGTCAATAATTCGGTTATTGATGAAAGAGCCCTCCGGGAGATCTATCTGTCCGGATTTGAAAGAGCCGTAAAAAAAGGAAATCCCAGGACTCTCATGTGCTCTTACAATAAAATTAACGGTGTCTATTCCAGCGAGAACAAGTATCTTTTAACAGATATTCTTCGTGACGAGTGGGGCTTTAAGGGGGCCGTCATGTCGGATTGGGGGGCCGTAAACGACCGCGTCAAGGGTGTTGCGGCAGGACTTGATCTTGAAATGCCGTTTTCCGGTTCTTCCAATGACAAAAGAGTGGCAGACGCAGTTAAGGCAGGTGCACTTTCTGAGGAGGATCTGGACAAGGCGGCTCGAAGAATGGTTGATCTTGTTCTGGACTGTCCCGTAAATCAGACGAAATCGGGTTCGGTATATCGGGAAAACCATGCGCTTGCCGGAAGAATCGTAAGAGAATCAGCCGTTCTCTTAAAAAACGAAGGAGCACTTCCCGCATCAACTGCCTCAAAAGCCGCCGTAATCGGCGCCTTTGTAAAAGAACCCAGATATCAGGGAAGCGGGAGTTCAAGGATTCATCCGACCGAATTGCCTCTCCCTTATGACGCATTTTTAAATCTCGGCGTAAGCTTTGAGTACGCGCCGGGTTATTTAGCCGCAGACGGGGATACGAATGATTCTCTGATCCATGATGCTGTTGCCGCGGCCGCCGGAAAGGATATCGTTTTCATCTTTGCCGGACTTCCCGACATATACGAATCTGAAGGATTTGATCGAAGCAATATGGATCTTCCGGAAAGTCACAACCGGCTGATATCGGAAATCGCGAAAACAAATCCCAATACGGTCGTCATTCTTTTCGGTGGCGCGCCGGTTTTGATGCCGTGGATCGACAGCGTCAAATCCGTACTTCTATGTTATTTGCCGGGACAGGCAGGCGCAGATGCCATTCCTGATCTCCTGTACGGAAAATGTGTCCCGTGCGGCAAGCTCGCCGAAACATTTCCGCTTGCCCTTACGGATAATCCGAGCTACGGGAATTATGGCGATGTAAGACAATGCGAATATCGTGAAAGCATTTATATCGGGTATCGTTACTACGATAAGGCGAAAAAACGCGTATTGTTTCCGTTCGGACACGGTCTGTCGTATTCGGCATTTGTTTATTCGGAGCTGACTCTGGATAAATATTCGATAAAGGGCCATGATTCCGTTGACGTTTCCGTTCGAATAAAAAACTCGGGCCGATACGATGCGTCCGAAGTTGTTCAGTTTTACGTGGAATCACCGGAATCCCGGATATTCAAGGCAGAGAAGGAATTAAAGGAATTCTCCAAAGTGTTCTTAAGGGCAGGGGAGTCAAAGGTCGTTACGGTAACGTTGGATGATCGCGCGTTTTCCTACTACAACACCAATATCAAGGGATGGCATCTGGAAAGCGGTACCTATCGGATTCTGGCGGCGGCGTCCTCCCGTGACATCCGGCTCACCGCAGATCTTGTAATCGAATCGGATCAGGCCGCAGAAGTGCCGGATTTCCGCAGTACGGCCCCTGCTTATTATTCGCTCGGAGCCTATGGAACGGATATACCGCGGGAACAATTTGAAGCTGTTTACGGGGCTCCGATCAAGCGGCCTTCTGTGCCGTACAAGGGAGTATTTGATCTGAATTCAACGGTTTCGGAAGTTCGTGTTACCCTGATCGGCCGTATACTGAAAAGCAAGATTGATAAAGAGATGGCTAAGGCATATGAACATGCCGGCGGGGAGAATGAAGCGCTGATGATGAAGGCGATGATCAATGATCTTCCGCTTCGGTCGATTGCGTTATTCTCTGACGGCAAGGTCGGAATCGATATGATTGAGGCATTGCTGCTCGCGATAAACGGACATTTAATAAAGGGAATAAAGAAAATGATCACCGGAAGATCCTGACATTTCCTCGAGGCAGCCTGATTTATAAAGATTTTTATATGTCCGCAAGAAATTGCGGACATTTTTATCTCTTCAGATGCGACATGATTTTTATTAACGTCGATATTTGAAAAAGAATTGTGCATAATGCACATAAATTTGAACGTAACTTGTAAATCGAAATGTTAAATCGTCAGTCTTTTCGCGAAATTATATGGTATCTTTACTGTAGATGCATTTGGGTTTAGCCTTAATGTTTCTAAAGGAATATTGGCGTTTCCGATATATATCGGAATGAAACAAATGTTGGGAGTGTGAAGCATGAGCATTACTGTGGCCTACATCATGGCAGTTACCGTTTCTCTCATTTCATTCGGCGTTGCATTGTACTTCTTTTTCTGGGTAAAGAAACAGCCCTCTACAAATCCGACGATTGCAAAAGTCGGTCTTCTCATTAACAAGGGCGCCAATACATTTCTTCGGCGCGAATATACACTGCTGGTCCGTTTTGCGGGAGTTGCAGTCATATTGATACTTGTTTTTCTTCCGCAGCCGATATGGACCGGCAGCAATCAAATTCAGAATATTCAGATGGCTCTGTCCTATATCTTCGGAACGGTTCTTTCCGCATTCGCAGGAAAAATCGGAATTACAGTAGCGACAATTGCCAATATGAAGTCAGCCGAAGCCGCCACAAAGGGCATTAAGCCTTCCTTCCTGGCCGGATTCAGAGGCGGCGCCGTTATGGGAATGGCCGTCGTAGGCTCGAGCCTTCTCGGTGTTACAATTGTTTATCTTGTTACCGGCGATGCGAGCGCAATCCTCGGATTCAGCTTCGGAGCTTCCAGCCTTGCATTATTTGCGAAAGCAGGCGGAGGTATTTTCACCAAAACCGCCGATATCAGCGCCGATCTTGTTGGTAAGGTCGAGCTTAACATTCCGGAAGACGACCCGAGAAACCCGGCCGTTATAGCCGATAACGTCGGCGATAACGTCGGCGACGTAGCAGGTATGGGCGCCGATCTTTTCGATTCGAACGTCGCTTCGATGGCCGCTGCTCTTGTTATGGCACTTACACTTGATTCGAAAGACGGCAAGTATGCGACGATGGTATTCTGCTACGCGGCGCTTGGACTTCTGTGTTCGGCGATCGGTGTATTGATGGCCCGTTTAGGCAAGAACGGAAGCCCGACTCACGCGCTTAATATGAGTACGTATATTACTACGGCACTGTTTGCCGCTTCAACGGCTCTTACTACATTCCTTGCTTTCAATTATGAAGCCGGATGGAGAATCTGGGGCGCTATGACGGTCGGCCTCCTTGTCGGAACCGTAATCGGCGTGGTAAGTGACTATTTTACCGACGACTCGAAACCGCCGGTTCGTTATGTTGCCAATGCCTCCAAATCCGGACCTGCCTTTACGATTCTTTCCGGTGTTTCATACGGTTTCTTAAGTGTTTTCCCTGCAATGATCGGAATCGGAGTATCCGCTCTTGCCGCCTATCAGATTTGCGCTCCGATCGATTCTGCCAACCCGGTTCGTTACGGTATGTTCGGCATCGCAATGGCGGCTGTCGGAATGCTCTCTATAGTCGGTATGGTTATCTCGAATGACGCTTACGGACCGATTGTCGACAATGCCAGAGGTCTTGTCGAGATGGGTCACTTAGGAGATAAGGCACTTGATATTACCGATCAGCTTGACAGTGCCGGCAACACGGTTAAGGCCGTGACAAAGGGCTTTGCCATTGGTGCAGCCGGACTTACGATTATTGCTCTTCTCGGAACGTTTATGAGTGAAGTCAATGTCGCAGCCGTAGAAGAAGGTCTTACGGGTATCACCGGATTTGACCTTCTGAATCCGATTGTTTTCTTCGGAGTTCTGGTTGGTGCTGCTATACCGGCTGTTTTCTCGGCTATGCTGATGCTCGGAGTTGACAGAAATGCCCAGCGTATGGTCGCCGAGATTCACAGACAGTTTAAAACGATCGCCGGTCTTCGCGAAGGCAAAAAGGGTGTTGAGCCCGAATACGACAAGTGTATCGATATCGCGACTGTCGGCGCTTTGAAGGAACTGATCCCCGCCGGACTTATGGCGATCTTCACAACTTTAGCTGTAGGATTTATCGGAGGTGTACAGGCAATCGGCGGATTCCTCGCCGGCAATATTATCAGCGGACTTCTTCTTGCCTTGTTCATGTCCAACTCAGGCGGATTATGGGACAACTCCAAGAAGTATATTGAATCCGGCAATAACGGCGGTAAAGGCTCAGACGCCCACAAGGCGGCCGTTGTCGGTGATACTGTCGGCGATCCCTTCAAGGATACTGCCGGTCCTTCCCTGAACACACAGGTTACGGTTGTTTCTCTGGTAGCGTCACTGATGGCGACGCTCTTCCTGAAATTCAACTTGCTTGACTGGCTGAACACCATGTTTTAATTATTCTTAACATCCATAGCCGTATAAGTGGTACCGCATACATAAGAGGCAGAAATGCCCGGGGTATGCGGTATCATTTTTTTCGTTTATTGTGAATCGCACACACGTACAGAAAATGAAATACGATTGAGATGTGTTTTCAGGTCTCAAATGATAGAATAAAGCTTAATAAGGGCTAGACATACTCGGGAAATTCGTCATATCCATGTTCGATGTGATTACAGGAGAGACAGATTTTACATGAAACCGATAAACGGAACAGATTACTTGTGGCCATATGACTCAATTAATGAGATATATATTGACAAAGTCCTTCCGGAGTTTGGTCTTGTACCGACCAAATGGCAATTTCAGCTGCCCGAATGGCGTTTTTTATATGCCGACGACAAGGACGGGATACCTTCGGGCGCGTTTTTGACCGATTATGACGACAGTTCCTGGGAAAGAGTGACTCTGCCGTCCGTTTGGCAGCAGGAAGGACACGGCTTTCCTTTGGATTTGCTGTATGACGCAGCCGAGAAGGATCAGGCAAGCAGCCTGTACAAACGTTTTCAGAAAAAACTGAACGCATCGGCTGCCGGAGATATCGAGGAAGATATGGGGGTCTATCGCACAAGGATGATCATCCCGCGTGCTTACCTTGATCGAGCCGTATACTTTTGTACAAGCGGAATTCGGGGACGTTTTGAATTGTATGTCAACGGTCAGGCTGTGTCCCAATCCGGCGCGTGTTATACGTCGAAAAAATTTCTGATCTCACCGTTTTTGACAGAAGGAAATAATGCAATATGTGTTTTCGTATATCGGATGAATTCCGATTTGCACGGAAGAAAGAGAAAAGAGAACGGCACTTTCGGATACGCCGGCATTTTCCGGATGCCGGAAATCGTTGCGGAGCCGCTTGTCGAGATATCCGGCCTGCATTTACATACGACATGGGAAGATTCGTCCGCGTTTTCGGCGATGAGAACGGAAGATACGGATGATTCTGCTTCAATACGCTTTGGTGAGTCATTGGAGCTAAGAAGAGACGGGAGGATTCGCCTGGACGTTTCCTTCCACAATCATACCGACCTTACCGTGCCGGTTCACGTTCGCTTTCAGCTGATTGAGGCAAGACCGGAATATGATCTTTACAACCTTCCGGTTCACCCGATCGGTGTGGTGAAAAAGATGGAGGGAAGCATTGCGGCGGGATCCGATCTGACTCTTCAGTCTGAAATAAGCGCGCGCAGCGTGTTGCCTTGGTCGGATTCATATCCATTTCTCTATGACCTGATTTTTACGGTTCATGATGCGAATGACAGAATCATTTCTGTACGCAAGGTGCGATTCGGTTTTCGCACATCGGAAGTAATCGCGCGTGTTTTTCATCTGAACGATACGGCTCTTCCGCTTAAAGCGGTACGGTATTTCTCATTCGACCCACTGGGCGGCATTGCCGTACCATATGAGAGGTTCCGTCAGGACATTTGCATGATGAAACAGGCCGGTGTAAATACGGTTATTACGGCACATTTCCCGGCGGATCCGGTATTTTACAATATGTGTGATGCTTATGGCTTATATGTTATTTCACAGGCGGACAGCATATATATGAAAGGTATGTTTGAAGCGCTGATGTCACATCCTTCGATCATCTTCTGGTCGTTTGCCCCGCTTCACTTCGATGAGAGCAAGGTGTGGGAACAAAAGCAGAAGCTCTTGATTCTGGACGGATCCAGGCCTTTCTACTGCGAAACGGACCGGTCGCTCTCGCTGTCGGACATTCCTCCTTTTCCGTGTGATGCGGGCGTACTGTTCGGTGCGTGGTCGGATATTTGTCTTGATAAGAAATATCTTCAATCGAAGCTGAACCCGGGACATTTTATTTTCGAAAAGCAAAAGGGAAGGGGCAAGCGCGAAACGGATGCGATCGATACCAAGTGGATTCATCAGGGTGATATTGAAGAATTTCATGAGAAAACAGATGTTCCCATCGCACAGGGTATCGTATCCGCCGACCGGATACCGCATCCGATTTATTTCGAAGTGAAAAAGCAGTGCGAGACCCTGCATGTAGTCCCGTCTCCGGATGACCCCGCAGATCTGTCCCTTAACAATTTGCATCCGATCGGAGCGACCGGAGAGCTTATTCTGTCCTGGCAGCTTCTTCTTGGAGGAATACGGCTTACGGGAGGAGAGGGTCCTGTTCCTTCTATTCCTCCGCTAGGGAAGAGGAAAATCCGCTTTCCTTTTAAAGCCGGAGATTTTCTTCTTGAGAACTGGATGACCGATCATCCGGACTTTGCCGAAGTATATGAAGTGGCAATATCAAAGGAGCTTATTCTGGATATCCGGCTTTATCTGAAAGAGCCTTCTGCATACGCACCGGCAGGTCATGAGATCGCTTTTTATCAGCAGGTTCTTCTTGAGAAGACGGCCGGAACGGGCGTGCCTTCGAATCTTAACCTGACCGTCGCTGATTCGAATTCGGGTCAGACCGAAAGCATCGGCAATTCCCTGGCTGTTAAGGAAATAAACGAGATCGCGGATGTATTTGTCCGTGAAGGGGCTCCCGTGATTAAAACACGGCCGGATTTACTTCTGGTATCGGCGAGTGATCTGGAATTAGCTTTTTCGAGGAGGACGGGAAGTCTGTCCTCCATGTTTTGTTTCGGCCGTGAGATGCTGGCAGGTTTTTTACGCCCGAGTTTCTACCGCGCGGCTACAAACAGTGACCGCACGGACCGGTCATTTGTTCTCGCCGCGACTGTCTTTTCCAAAGAAACAGACTGGCGGACGATTCAGAACAATCTGACCTGTTCCAAATTTCACTATGAGATGGAGGGACAGGATTTCACGCTGGTCGCACACTATAAGAGTCCTGCCTTCAAGAACGAAGTCCTCGTCGGCTACCGGATGAGTCCATCGGGAGTGCTCTCGGCCAGTCTTGCCTTTACACCGCGCTATCCGCTTCTGAGATACGGTTTTCGCGTGCGTCTTCCGAAGAGCCTGGACAGGATTCTCTGGTATGGAAGAGGACTCCTCGAGTCATATCCGGACCGCAAGGAATCATCGCGAATCGGACTTTATGAATCGACACCCGCCGATATGTATCACGAATATGCCCGCCCGCAGGAGAACGGCAGCCATACGGATACGGACTTTCTGATTGTGTGTGATGACACAGGCAGCGGTATTAAGATTACATCCGCCGGTGAAAGTCGTTTCTCCTTCACGGCGACGCCCTTTAGTCCGGAGTCGATTGACGGGCATCAGCATCAGGAAGAGCTGACGGATGACGATACTTACGAATTGTTTCTGGATTTCTATCAGAGGGGTATCGAGCGTACCGGATTCGAAACCGGTACATCCGAGCGAAATACTCCTGCCCGCGGCACTTTTATCATTGAACCTTTTTCACGGTCATTGCCTTCAGATCCCGGATTTCTTTGAATGTGAGGCTCCGCCATTCACCTAAGGGGAGCGTTCCAATATCTATGTTCATGATCCTTGTCCGCTTAAGGCGCCTGACACTGTAACCGAGATAATCGCACATACGGCGGATTTGACGGTTCAATCCCTGTGTAAGTATGATCCGGAAAGTATGGCTTCCGGTGGGGATTAATTTGCAGGGCAGGGTTACTCTGTCAAGAATGGGAACTCCGCTCTGCATACTTTGAATGAACTCGTCGGTCAGTGGTTTGTCCACTTCGACAAGGTATTCTTTCTCATGCCGGCCTTCGGCACGCAGAATTCTATTCACAATACTTCCGTCGTTTGTCAGCAGGAGAAGACCGGTTGACATCTTGTCCAAGCGCCCGATCGGGTAAATTCTTTTATCAAAATGAAGATAATCGATTACATTGTCCTTCACCCGGGTATCCGTTGTACAGGTGATTCCCAATGGCTTGTGGAGCGCGATATATAAATAGTCTTCGTCCGGGAAAAGAGGTTTGCCGTCAACCCTCACATCCTGCCCTTCGAGAACGCGCGTGCCGGGAACGGCAATTTCACCGTCCACGGTAACCAGACCGGCAGCGACATATTCGTCGGCTTTTCTCCGCGAGCAGAATCCGCTCGAACTGATGTAGCGGTTTACGCGTGTTCCGTCTCCCGATGAGGCGGTTGTGTCTTCCGGGGTATCGTAATTCGTCATATCATGCTCCTATAATGTCTGTAAGTCGGATGATTAGAACCACATGGAACCGTGGACGCACTTAAGCGTGAATGTAAAGGTCGTACCTTCGCCGTATTCGCTCTGTACCGTAATGGTTTCACCCATGTAACTCAAAAGTTCTCTGGCGATCGAGAGACCGAGTCCGGTGCCTTTCTTGCCGCGAGCTCTGTCCGCTTTGTAGAAGCGGTCAAAGATGTGATCGATATCGTATTCGTGTATTCCCTGACCCGTGTCAACAACCGAAACAAGAACCGTGTCTTTTTTATCGTTCAAGTCCGTTGTGATCGTGATCGATCCGCCTGCCGCAGTGTATTTTTTCGCGTTATCCATTAAAATAACGAGAATCTGTTCGACACGGTCCGGGTTTCCCATGACGGTCGGACACGGCCCTTTCTTGTATTCGACACGGAAGGCCAGAGAGGCCTCTTCCATGATCGGCGTAAACTTCGCTTCAAGCTCGTTAAGAAGACTGTTGAGATCAAATGGAAATGTCTTAAACGCAATGGTTCTTGCCTGCAATCTGGAAAGTTCGAGCATGTCGTCGATCAGACGCGAAAGACGCATAGTCTCATGAAGAATAATCCCGTAATAACGCATTCGGTCGGCATCACTGTGAACCATTCCGTCGGCGAGCGGCTCCACAAGTCCTCGAAGTGCGGTCAGGGGAGTGCGGAGCTCATGCGAAACATTTGCGACATAGTCGCGGCGTGTCTGCTCGAGTTTCTCGGATTCGGAAATATCGCGAAAGAAGCCGGTTGCGCCGACGACTTTATGGTTGTTGTCAAAGGTGGGAACAATCGTCGATTGGTAAGCACTGTCTCTGGCGTCAATGGTCCGTTCGATTGTAGTGCCCTCGCTGATGCATTTTTGAAAATCGGCCCAGATCTCGTCAAAAGGAATCAGCTGAAGTCTCTGCGTAAATAGATTTTTTCGTTTGGCATTCTCAAACAGTGTGGTTATGACCGGATTGGAATAGACCGGATGCAGATCCAGATCAACAGAGACGATACCTTCGGAAATTACGTCAAAAATACCGCGCAGACGGTTCCGCTCCACGGTAAGTTCCGAAATGGAGTTGGAGAGCTTGTCCGCAAGATCGTTGAAGGAATTGGCAAGCTCGCCTATTTCTCCGTTGGCCCTGGCATCGGCACGCAGTGAAAAATCCCCCTGAGCAAAAGAGCGGGCGGCCAGATTCACCTTTTGAAGCGGACGCACCAAATGCTTGGTTATAAAATAAATCGGGATCAGCATAATTCCGGCTACCACAAATGTCGCGATCAGGAGAACCCGCAGGAGTTCCTGTTGAATGGACAATACTTCCTTCATCGGATTGATAAGTGCTATGTAGCCTGTTATTTCTCCGGCGTCGCGAATCGGAACCTGAACGATCATCAGTTTATAGCTAAGGTTGTCTTTGGGAAGTACCGTAACATCGCTCGTTAAACCTGTAGAACTCAGTTTGTTCTGACTTAAATATGTGTCGGCAGCGGTCATGATCAATGCGTCTTCATCCGAGCCGGCAGTGGATTTGGAAATCAGGCTGCCGTCCTTCCCGTAGATCTCCACATAGGAACCTACAAAGTTCCGGTTAGCCAGAAGCGTGTCAAGATTGGAGCCGTCTTCTTGCAGTGCAGCGCTGTCTCCCATACCGTAAGCAATCGCCTCGGCACGCTCAAGCAGCTCGTTCTCTTTTGCGATTTCGAGAGTCTGACTGGAAGCAAGGGTAAAAAGAATCGAAATTAAAACGGCAGACAGGGACAACGAAAAAACCATCATGATGATGATTTTACGTAAAAAGACACTCCGAAACATCAGGATACTACCTCGAATTTATAACCGACGCCATAAACGGTGATCAGGGACCAGGGAGCGCCCTCGTAACATATTTTCTGACGGATGCGCTTGATATGCGTATCAACGGTACGGGTATCGCCGAAATAATCATAGCCCCAAACGAGAGACAAGATCTGCTCACGATCCATAACCTGACCGAGATGCGAGGCCAGAAGATGAAGGATTTCGACTTCCTTGGGTGTGCAGGCGACGAGTTCGTTGTTGACCTTAACCTGATAATTGTCAAGATTGATCTCAAGTCCTTCAAATCGCAAGAGCGATCCGATTTCCTGAGGTTCGGTAACGCGGCGAAGAACGGCCTTTATTCTGGCGATAACCTCGCGCGGGGAAAATGGCTTCACGATGTAATCGTCGGCTCCGAGCTCGAGACCGAGAACACGGTCGATTTCTTCACCTTTGGCAGTCAGTATGATGATCGGTGTCGAGAGTGTTTTGCGGATTTCGCGGCACACTTCGATTCCGGTTTTTTCCGGCATCATCAAATCCAGGATAATAAGGTCCGGTTTATCCGTAAGCACATGTGCCAGCGCATCTTTGCCGTCATAGGCGCTCGAAAAGGTAAAATGCTCGTTCTCGAAATATATCCCCAAAGATTCGTGAACTACCGGATCATCGTCGCAAATTAATATGTGTGGTGCCGTCGCCATGTTTATCACCTCTTTGGTATGCTGTCCATTTACAAACATCATTATTATAAACGATTTTTGAACAATTTGTACGTAATCTTCACAATTTGAGCAAAATTAATGGGAGCTGATCTTATTCATTTCCCGTATATTCGAGCCACGTCTTGAATTTTTTCAGGAGCTCAACCGGTTCGTAAGACTGTTTGGCCTTTCTGAGACCGGGTAATCCTAAGTCTTCCTCGCGATTTACACAGGAAACATCCGGAAACTCATTTTTTAGTACCATCTGGTTGATGGCGGAGTAGATCCCGTCAATTTCGGAATCAGCCTTCTCAAAATGGATATGCGCGCAATTCCGGTTCCCCAGACTGCCGAGTGCAAAAGCCCGTACGATGCCGTCCGTTCGAATCAGGCCGCCTCGCAAATCCAGAAGCTCAAAGTTCTCGAAAAGACGCCTTATCATCATATAATCGCTTTCCGCGATATCGTTTTTATCGATACCTTTGGACTCACACCAGGAGGCGACAAGCGACATGCAGTCGTCCATATCGTTTTTTGTTATCCGCGAATAGGTGTGGCCGGGATAGAGCCGCATAAATTTGTTGACATGATTGCGCTTCTTGTGCAGTTGGTTCCCGGAGAGGGT
Source organism: uncultured Mageeibacillus sp. (assembly GCA_964617375.1). Classification (GTDB taxonomy): domain Bacteria; phylum Bacillota; class Clostridia; order Saccharofermentanales; family Saccharofermentanaceae; genus Firm-13. The sequence continues at coordinate 132,272 of CAZTXQ010000001.1, read as the reverse complement.
GCGCATCGATTCGCCGTCATACAGATAATCGGAAGAGTTTTCATTAAATCCGGGATCTGCTTTGAAGTGTTTCAGATTCTCGAAAAGAGGGACTTTTTCCTCGTCGATGCACATTACCTTAAGCCGCCATCCGCGCCTGTCGAATTCTTTTTTCACGGCGAGCAGGATGCGGTCCAGCTTATCGCTGTCCAGAATGCCCATTGGCATCAGAAGATGAGGATCGGTGAAGATCGCGCCGTCGGAGATCAGCAGACACGCATCTTCCCAAATGGCTATTTCTGATTTGAAGACGACATCCCATGCGATTCTGCAATTAAAGGTCATATCCGTAAGCCGTGTGTTGGATTTTCTGTAGTATTCTTCGTAGATCCCGCGGTCGTTTGCGGTCATTTTCCTAAAGCTCAGTTCATTCATTTTCTATCCTCGGTTTCCTCGATTGCGCGTATATTTGAGATGGGCATCTGGTCGTAGTAAAGCGCGGTTCGTATTCCAAATTTTACGGGGGCGGGCGACACATTTTCCCCGTGCAGAAGATCGATGGCCATGCGTACATAATTGTTGCCGGCAAGGGCTGAAACCAGAATGTTCCCCATGACGCGCGGGTTAATTTCAAGCAGTTTGAATTTGCCGCATTGATCAGCCTTGAAACTGATGCAGACGATATAGGAGAGCCCCAGCAGGGATACAATCTGTTCGCAATACCGTTCAAGTTCCAGATTAGGAGCGACTTCGAGTACAGCCGTAAGTCCCTCTGTCATACGAAGATTCCTGCGGGTCGTAACGCTTATCACTTTCCCGTTCATACTAAGGACATCGCAATCCCATTCTTCGCCCGGTAAATACTCGACGGCCATGTAGGGCGCAATCGCTTCATCCTCGCCGAGCCTCTGCAGCATAGAGGAGAGAACGCTCTTTGAGATGAAACGCGACGGAGATTCGTTAAAGAGAAGGGATGCATAGTCGGCGGTGTCGTCGATGATCCAGAATCCCGCGGCATTTTCTCCGCGCCGCCTCTTTATACAGGCGATTCTGCCCTTGGCCTCGATTTGCTTCATGGCTTCGAAAAGATGCTTTTTTGAATCGGCAAAATGATAAAGTGGAATTATGTCGGCAAGCCCGGAGCTGTGTTCGAATATAAAGGAATATAGAAGGCCTTTGTCGTTGGCGGTCCGGATCGCCGGATAGGGCGAGGAGATGATTTTCGCACCGGTTTCAAACATAATCCGCTGCTCATTCGCCAGAAGATCTTCAAGTCCTTCCGTGACGATCGGGAAAATGATCTCTGCCTTTTCCATTTTCACAATCGCAATAAGCGTGTCTACATAAGAGGGATCGTTATGACGCGGAACAATATGATAAGAATCCAGAAGGGACTGATGAGCAAAATACGGATCGGAAGACAACCCGACAATTCGGACGTTTCCGTTGTACGCATCACGCAGAGTTCGAATAAGGCCGGTAAATTCGCCGTCGGTTAACAGAACAGTAAACACAATTAATCCTCCGTATGTCTATTCATACATTTTAACCATATTAAACTTCACCCGCAACCGTATCTGGTTTTATAATTGAAAATGAAAATATAAGCATTTTGACATACGAATATCCGATTTTGTCGACATTTAAAAAATCGCTTGTCAAACGGCCGGTTATTGAGATAATGAGTAAACTCAAAATGGATGAAAGGAGGATGCCGGATATGGGACGTACCGTGCTTAAGCGCGCTTTCTTCAGGCTTCGTGACGCAGCCATTACCGAATCCTTCGGTTCCTTAAGTGAGAACACGAAAATATTCGCCATGGAAGGCATTCTTTATACTCTTATAATAACGCTGGCAAACAACAACAATAACCTGTATGCATCCCGGCTCGGCGCGACAGCGTCGGATCTTGGGCTGATCGCATCGCTGCCTCCGATAGTCGGGATGCTGTCTCTGATTCCGCTTGCCGTACTGACGGATCGTATGCACAACAAAAAGCCGATGGTTATGTTATCCGCCGTGGGTCTGGGCTTCATGTATGTGCTGGTCGGAATGCTCGCATTTCTTAATACCTCCACGGTACCTTTTCTGATCCTGCTCCTTGTTTTCGTAAATGTTCCGATGTCACTGTACAATTCCTCCTGGCAGGCTTTTTTCTCTGATGTAATTAAGCCCGTTGACAGAAACACCTCGTATAGCTTCCGAACAAAAATGAGTACCGCTGTCGGTATTTTTATCCCGCTTCTGGCAGGAGGTATTCTTGCTTTGGCTTCTGGCTCCGGAAAAATCTTTGTCCATCAGATCTACTACTGGCTTGCATTTCCGCTTGCTCTGGGGCAGGTTCTGTTCCTCAAAAAAATAAAGGGCGGTACCGTGTATAAGAAGAGTACGCTGCGGCTCTCGGATGTGTGGAAGTCGGCCCGAACGCTCTTTCACAGCAGGACCTTCATGGGTTTTCTCGCTGTCGCACTTCTTGTCTATTGCGGTTGGGAGATGGACTGGTCGCTGTACTTTTTGGCTCAATTCCGATACCTCCATATGAATGAGGCAGGGATTAGTCTGATTGCGGTTCTTTGTGCCGTCACTCAGTTTCTTACGATCGGATTATGGAGCCGCCTTATCGAAAAGAAGGGAATTCGCTTCGTCTTTGTGATCGGTGCCGGCGGTTTTGCGTTTTGCAGCTGCTTTCTTGTTCTGTCTCTTATTCTCCCTCTGACGCCGGGTCTTATCCTCTATTATATATTACAGAGTATTGGAAGCTCCGCATACAGCGCCTTCCAGATATCGGTCTTCCAGTGTCTTCTCGAGGCGATTCCTCACGAGAACCGGACACTGTCCATATCCGTTTACAATACGGTTATTCTGCTGTCGAACACAATCATGCCGTATCTGGGAATCTTCTTCTATAAGTCCCTCGGCGAATCAAGAAACGCGATGATCCTTTCCATAGCGGTCATAGGAACGGTTCGCATCATTGCCACTCTGGCGGCGCTGATCCGATGGTATCGCCTTCGCGGGAAAAATATCGAACCGGTCCACGAAGAAAAGCCGGAATCGTAACCCGCATCCAATCCGAACCGGATTATTTTGGTTTGAAATCCGCATTCAACACGATTCGCAAAAATAATTAATAAAATTCTTGAAATCACACGTAACAATATAGCAATAATTGTTTCTTTTGTTTATAATTATTAAAACAAATTCTTTATACACGTCATTGCTTACTTCTGTCCTGCGGAGGTTCGTCAAAGCATACTGTATGTGTTTACGGCGTGATCGTGCACCGTCGTTTATCACGGAATATTGTTTACGCACGATGAACCAATTATTTATCGGAGGTATTATGTTGAAGAATTATACGAAATCAAGAGCCCTGACCCTTGCGGCAACGCTTGTAGCCTTTTCTTTTCTTTTATCCTCTTGCAGTCTCGGAAATCTTTTTGGCGACGGCTCATCGGCCGGTATCAAGAAAGCGGTTACCGCATATCTGGACGAAATTCAGGACGGAACTTTTGCCGATAACGACTACGAAACGGATTATGCCTCTGACACAGCATTCGCGGATCTTGAGTTCAAGGACGAGAAGGCTCAGGAGATAATGAATCTCAGTCTCGAAAAGATGAGCTATGAGATCGGCAAAATTTCCGGTAGCGTTAAGGATGAGACCGGAACATGCGATGTAACGCTTACCGTACTGGACATGGACGAGATTCTTGACGAGCTTGAAGCAGGAGACGGCGTTACGGAAGAGACGCTGACCGATGCGATCAAGGACAAGAAGGCGCCGACCACGGAAACAGAGATTACTCTGGACATGGAATACGACAAGGATGATAAGGTCTGGCTTGTAAGCGATTCGGAACCGTTGACGGATACTTTCGCGGATGCTTTTGTCGATCTTGCGTTCACAGGCGATCCGGGCGTGATTGTCGATTCGTTCATGAAGGCTCTTGCCGCGGGCGATACGACGACAATTGATACGATCAGCCCGTATTATGATTCCACGTATTTTTTTGACAGCGACGAATTCAATTCGAGCATTCAGAGCGCGTTCTACAATGCATTAACGTATGAGATCGGCGAGAATCCGGATGTCGGAGATACGACGGCTTCGGTCGACGTGCACCTGGTATTGCCGGATATTCCTACGATTGATTATGAGCTTTGCAACGATCTTGATCTTACGACGAAGATGCTTAAACCGTATCTTCTTGCTGAGATTAACTATACAGATTATACGGAAGCCGATACTGAGGTCAACCAGATCTATGCAGATGCCGTGAACGAAAAAATCAGCGCATCGGATCATCCTACCGTTGAAATTGACGGGGTCTTTAGTCTGGAACTGGATTCGGATACCGGAACCTGGCTGATCAGCGATTATCCTGCCGAGATTTCCGATCTTTATTTTTCGGAGTCTACACCGGATGACCTGTATACCGAAGCGACCCTGCAGGCTTTGAGCGAACTTCTTTATGATGGCAGCATCGATCAGGCGACATATGATGAGTATTATGCCTATTACTCCGGTACCACCGAACCCACTGCCACAATCGGCGGCGATATTGTCTATGATATCTATTTTGCCGGCTGGTATGACTATTACGCCGCAGATTACGTTGATTTCTATGATGCGACCGTCACTACCGCGATTGAGTATGAGATTGACTTCAATTCGGACTGGACCGGTACGACATTCTATTATGACTGGTACAACGTAAACGCATCGACATGGTGCTATGCATACAATGAGACGATGGAGAGCGGCAGTTATGCGATTTATCCCGGTTTGACCTTCGGTGACGAGGAACTCATCCCGGCTGATACATATCGACTGGTTGTAACACTCGAAGACGGGACGACGGTTGCCGACGTTCAGGTAACGGTTGGATAATCATTGAAGCATTCATGCTTTAAATTGCGGGGAAACGGGTTATTTTATGACTCGTTTCCCTTTTTTTATGTTTCGCTACTTCATTTTTGATATAATAGCGGGAATGATAATGTAATGATAAATCATCCCGGGAGTTAAATGCATGTTTTTGGCGGATAAGTGGTCTGATTTTGAATTGATGTATGCCGGAGAAGGCGAGAAGTTCGAACGATGGGGGAACGTGTTCCTGCAGCGTCCGGATCCGCAGGCTATTTGGCCGAAATGCCCGAATGCCGAAGATCCTTCCGCGGGCGCATGGCCGAAACCGAACGGACTGTATCACAGAAGTGAGACGGGCGGAGGATTATGGACTACCAATAAATCTTTTCCTTCAAAATGGAAAATATCCTATCCATCCATTGGAGGAATACTTACTTTCATTATTGAACCGACCGGATTTAAACACACGGGTCTTTTCCCCGAACAGGCAGCCAACTGGGACTTTTGCGGCGAAAAGATACAGGAAGCCGTTAAAAACGGGAAGAAACCCAGAATTCTGAACCTTTTCGCATATACGGGCGGAGCCACTCTGGCCTCTTCCGCTGCCGGAGCCGCGGAAGTTGTGCATGTCGACGCATCGAAGGGTATGATCGCAAGGGCGAAAGAGAATGTGACGGCATCCGGTCTCAACGATTGTCTGATCCGTTTTATTACGGAGGATTGCCAGCGATTTGTCGAGAGGGAGCTGAGGAGAGGCAGAACATATGACGGCATCATTATGGATCCGCCGGCATATGGCCGAGGACCTTCCGGAGAACTCTGGAAACTGGAAGATGCGCTGTTCCCGCTCGTTCAGAAATGCGCCGGATTGCTGTCCGATGATCCCCTGTTTTTTCTGATTAATTCGTATACCACCGGACTTTCGGCTCTTGTACTCGAAGATATTTTGAAACTTGCCGTCAAACCGGTTCACAACGGACAGGCTACAGCCGAAGAGCTGGGTCTCCCCGCAAGCTGCATGGACCTGATTCTGCCGTGCGGTGCAACGGGCCGATGGACGCCGGATAAGAGGAACTAACCGATGGGTACACCGGAAATTCTGTTCGAGGACAATCATCTGCTTGTCGCCGTTAAGCCGGCAGGTGTCCTGTCACAAGCCGATATAACCGGAGAACCGGATATGCTCTCGCTTCTTAAGAAGTATCTCATAGAATCGAAGAACAAGCCCGGGGAAGCATATCTGGGATTGCTGCACCGCCTGGACAGACCGGTGTCCGGCATCATGGTCTTCGCTAAGACGAGCAAGTGTGCATCAAGGTTAAGCGCACAGATCCGCGAAAGGCTTGTTGACAAATGGTATAGGGCTGTCGTGCGGGGAAAGCCTTCCGACGAAGCGGAAATTCGATCCTTCATTCTTAAGGATGAAGATAAGAACATGGTTACGGTTCTACACGGAGAAGACTTAGGTTCGCCGGACCGCGCGAAAGAAGCTGTTTTGCAGTACAGGAAACTGGGCGAAGCGGAAAGGCCGGGAGCGGGAGCTCTTAAGACCATAAGCCTTCTTGAGGTTCATTTACATACAGGCCGCTCTCATCAGATCCGGGCGCAGCTTGCCGATGCAGGCTTTCCGATTCTGGGAGACCGGAAATACGGACCGGACGACGGGTATTTTCGCGGCGACATCTGTCTTGAGTCCTGTATACTGTCTTTCTTTCATCCGGTTAGCGGTGAAAAGATGCGTTTTTCTCTGCCCTTGTCCGCAAATGACCCATGGAATCTCTTTTTCGAACAAAAAAGTTAGGAGCCACTTATGAATCTAGAGAACGGAAAAACAGATGTTTTAACAGATGAAGACTGCATGGCCAATAAGGCAAAAATCAAAGAGCTTCTTCTTTCCACGGGAAGACCGGGTATGGAACGTCTTCTTGACTGGATTGAACAGAAGACGGATTTTTTTACGGCGCCGGCGTCAACAAAATATCATCTGGCAGTTAAGGGCGGGCTTGCGAAGCATAGCCTTAACGTATATGAGCTGCTTTCGGGAAAAGTTGCATCCGGACTTCTGGAAATCAAGAAAGAGACGGTCATTATTACCGCTTTGCTGCATGATCTGTGCAAGGTGAATTTCTACGTTCTTGAAAAGAAGAATGTTAAGGAAGGAACCAAAGTGAATGCGTACGGAAGCGAAGTCGCCAATTGGGTAGAGAAGGAAGTCTGGACCGTACACGATCCATTCCCGGTCGGTCACGGTGAGAAATCCTGCTTCTATATTCAGAGCTTTATCCGCATAACCGACGAGGAATACGCGATGATCCGTCTCCATATGGGATCGGATCGGAACGGCTTTCCGGATCCTTTTGCCGAAACGGCCAATATGTATCCGAGTGTCGTAGCGATGCATACCTCTGATATCGAGTCGGCCTATATCGTTGAGAGCCGCGGTTAGAGAAGGTCCAATACGGCATATAGCGGTATAAACAGTCATATTGCGGTCCATATTGTGAATGAAATTCAAGGGAACGGCAGTTGACAGCAATAAAAACTAGTTCATATAATAAAAAGTCAAACCCGGTCGTATGCTTTCTATTTTAGATGTCATGAATCGGGTTGCCTTATAGACGCTTAAATAAGTGAGGAAAAAAGCATGTATAGAAAAGTTCCGACTGACATGAAGTTTACCGATCGCGAGATGGAAGTGCTATCATTCTGGAAAGAGAATGATATTTATAAAAAGGCAATTCGTCCCGAAATAGACGGGCAGCCTTCTTTCACGCTGTATGACGGTCCGCCTACGGCCAACGGAAAACCTCATATCGGTCATATTAAGACTCGCGTCATCAAGGATGTTATTCCGCGCTTTCATTCGATGAAGGGTCAGCACGTTGAATTCAAGGCAGGCTGGGATACGCACGGACTTCCTGTGGAACTCGAAGTCGAAAAGGCGCTGGGAATCAACGGCAAACCGCAGATCGAGGATTACGGTGTCGAGCCGTTCATCAGAAAATGCAAGGAGTCCGTCTGGAAATATAAGGACGAGTGGGAGCAGATGTCCGAACGTGTCGGTTTCTGGGCCGATATGGAGCACCCTTATGTCACCTATGACAACAACTATATCGAATCCGAGTGGTGGGCGTTAAAAACGATGTGGGAGAAGAATATGCTCTATAAAGGGCATAAGATCGTTCCGTATTGCCCGCGCTGCGGCACGGCACTCTCGAGCCACGAGGTTGCTCAGGGATATAAGAATGTAAAAGAGACATCGGTTTTTGTCCGCTTTGCGGTGAAGGGTGAAGAGAATACGTATTTTGCGGCATGGACGACGACTCCCTGGACGCTGCCTTCGAACGTCGGACTCTGCGTCAATCCGGACGAGGAATATGTTCTGATTTCGCTTGCCCATGATCTGGATGGCACGGAGCGCGAGACAAAGTATTACATGGCAGGCGTTCTTGCGCCATCGCTTTTCGAAGACTATACGGTTATCGACAGACGAACCGGCAATGATATGATTGGAATGAAGTACGAACCGCTTTTCCCGTACGCCGAAAAGGCAGTGGCGGAAAGCCGTCTCGATGCTTTTCGCGTATGTGCGGACAGCTATGTTACGATGAGCGACGGTACCGGTATCGTCCATATCGCACCGGCTTTCGGCGAGGATGATGCGCGCGTCGGTCATGCTTATAAGCTGCCTTTCGTGCAGCTGGTAAGAGAGGACGGCACGCTGCCTCCGGAGACGGAAGAATTTGCCGGCCTTTTCGTGAAGGATGCAGATCCGCTCCTCATCAAAAAGCTCAATATGGAAGGAAAGCTCATCAAAAAGCATCCTTATGAGCATGATTATCCTTTCTGCTGGCGCTGCGACACACCCCTCATTTATTATGCAAGATCGTCCTGGTTCATCGGAATGACCAGAGTCCGCGATTCGCTCATGAAGAACAACCGCTCCGCGGCATGGTATCCGGAGAGCATCCGCGACGGCCGAATGGGAAATTTCCTCGAAAATGTCGTCGACTGGGGCATCTCGCGTGAACGCTACTGGGGCACGCCGCTTCCCGTATGGGAATGTGAATGCGGCCACCGGGAGTGTATCGGCTCGATCGAAGAACTCAAATCGATGTCGGACGATTGCCCGGACGATATCGAGCTTCATAAGCCCTATGTAGACAAGGTTCATATCCGCTGCGAAAAGTGCGGCGGCGAAATGACGCGCGTTCCCGAAGTTATCGACTGCTGGTTTGATTCCGGCGCGATGCCGTTTGCCCAATATCACTATCCCTTCGAGAACAAGGAGTTTTTTGAGAAGCATTATCCGGCGAATTTCATATCCGAAGCGCTCGACCAGACACGCGGATGGTTCTATTCGTTGCTGGCGATCGGCACACAGCTTTTCGATCAGGCGCCTTTCCGGAATTGTATCGTCATGGGACTCGTACAGGACAAAGACGGTATCAAGATGAGCAAGCACAAAGGGAATGTTGTCGATCCGTGGGATGTCTTGAACAAGCAGGGAGCGGACGCCGCGCGCTGGTATTTCTTCAGCGCCAACGCACCGTGGCTGCCTAGCCGTTTTGCGGAGAGCACGGTATCCGAAAGCCAGAGAAAGTTCATGGGAACGCTCTGGAATACCTACGCGTTCTATATCATGTACGCCGAGATCGACGGATTTGATCCGTCTAAATACACGCTCGAAAAGGATAAGCTTCCCGCAATGGACCGGTGGATCCTTTCGAGACTTCATTCGCTGGTTGCAGGTGTTGACGAAGAGATGGAAGCCTACGATATCACGGGGGCCAGCCGTCTCATGCAGGATTTTGTCGACGAACTCTCGAACTGGTATGTCAGAAGAAACCGCGACCGTTACTGGGGCAAGGATATGACCCAGGATAAGATCAACGCCTACATGACGCTTTACACCGTTCTTGAGACATTTATCCGGGCAGCCGCGCCGTTTGTTCCATTTATGACGGAGAGCATGTATCAGAACTTGGTTCGTGTACCGTTCCCGGATGCGCCGATCTCCGTTCATCTTACGGATTTCCCGGTGTCCGACCGCCTGTTTATCGATGAAGATCTCGAGAGCCAGATGGATGTGGCGCAGCATATCGTTTTCCTCGGCCGCGCCTGCCGCAATGTGGCTGCCGTCAAGAACAGACAGCCGCTGTCGAAGATCTATGTCGTTGCACCCAAGACGCTGTCCGCCGAGTATGAAGGTATCATCAAGGATGAACTGAATATACGTGAACTCGTCGCACTGGTGGACGCATCCGAACTTCTGGATTACCGCTTCAAACCGCAGCTTCGAACACTCGGCAAAAAGCTGGGAGCCAATTTGAATGCCGCGAAAGAAATCATTTCGGCACTTCCCGGACGCGAGACCATGAAGGTTCTCGAAGAAGAAGGGAAGATCGAGATCACGGTTGCCGGTTCTTCTATTGTTCTCGAAAAGGATGATCTGATCGTCGAGAATGTACAGCCCGAGGGCCTCGCCACACAGGCAGACCGCGATTATACGGTATCTCTCGACACGACATTAACCGAAGAACTGATCGAAGACGGATTCGTCCGTGAGATCATATCGAAGGTTCAGACACAAAGAAAAGAATCCGGTTTCGAAGTAACCGACAGAATCCGGTTCCTTTACAGCGGAAATGCCCGTGTCGCATCTGTCATATCGGCACATAAAGATTTCATAGCCGAAGAAGTGCTTGCATCCGGGATTGAGGAGAGCGAAGGACCTAACCCCCGCGAGTGGGATATCAACGGAGAAGCCGCGGTGTTCTCCGTACAGAAGATAGGGATGGATGCCTGATGATTTATTATCTCTTACAGCAGGAGCTAACTGTACCCGAGATGGTTATCTATGCGTGTATACTCATACTGGTTCTTGTCTTTTCTTTGACGATTCACGAGGTTATGCACGGCTATGTGGCCTACAGGCTCGGAGACGATACGGCAAGACTTGCCGGCCGCCTTACCTTTAATCCGCTTGCGCATCTGGATCCTCTGGGAACGATTATGATGCTGCTGGCCGGTTTCGGCTGGGCCAAGCCCGTTCCCGTGAATTACAGCCGGCTGACCAGATTGAAGAACAAGAATATCTCCGTTCGACTGGTCAGTGTCGCCGGAGTAACCTCGAATTTTATCGTGGCGTGGATTTCCTATCTGATTTTCCTGAGCTTAACCCTGATCGGGATTAAGACGGGGATAGCATATGACCTGATTCCGGGGGGCAGTCAGTCTTTCGTCAGTCTTTTACTCTCGATTTTTACTCAATTGTTCTATTTTATGTATATATTCAATCTGATGCTGATGGCATTTAATCTGCTTCCCTTGCCGCCTCTTGACGGTTATCATTTTCTGGAGACCTTCCTTCCGTATAAATGGAGAGGATTCCTGCATACGTATGAACGGTATGCGGGACTCGTTCTTCTCCTCTTAATCATAGCAGGCAATTTCTCCGGATTTTCGCCGCTTGGTACATTGATCGGATGGATCGAAACACCATTCAAAATTATCATTCAAACGCCATTGAACTATCTGGCTAATTTACTCGTTTAATTACTAGCGATAACGGAGGCACCATTCATGCAGAAAAAGACGATTGTATCCGGCTCAAGACCCACGGGTAATATCCATCTCGGAAATTATTTCGGCGCGATCGAAAACTGGGTATCCCTTCAGGAACAGTACAACTGTAACTTCTTCATCGCCGATTGGCACGCTCTGACCACGGGGTATGCGGATACGGAAGACTTACGGAAGAACACATTGAGTCTTGCCGCCGATTATATTGCCAGCGGAATTGATCCTGAAAAATGCACGCTTTTCCTTCAGTCTGAGGTTAAGCAGCATGCCGAGCTGTTCCTGCTCCTGGCTATGAACACACCGCTTTCCTGGCTTGAAAGATGCCCGACCTATAAGGATCAGCTTGCCAACATCAAGGACCGCGATATCACGACGTACGGTTTCCTCGGGTACCCCGCTCTGATGGCCGCGGATATCATGATGTATCGCGCGGATTATGTACCGGTTGGAGAAGACCAGATTCCGCATCTTGAAATAACCCGTGAGATGTCGAGACGCTTCAATTTTCTTTACGGAAAAGAAGTTTTCCCGGAACCCCAGCCGCTTCTTACCAAAGCGAAAGTTCTTCCCGGTACCGACGGAAGGAAGATGAGCAAGAGTTACGGCAACACGATCGCACTTGCCGATACGCCGGATGAAGTAAAAAAGAAAGTAATGGGCATGATCACGGATCCGGCCAGAATCCGGAAGGACGATCCGGGGCATCCCGATATCTGCACAGTATTTGCTTTCCATAAAGTATTCAACGAAGCCCAGGTACCGGAAATCGAAGAGCAGTGCAAGGGCGGCTGTATCGGATGCGTGGCCTGCAAGAAGCTTCTGCAGAACAAGATCGCCGAATTCCACACGCCGATCTATGAGAAGCGTCAGGATCTACTGGCGACGCCGGACAGACTCACCGATGTTCTGCGCGAAGGATCAAATAAGGCTTCGGTCAAGGCGGAGGCAACGATCAGACTGGTCAGAGAGGCCATGAAAATCGGTCTCTAAAAGGATACATCATGAGAAGGAGGGATAAGGGATGCCTGTACATCAAGTGCCGGAGCTTAAAATCAGGCAGTTCGAAGGACCCCTTGACCTTCTTTTTCATCTTATCGAAAAAAATGATATTGATATTTATGATATTCCGATAGCCGAAATAACCGACCAGTATCTGGTGTTCTTAAAGGACATGGATTCGCTGGACATGGAAGTGGCATCGGAATTTCTTGTTATGGCAGCCACTCTGATCCACATCAAGACCAGAATGCTCCTTCCGGACCGGAAGGCACTTGCGCTTTCCGATGAGGAGGATCCGAGAGAAGAGCTTGTGATTCGGCTTCTACAGTACAGACGCTGCAAAATGCTTGCGCAGGATCTCCGGGAACGGTTCAAAAACTATGCCGATTCGTTCACAAGACTGCCGGCCACACCCGCTTCTCTGGGGATTGAGACCGTCGCTCCTCCGCAGGAATTTGATCCGGAGAACTTTCAGCAATCGATATCCGCGATTTGTTCCCGGAACGAAGTGCGATTTGCGGATCTTTCTTCCAAAATTACACATATATTGAAACGTGACAAGGTCTCGGTTCGTGATAAAATGAAACTTGTGTGGCAGCGCATTCTATCCGGGGGAAAGATCTTTTTTCACGAGATATTTCCTTCAAATGACACATCAAGAATTGATAAAATAACAGGCTTTCTGGCTGTCCTTGAATTGCTTAGAGGAAATCAAATTTCTGCTGTGCAAGAGAGCCCGTTTGATGTTATTCTTTTATCTAAACGGGATGATGTAGATGCGTCCGAGACAGAATTGCTTAACGGTGAAATTTCAGCAGGCGGAAAGGAGAAAAACCCGTATGGGAGATGAAGAATTCAATCATTTTTCACTTACCGTCCAGGAACTCCCCGCAGCGCTGGAAGCCGTTTTGTTTGCGGCCGGCGACCCTGTAAATATCGGCCGGCTTCAGGAGATTACGGGCGTCGACAAAGAGGTTTTGCGCACTACGCTTTCCAGGATGATTACGGAGTACGAAAACAATCCCTGGGGCGGACTTGTGATTCGCCGTCTGGAGGATGATTACGTGATGTGCACCAAACCGCATCTGAGGAACGTTTTCGAGCAGATGTTTCATCCCAAGAGCAGACCGCCTATGTCACAGGCGACCTATGAGACGCTTGCGGTAATTGCCTACAATCAACCCGTCACCAGAGCGCAGGTCGAGGCTGTAAGAGGCGTCAGCAGCGACAGCATCATAACGAGACTTCTGGACAGAGGCTGGATTAGGGAGTGCGGCACACTCGATGCGCCGGGACGTCCCTCGCTCTTTGAAACGACCCAGCAATTCCTGATGGAATTCGGTATTTCTTCAGTTTCGGAGATGCCGGCGATGGATCTGATGATGTACGGTACAATCCGCGATCTGGAAGAATCTCTTGAAACCGCGGCTGGATCCAAAGACACGCGTCAGCTTACGATGGAACATCTGGCAGATGTGAATTTTCCTCCGGGCGACAAGGTTCTCTGAGTATATATTTCCAAAATTGTTTTATTAATAAGTGGATATAAGCGGACAAGAAAGAGGTGATTGGTTTGGGTTCTTCGGAAAAAATGGCAGCCTTTTTGAAAAAAACAGCTGCGCAGCAGGACAACATGGACACGAACAGGATTTGCGTTTCCCGTCTCACAATGCTTTTTGACCCGGACAGTTTTGTCAGTCTGGACAATAAAGTGGTGTCGCGCCCGTTTTCCGCGGCGTTTGACAGGCCGCCGGTCGAGGGAGACGGTGTCGTAACCGGTTACGGCACAATTGGCGGACGTCTGGTTTTTGCGGCGTCACAGGATCCGGATGTTTACGGCGGATCGATCAGCCGTGCCCATGCCATGAAGATCGTTAAGGTTCTTGACATGGCCGTATCTTCCGGTGCACCGTTTATCGCTATTTACAGTTCCGGCGGTGCCAGAATCGAGGAGGGTGTTCTTGCCCTCGAGGGAATGGGCGCATTGTTGTCCGCACTCGATGAGGCCAAGGGTGTTATACCGCTTATCAGTGTCGTTCTCGGCAATTGCCCGGGCGGACTTGCAATCGCGGCAGCCGCCGGCGATTTTCTTCTCTTTGGAGGAGATAAGGCACGGATGTTTATGAACAGTCCCGTTCTTACGGCCGCCGGGTCAGATGGATCGGTTTCGGTTTCCGGGATCGGTACGCCGGACGTTCACAAGAAGGATACGGGACTTGCCGCTTTCGTATTGCCAGATGAGGAATCCTGTCTCTTCAAAGCACGTGAGATTCTCGACTATATTCCTGTAAACACCGGTGACACATTGGTATTTACGCGGGAAGCTGTAACTTTTGATGATTCAAACCGTACGAGCGAGGTCTTAAACCGCATGGCTTCCGACGCCGATACGTCCGGCCTTGATATCAAAGCGGTTATCTCGGAAGTTTCCGATCTCGGAGCGTATCTGGAAGTATGGGAAGGATACGGATCGGACGTTGTGACGGCGTTCGCCAAACTCGACGGAATATCCGTAGGTTTTATCGGAAATGCTTCTTCACGTATTTCTGAAGCGGGAGCCCGCAAGGCCGCCAAACTCGTTCGTTTCTGTTCGGCCTTTATGATTCCGATCGTTACATTTACAAATTCCGAAGGATTTGTCATCGGAGTCGAGACGGAGAAGTCAGGAATGATCGAAGCGGCCGGAGATCTCATCGCTGCCTTTGCAAGATCAGACGTCCCCCGTATCGGTGTACTTACAGGCAAAGCAATCGGCACGGCATACCTTGCGATGAACAGTAAGATGCTCGGCGCCGATATGGTTTTCGCGTGGCCGACTGCGGAAGTTGCCGTCATGCCTGCGGATACTGCCGCGAACATCCTCTACAGACAGGAAATTGCCGACAGCGAAGACCCGTCGGCACTTCGGGCCGAGAAAGTCCAAGCATACAAGGAACAGATCTCCGACCCCGAAACCGCCGCCGGATACGGGCAGGTGGATGAGTTGATCATGCCTTCCGCCACGCGTCCGCGTATCATCAGCGCTCTTGATATACTGCTTTGTGCATATCCGCTTATTGAGTCAGAGATTAACGAGTAATCGAATACGGAGGAAGAAAAATGCTTAAGAAATACAGAATATCGGTTGACGGCAAATCCTATGAAGTAGAAGTTGAAGATATGGCGACGGGAACCTCTTCCATTCATCGTACGGTCGCTGCTCCGGCTGCAAGTACCGCAGCACCCCAAGCCGCACCGGCCGCTGTTGCGGAAAGTGCTCCCGCAAAAGAAGCCCCTAAGGCCAAGACTGCCGCAGCACCTTCCGACATCAAGGGCGAAGTGCTTCGCGCCCCGATGCCCGGTACAATTTTGTCCGTAACAGCCGCTGCCGGTCAGCAGGTCAAGCGCGGAGATATCCTTCTGATTCTGGAAGCCATGAAGATGGAAAACGAAATTGTCGCGCATATTGACGGAACCATCGCCGCGATTTATGTCCAGAAGGGTTCTACCGTAAATGCCGGCGAGACGCTCGTTTCGTTTGCCTGATAACGGCGGAGAGGAAAAGGGGACACATATGGTTAAGATTACAGAGACAATTTTGCGTGACGCGCATCAGTCACTTGCCGCCACACGAATGACATACGCAGAAATGGAGCCGATGCTTGCCGATTTGGATAAAGTCGGTTATAACGCACTTGAGTGCTGGGGCGGAGCAACCTTTGATTCCTGCGTTCGTTTCCTGAACGAAGATCCGTGGGACAGATTAAGGAAAATTCGCGCGGCCTGCCCGAATACGAAGCTCCAGATGCTGCTTCGCGGACAGAACCTTCTCGGGTACAAGCATTACGCCGACGATGTCGTCGATTCTTTCGTCGAACGCTCCGTGGCTAACGGTATCGATATTATTCGTATTTTCGATGCTTTGAACGATTACAGGAATATCGAGCGCGCCATGAAGGCATGTAAGCGCGAAGGCGGTCATGCACAGGCGGCGATTGCCTATACGACGAGTCCGTATCACACCAACGAGAAATTCGCCGAAGATGCGAAACGCTTAACGGAAATGGGCGCCGATTCCATCTGCATCAAGGACATGGCCGGACTTCTTCTGCCGTACGAGGCGTATTCGCTGGTCAAGGCGATCAAGGCCGTAACTGACCTTCCTATTGAGCTTCATTCCCATTACACGTCCGGTGTCGCTTCGATGACCTATCTGAAGGCGATCGAAGCAGGCGTCGATATCGTTGACTGCGCGCTTTCACCGCTGGCACTCGGCACATCCCAGCCGGCTACGGAACCGATTGTCGCAACGCTCAACGGAACCGAATATGATACGGGACTCGACTTGAATCTTCTGTCTGATATTTCGGCCTATGCTTCGACGATTCGTGAGAGATGGATCGCCTCGGGTCTCATCAATACGAAGGTTCTGGGAGTCGATGTCAATGCGCTTAAGTATCAGGTACCCGGCGGTATGCTCAGCAATCTTGTTTCCCAGCTGAAACAGGCCGGTAAAGAAGACCAGCTTCTCAAGGTTCTTGAGGAAGTGCCGCGTGTCCGCGAAGATTTTGGATTCCCGCCCCTTGTAACACCTTCGTCTCAGATTGTCGGAACGCAGGCGGTTATGAACGTGGTCACAGGCGAGCGATACAAGATGGTCCCCAAGGAATCCAAGGCGGTCGTTAAGGGAGAATACGGATCAACTCCGGCTCCGATCTCCGAAGAAATCATCACGAAAATTCTCGGTGATGAGAAGCAGATTACGGGACGTCCGGCGGATGCCCTTGCTCCCGAGCTTGAAAACGTGAAAGAACAGATGAAGGAATATTACGAGCAGCCGGAAGATGTTCTTACATGGGCGATGTTCCCCCAGGTTGCCGAGAAGTTTTTCAAGGCAAGATGGACGGAGCACCACGGAATTGACGATCAGGTTGGAAGTACACAAGGTGCCTATCAGCCTGTCTGATCCGTTACTCATACTGCAGAAAATGAAAGTTTTCTTCGGAAGGCTTTCATTTTTTTGCCTTCTTCCGGCGTTTCCATGTATAATAAATTAATAGAGAACCGAAAAAGCATTGGAGGTGCATGAAAATGCAGCAAAAAGAGACCGGAAATCAGGATATACGGTATTCGAGTCTGGTCGAACATATAGAGGCTGAGATGCCCAGAATGAGCAAAGGGCAGAAATCGATTGCACGGTTTATTCTTTCCGACTATGAGAGAGCGGCATATATGACAGCCGCCAAAATCGGAGAGGAAGCGGGCGTCAGCGAATCGACGGTTGTACGGTTTACGATGGAACTCGGGTATGAGGGTTATCCTCATTTCCAAAGACTTCTTCAGGAAGAACTTAAGGTTAAGCTGACAAGCGTGCAGCGCCTGAATGCGTCCCGCCGTTTTTCGAGCGATGCGCAGGTTCTGAACTCCATACTTCAGGCGGATATCGACAATCTGAAGACTACTTTTGAGAGCATTGACGAAGCTGCCTTCAGCAAGGCCGTGGAGACCATTCTGGGAGCCAAGCGCATTTTTGTCATGGGACTTCGCAGTTCGGCGCCTCTTTCTTCGTTTATTCACTTCTATTTTACGCTGCTGTTCGACGATGTCCGTCATATACACAGCAACAGCGCCAATGAAGTTTTCGAGCAAATCCTTCCGATCGGACCGGGCGATGTACTGATCGGTATCAGCTTCCCGCGATACTCCATGCGGACGATTCAGTCCATGCAGTATGCAAGACAGCGCGGAGCCGCCGTAGTCGCTATTACGGATAAAGCGGATACGCCGCTCTCGGAACACGCGGATGTCGCTTTGTTTGCAACCTCGGATATGGCGTCTTTTGTTGATTCTCTCGTCGCGCCTTTGTCGCTGATCAATGCGCTAATCGTAGCGCTCGGTATGCGGAAACGCGATCACATCGAGCAGACGTTTGAAGCACTTGAACATCTTTGGGATGAGTATAAGGTTTATGACAAAGGCAAAGACAGAAAAGCAGAGCTTCCGATCATTTAAATAGAACCGGGAGGTGAGATTATGAAAGAATCGATTGCCAACAGCAAGCTGGCTGCATCCGCAGCGATTATGATTGCCCTGACGACCTCACGGGAAAACGAATATGAACTGAAGGAAAAGTTCCTGGAAGACGGAATCCATACAACAGCCGCTGATTTTGGCGGCGAGTTCATATCCTCCGTCTCGAAAATAATCGAGCGGACCGTGGTCGCGGCCAAGCGGGAAGGGATCATCGGCGAAACGCACATCGAAGAGGGTGCGCTTGCAGGTGCCGCGCGTGAGGCGATTTCGCAGATCACATCAAAAGCGATCGGACTTAACGTCGGCGGCAAAATCGGGATCGCCCGGTTCGGCGACCATATCAGCGTATGCTGCTTCTTCGGTATTGGACTCCTCCACTTGAATGAAATTGCGATCGGCCTTGGACACAGGGCCATATGAAAGGAATAAGCATGTCACATTTTCAAATCGCGATCGACGGACCTTCCGGATCCGGAAAGAGCACGCTGGCCCGCGCTGTTTCCCAGATTCTCGGAATTCTCTATCTGGATACGGGAGCGATGTACAGAGCATGCGGCCTGAAAGCTATTCTTTCCGGAATTGCACCGAATGACGAAGCGCCTGTCACGAAAATGCTGGAGAATATCGACATTGATATCCGTTTTATTGACGGAACACAACATGTTTTTTTAGACGGAGAGGATGTATCGTCCGCTATTCGCAAGCCTGAAGTATCGGTTGCCGCTTCTGATATATCTGCAATCCCGTCCGTCCGCATGAAAATGGTTGCGATGCAGCGGGAGATTGCGGGTACGAGAAACGTCGTACTGGACGGACGCGATATCGGATCTTTTGTGCTTCCGGACGCGAAATACAAATTTTTCCTGACGGCAGATCCGGAAGAGCGCGCGAAAAGAAGGTTTGAGGAGCTCAAGCTCCGCGGTATAGCAGGGGAGACCTACGAGAACGTGCTGGCCGATATTCTTTACCGCGACAAACAGGACTCAACGAGAGCCTTTGCCCCCCTTAAGAAAATGCCCGATGCCATTGAGATCGATACGACTGCCAATACACGCGAAGAGACCTTAAACGCGCTTCTTAGCCATCTTCCGCAGGAACTCTTCCGCGGCACGAACTAGGAGGGCGCAGGTATGCATCTTAAGGTAGCGAAATCTTCCGGATTTTGTTTCGGTGTCGATCATGCCGTAAAAGCAGCATATGCCTGTCTTTCAAATCCTGACAGAAAGCTTCCGACCTATATGCTCGGCGCCATAACGCATAACGAATATGTTGTGGCCGATCTTCTTTCGCGCGGAATAACGCTGGTCGAAAGTGTAGAGGATATAAATCCCGAAAGTACCGTTATCATACGCGCACACGGTATATCTCCGGATATCAGGGAAAAGCTGAAAAGCAAGAAATGTGATGTAATCGATTGTACATGTCCGTATGTGGAAAAAATTCACAGAATTGTCCGGAAGGCGAGTCAGGAAGGAAAAAGTGTCATCATCTCCGGAACAAAGGGTCACCCGGAAGTGACCGGTATTTGCGGAGAGTGTGCGGGTCCGGTGCGGGTGATCGGGAACGCCGGCGACTTAAAAGAGTTTAACGATGAAATGGGAAACAGCGTACTTGTGTCTCAAACCACATTCTCGGCAGAAGAATTTCAGAAAATCCGTGAAAATATCAAGAATAAAATTGCAAAAGATCAGATTTTTGATACAATATGTAGTACGACTGAAAACAGACAACGCGAAGCCCGTGACATTGCGGCCGCATCTGATTACATGCTTGTAATCGGTTCCCGCGGCAGCTCGAATACCATGAAGCTTTACGATATCTGCAAAAGTTGCTGTGCCGACACGTATCTGATCGGCGATGCTTCCGACTTGAATGAACTGCTTCCGAATCTTGATGTAAGATCCGGAGATGTTACGGTCGGAATAACCGCAGGTGCGTCAACGCCAGAAAGCATAATCAGGGAGGTTATCCAAACAATGAGTGAGAACGAAGCCATGGCTAATCAGGAACAAATGGACATTAATTTTGGAGATTACATCGACAGTATCCCACAGCTGAGGAAAAACGCTACTGTGAAGGGAGCGATTACTTCAGCTGACAATGAGTATGTCTATGTAGACGTCCACGATAAGTCTGAAGGAAGGATTCCTCGTCATGAATTCGCCAACGATCCGGATTTTGATTTGGAAGCCGCCATTGCAGAGCACCTTGAGATCGAAGTGTATGTAAGAAGCGTCAGGAATTCCGATATGGGCAAGGAGATTCTTCTCTCCAAGGCACATGTTGATTTCGGCAAGTACAAGACACAGATCGAAGAGGCCTATGAGAATAAGACGCCTGTAACCGTTAAGATTACGAACGTAGTTAAGGACGGCGTTATCGCGACGTTCGGCGGTGTTGACATCTATATTCATCGCACACAGCTTGAGATGTCGGCTGTCGATGATCTCGACTCCTACAAGGGCAAGACGATTCAGATTCTTATCACACAGTACGATCCGGACAAGCGCCGTCTGCGTGTCTCCGGTTCCCGCCGCTCTCTTCTTAATACACAGCGTCGTGCCAAGGCAGACGAAGTCTGGGGTACAATCCAGATCGGTGCCGAATATGACGGTGTTGTAAGAAGCCTTACAGATTTCGGTGCTTTCGTAGACATCGGCGGCGTGGACGGTCTCGTTCATGTATCCGAACTCTCCTGGAACCGTATCCGTCATCCTTCGGAAGTCGTTTCGGTCGGCAACACGATTCATGTATTTGTTAAGGATTTTGATCCGGAAAAGAAGAGAATTTCTCTTGGCTACAAGAAGCCCGAAGATGATCCTTACCACGATATCGAAGAGAGATTCCCGGTTGGATCCATTGTTCACGGCAAAGTTGTCCGGATGTTTCAGTTTGGCGCCTTTGTTGAGATCGAGTCCGGTCTTGACGCTCTTTGCCATGTTTCCCAGATCTCGAATTTCCGTCTGAACAAGCCGGATGACGTTCTTAAGGAAGGCATGGAGATTGATGCCCGCGTTCTTGAGGTTAATAATACAGCAAGACGTATCAGCATCAGCATCAAGGAAGTAGAGCCGATTGATCCGGAAGTATCTGCTGAATCTGAGACAGCTCCTGTCGAAGAAACAGCTGCAGTTGAAGAAGCGGCTCCCGTTGAAGCAGCGGTTGTTGTCGAAGAAGCAGCACCCGTTGAAGCAGCGGCTGTTGTCGAAGAAACACCGGAAAAGACACAGGAATAATTTAGAAGTTACAATTCGTTCATAAACGAGCGGCTAAAACCTTTTTGAGAAATCGGGTTTCAGCCGCTTTTTTTGTGCGGAAAATTTATTAGTTTGATTTGCAAAATACCACTATTTTGCTTTAGAGCCATCGTACTTTTCAAAATATTTGCGCTACAAAGCACCAGTATGTAAGCCTTTTCAAGTTTTAGACGATGCGTTTTGAAATGTAAACAAATGTTACAATTTCGCAACAGGGGTTCCCGTAACTGTACAAATGCACTATAATTACATTATCAAATCGAAACGTTCTTATCTATTTGACAGTTTTGAAAGAAGCGTACATTGTGACTTAAGTGTTAATGAGTGCGCTTTGACCTTGGAGGATTAATGAAAAAGCTATTTCACTTACACGGAGACAACTTCAAAAATTTGCGCCGCCGCCCCTCGCGTTCGACACTCATCAGAGGAATGGCGCTTATTGCAGGATCTCTCCTGGTAGTTACGGCAATACCGCTTTTCCGTGCGGGCTATACAACGGATGTCTATCTTCAAGTTCCTTCCACCGAAAATGCTGCCGCTACCGATTATGTTCCCGTATCCGGAGACATGTATGATCTTTCCAACAGAAACAGCGAAGAATTACAGACCGCCGCATTGGCTCTGACCGAGAAGGCAGCTACAAACGATACATTGAACCAGGCGGTCAATAACAATACATATACAATCACCGAACACAATTCAGAAGACGGAAGCCCGGTTGAACTTTTGGATCCGACCGTGTTTACAGCCGATAACTCGGTGGTTTATGTCAATACGAGCGGCGTCAATGTGCGTTCGATGCCTGCCTCAAGCGGAGAGCTTATTGCGACCCTTTCCTATTCCAACCGCGTCACACGTACCGGCATCGGATCGGAATGGTCTAAGGTTACGCTTGAAGACGGATCGATAGGGTATGTTTTATCTTCCTTCCTGTCCACGGATTTTATCGCGACGCCTACACCGACTCCGACCCCCACGCCGACACCGACTCCCAGGCCGAAGGTTACCGAGACGGAAACTTCCGGTACGTATTATGCAATCGGTGAGATCAACGTGCGTTCCGGTCCGGGCACTGACTATAATGTAACCAAAACACTTAGTACCGGTGATGCCATTGAAGTTGTAGCCAAGACCAGCAACGGATGGTTCAGAACGGTTAAAGATACCTATGTTAATGTCAAGCTTGTTTCTTCCGAGAAGCCGAGTGCACCTTCGCCCTCATCCGGATCTTCTTCAGCCGGTACGGTAGCTCCCGGAACGACCGATCTAGCGACATACTGTTCTCAGTTCATCGGCGTCGATTATTACTATACGGGTGCTTCTCCGAGCGGCTTTGACTGTTCGGGCTTCGTCTCTTACGTTTACAGCAATTACTACGGAATTTCGCTTCCGCATTATTCGAACTCCATATCTCAGCAGGGAACCGCAATCAGTGCAGCCGACGTAACGGTCGGTGACGTAATCTGCTATGACTATACCGGCGACGGAGTTGTAGACCATGTGGCTCTCTATGTAGGCGGCGGCAGTATCATACATGCATCGAGCCGTCTAGATGAAGTCGTTTCAGCATCTCTGAGTACGACATATGTCACAACCATCCGCAGATTTATCTGATACCTGTTATAACTTGTGATAATAGGGCGCCTGTTTCTTCGGAACCGGGCGCCTTTTATAATTCACCGTTTACAGAGATTTACTGAAAATGGAAAATCCGTTATTGAATGTACCCGAAAAAGAAAGGGACTGTCTCTCAACTTTCGTGCTGAGACAGTCCCTTCCGAAGTGTCTGGCATAGACATTCCGTGTTTACAGAATACCGGCAAGAGCACGTATTGCATCCTCATAGATTCTCACAAGGAGATAGATCATTTCCTCGGACATGGATTCGTTTACCTGATGCGCTTGATCCTTTTCCCAGGGGAAGGCGGGACCGAATGCAACAAGACCGGGCATGGAACGGGCATATGTTCCGCCGCCAATCGCAAGAGGTTTGGCGGGCGTCGTTGTGTATTCTTTCTTTTCTTCTTCCGTAACGGTTTCTTCGAAGGTGACGGAGGAAAGGTACTTTTCGTATACCGAGATAAGCGTTGTAATGAGAGGATCACGTAAGTCCTTGAAGAGCGGAGGCTGATGGTTATAAGTGTCGCAGCGAATTCCGTAGGATTCCGCTTTTCCCCGGATCTCGTTTAATAATGATTCCGAGGATGCCGTAACGGGGTACCGGATGTCGAGAAGCATCTGCGATCTTTGATTGTCGATCGTAAGGACACCTGCATTCGCGGTTAGAAAACCGGATACATCGCTCGGGAGATCCTTGATAAGACCTTTTCCCGTAGTATCTTCGCCGATTGTTTCGGAAAAGAAGCGGAGGAGAGGGACTGACTCGATTGTTTCGCGATTAAGTTTCTTAACAGCTTCGCTGATCGCATTGACGCCGAGTGCGGGTTTTGAACCGTGTGCCGGTATGCCGAAAGCTTCGATGATCTCGCCCGTATCGATCTTCTCAATGGTACAGTGCGCGGGAACCATATTCGGACGCTCGCCTGCGCTGACCTTTATCTTTTCGCACCCCGATGCCGTAAAGGAGAGCTGAAGAATTCCTTTTTCGGCAAAAATGGCGGGGAAATCCGCATCGGGTGTGAAGCCTATTGTCGGAAGCTCTTCCACTTTCTTGTAATGTTCCATGTCATCGCCGCCGCATTCCTCGTCTAGTCCGAGAATCAGACGAACGCGGCATTTGGGAATGTACCCGCTCTTCTTAAGCCGAATCATCGCGTAGAGAATGCAAACAGCCGGACCCTTGTCGTCATTGATGCCGCGTCCGATCAACCGGCCGTTCTCACTGCGAAGCGTAAACGGGTCCTCCGTCCAGCCTTCTCCGGCCGGTACCACGTCAAGATGACAGAGTATGCCGATCATTTTCGAGCCGCTTCCCCATTCGATATATCCGGCACGGCCCTGTAGATTTTTCGTTTTGAAGCCGTTGGCCTTGCCGAGATTCAGCATGTACCGCAGTGCTTCCAATGTGTTCAATCCATAAGGGGCATCTGCCGCAGCATCACCTTTGACGCTCGGGATGGCAATCAGGTCTTCGAGTATAGAAAGAATGGAATCCTTTTCGTTTTCGGAGAGATCGTTAACCGGCATGTTCATTCCTCCAATTAAGCAAATTTTACGATTATTTTAACACGAGTTATCTGATAATATAGGGGGGCAGAAGAAAAATGCCAGATACAAACCAGGAGATTCTGTATCGAGAAGTTTTTACTTGCCAGAACAGGATACTCATGGTAGTATTTTAGAGATCAAAAAACACATGGAGGAATTCTCGTGTGCCTTAAGAGTTAAGGTGTGCACTCCATGGAAGAAAACAGGAGGAACAATTATGCCCGTTATTTCTATGAAACAGTTACTTGAAGCAGGTGTACATTTTGGACACCAGACCCGCAGATGGAACCCCAAGATGTCTGAGTACATCTACACGGAGCGCAATGGTATTCACATCATTGACCTTCAGAAGACGGTTCGCAAGGCGGATGAAGCCTATATGTTCGTTCGTCAGGTTGCAATGGACGGCGGCACGATCCTTTTCGTCGGCACCAAGAAGCAGGCTCAGGATTCTATTGCCGAAGAAGCCGTACGCTGCGGAATGTATTTCATCAATAATCGCTGGCTCGGCGGTACTCTTACGAACTTCACAACGATCAAGAAGAGAGTTGCACGTCTGACAGAACTTCAGAAGATGGCTGGAGACGGTTCGTTTGATCTTCGCCCCAAGAAGGAAGTTGCCAAGCTTAAACTCGAGATGGAGAAGCTGGAGAAGAACTTAGGCGGTATTCAGACTATGACACGCCTTCCCAGCGCGATTTTCATCGTTGATACCAGAAAAGAACATCTGGCTGTTGCGGAAGCAAGAAGACTCGGAATTCCGCTTGTCGCCATCGTCGATACCAACTGTGATCCGGAAGAAGTCGATTATGTCATTCCCGGCAACGATGACGCTATCCGTGCCGTTAAGCTGATTGCAGGCCGTATGGCGGATGCTGTAATCGAAGCACGTCAGGGCGAACAGCTCGAAGTAGCTTCTTCTGAAGAAGCTGCCGAGAAGCCGGAAATCGTGGAAGCGGTTGTCGAAGAGGCAACGGAAGCTTAATTTCATTCGTATTTAAGTAAACTGTGTCAGCGCAGGAATTTAGGAGGATATATTTATGGCAGAAATTACAGCCGCACAAGTTAAGGAACTTCGTGAATTAACCGGTTCCGGTATTATGGACTGCAAGAAGGCTCTTCAGGAGAGCAACGGTGACGTAGACAAGGCGATTACCATTCTTCGTGAGAAAGGTATCGCTTCCGCCGCCAAGAAGGCCGGACGTATTGCTGCAGAGGGTATCGTTGATGCGTATATTCATGCCGGCGGCCGTATCGGTGTTCTTGTCGAAGTTAATATAGAGACAGACTTTGCCGCAAAGAATGAAGACTTCAGAGCGTTTGTTCGTGATGTAGCCATGCAGATTGCCGCTACGAGCCCCCGTTGGGTTTCCCGTGACGAAGTTCCGGCCGACGAGATCGAGAAGGAAAAGGAAATCATCCGCAATAAGGCCTTGAACGAAGGCAAGCCGGAGAAGATCCTTGACAAAATCGTTGAGGGTTCCATTGCCAAGTTCTATAAAGAGACCTGTCTTCTTGAGCAGGAATATGTCAAGGATGATTCCAAGACAATCGAGATTCTGCAGAAGGAAATGACCGCCAAGATCGGTGAGAAGGTTGCTATTCGCCGTTTCGTCCGTTATGAGATGGGCGAGGGCATTGCCAAGAAGGAAGAGAACTTCGCCGAAGAAGTTATGAAGCAGATTCATTAATATGGCTGTGTGACAATCATTAAGAAGCTGTCATGATTTTATCATGACGGCTTTTTTTTAAGGCACTTTAAAGATAGAATGAAAAAAGGTGCATGTCACCCGCTATACGGAGGTAGAAAGATGAGTGAACCAGTTTACAAACGTATCCTTCTGAAGATCAGCGGCGAAGCTTTGGCCGGTGACAAGAAGATCGGCATCAATGATCCGGTTCTTCGCGTGATCAGCGAAACGATAAAGCGCGTTTCGGATCTGGGTGTCGAAGTGGCGGTTGTTGTCGGCGGAGGGAATTTCTGGCGCGGCAGAACGAGTGAGAATATGGATCGCGTAACCGGCGACCATATGGGAATGCTCGCAACCATGATGAATGCACTCGCCCTGTCGGATGCACTCGAACAGTCGGGAGCGGTAACCCGTGTCCTGTCTGCCATTGAGATTCGTCAGATGGCCGAACCTTACATTCGCAAACGTGCCATTCGCCATCTGGAAAAGGGACGGATCGTCATTTTTGCGTGCGGAACCGGAAATCCTTTTTTCTCAACCGACACGGGTGCGGCTTTGCGTGCAGCCGAGATCGAAGCGGATGTATTCTGCAAGGCAACGATGGTTGACGGCGTCTACGACAAGGATCCGAATGTGTATCCGGATGCCGTACGTTATGAGACAATAACACACGATGAAGTATTAAAGCTCGATTTGAAAGTCATGGATGCTACGGCAGCGGCGCTTTGCCGTGATAATAAGACGGCAATTCTTGTGTTTTCCATGAAGGACCCGGAAAATATTATCCGTATTGTTCAAGGCGAAAATATCGGAACTCTGGTAAAATAAGAAGAAAAAGGGAGGCGGTACCAGAAGATGCAGACAATCACAAAGGAAACCTATAATCATTACGAAGAGAAGATGATCAAGACCATTTCGAATTTATCTGATAATCTAAACGCCATTCGCGCCGGACGTGCAAATCCGCACGTTTTAGACAGAATCTATATTGATTATTATGGCACAAAGACGCAGTTGAATGCTGTCTGCAATATTCAGGTACCGGAACCGCGTATGATTACGCTGACGCCTTGGGATCCCTCAACCATGCGGGCCATCGAGAAAGCAATCCTTGAATCGGATCTCGGTATCAATCCGGGAAATGACGGCAAGATGATCCGTCTCTCTTTCCCGATTTTGTCTACGGAAAGACGTAAGGATCTCGTAAAACAGGTCCACAATTTCGAGGAGGAGTCCAAGGTTTCTGTTCGCAACATCCGAAGAGACGCGATTGAGACATACCGTGCCTTTCATAAGAAAAAAGAAATTACCGATGACGATATGGCGGATTTTGAAGAGAAAATGCAGAAAATTACCGACATGTATATCGTTGAAGTTGAAAAGCACGCAGCTGCCAAGGAAAAGGATCTGATGGAGATTTGATTTCCGGTCGGGAATTCTATTTTCATTTCAAAATTCGTTTTCTTCAGAGGAGTTTTTATGCGTTTTCCAAAAAGGAACCTTCTAAAATTAATCTTCCCGGGGAAACCCGCGAAGAGAAGCGGATCCGCGCCTCTTCAAGATGACGCATCCGTTAAGGTTCCGACGCATCTGGCCGTTATCATGGACGGCAACGGACGCTGGGCCGAAGAGCGACATCTTCCAAGATCGGCAGGACACAGAGCCGGTGCCGAGAACCTGAAGGAGATCTGCAGAAACTGCGGATTCTACGGCGTACGGTATCTGACGGTATATGCCTTTTCTACGGAAAACTGGTCGAGACCCGACGATGAAGTACACGGATTGATGGAACTATTCGTCGAGTTTTTCGAGAAATACGATCCGGAACTCGAAAAGGAAGGGATTCGTGTCCGTTTCTCCGGCGATATTGCGGCTCTTCCGGAAAACATTCGCGCGGTATGCGAACGTGCCGAGAAGACCTCGATACACCGCAAGAGAATGGACCTGATCATCGCATTCAATTACGGCGGACGCCGTGAAGTCTTAAGCGCGTGCCAGAAAATTGCGCAGGATGTCGCAGATGGGAATATAACTCCCGGTGATATCACGGAGAAAATGATTTCACAGAATATGTATCTTCCGGACGTACCGGATCCCGATCTCATTATCCGCCCTAGCGGCGAACAGCGCCTTTCGAATTTTCTCCTTTGGGAGTCAGCGTATTCAGAGTTCTGGGTATCGATGACACTATGGCCCGACTTCGGATTTGATGAGCTGACCGAGGCTTTTAAGGCATTCGGCCAAAGAGACAGGCGTTTCGGCGGACTTTCTGCCGGGAAAAAGCGTTAACCTTCTTACGGCGACAAAACGGAAGAAGGGTTACCGCACAATATTTGAAAGGAGTGGAGCAGAGAAGAGGATAACTGTTATCCCGTATCTGTTCCCTGATTCATGAAACAAAGAGTAATTACCGGCTTTGTTTTTGCATTTGCCATTTTGCTATTCTTCATTCCGGGCTATTTCAGTCCGTATGTTCTGTCCGTTCTTTGGGCGGCGGTCGCCTTGATCTGTGCACGTGAAATGATTCTTTGCGTTCAGGCCAAAGGTCTTAGGCCGAGTCAATATCTGAGCTATTTCGGAGCGTGCCTTTCCATACTACCCGTAATCGTGCGGCTTTTTTCGAATTCCGCTCTTTTGGCCCTTAGTATTTACTGCCTCTCGGTGCTGATGCTTGCCATGAATGCCGTAATTTTTCTTGTTCTCATACAGCCCGGCGAACATGCATTCGCCGACGGAATAGCAACATCGGGCGTTCTGCTGTACGTGTCGTTTCCCTTGGCCTGTGCCAATATTACAGGTCTTTTTGTTCCCAACGGATGGTACTTCGTCGCAATCGGCGTAATCGCTCCGTGGGTTTCCGATGTGTTCGCCTATTTCACGGGATCTCTCCTCGGAAAGCACAAAATTGTTCCGCATATCAGTCCGAAGAAGACCTGGGAAGGCTGCATCGGCGGTGCGATCGGGTCTGCGCTGATTATGGTCCTGTTTTTCTGGCTGTTTCTGGACTCCCGGATTCAGACGGACTTGAGCCGTCCGGTTTTCTATGTGCTGGCCGGTGTCTCCGGACTGATTCTGTCGGCGGTATCCCAGATCGGCGACTGGATGGCTTCCGCCATCAAGAGATGGGCCGGAATTAAGGACTTCGGGAAGATTCTTCCCGGACACGGCGGTCTTCTGGACCGTTTTGACAGTGCCTTTTTTACGCTCCCGATGGCTTTGCTTCTGGCATTCTATTTTGCTCACGGGTGATTCCAAATGAAGACATTAAGTATCCTCGGTTCGACCGGTTCCGTCGGATGTCAGACTCTCGAAGTGGTTCGCGGATTTCCGGGCGATTTTAAAATTGCAGCTTTGACCTGCGGCTCGAATATTGAGCTCCTTCTTAAGCAAATTGATGAGTTTCATCCGGCGGCCGTAAGCGTGGCCTCGCCTGATGATGCTCTCCTGCTCGAAAAGAAGCTGCAGGGATCGGAATTTCCCACCGAAGTATACTGCGGCGACGAGGGCAATCTGGTTTGTGCATCGATATCGGAAGCGGATATGACGGTCGCCGCCATGGTCGGAGTCAAGGGACTTAAACCGGTAATTGCCGCAATTGAGGCCGGAAAAGACATTGCGCTCGCGAACAAGGAGACGCTTGTTGCCGGCGGATCCATCGTGATGCCGCTCGTTCATTCCAAAGGAGTACAGCTTCTTCCGGTCGACAGTGAACACTCGGCGATCTGGCAGTGCCTTTGGGGGCAGCCGGCCGGCAGTCTCGAAAGAATTCTTCTGACAGCGTCGGGAGGACCTTTTCGCGGATTCACACGGGAACAGCTATCCGAAGTCACCGTAAAGGAAGCCCTTTCGCACCCGACGTGGAAAATGGGCGGCAAGATTACGATTGATTCCGCTTCCATGATGAACAAGGGTCTGGAAGTCATCGAAGCCGGCTGGCTTTTCGATGTGCCGGTCGACAAAATAACGGTCGTCGTTCACCCGCAGAGTATCGTACACTCGATGGTTCGCATGAGCGACGGTTCGGTCTTAGGTCAGATGGGGCGTCCGAATATGATGCTTCCGATCCAGATTGCCTTATTCTATCCGGAGCGGAGAACCCATTTAAGCGAGCCTTTTGACCCGTTTGACGCTGCCTGCTCGGATCTGCATTTCGAAAAATGTGACACGTCCGTTTTCCGCTGTCTCGATCTCGCATATCATGCGGGAAGGATCGGCGGCTCTCTGCCTGTCGTCATGAATTCGGCCAACGAAGAGGCCGTAGCTCACTTTATGAACGGACAAATATCTTTCCCGATGATCGCCGAAAGCATCGAGGTCTGCATGAATGCGCATGAGCGCGAAGGTGTTGTTAAGTCCTTTGACGTTGATGGCGTGATGGAAATGGACCGGTGGGCCAGAGAATTCGTACGGAAAATCTTCTGATATGTGTCGGGAATGACCGCGCAGCATACGGATTGGCCGCGCAATCCGTAAAGCATTTATGGAATTCGTCGTGCAGCCGGGAACCCGACGTTACATTTCGTTCACTGTATTTTTTGAATCGCGTGAATTAATTCGACGTAAATACGGTAAAATGATAGGCGGCATCTGTAATTGAGCAGAGCCGGATCGGATGTGTGATATGTCGGCACTTGGAATTGTTATTGCCGTGCTGGGCTTGGGTCTTCTGGCCGCAGCGCATGAAATAGGTCACTTCATTGTCGCGAGAATGCTCGGGATCAAGGTGGAAGAACTGTCCGTCTTTATCGGACCGTCGCTTTTTTCGTGGAAAAGAAAAGGTGTCGAATACCATATCCGCCTGATTCCGTTCGGCGCTTATGTGCGTTTTCCCGGCATGGAGGAAGACGACAACGGACTATTGAATCCGGATTCGCTGATCAATCAAGCCCGGTGGAAGAGGCTCCTTGTTTCTCTTGCGGGGCCGGTTGTCAACTTTTTTCTCGGAATTCTGATTTTTGCACTCGTGTTCTCTTATTATGGATTTACGTCAACAAAACTCGGCGTAATCGCAGACGGGACGCAGATGGCAGCCACGGAAGCGAAGAGCGGAGACGAAATCACCCGAATCGACGGTCAGCAGATTTTTACCGATCTGGATATCGGTTATATGTGGTCGAAAATATCTGACGATGGACCTCTTGTTATGACGCTTAAATCGGCGCAGACGGGGAAGGAGTATCAGGTTACTCTAAATCCCGAGTATTCGGTTCGATACAGAATCGGAATAACCGTAGAATCCGAATTATCCAAGGAAGGCGGCATGAAGGTTGTAGACGTTGACAAGGACCAGAACGGCGGAAATCCGCTGGTTCAAAAAGACGATATCGTCATGGCGCTGAACGGAATTCCGGTTAAGGATCCGGGCTATGCGGATATACGCGACAAGGATGCCGAGACGATAACCCTTACTGTGCTCCGCGACGGGAAAACGATAGAACTTACGATAAAGGCTGTTACGTATCAGAGTGCCAATGAACGCGGAATCAGAATTACGATGGGAAGTGGTTTCGGAGATCTCATTAAAGAATCCGTCCTCTATTCCGTCTCCGTTATTCACGTTTCTATTGAGAGTCTTAAGGATATGGTCAAAGGAGATGTAGAAGTTACCGATGTCGTCTCGGGCCCGGTCGGCATTGTATCTGTTGTGTCGCAGGTTGTAGATGCTCCGCAGGTGGACGATCAGGTCAAGCTCTATAATCTTGGCCTAATGGCAGGCCTTATTTCGGTCGGTCTTGCTTTTTCGAATATGCTTCCGCTTCCGGGCCTCGACGGCAACTCGATTGTTATGGTAACGGTTGAGCTGATACGGGGACGCAAAATCTCACTGAAAACCGAGCGCGTCATCAATGTGATTGGATTTACCGTACTCATTATGCTGGTCATTTTCGCGCTCTATTCGGATATTACAAGGCTGGTGGGGTGAATTTATGGAAAGACATGTTACGAACAAAGTTAGAGTCGGAAGTATTGCAATCGGCGGCGACGCCCCGGTTGTCGTACAGTCGATGAACAATACGGATACACGTGACGCGGCGGCCACGATCGCGCAGATTGAGCGTCTTGCCGAAGCCGGCTGCGAATTGACACGTGTGGCAATTCCGGACCGGGAAGCCGCTCTGGCGCTTGCGGATATTGTAAAGAACTCGCCGATCCCCGTCGTTGCGGACATACACTTTGATTATCGGCTTGCGCTTCTGGCCATCGAAAACGGCGCGGCGAAGATCCGCATCAATCCCGGCAACTTAGGCGGAGAAGACAGGATCGACGCAGTTGCGCAGGCTGCGAAGGAACACGGGATACCGATCCGCGTCGGTGTCAATTCCGGTTCGATCTCTTTTGAGATGCTCGAAAAATATGGCGGAGTGAACCGTGAGTCTATGGCGATGAGTGCGCTTGGCGCCATAGAATCCCTTGAAAGGGTCGGTTTTCGTGACATTGTCGTCAGCATAAAGTCGTCGGATCCGCTTCTTACGATCGAAAGCTACAGACTACTTGCCGCGAAAACGCCGTACCCTCTTCATGTCGGCGTCACAGAAGCCGGAACGTTAAGGGACGGCATCATCCGCTCGTCGGTCGGTATCGGAACCCTCCTGGCCGAAGGCATCGGCGATACGATCCGTGTATCGCTTACCAGCGATCCGGTCGAAGAGGTGTACGCCGCATACGGTATCCTGAAAGCGCTGAATCTTCGCTCCCACGGCGTCCGCCTGATCTCTTGTCCGACGTGCGGCCGTACGCAGGTACCGCTGATCGAGCTCGCCGAGAGGATCGAGAAGGAAGTCCGCGATATGCCGTATGATCTGAAAGTTGCCGTTATGGGATGTGTCGTAAACGGCCCCGGCGAAGCAAAGGAGTCGGATATCGGTATCGCGGGAGGAAAGAATGAGTTTCTGCTTTTTAAGAAGGGCGCCGCAATCCGGAAAATACCCGCAGAATCTGCCGTTCAGGAACTTTTAGCGGAGATCCGCGCGATGGGTGAAGCACAGCTTTTAGAGAAACGACAGGAGAAGAACGAGAAGAATGGTATTTCTTAAAGATTTTGTTATGTCCTTTTCGCGCAATGACAGGCTGATTGAGACGGCCAAAACGCTGCGCGCCGCCATTACGGGTATACGTATGGGCGAGGACGCGAGCGGTATAGAATTGAAGCTGGATATTCTGGGGAAGATTCCCGACGGTACCCTGCTGATTGATCTTGAAGACGGTATCAGGACCGAGCTTCGCATTACGCATGTCCGTTTGTTTTTAAGCGGATTCCCGAAGGACGATTCCTCGGGGCCCGCGATGATATTTTCGCTTGTTCCCTGGATTGTATCGGCGCTAAAAAGAGAGAATCCGCTCTTTGCTCCGTTGATCAACTATGCAGATTTCGAAAAACGCGATCTCGAGCTTGCCGGGCATCTCGACGATTCGCTTGACCTGATGCTCGAAAATCAATTTGCCGAATGCTTCACCAACTTTACGGAAAGGTTTCTGGAAGTTTCATGCCCGTTTGTCTGGACGTATAGCCGGACGGCCGGGAACATGAAGCAAAAGAATCTTATCAGGATGCACGAGGAGGCGCTTAAGAAAGACACGGCCGAAGCGCTCCTTAAGTCTTCCATGTTCCAACCCGTCGAACCGGCTCCCGCTCAATCGAAGAATCCGAATGCAAGGACCTCGTTTAAGGCACATGGGGACGCTAACGGAAACGGCAAAGCCAGGAAGGACGCTTCACGGGCCGCGCCGCCGGCACCCGGTCAGAGCTTCGGTGATCCGCCGCCGGCAGATTCGAATCTGCCCGAGCCTCCGCCTGTCAATACGGAGTCCTGGGAATACAAGTCGATGATTACGGCAAAAGAAAATAAGACGAATTTCACGCGTCCTGTCAAGGCGGAAGGAATCGTCTGGGGCAAAGTGAATCCCACTTTGCCGCTCGTAAAGATCGGCGAATTTACGAGAGATACCGGGCTCGTCCAGTTTGAAGGCGAGGTCGAGATTGACGAGTGTAATCTGACCAGGGCGGGCAACAAGGTTCGCGTCAACTTCTATGTGACGGACAATACGTCCAGTGTCGCTTGTCTTTGTTTTATGAAACCCAAAGAAGCGGATGATTTCGAGGAGCGATTCGAGAAAGGCGGTTATGCCCGCTTTCAGGCCAATATTTCGTACGACGACAAGTATACGCACGATCTTCAGGCCTCGGTAGAAGGTGAGATCGAAGCCAATGCTCCTCCCAAACGTCAGGACTTAGCCGCATACAAGCGCGTCGAGCTTCATTGCCACAGCAAAATGAGCGACAAAGATGCGGTTATCGATGTTGATAAACTTTTTAAAGAGGCGGAAAGAATGGGACACCCCGCGTGTGCCATAACCGATCACGGAGTTGTGCAAGGGTTTCCGGAAGCCGCCGAGTTTTACAAAGCGACAAAAAAGAAGAAGCCGGACCGAAATTTCAAGGTCATTTTAGGCATGGAGGGCTATCTTGTCGACGACGGCCCCTGTGTCGTTTATCATTTGCGGGGTGAAGAGGACTTTTCGCGCGGTTTTGTCGCGGTTGACGTGGAGACAACGGGACTTGACTGTGCCAAAGATTCGCTTCTGGAGATCGGAGCCGTTCGCTTTGCGGCCGACGAGAACGGCGTGTTTGTACCTGCGGACCGTTTTCATACCTTTGTGAATCCGGGCTGCGAGATTCCGGCTAAAATTACGGAACTGACCGGTATAAGCGAAGAGGACTGTAAGGACGCACCCGATCCTTTTCATGCCGCACGACTTTTTGCGGACTATTTAGGGGAGCTTCCGATCTGCGCGCACAACGCCCTGTTTGATCTCTCCTTTCTGAGGGCCGCCGGATTTTCGGTCGATATCGAACAACATGCGGACTACCGCGTGAAGTTTAACCCGATGACGATTGATACGGTTAATCTTGCGAGGGCTTTCTATCCGGACCTTAAGAACGCCAAGCTCGCGACCGTCGCGGAGTATTTGGGAATTGAGAACCCGAATGCGCACCGTGCGTCGGCCGACGCGATTACATCGGGATATATCCTTTCTCAGACACTTCGCAGCTTCGATATTACGAAGCCCTCCGAACTGAACGAAAAGTCCGGCCATCTGCCGCGTGCTGAGTATATGTCGCGCAAGCACAAGGTGTTCCATATTATTCTCTTGGCGCAGAATACTCTTGGACTCTATCATATGTACAGACTGGTTTCCGAGTCACACACGGAATATTTCAGCATGCGTCCCCGTATCCCGAAATCCGAACTGGCCTATTTTAATGCCGGCCTGATTATCGGCAGCGCATGCGAACGCGGCGAGATCTTTTCAAAGATACTGGCATTTTACCGCGATAACGGAAATGACATGGAGAAAGCCAAAGCTGCCATGCTCGAAGACCGTGCGTTTATCCGGATGGCGCGCTTTTACGATTATCTTGAGATACAGCCGATCTGCAACAACGAGTTTTATCTCAGAAACCCGGAAAGCGGTATGAGAACAAGGGAAGACTTGATGAACCTGAACCGTCTGATCGTCATACTCGGCGAGCATCTTGCGGTTCCGGTCTGCGCGACAACCGACGCGCACTTTCTCGAGAAGAAAGACGGCGAGTACCGGAAATATATGCTCATGGATATGGGTTACAAGGACGCGGAATTCCAGAGCGATCTCTATTTCCGCACGACCGACGAAATGCTCGAAGAATTTGCCTATCTCGGAGAAGACAAGGCTTTTGAGACGGTCGTAACCAATACGAACGCAGTGGCGGATCGCATTGAGGCGGGACTTAAGGCTTTCCCTGACGGCACATATCCGCCGATTATCGATACCGCAGCCGATGAGATACGAAAGCTTACCTGGGATTCGGCGAAACGGCTCTACGAATACGAAGGCGAGATTTCACCGGTCGTCAAGGCGCGTGTCGATAAGGAGCTTGACTCCATTATCGGAAACGGTTTTGCAATTATGTACTACATTGCGTATAAGCTCGTGAAAAAATCCAACGATGACGGTTATATTGTCGGCTCGAGAGGATCTGTCGGATCTTCGCTCGTAGCGACGTTCTGCGGAATTTCCGAGGTCAATCCTCTTGAACCGCACTATGTCTGTCCGTCATGCCGCTATTCGGAGTTCGACTCGTCCGGCACATACGGTTCCGGCTATGACCTTCCTCCGATGAACTGTCCGAAATGCGGCGCACCGATGCGCCGGGACGGACAGGATATTCCGTTTGAGACGTTCCTTGGCTTCTACGGAGATAAACAGCCGGATATAGACTTGAATTTCTCCGGCGAGTATCAGTCGAAGGCGCATAAGTACGTCGAAGAACTGTTCGGCGAGAGTCACACGTTCCGGGCCGGAACGATCGGTGCTTTCGCGGATAAGAACGCAATCGGCGTGATCCGAAAGCTTCAGGAACAGGACGGCAGTATACTGAGCAGAGCGGAACAGAGAAGACGTTCGCTCGGACTGATCGGAGTCAAGCGTACGACCGGCCAGCATCCGGGAGGTATCGTCGTCGTTCCCAAAGAGATGGATGTCTACGAATTCACGCCCGTTCAGCATCCGGCCAACAAGACGGACTGCGGAATCACGACGACGCATTTTGATTTCCACGCTATGCATGACACGATCCTGAAGCTCGATATTCTGGGCCATCTTGATCCGACCATGCTTCGTATGCTCGGCGATCTGACCGGAGTTGACTGCAGGGATATTCCGATTCCGGACGAGAAAGTCATGTCGCTTTTCGTGTCGACAGAGGCTCTTGGCATACCGGACGAAAAGTCCGAATCCAAGTGCGCGACGCTCGGACTGTCGGAAATGGGTACGTTTATGGCCCGCGATATGATCCGCGAGACGAGACCGTCCTGCTTTTACGACCTTGTCCAGCTGATGGGTCTGTCTCACGGAACCGACGTCTGGAAAGGCAACGCACAGGATCTGATTCAGAACAAGACCTGTACTCTGACGACGGTTATCGGATGCCGCGACGGCATTATGACGCAGCTGATCTACTGGGGACTTCCCAATAAAGCTTCTTTCGATATTATGGAAAAAGTTCGAAAGGGCAAGGGCCTGACTCCGGAACAGGAAGCGCTGATGAGAGAGAATAAAGTGCCGGAATGGTACATTGATTCCTGTAAGAAGATCAAGTACATGTTCCCGAAAGCGCACGCCGCGGCATACTCGATTTCTTCGCTCCGCATCGCGTGGTTTAAGGTCTACTATCCGGAAGAGTATTACTGCGCCTATTTTACGATACGGGCGGACGAATTCGACGGCGATTATATGTGTCACGGGCTCGATAAGGTCAAGGCACGCCGCAAGGAACTGTATCAGGATTTCATAACGCGCAAGCCGAATGAGAAATCCCAATACTATCTGTGCGAACTCGTCGAGGAGATGTATGCGCGCGGAATCGAATTTTTGCCGTACGATATTATGGAATCGGATGCGGTAAAGTTCAAAAAGACCGGTAAGGGCGTTATTCTCCCGCCGCTCAACGCGATTCCGACGATCAGCGACGCTATGGCGCAGGCGATCTGTGCCGCGAGATCCGACGGACCCTTCAAGACGCAGGATGATCTTTTGCGAAGATCCGGCATCGGGCCAACGGCGCTGGCAAAGCTCGTATCCTCCGGATGTATTTCGCATCTGCCCGAATCCGCGCAGATTGACCTTTTTTCACTGATGTGAAAAGACTATAATAATAAAAAGTAATCTTAAGGAGAAATGCCGGCATGCAGGCATCTGTCGTCTTGCGCGATTCCGTTCTTACTACCGATCAGTTATATGATTACCGGGTCCCGCCGGAACTCGCAGCGGCACTTCAAATCGGCCAGTTTGTCGACGTGCCGTTCGGGGGCGGGAACCGTTCTCAAACGGCACTTGTCGCGGATATTTATCCGGACCGGGAGACAAAGTATGAGCTGAAAAACATCACGCGCATTGTCGACGAAATTCCGGTTCTTTTTCCGGACCAGATGGCGATACTGCCGAATATCCGTTCAAGGTTCGGCTGCACATACGGTGACGCCATTCGCCTTATGGTACCTGCGTCGGTAACATCCCGAAATGAGAAAAGCCTGAAAACGGCCTTTCTTACGGATCCGGACACCGCGAAATCGCTGCTTGCAGAGGGCGAACCGGACAGTCTGCCTCAGGCGCGGATTCTTGAAATTCTGCTCGAGTGCGGCGAAGTGCCCGTTGGCGAGCTGATGAATGTTCTTTCCATATCAAGGTCCCCGATCGATACGCTTCGAAAGAAGGGCCTGATCGGAATCGAAAACCGCGCCGTCGCTGCGGAGGAACCTCTTCCGGTAAGTGATGCGGAAGAAAAGACAGAGCCTTTTCCTCCTTCCGAAGCGCAGGAAACGGCGATCCGTGAAATTCTCGAGGCAAGGGGAAGGAGCGAATTCCTTCTCTACGGTATTACGGGAAGCGGGAAGACCGAAGTATATCTGCAGTGCGCGCAGGCTGTTCTTCTGCGGGGCGACAGCGTTTTGTTTCTGGTTCCCGAGATCTCGCTGACACCGCAGATGATTCGATGGATCACCGGGCGTTTCCCGGGACAGGTTGCGGTTCTTCACTCGCGTCTTACTCCGAAAGAACGGTATGAGCAATGGAACGCGATCCGAAGAGGAGAGGCGAGGATTATCGTGGGGGCAAGATCCGCGGTTTTTGCGCCGATCCGGCGCCTTAAGCTGATCCTTCTTGACGAAGAACAGGATTCGTCTTACAAGTCGGAAACACATCCGAGATATCACGCACGGGACATCGCGAGAATGAGAGCGAAGGAATCGGAGGCCGTTCTGGTACTCGGTTCCGCTACGCCGTCCGTGGAGACGTATTTCTCAGCGAAAAAGGGCTATACGAAGCTTCTCACGCTTCCCGAGCGCGTAGGGGATGCCGAGCTTCCCGCGACCAGAATCATCGATATGCGAACAGAGCTGAAGAACGGCAATAGGTCGATCTTCAGCCGGGCCTTGCGGTCCGCAATGGAAGATGCGTTTTCGAGGGAGGAGCAGGTGATCCTGTTTCTTAACAAGCGCGGCTATTCGAGTCTTGTCCTATGCAGATCATGCGGCGCGGTTGCGCTCTGTCCGCATTGCTCCGTCGCGATGACGCTGCATACGCCCAAATCCTCGGCAAGGCCTGTGTTGATCTGCCATTATTGCGGACTGATCCAGAAAACAACCGATGCCTGCCCATCCTGCGGAAGTACGGTACGGGGCAAATTCGGACTGGGTACCCAGCAGCTTGAGGAAATGGTCCGGAAGGAATTCCCGGGCCGGAACGTCATCCGGATGGATCAGGATACGACGGTCGGAAGAGACGCACATGCGAAGCTTCTTCAGGCTTTTCGCGAAAAGAAGGCAGAAGTTCTTGTCGGAACCCAGATGATTGCGAAGGGGCATGATTTCCCGAATGTCACGGTTGTCGGAATTGTTTCCGCCGATCTTCTTCTCCGGGCATCCGATTTTCGCGCGGGAGAAAGATCCTTCCAGCTCATCACCCAGGCATCAGGGCGGGCAGGACGCGGAGAAAAAGCCGGGCGGGTCTTTATTCAGACCTATCAGCCGGACGATGATGTTTTGAAGTGCGCTGCCGCCCAGGATTACGAGATGTTTTTCAGGAACGAAATCGAATATCGAAGAAGACTCGGTTATCCGCCTTTCCGCGCGCTCGGAAGTATCATACTGTCGCACGCCGATGAGATGACGGCAAAAGGACAGGCGGATGAGATTATGAAGGAACTCGTCCGGCTCCAGGGCGAGCGCGCTGATTCCGGATGCATCGAGCTTTTCGGACCTTCACCGGCGGCTCTCTACCGGCTACGGGACCGCTACCGGTATCGCATCAACATTAAGGCGGACCGAAAATCGCAGCTTTCCCAACTGTTCCTCGAAATCGAAAAAAGGTTCTTTTCG
Source organism: uncultured Mageeibacillus sp. (assembly GCA_964617375.1). Classification (GTDB taxonomy): domain Bacteria; phylum Bacillota; class Clostridia; order Saccharofermentanales; family Saccharofermentanaceae; genus Firm-13. The sequence goes on along the minus strand of CAZTXQ010000001.1, from coordinate 91,791 downwards.
GAAGGGTTTCTGCTATATATGGACATCGATCCTTTATGGTAGAATAGATACAAAGACTGCATAAATGAAGGGATGATTTTAAAATGGCATTAAGAGAAATTGTAACCGTCGGAGATCCGATACTGAGAAAAGTATCCCGCGAAGTTTCGGTGGTAGACGATAAAATAAGGACACTTCTGGACGATATGGCGGACACCATGTATTTCGAGCACCGCGGAGTCGGTTTGGCGGCCGTACAGGTCGGCAACCTCAAAAGGATTTTTATCTGCGACGTTGGAGACGGATCGGGACTTCATGAGTTCATCAATCCGGTCATTTCGGATATGAAGGGTTCTGTCACATCAAACGAAGGGTGTCTATCCATTCCCGGCAAATCGGGTGACGTCGAACGTCCCGAGGAGCTTACGATCCGCGCTCTTGACCGGTACGGCAAGCCGTTCGAACTGAACGCCAAGGACTTTCTGGCCGTATGTATCTGTCACGAGTACGATCACTTAGACGGTATTCTGTTCATCGACAAGGTGAAAGGGGCGCTGGAGTCCAATTGAGCGAACGAATCATTTTTATGGGAACTCCCGAATTTGCGGTTACGGTCCTCGAGAGACTGTGCCGCACCGATTATACGATCGTCGCGTGTGTTACGCAGCCGGACAAACCGACAGGCCGGCATATGACGCTGACGCCGCCTCCCGCGAAAGTTTTTGCTGCAGCACATGATATACCGGTTTATCAGCCGGTCTCTCTTCGCACGGACGAGTTTCTCGATTTGACCGTTTCTTTGCGGCCGGATCTGATTATTACCGCGGCCTACGGGAAAATTCTTCCGCAGAGAATTCTTTCCGTGCCCGTTCGCGGGTGTATCAACGTTCACGCCTCGCTGCTTCCGAAATACAGGGGCGCGGCGCCCGTTCAATGGTCCATACTTAACGGAGACAAGATAACCGGCGTAACGATCATGAACATGGATGCCGGTATGGATACGGGCGATCTTCTCGCACAAAGAGAAGCTGCAATCGGTCCGGATATTCACACACATGAGCTTATGGAGATTCTGGCATCTATCGGTGCGGATCTTCTGGCCGAAACGCTCCCCATCTATCTGGACGGCCGGATCACACCCGTTAAGCAGGACGACCGTCTTGCCGTCATGTCGCCGCCGATCCGGAAGGAACAGGGAGAGATTGACTGGAACCGAAGTTCTTTCGAGATCCATAACCAGATCCGTGCGCTCAGCTCATGGCCGGGTGCGTATACGTCTCTCAAGGGCAGCAGACTAAAAGTATATCGTTCGGCTCTGCCGGATAATGCCGCCGCCCAAATCGATGCGTATCGCGGGAAATACGGCGAACCGCTTCCGGGAACGATCGTCTTTGCAGCGCGTACCGGAATAACCGTCGCCTGCGGCTCGGGCTTCCTTAGACTCTTGTGCGTCCAGCCGGAATCCGGCCGTCGCATGGAAGTATGCGACTGCGCGCATAACTACCGGATCAGCGACCGGTTCGACGGAGAAGTAAGATGAGCGGTAAAGCGGACAAATCCAGAAATCTTGTGTTTCATATGCTTTCCGAAGTTCTGGAAAAGGGAGCGTATTCCAATATCGTTCTTCAGAAGTCGCTTAAGTCCGTAAAACTGACGCAGGAGGAGAAAAGCTTCCTGACCGCTCTTTTTTACGGGACGATCACGCGTCTTCATACACTGGACTACTATCTCAAGAAGAATCTCAAGAAGAAATATGAATCCCTCGATCCTTCTGTGCACCAGCTGCTTCGTATGGGTTTATGGCAATTGCTTTACGCGCATTCGGTACCATCCTTTGCGGCCGTCAACGAAACGGTCAAGCTCGCGAAATTGTACACGAACGAGGGCGGCGTCCGGCTCGTAAACGCCGTATTAAGATCAATTTCCGCAGAGATCGAAGCCGGTACCATAGATCCGGAGAAAGCGCGTTTCGACGTCAAGTATTCTTTGAACCGCGAGCTTTCCGGATGTCTGATCAAATGGTACGGCGAGGACAGAGCTTCTTCCATCGCCGAAGCCTATCTGAAGGATCCGATTGTCACGGCGCGGGTCAATACTTTTCGCATAAAGAGGGAAGACCTGGTGCGCCGCCTTAACGGGGAAGGGGTCGACACATCGGAGGGCCGGTTGTCGGACGACGCGCTCATCCTTTCGCTCAACGGACACGCCTTGTATGAACTCGACTCTTTTCGGGACGGCCTCTTTATGATTCAGGACGAGGCGGCCATGCTGGCTGCAATTCTGATGGATCCCGAAGAGGGCTGGAAGGTCCTGGATGTCTGTTCGGCTCCCGGCGGCAAGACCTGCCACATTGCCGAGAAAATGCGGGATAAAGGGCGCATTCTTGCGCTCGATATCAATGAATCAAGACTTCAGATGGTTGAGGAGAATCAGGCACGTCTCGGTCTTACCTGCATTGACACGGCCCTCGCGGATGCGACGGATCTCGTTCTGGAACTCCCGGATTACAACGGATACTATAATGCCGTTCTTGCGGATGTGCCGTGCAGCGGTCTGGGACTTCTCCTGAGAAAGCCCGATATCAGGCATACGATGACATATGAGAAGATGAATGATCTTCTTAAAGTGCAGGAGACGATACTCAATCAGGCCTCTTTTTTTGTGCGCCCGGGCGGAACACTTATCTACAGCACCTGTACGATTAACCCGCACGAGAACGACGGACAGGCGGATGCCTTCCTTATGAGTCACGAGGAATTTGAAGAATATCCGTTTGACGATATCCTTCCGCGTAAGGACGCTCTCCAGACAAGCGGACATCTTATGGACGCCAAACGCGGCCGGCTTAAACTTTTGCCGGACGAAGACGGCTGTGACGGCTTCTACATTGCGCGTTTCAGGAGAAAAGAATAATGGATAAACGTCTTGCATTTGATTTGAATCTTTCCGATTGGGAGACCTGGGTAAAGGACAGGGGCTATCCCGCGTATCGCGCCGCCCAGATTTACCAGTGGTTTTCGAAAGGCGTCGAAGATACTTCGCGCATGCAGAATATCCCGAACCCGATTCGCGAATCGCTCCTTCAGGATTTCATTGTCACGGGCCTTCAAGTCGAAAATGAACTCACATCAACCATCGACGGCACGAAAAAATTCATATTCCGTCTTCATGACAGCCATGTGATCGAGACAGTTCTGATGAAGTACAGAACAGGCTATTCCGTCTGTATTTCATCGCAGGCCGGATGCAAGATGGGCTGTGCCTTCTGCGCGTCGGCGCATGCCGGATTCGGGCGGAGTCTAACCGCCGGCGAAATGCTCGGACAGATTACCGTAATACAGGACAGAATCGGCGAGAGAATTCACAGCGTCGTCGTTATGGGAATCGGCGAGCCCTTCGATAATTATGACAACCTTATGGGTTTTATTAAGCTCGCAAACGATCCCAAAGGCTTGAATCTGGGGGCGCGGCATATAACCGTGTCAACTTGCGGACTGGTTCCTCAAATGTTAGAATTCATGTATGCCAATCTACAGGTAAATCTTTCGGTGTCACTGCATGCTCCAAACGATGTAATGCGACGCAGTATGATGCCTGTGGCGAACCGCTATGATTTGGATGAACTTCTGGATGCATGCCGCCGGTATACGGCCGGAACCGGGAGGAGAATCACGTTTGAGTATTCTCTTTTTAACGGTGTAAATGATTCCGTAAGGGATGCCAAAGAACTTGCGATAAGGCTCAGGGGAATTCATTGCCATATCAATCTGATCGCTGCCAACGAGTTTTCGGGAAGTCCCTATAAGAGAAGTACCCAGGATCATGTCCGGACTTTTCAACAGACGCTCGAACAGCTCGGCATGACTGTCACACTCAGGCGGGAGATGGGTTCGGATATTATGGCGGCCTGCGGTCAGCTTCGAAGGGGAATTGAGGGAACTAGAGAGCTATGAGATATACAAGCGCAACGGACAAGGGCCTTGTAAGAGGCAACAATGAAGATTTTCACGCCGCCATGAGCGTCGGAGATGATTCCGTTTTTGTGATTGCGGACGGTATGGGGGGACACGCGGTGGGTGAGCTCGCGAGCCGGACCGCCGTCCAATATGTTATGTCATCGCTTCCGCGCGAGCTCGAAGCCGCCAAAACCAAACAAGATCTTGAAGACGTTCTTCATTTGTTGATTGAAAAAACAAACGTTAAGGTCTATCTCGAAAGTCTGGACGACAAAGAGTATCAGGGAATGGGCACGACGCTTACGGTTGCCGTTTTTCGCGACTGGCGTCTGTACATCTCTCATATCGGCGACTGCCGCGTGTATCTTCTTCACGGCTCCGGTCTCGATCGGCTTACCGTCGACCATACGCTCGTTCAGGAACTGATCGACTCGGGATCGATTACCGAAGAAGAAGCACTTACACACCCCAAACGCCATATTCTTCTCAAATCGCTCGGCGTCAATGAGTATATGTCTCCCGATACGCATTCGTTCGACATATCCGAAGGAGATCTTATTCTTATGTGTTCGGACGGCCTCTACGGCTACGTGGAGGAAGACGAGATCCGGAATATCCTAAGAAGACATAAGGATCTTGATTTATGCGCGAAAAATCTCATCGACGCCGCAAACAATGCCGGCGGAAAAGATAATGTTACGGTAATCCTGATACATTGCGACCGTGAAAAGAACAAGGAGAAAGTATGAGTATTTCGAATCAGGGACCGGAAGGCATGGTCCTGGGCGGTCGGTACAGGATCGTACGAATGATCGGCAGCGGCGGTATGGCCAACGTCTATCTCGCATCGGATATGACTTCCGGAATGAATGTTGCGATCAAGATCCTGAAGCCGGAATATGTAGCTGATGAAGAATTTATCAAGCGTTTTGACACGGAAGCAAAGTCTGCCGCTTCGCTGGCGCATCCGAATATTGTACGCGTACTCGGAGTTGGGCAGGAAGGCGAATTCCGGTATATGGTGCAGGAATTCGTTGACGGAATCACGATCAAGGAACTGATCACACAGAACGGTCATCTGGACTGGCGCGTAGCCGTGCCGATTGCGATTCAGATCGGTATGGCATTGGAACACGCGCATCAGAACGGCATTGTTCACCGTGATATCAAGCCTCACAATATTCTGATCACGCGTGACCGTATTGCGAAGGTCACGGATTTCGGCATCGCGCGAGCCGCGACAAGCAACACGATCACCCTGACTTCGGGAGGGGCTTTAGGCTCCGTACATTATTTCTCGCCTGAACAGGCGCGCGGTTCGATGGTCGGGCCCGCTACGGATATTTATTCGCTTGGCGTCCTGCTTTTCGAGATGGTTACGGGCCGTGTTCCGTTTGACGGAGATACCTCCGTCGCCATTGCGATCAAGCACCTTCAGGAGACACCCCCGATTGCATCGGCGCTGATTCCGGGTCTTCCCGCAGGTCTCGATGCGATTATCCAGAAAAGTATGCAGAAATCGGTCGACTTGCGATATCCGAGCGTTCACGAGATGGTTGCCGAAATGGATGCCCTGATGGTCGATCCGAACGGAGCCTACGGTATCATCAACCGAACGGAGACGGCGGAGCAGACGACAAGCCAGATGATGGCGATGCGTCACGATCCGAATTACGGGAAACTGCGGGACATCGAGCATTCCATCGACCGGAGAAGAAGATCACGTACCAAGGATAATGTTTTGATCATTCTTCTGGTCGTCGTCATTCTCGGTATCTTATTCGGCACGGTTTTTCTCGTGTCGCGAATGCTTTCCAGCAATCTGAACAATTCGGAGAACCAGTCGTTTACGGTAGGGAATTACATAGGGTCACCGATTAACGACGTCGAAACGAAGCTGAAGGCACAGGATTTCACCGACTATACGATTATTTACGAAGCGTCGACGGAGTATGCCGAAGCCGGTATTGTTACCAAGCAGAGCATTAAGCCGGGCGTTGTCATCAAACCGGATAACGGCATGAACGTTCTTGAACTGACCGTAAGCATCAAACCCGAGTCCATTCTCATATCGGATTATACCGGTGTGGATCAGGTATCCGTGCAGAACGACCTTACCAACAAGAAGCTGAAGGTAACCTTACGGCCAGAGGCCAGCAATACGGTCGCTCTCAATATGGTTATACGGACCGATCCTGCTGCAGGCACATATGTACAGCCCGGCGCCGATATCACCGTCTATTACAGCACCGGAGCCTCCACGGTCGAGATACCGGAGCTCATTACCCTTTCCCTTACCACGGCCAAGGGGATTCTCGAGCAGAACGGACTTTACCTGGGAGTTGTAACGGTCATGCCGGGAGCCGAGGCTCTTTCCTATGACGAGCTTTATGTCATTTCGTCGGATCCGGTCAAGGGAACTCCCGTGAATCCGAAATCTTCCATCAATCTTACGGTGGGAACGTACGATGACGCGATCAAGAGCAATTTCGGTATTACACCTACGCCGACACCGACACCTACGCCGACACCTACGCCGACACCGGCTCCGGTGACAAGCGAAGTCACGTTGCTTCCGAGCGACGGCGGCACCTCAACCGGCAACGGATCGTATCTTGAAGGCACTGCCGTAACGGTTATCGCATACGCGAACGCAGGATACTCTTTTGCGGGATGGGTTGACGAGAGCAATAATCCCGTAAGTGACAGTCCGAATTATACTTTTAGCATGCCGAATCATCCCGTGGCGCTTCGTGCGGTCTTTGACCAGATTTCGACGCCGACTACGGCTCCTGTCGTTACGACAGAACCGCCTCCGACATTGCCCGGCGCAAACACTGCGGCGGCGGCCGTCGACTCTGTAACCGACAAAGACAATAAAGAAACAGGTAAGACTTGAATGTGACGGACCAAAAGGGGAGGGCACAATTGCTGACCGGAACGATTGTTAAGGGCGTAGGCGGGTCCTACGAAATACATTTGACCGAAGCCGGTACGGTGACAGCCAAGCCGCGCGGTATTTTCCGGAAAGAGCGAACGACTCCTACGATAGGGGATCATGTGGATGTGGAACTTTCCGGGGATCCGGATATTCCGTATGTGATCACCGCCATTCATCAAAGAAAAAACCTGATGATACGTCCCTCAGTCGCAAATCTTGATATCATGATCCTTACGATCTCGCCGCTATCGCCCGCTCCGGATTTCAAGCTTCTCGACAAGCTTCTGATTCTTTGCGAAAAGCAGGGGATTAAACCGGTTATCTGGATAACAAAAATGGATCTGGAAGAGGAAGAAACGACGAGGATCAGGACTGTGTATGCGGATGCGGGATTCCCGGTATTCACTTCATCCGTTGACGGCTTCTCCGATATGGCCGGTATCCGGGATTTGTTTCACGGAAACACAGTCGGCTTTGCCGGACAGTCGGGCGTCGGGAAGTCAACCCTGTGCAATATTCTTACGGGATTTACCGGCATGGAGGTAGGAGAGATCAGCGACCGCCTGAAGAGGGGAAAGCATACGACACGTCATGTGGAGCTTTTCCCGGTAGACGACGGATATTTGATGGATACGCCGGGATTCTCGTCGCTCGAGCTTGCGGACATCGGCATTGCGGAAGAAGACGTCCGGTACGGGTATCCCGAATTGCTTCGAATCGACGGGAAATGCCGATTCCAGGACTGCAGGCATACGGGAGAACTCGGCTGCGCAATTGAAGAAGCTCAAATGGATCCGGGCCGACTGGAAAGGTATCGTGAATTTGTTACTTTTCTCGTAAAAAACAAAACATATCATACGAAACATCAGGAGAAGACAAAATGAGAAACATTCAAATTGCACCGTCGATACTGTCAGCTGATTTCGGAAATCTGCTCGCAGATATCCGGAAAATCGAAAAGGATACCGGTATTCTTCATATCGATGTAATGGACGGACATTTTGTTCCGAACATTTCTTTTGGCATACCCATCATCAAATCGATCCGGTCCAGGACCGATCTTCAGTTTGACGTACATCTGATGATCACGAATCCGGAAGAATACATCCGCGCTTTTTCGGAAGCCGGTGCCGACATCGTGACTTTTCACATCGAAACGGTGCAGGACCCCTCCTCGATTATCCGTATGATTCACGGTCTGGGTAAGAAAGCGGGTATTTCGCTTAATCCGGACACAGCGGTAGAGACGTTGTTTCCGTTTCTTCCCGATCTGGATCTGGTCTTAATTATGTCTGTATACCCGGGATTCGGAGGGCAGAGCTTTATGGCGGAAGCACCGGCGAGAATCCGGGCGGTACGGGATGAATTGGACCGCATCGGATCAAATGCGTGGCTGTCGGTTGACGGAGGCGTATCCGATAAAACAGCACCCGTTATTATTTCTTCGGGTGCGACACTTCTGGTAGCCGGCAGTGCGGTATTCGGTGATCCGAATCCGGAAGAAGCAATGAGAAGATTGATAAATGCATAAGTTATAAGAAATAATACTTTTCGGGATGTTTTGCGGCAAGGGGGCTTATTTGTATGCGATGGGTAGTATTAACCGGCGGACCGAATCTTAATTATGACGCTCTGGTGAGGGAACTGTCTCCGGATGACCGGATTATCTGTGCAGACAGCGGAGCGTACCACGCCAAACAGATGTGCATACTTCCGAGCAAACTCCTTGGAGATCTGGACTCAATCGATCCGGATACTCTGTCATGGATTCGCGAACTGAAGATTCCTCTCGAAGTTTTTCCCGTAGAAAAAGACATGACCGATACGGAACTCTGTCTCCGAAGCATCCCGTCCGAACATCCGGTTCTTCTGATCTGTTCGCTGACCGGACGTCCCGATCATGTACTGTCGAATCTGCTGCTGTCAGGGCGTCTTGCAGAAGAGGGACGAGATCTGACTATTACGGACGGCAGCACATGGATCTACGTATGTAAGGGACCGGCCAGTTTCCGTCTGAACAACAGGAAGTGGCGGACGTCTCACGAACGGGAGAAACTGGCAGTCTCCCTTTTGCCTCTGTTCCAGGAAGTTACAGGAGTTACAACCGCAGGACTTCGCTATGCATTGAAGGGCAGAACCCTTATTCCGGGAAGCTCCTTTTCGATCAGCAATGCCGTACAAAAAAACGCAAAGGATATCGGAGTTGATTTTACGGGCGGAACGATGCTGATTATGGTTACTCCGGCCGTCTGAGTCCTTTTTTCAAAAAACAGCAGCAAAAAGGAGGGAATGAATCCCTCCTTTTTCATGGAACCGGATATGGTTCCGGTTATTGTATTAATCCGAATTCTTTGCCGACCGCCATAAAAGCTCTTTGCGAACCGCGGATCGTTTCTTCAGAGACACAGAAGGCCAGCCTGAAATATCCCGGACACGAGAACGCAGAGCCCGGAACTACGAGCAGATTGTGTTTGGCGCACGCTGCGGCAAATACGGAATCGTCAACCGGTGATTTCGGGAAAAGATACAGAGCACCGGCCGGTTTGGCGCAGGTGAATCCGGCGCCCGTCACGATGTCGTACAGGAGATTTCGTCTGTACTCATAATTTCCCACGTCAACCTTGGCATCGATCGTTTTCTCGATGATTTTCTGGAAGAAGGCAGGCGCGTTGACGCTGCCTAATATGCGGTTGCACATCACGATCGCAGGGCAGAGATCTTTGTAATCGGTGTGTTTCGGGCTGACGGCCGAAAATCCGATGCGCTCTCCGGGAAGCGATAGGGATTTGCTCCAGGAGAAGCAGACAATAACGTTATCAAAATGTGCAAGGGAGGGCGGTACGCTCTGGCCGTCATATACGAGATCGATATACGGCTCGTCGGAGATCACATGAATCACATGATCCTGCGACATAAGGCACGCATTGAGTTCGTCCAGGACCGGGGCCGGGTATACGACGCCGCTCGGATTGTTCGGAGAATTGACGATGATCGCCTTTGTCCTCGGTGTTATGGCTGCCTTGATCGCATCGATATCAGGAAGAAAAGTGTCGGGGATGGTCGGGATAATGACCGGTACCCCGTCATGGTTGTCGATATAGGACATGTATTCCATGAAGAAGGGTGAGAGTACGATAACTTCATCTCCCGGATCGAGTATGGAGCGAAGAACGGCGTTCATGGCCCCCGCCGCCCCGACCGTCATGCAGACGGCGTCCGATGTCATCGGGATACCGCTTTTGGCGGATAGAGAAGCGGCAACGGCCGCACGGGTGGATTCATACCCGCTGTTGCTCATATAAGAATGTATGCCCTTAATACCGGATGCGGCGTATTCGGAAATCGCATCGATTACTTCCTGCGGCGGTTCGAGATCAGGATTGCCGATCGAAAAGTCAAAGACATTTTCCGCACCATACAGTGCCTTCAGCCGGTTGCCTTCTTCGAACATTTTACGGATCATCGATCCGGAAGATAGTTTCTTTGCGATACGCTGCGAAATCATAATGCATTACTCCTTTAAAAGTTATCCTTGATTTGGTATATTATAGCAGAAATAAAGCGGGTTACGCCGCAAATTTCATGGACAAGAAGGTATGACCGGTCATTTCCCCTGTTGACATCAGGCGGCGGGTAGGTTATTATTTCTACGTCATAGAAAGAAGAAGCATCCGCTTCTCACCTCAAGCCAAGCAAAGAGGTTTAGAGATAATGAATTCCGGTATAACCGGTTTTTCATGGAGCGGATGTTAATTCGCTCCATTTTTTATTGTATCTGAGGAGGTGCATTCCTATCGCAAGACCAAGTAACGGGCAGCAAATGAATGACGCAATTCGTTTCAGGGAAGTTAGATTGATTGAATCGGACGGAAGTATGATCGGTGTCGTATCAATCACTGAGGCTAGAAAACGTGCCGAAGATCAGGATCTGGACCTTGTATTAATTGCCAATAATCCGGAGAATCCGGTTTGCAAAATTATGGACTACGGTAAGTTCACATTTGAGCAGGCAAAGAGAGAGAAGGAAGCCCGTAAAAATCAGAAAGTGACGGAAATCAAAGAAGTCGGTATGAAGCTGACTACAGAGGATCACGATCTGAATGTCAAAACGAAGAATGCCTGCCGTTTTTTAACGGATGGAGACCGCGTCAAGGTTCTTATTAAGTTCCGCGGACGTGAAATGGCATACCAGAGCCAGGGTTACGCGCTTATGGATAAGTTCGCTCAGCTTTGCGCAGAGAACGGACAAATCGAGAAGGCGCCCAAGGTAGAGGGCAGAAACATGGTGATGTATCTCGCCCCTAAAAAGAACTGATATTACACACAAGGAGGAAATTGATCATGCCCAAGCAGAAAACACACAGTTCATCCAAGAAGAGATTTAAGGTTACCGGTACAGGTAAAATAATGTACTCACAGGCTTTCCGCCGTCATATTCTCAGTAAGAGACCTACCAAGAGAATGAGACACCTGCGTAAATCTCTTGTCGCATCCCCTCAGAACACCAAAATCATCCGTTCCATGATTCCTTATAAATAAGCCCCGAACCATAAGAGAGATGCCAAGAGAGGGCCGGCATATTATACCGGTCATGCTATATGATAAAGAGATAACAGGAGGTTATTCCCATGGCAAGAATTAAAAGAGGTATGCGCACGAGAGCGCGTCACCATAAGATTTTGAAGCAGGCAAAGGGTTATTTCGGCCACAAGAGCAAACTGTTTAAGGTTGCCAATCAGGCCGTTATGAAGTCCGGCGCATATGCCTACCGTGACCGCAAGTCGAAGAAGAGAGAATTCAGAAAGCTCTGGATTCAGAGAATCAACGCCGCAGCACGTTTGAACGGCATCTCCTACAGCCGCCTTATGGACGGACTGAAGAAGGCCGACATCGCACTCGACCGTAAGGTTCTTTCCGATATCGCCATAACGGATCCGAAGGGTTTTACTGCTCTCTGCGAGCAGGCTAAATCCGTTCGCTGATTATATGCCTGACATAAAAGTCATATCCAGCAGGGAGAACCGTCAATTCCGATATGTGAAGTCCCTTCACAGCCGGAAAAATGCCCAGCATGACGGTGTTGTGTTTCTGGAAGGTGTACGCCTTTGTGAAGACGCGCTGCTCTCGGGCTTGAAGCCGGTTATGATTCTGTTTTCCGATACAAAAAAAGCGCTCGCATCCGATTGGTGTGAGCGTTTTTCCATTCCTTCGGATACGGAGATTCTGTCGGTGACACAGAATCTGTTTGACAGCATGGCAGGTACCGAGAACCCGCAGGGAGTTGCAATGGTCGTTAAGTCTCCTATGCAGGAGGGGAGTATTCCTGTTCGGGGGAACGATCTGTATCTCGTCTGCGAAGAGACATCGGATCCCGGCAATCTCGGGACGATGATCCGAATGGCAGATGCCTTTGCATTTACCGCGGTAATCCTCACTTCAGGAACGGTTGATCCGTTTAACGAGAAGGTGCTGCGGGCGTCTATGGGTTCGTGTTTTCATATACCGGTTGTATCCTTCCCGACGATTTCCGCTATCTGTGAAAAGCTTCACGGAAATGGTGTACAATTAGTCGGAACACATTTAAACGGTGAACCATTGCCGACGGCGAAGATTTCTTTCCCGGCGGCTGTTATCATCGGAAACGAAGCCAGGGGATTGTCCAAGGAGTGTTCGGATTTGTGTGATGTTCTGGTAAAGATTCCGATGCCCGGGCATGCGGAATCTTTAAACGCCTCATCCGCAGCATCGATTCTCGGATACGAACTCATGGTTCGAAGAATGGTTTGATATCTTATCGTTCGATTATTATGTCCTGGTTACTGCGGAGGTATATATGCAGGTTATCGTGTTGGGCGCGTGCCGCGCCGGTATTCATCTGGTAAGAAGGCTTCTTGCGGCAGGTCATGAGGTCGTACTCGTTGATCCGAATGCGGAGGAAATCGCCAGTAAGAAGTCGATCGGAGTGGTTGCCGTAACCGGCGTTATCATTGATATCGATGTCTTAAGAGAAGCGACAATTGAGTCGGCAGACGCGCTTTGTGCGATGAGTGAGAGCGAGAATCAGAATCTCATGGCATCACAGATCGCGCGTGAGATCTTTAATGTTAAACATGTCATTACGCGCGTTTATGATATCAGCGGTCTTCCGATCTTTAACAGATCCGGATTTGTCGCGATCTCTTCCACGGATGTAACCTGCGATGCGGTCATGCGCGAGCTCGAAGACCGCGATCTTGAATCCAGTCTTGATTACAGCATGCATCATATTATGGGAACTACCATCAATTTCACGCTGCTCAATGCGGACAAGCTTGTCGGAGCCCATATCAAGGATGTTAAAGACACGGATGCAAGGCACATCTTTGCCATTGTCCGAAACGATATTATGATACTTGCACAGCCTGAAATGAGAATTGAGAAGGGGGACAAACTGATTCTGGCTGCTTTGTAAGCCGGATTTGGTTTGGAGATGTATATGAAGCTTGTAATCGTCGGAGCCGGTAAAGTGGCATATTATATGATCCGTGAATTGACGAGGGATTATGAAGTCGTCATCATTGAACAGGATGAATTGGCAGCATGCAAGATCGCCAATCAGCTTAACGCGGTAGTTGTTCGCGGTGACGGAACCAGTGCCGCGGTTCTAGAACCGGTCTGCCGCAATGCGGATATCTTTATAGCACTGACCGGAAAGGATGAGAACAATCTGATCGCATGTCAGATTGCCAAACGCATGCACCATGTACCGGTTACGATCGCACGTGTCAACAACCCCAAGAATCTTGAGGTTATGCGGAAATTCGGTGTGGACAAGTCTTTTTCCGGCACGAAAGTGCTGGCCGAAATGATTGAGCAGGAAGTCGATTATCAGGGTTTAAGGATTGTTCATGTTATCAACCGCTCCGACCGGGTACTGGTTGAATTTGTTCTTTCCGCATCCTCAAAGGCGGCGGGAAAGACTCTTCTGGAATACGACTTTATCAGCGGTGCTCGTGTGGTTGTTATCACGAAGGAGAGCGGCGAGGTCATTACTCCCGACGGTGCGACAGTGATGAATGCCGGCGACACGATCATGATGGTCTGCAGCAAGAAGTCACTTGAGACAATCTGGAAGGACATGGTGAGGGCCTGATATGCTTGTAAAAAAAAGTAAGCTGTCATTTTTTATCAAATGGCTTTTTGCGAAGCCCGCCAGAACGATCGTCTTAAGCTTCCTCTTTGTGGATCTTATCGGAACGATTCTTCTGATGCTTCCTGCCGCATCACAAACCGGCAGAAGTATCGGACTTCTTGACGCGCTTTTTACCACTGTTTCCTGTACATGTGTTACCGGCTTGGTTGTCTTGGACACGGCGACATCTTTTACCGTGTTCGGGAAATGCGTCATAATTACTCTGATTCAGATCGGCGGTCTCGGACTTGTTACAATAACCACTTTCTTTATTAATCTGGCCAGGAAAAAAGTCGGGCTCCGCACACGTGTCGTCGCTGCGGACGCATCCGGAAGTTTCTCCTATCTGGAGCTGCCGCAGTTGATCAAGTCGATCATGCTGACTACCCTAGTCATCGAGTTTACCGGATTTGTCATCCTGGCCACACAATTTGTGCCGCTATTTGGATGGAAATCGGGACTTGCATGTGCGGCATTCCAGGCCGTATCCGCATTCTGCAACGCCGGATTTGATCTGATGGGGGATAAGACGGGACAGTATTCGAGCCTTACCGCCTTTAACGGATATCCGGTTATCCTCCTGGCCACGGCCGGCCTCATTATTTGCGGCGGTCTTGGCTTTACCGTGTGGAGGGATATCGTGGAATGGCGCAAGACCAGAAAACTGCGTCTGCACAGCAAAATAGCCATTCTTATGACGTCTATCCTTATCGTTGGCGGTACTCTGTTCTTTATTGTTTCGGAATGGTCCAATACCGGTTCACAGGCTCTCGGAACATTGCCGGTGTGGCAGCGTCCGATTGCCGCCTTCTTTCAATCGGTCACGCTTCGAACAGCCGGATTCAATACAGTTAATCAGTCAAATCTGTTTGCGGAGAGTAAAGTGATATCGGTAATCCTGATGTTTATCGGCGCAGGCTCCGGGTCGACCGGCGGCGGAATCAAGATTTCCACATTTGCTGTCCTGATGTATACGATCGTTTCCGATATACATGGACGCGGTGTTGTTACGATGAGAAATTACAGAATTCCCAGTTCGCTGGTCCGCCGTGCTATTACGATTTTCTTCCTTGGCCTTGCGATTATGCTCGGTCTTTCCCTGGCGCTTTCTTTTGCGGAACATGAAGCTCTGCTTGCAGGACGATTCGGATATCTGGATCTGCTGTTCGAAGCCGCATCCGCTTTCGGTACGGTCGGCGTAACATCGGCGAATACGCCGGCACTTACACAATTAAGCCAATGGTTTATCATACCGGCACTTTTCCTCGGTCGCGTAGGGCCTGCGACGTTTGCAATCAGCCTTGCCATGCAGGATGAGAAAGAGCAAGCCAACGTATATCCGGACGCAAAAGTTCAGATCGGCTGACGGATTTAACAAAGAAAAGAGCCTGATGACTATTTCTTTATGCAAGTAAGCGATATCGATCTTGCAAAATGCTCTCTTGAAACATTTACCTAACTTGACAAACGGGACAACTCTGACTGATAATAGATGTTCAAAGAACACATCAAGGAGGACCTAAGTCATGGGGTTAACAATCTCTCAGAAAATTATACGTGACCATTTACTTTCCGGTGAGATGAAACCAGGGTCAGAGATATCTATCCGTATAGACCAGACGCTTACGCAGGATTCAACAGGAACCATGGCGTATCTTCAGTTTGAGGCTATCGGGGTCCCGCGAGTTAAGACGAAGTTGTCTGTCGCATATATCGATCATAATACGATTCAATCCGGTTTCGAAAATGCCGACGATCATAAATATATTCAGACCGTTACCAGGAAGCATGGAATTCGTTTTTCACGCCCCGGCAACGGTGTATGTCATCAGGTCCATATCGAGAGATTCGGCGTTCCCGGACAGACTCTGCTCGGATCCGACAGTCATACGCCTACATGCGGCGGTATCGGAATGCTGGCAATCGGTGCCGGCGGTCTTGATGTAGCCGTCGCTATGGGCGGCGGACCCTATTATCTCAGTATGCCGAAGATGGTTAAGGTTGAACTTCTGGGTAAACTTGCTCCGTGGGCGACCGCCAAAGACATCATCCTGGAGGTCCTGCGCATTCTTTCCGTTAAGGGCGGTGTCGGCAAGATCATCGAATACTCCGGCGACGGACTGATCAGTCTTTCGGTACCCGAGCGTGCGACAATCACCAACATGGGCGCGGAGCTCGGTGCGACAACATCGATTTTCCCTTCGGACGATGTTGCCAGATCTTTTCTTGAGGCACAGGGAAGGGGATCGGACTGGATTTCCCTTCTTCCCGATGAAGATGCCAGTTATGACGAGACCATTGTGATCGATCTTGCGAAGCTTAAGCCGCTTGTAGCCAAACCGCATATGCCGGATAACGTAGTTGCGGTGTCTGACATTGCCGGACTTAAGATTGATCAGGTATGTATCGGTTCCTGCACGAATTCTTCTCTTATGGACATGCTGAAAGTTGCGGCAATCCTCAAAGGGAATACCGTACACCCGGATGTGTCTCTCGTCATCGCTCCCGGATCCAAGCAGGTTTTAACCATGCTCTCCGAGTGCGGCGCACTGACCGATATGATCGCCGCGGGTGCCCGTATTCTCGAATGTGCCTGCGGACCATGTATCGGAATGGGACAGTCGCCGAGAACGGACGCCGTGTCTCTTCGAACCAACAATCGCAATTTCTATGCGCGCTCGGGGACGGCATCGGCCAGCATCTATCTTGTCAGTCCGGAAGTGGCTGCCGTCAGTGCTTTAACCGGAGTTGTAACGGATCCTCAGACGACCGGCAATCCGCCGGTTATCACGATGCCGGAATCTTTCCTGGTGAATGACAATCTCGTGGCAATGCCCGCAGACCGGGCAGACGATGTAGAAGTTATCCGCGGCCCCAACATCAAGCCTTTCCCGGTCAACACGGCATTGCCGGAGACCGTTCAGGGAACAACGCTTGTGAAGCTCGGAGATAACATTACGACGGATCATATTATGCCGTCCAACTCGAAGCTTCTTCCTTACCGTTCGAATGTGCCATATCTGGCGGATTATTGCCTTACACCGTCCGATCCGGATTTTCCCGCAAGAGCAAAAGAGTACGGCGGAGGCTTCATCGTCGGAGGCTCCAACTACGGACAGGGATCCAGCCGGGAGCACGCGGCACTGGCGCCGCTGCAGCTGGGCGTAAAGGGTGTTATCGCCATTTCCTTCGCACGGATTCATATGGCAAATCTGATCAATAACGGAATTTTGCCGCTGACATTCGTAAATCCGGCTGACTATGATAGAATTGAAATGTTAGACAATCTTGTGATAGAGAATACACCCGCCCAGATTATGGGTGCGGTCGGCGGTGAGCCGGTACATGTAAACAACCTTACCAAAGGTTATTCGTTTGATGTTGTATGTTCCGTATCGGAGCGCCAGGCGAAAATGCTTCTCGCAGGAGGATTGCTTAACTTTACCCGCCATCAGAAGTGACTGCTGTGCTTGCATTGGAGGAATGTTTATGAATCCTGAGTCTATTGACAAAGATAAGGTTATTTCCGAACTGGCCGGCAAATCTTCGGCCAAATCGAGAATTGATCCCGTTCTGTATGAACGGTATAACGTAAAGCGCGGTCTTAGAAATGAAGACGGGACCGGTGTTCTTGTTGGCCTGACCGAGGTTGGCGAAGTCATGTCGTATATTGTAGATGACGCCGAACGTATTCCTGTAGAGGGCCGTTTGTTCTATCAGGGAATTGAGATTTCGGATCTTGTTTCCGGCTTTTATCAGGAGAAAAGATTCGGCTTTGAGGAGACGGCATATCTGCTCTTATTCGGCGAACTCCCCACAAAGAGTCAGCTCGCGCAGTTCAATGATCTTCTCGTATCGTGCCGCGAGCTTCCCCACAATTTTACGGAGGACATGATTCTTAAGGCACCAAGCCCGGATATCATGAACAAACTCGCGCGTTCCGTACTCGCGCTGTATTCCTATGACAAGAATCCGGATTCTCTTGAAATTGAGAATATTCTGCGTCAGTGCGTGGAATTGATCGCGCGTTTTCCCGTGCTTATATCACATGCGTTAATGGCGAAGCGCCATTATGTGGATAAGCAGAGTCTCTTTCTTCATGCGCCCGTACCGGAATACAATACGGCGCAGAATATCCTGCATATGATTCGTCCGGACGGACAGTTTACGGATCTTGAAGCGAGAATTCTTGACCTGGCTCTTGTTCTTCACGCCGAACACGGCGGAGGCAATAATTCTTCATTTGTCACGCACGCCGTTGCTTCATCCGGTTCGGATACGTACTCGGTCATCGCGGCGGCGATCGGTTCTCTTAAGGGACCTCAGCATGGCGGCGCGAGCAACAAGGCGTATGCGATGATGCAGGAACTCGCGAAGAATGTTAAGAACTGGCGCAACGAAATGGAGATCTGTGATTACCTGACCAGAATTCTGAAAAAGGATGCTTTTGACAAGACGGGTCTTATCTACGGAATCGGCC
Organism: uncultured Mageeibacillus sp.; assembly: GCA_964617375.1. Lineage (GTDB taxonomy): Bacteria > Bacillota > Clostridia > Saccharofermentanales > Saccharofermentanaceae > Firm-13. The sequence continues at coordinate 73,264 of CAZTXQ010000001.1, read as the reverse complement.
ATGCCGTTTACACCGTCTCCGATCCCCGTACGAAGCTTCTCCGCGATTATGCGCGAGGTCTCGCTTACGAGTCGGGACGCGAAGAGGAGTACGAACTGTATACGCTGACCGAACGTCTTGCGCCGGAAGTATTCCGCAACGTAAAGAAGAATGACAAGATTGTATGCGCCAATGTCGACTTTTACGCGGGCTTTATTTATACGATGCTCGGAATTCCGCCGGAGCTGTTTACTCCGATCTTTGCCACGGCTCGTATTGCAGGCTGGAGTGCGCACCGTATCGAAGAAATCGTATCCGGCGGACGGATTATGCGTCCTGCCTACAAATGCGTACAGAAAAGAAGACGTTATGTCGGTATGGAGAAGCGCGAGTTAACCGAATAAACCGTATCTGCTAAAAAGCACACAGGAGCCGTTCCTAAGTTCGCAAGAAGCTTGGGAACGGTTCTTTTTTCCGGTGAAATGCAAATAGGATTGCTGCGAAAAGGAAAATAAAAAAGACCGATCCGCAAGGAACAGTCTTCTTTCGTGGTGACCCTAACGAGAATCGAACTCGTGATTCCGCCTTGAGAGGGCGGCGTCTTGAACCGCTTGACCATAGGGCCATTTCTTGTATCATTTCTGACGCAAATGGAATGATACCATACCGCGAACTTGACCGCAAGTCCCAAAGAGAACAAAATGTTAATTTTTGCGAAAGCGCGCTTCGGTATCATTCATTTATTTGGCAATATGGTAGACTTGAATCTGCACATATGTTTGTTTTATTTTGTTTCTTGAGGTGATGAATAGTATGGATCAGTTTATACGCATCCGCGGAGCGCGGGAGCACAATTTAAAGAATATAGATCTCGATATCCCGCGCGAGAAGCTCGTGGTCCTGACCGGACTTTCCGGATCGGGCAAATCTTCTCTCGCTTTCGATACGATTTATGCGGAAGGTCAAAGACGCTATGTCGAGTCCCTTTCGTCCTATGCACGCCAGTTTCTCGGCCAGATGGAGAAGCCGGATATCGACCAGATCGACGGCTTGTCGCCGGCTATCGCGATCGATCAGAAGACCACGAGCAAGAATCCGCGTTCAACGGTCGGTACAGTAACCGAGATTTACGATTACCTGCGTCTTCTTTACGCCAGAGTCGGTATTCCGCACTGTCCGAATTGCGGCAAGGAGATTTCATCGCAGTCGATCGATCAGATTCTGGATACGCTTCTCGCGTATCCGGAAGGAACCCGTATTGTTCTGATGGCTCCGGTTATTCGGGGAAGGAAGGGCGAGTATACGAAGGTTATTGATGATTTTCGAAAAGCGGGGTACGCACGCGTACGCGTCGACGGAGAGATCTACGATCTCGAAGAGGAGATCACGATCGAAAAGAACAAGAAGCATACCATCGACGTCATTCTGGACCGCCTCACGGTACGTGAAGGGATCCGGTCACGCATGAACGATTCGGCCGAGACGGCGCTGAAGCTTTCGGACGGTCTGATGACGGCGTTTATTCAGATACCGGAAGGTGAGAATGAATACGGCGAAATGGCGTATTCGGAATCCGAGCTTCTTTTCTCGCAGAAGTTTTCATGTCCGGATTGCGGAATCAGTATGGAAGAACTTACTCCGCGTATGTTCTCCTTCAACAACCCGTACGGCGCCTGTACGGCCTGTTCGGGCATCGGATATCATGCCTATGTCGATCCAGATCTATGTATCACGGACCCCAAGCTGTCGATCAACGACGGAGCGATTCGCGTGGGCGGATGGAATTTCGATGATGAATCGAGCTGGGGAAGATCTTTTATCGAGGCTATGTCGGTGAAATACAAATTCTCTCTCGATACGCCCTGGAATGAGCTGCCCGAGAAAGTCCGTGAAATGATAATGCACGGCAATAACGGGGAGATTCTCTCCGTCGATACGACGAACAGCAAGTACTCGCACGGAAGCAACTACCGTTCCGCCTGGGAGGGCATAGTGCCCAGCCTGGAGAGAAGATACCGCGAAACAGGCTCCGACGATATGAAAGAGTATTATGAGCAGTATATGAGCACGAGCACGTGTTCCGAATGCCACGGAGCGCGCCTTAATAAGGAAACCTTGTCGGTTACGGTCGGAAAGCTCAACATTTTTGAACTGACGTGCCTTCCAATCCGCAAATGCAGCACATATCTTCATTCGCTAAGCTTCCGTAAGAGAGACGAAGTGATTTCCGCTCCGATCTTAAAAGAAATTCAGGCAAGAGTCGGATTTCTGATCGACGTCGGTCTCGAATACATGACGCTGAACCGCGCATCGGCGACGCTTTCGGGCGGCGAGGCGCAGAGAATTCGTCTTGCAACACAGATCGGATCTGGACTTATGGGTGTTCTGTACATTCTCGACGAGCCCTCGATCGGTCTGCATCAGCGCGACAATGCCAGACTTCTCGGCACATTGCAGAAATTGAAGAGCTTAGGGAATACCGTACTGGTCGTCGAGCATGACGAGGAGACGATGCGTGAAGCCGACTATATTGTCGATATGGGTCCGGGGGCCGGTGAAAACGGCGGATTTGTTGTCGGCCTGGGAACCGCGGAGGAACTCGAGAAGATTGAAGGCTCCATAACGGGCCAATATCTGTCCGGCAAGAAGTTTATACCGGTGCCTGAAGTCAGAAGAAAGCCCGGCAAGCAGTTGCTTACGGTCCACGGAGCACGCGAAAATAACCTCAAGGACATCGATGTATCGATACCGCTCGGACTTTTTACCTGTGTGACAGGCGTATCCGGCTCGGGAAAGAGCTCTCTGGTAAACGGGATTCTCTTAAAGAAGCTTGCCTCGGACTTAAACGGCGCCAGAAGACAGATGGGAGCATACCGGTCTATTGAGGGAGTTGAGTATCTGGACAAGGTGATTGCCATTGACCAGTCTCCGATCGGACGTTCCCCGAGATCAAACCCCGCCACATATACCGGTTGTTTTGACCTGATTCGGGAGCTTTTTGCAAATACGGCGGATGCCAGGGCAAGGGGTTACAAGAACGGACGATTCAGTTTCAACGTTAAGGGCGGAAGATGCGAAGCCTGCAGCGGCGACGGCGTCAACAAGATCGAGATGCATTTTCTTGCAGATGTTTACGTAACCTGTGATGTTTGCAAAGGTCACCGATACAATCGGGAGACACTTGATGTAAAATATAAGGGTAAGAATATAGCGGAAGTTCTCGAAATGACGTGTGCGGAAGCGCTTGCATTTTTCGAGAGTATTCCGAAGATCAGGAGGAAGCTTGAGACCATTGTCGATGTCGGCATGGGATATATCAGATTAGGACAGCCGTCGACACAGCTTTCCGGCGGAGAAGCCCAGCGCGTGAAGCTGGCTACCGAGCTGTCGAGACGCAGTACGGGACATACATTCTATATTCTGGACGAACCTACGACGGGACTTCATATCGCGGATGTTCATAAGTTGGTTGACATTTTACAACGCCTGACAGAAAATGGTAATACTGTCTTGGTTATCGAACACAATCTGGATGTCATAAAGACCGCAGATTACCTTATCGATCTTGGGCCCGAAGGCGGCGACGGCGGAGGATACATTATCGCTAAAGGAACACCGGAAGAAGTCAGCCGGATCCAGGAGTCGTATACCGGACAATACTTGAAGCCTCTTCTGGACCGTGCGGTGTCACAGCCGCTTGAAGAAGAACACCATCGCAGACAACAGGCCCGAAAGGCCGAGAAGGAAGCACTCGAGATTTCGACTTCCGTAAAACCACGAAGAAGGAAAGCCCGTATGGGCGATGAAGGATAAAAACGAATGACAAAATGCGTTATATGCAAAAAGAACGTAGCGGTGGTTTTCACCACCCGATTTGACAACGGAAAGCGTGTTAACGAGGGGCTGTGCCTTAAGTGCGCGTATCATACCGGGATCGGCGGCATCGACGAGATGTTTTCCAAGGCCGGCATTAATGATTCAAACATCGATATGGTATCCGACCGGCTTAACAATCTGATGTCGGGCTCGGACGGAAGTCAGCCAGAGGACATTTTCAAATTGCTCCTTAATTCCGGCGACCTTACAGATGAGGGCTTCGGCTTAGGATCAGGATCGGATTCGCTTCCCGATTCGGACGAAGATTCGGAAGACAACGAACCGCAGTCTAATCTCGGATTTCTTCAGATGGGATCCTCGGATGGAGGAAGTTCTGTGTCCGATGATACGGAAGGAACAGAGAACTCGTTCTTTTCGGGCGGGTCTTCAGAGGGAGCTCTCTCGGGCGGCGACGAGCGAAAACATGACGGTACGCGCACCGATCAGGGCAAGAATACGAGAAAAGAGACAAAGCATAAGTTTCTCGATCAATTCGGGACAAATCTGACCCAGAAAGCACGTCTGGGCAAGGTCGACCGCATCATCGGCCGCGACAAGGAGCTGGAGAGAGTCATTCAGATTCTGAACCGACGTTCCAAGAACAATCCGGTTCTACTTGGTGCGCCCGGCGTCGGCAAGACGGCGATAGCGGAAGGTCTTGCCGTCCGGATCGCGAACGGTGAAGTTCCCGCCAAGCTTATCGATATGTCCGTTTATCTTCTTGATATGACCGCAATGGTAGCGGGAACGCAGTTCCGCGGACAGTTTGAGAGCCGAATGAAGGGCGTTGTCGACGATGCCAGAAAGAGCGAGAACATTATCCTTGTCATCGACGAGCTTCACAACATCATGGGAGCCGGAGATGCCGAAGGTGCCATGAATGCTGCGAATATCCTGAAGCCCGCGCTCGCCAAAGGCGAAATACGCGTGATCGGTTCGACGACTCTCGACGAATACCGCCGCTTTATAGAGAAGGATTCGGCTCTCGAACGCCGGTTCCAGAAGGTCATTGTAGACGAACCGTCCATCGACGACAGCATCGAGATTCTGAAGGGAATACGCGATTATTATGAAGTTCATCATCACGTATCTTATTCGGACGACGTGATCGAATATGCCGTTCGTGCCTCGTCACGCTACATTATGGACCGTTTTCTTCCGGATAAGGCAATCGATCTTCTTGACGAAGCCGGTTCCCGCGCCAACTTGAAGGAAGTACGGCTCGTTAAGTACAGACAGTCCATCGAGGAGAAGGCGGCTCTCGAAACACAGATTGCAGAGCTTGAAGCGAAGATCGAGTCATCGGCTCCTCAGATCATTGAGTCCGAAGCCCTTTACGAGAAGCAGGCCGAGACCAAAGCGAATCTTCTGCGTTTGCAGGAAGAGATCAAGTCACTCGAGAGCGAGATTATCCCTACGATTATTTCGCAGAACGATATTGCCAGTGTCATCGAGATGTGGACGGGCATCCCGGTTCAGAGAATTACAGAATCGGAAAGCGATAAGCTGATGAAGCTTGAAGATCGTCTGCACAAGCGTGTGATCGGGCAGGAGAAGGCAGTCAGCGCTCTCGCGCGGGCGATTCGCCGCAACCGCGCCGGCTTCGTGAAGAAGCACAAACCCGCATCGTTCATCTTCGTCGGGCCGACAGGTGTCGGCAAGACGGAGCTTGTCAAAGCCGTTGCGGAAGCAATGTTTGCCAACGAAGACGCTCTGATCCGTATGGATATGTCCGAATTCATGGAAGCCCATACCGTAAGCAAACTGATCGGATCGCCTCCCGGTTATGTCGGATACGACGACGGCGGTCAGCTGACCGAACGTGTCAGAAGAAAGCCTTATTCCGTTATTCTTTTCGACGAGATTGAGAAGGCGCACCCGGATGTCTTCAATCTTCTCCTGCAGATTCTCGACGACGGAAGACTGACAGACAGCCACGGCCGTCTCGTGAATTTCGAGAACACCATTATTATCATGACATCCAACGCCGGAACTACGCTTAAATCAAGCGGCTTCGGCTTCGGATCCGAAGGCTATATCGCACTTGAGAGCCGTGTCCAGTCCGTTTTGAAGGAGATGTTCCGTCCGGAGTTCCTGAACCGCATCGATGAAATCATCGTGTTCCAGGAGCTGACCAAAGAAGAGATCCGAAAGATCGTCGATCTGATGCTCAAGGAACTTAGTGATCAGCTCAAGGACAAGGGCGTTGACCTGGAGGTTACCGATGCGGCCAAAGATCAGCTCGCGGCCGAAGGTTACGATTCCAAATACGGCGCGAGGCCCCTTCGCAAGACAATACAGCGCAGGCTTGAAGACCCGCTTTCTGACCTGTACCTGATGGGCAAGCTCACGGATGTTCTGAAAGTGACAATCGGCTACATGGAATCGGAGTATACCTTCGACCGTACGCTGAAAGAAGAAATCGGCGAGTAAGCGGACGATTCGGGAGAACTGCTGCTAAGGTGCCGTATGCACATCAACAGCTGTATGAAGTAAACAAACTATATAGGCTCATCGTACAAGATCCTTTTCGCGTACGATGAGCTTATTTATTGGCAGCTGTATTAAATGGAAAGGCAATGGATGTGCTATGCAAAGAATGATCGATTCACACACGCATATCGGTACATACGATTCATGGGTTTGCCCGATAGACGCCCTCAAGTATTTCATGGATTCGCATGGCGTAAAGTATGCAGTAACGGCAGATTTGTCCGGCAATGCGGAAGGCGCCCGGTCAACCCTAAATGCTATAGAACAGGCGATTAAATTCGGGAATACCTTTAAAATTCTTGTATGGATTCGTCCGGCATGCGCAGGTGATCTGGAAGCCGCGGAAGAAATAATAACCAGATATCCGTCCTTACTTGCAGGATTAAAGATACATCCGAAAACCGCGGGGATCCGACTGGACGATGATCGATACGGTCCCTATATGGAACTGTGCAGGAGATACAATATTCCGTTCGTATCTCATACCGAGAAAGACTCGTTTTCAAATATTAAGTACCTGGCAAAGTGGGCCGAGGCATATCCGGCGATCAATTACGTGGCCGTTCATATGGAACTCTTCACCGACCATAAAGAAGCGATTCAACTCATTTCGCAGCTTCCTAATTTGTATGGAGATACGACTCTGGTCTCTGCACAGGACGTTTCTTATGCCATTGAGAAATGCGGCGCTGACAAAATCCTGTTCGGTTCCGATGCACCCGTAGTGGGGGCTTCCAGCTATGATACCCTGGAAGAACTGAAACGGACACTTCCCGATCGATTCGGCAAAGAAACAGTTGATCAAGTGTTTTATAAGAACAGCAAAAGGATTTATCATTTGGATACGTTCATATAATCCGCAGTGTTTATTTGCGAAAAAGAAAAAGCAAGTGAACCCGTAAGAGTCCGCTTGCTTTAAGAGGCAGCAATCCATTCCGGTTTCAGGAACGGTAGCTGCCGTTGATTTTCACATAGTCGTAGGAGAAGTCACAGGTCCACATACGATCCTGATATTCGCCTTCATGAAGTGCGATCGAGATCAGCACCTCGTCCTTCTTCAAGATCTTCTTGGCGGCTGATTCGTCAAAGTCCAATGCCGTTCCGTTTACGCATACGGGAAGGTCCCCAATCGAAATGTCGACTTTCTCGGGATCGAAGGATGCGCCGGAATAACCTGCGGCCGTAAGGATTCTCCCCCAGTTGGCATCTTCTCCGAAGATCGCCGTCTTGCAGAGCGGCGAACGGCAAACGGACAATACAATCCGGTACGCGTCTTCGGCAGAGGCGGCGCCGGTTACTTCGACCTCGACTAGCTTGGTCGCGCCTTCGCCGTCGCGGGCGATCAGCCTGGAAAGATCCGTGCATATTTTCGTAAGGGCGTCGGAAAAGAGATCACATTCCGCCGAGCCGGCCTTGATCTCATCCGCTCCCGACATTCCGTTGGCCAGAAGGAGCAGCGTGTCGCATACCGAGGTGTCGCCGTCGACGGAGACGCGGTTGAAGGTATGGGATACAGCGCTTCTAAGAATCTGCTGCAGAAGAGGCGCATCGATCCGGGCGTCCGTCGTGATAACGGCGATCATCGTCGCAAGATTCGGATGAATCATGCCGGAACCTTTGGCCATGCCGGAGATTGTGATCTTTTTCGAGCCGATTTCGATGGTCGCGGTGGATTCCTTGGGGATCAGATCGGTGGTCATCATCGCACGTTCGGCGGCGTGGCCGGCATCCTGTGAAGGGGAGAGGGAAGATACGAGCGAAGGGATACCCTTCGTGATGGCGCCCATATTGAGACGCTGCCCGATAACACCGGTGGAACACGTCAGTATTTCATCGGAAGAACAGCCGATCAGAGAAGCGGCCGTACCGGCTGCCTCGTCGGCATCCGTATAGCCGGCGTGCCCGACGCAGGCGTTGGCATTTCCGCTGTTGATCAGGATTCCCCGGGTAAGTCCGGTACGGTTTACGAGATCGATCGTACGCTGCAGGGAGTGACCCTTTACCAGATTGGTCGTATATACGCCGGCAACGGCAGCAGGAACATCCGAAAGAACGAGAGCTAAGTCCGGCACATCGGTCTTCTTCAGGCCGCAATGAATGCCGGCCGCGCGAAAACCTTTGGGAGAAGTAATGGCAGGTGCAGATTTCATAGAATTCTCCTTATATCCATCATTTTATCGTTCGAAATAGGTGATGCTGATCACGATTCGCTTCATTATATCGTAATGCAGACACAGTTTACACCAAATGGTGAAAACATGATTGAAAACTCAAATAATTTGTGTATAATAAAATGGTTTTAACAAAATAAATATAAAGGAATATTAGAAATGTGGACATGTGATGATCTTAGGGCTAAGGCCCGGCTTGCATTGACCGGAAAATATTGGTGGGCTGTATTATGGACATTGGTCTACACACTGCTTGTGGGAACGGCCTCGTCGATTGTCAGCGGAATATTTACTTTCGTATTTCAGATTTTCGGTTCTTTTGCTACCCTTTTTATGGAGGGCAGCTCGCTGCAGGAGACCTCCGGATCCATTACAAGCAGAGGGATTCCGGCCTCCTTTTTCCCTCAGTTAGCTTTGTTTACTCTAATCTTCATGGCAATGATCTTGCTCATGTATGCCGGGATATTTGCGGTTATGTTTTTTATAACGTTTCCCTTGTCCATTGGATACCAGAAATGGTATTTCGATATTCGAGAGGGAGGCGAGGGCAAGAGAGTCGATCCGCTTTTTATGGCGTTTCGCAAGAATACGTACTGGAGAATGGTCCGTGGTATGGCTTGGAAGACGTTATGGACATTTCTATGGGCATTAATCGGTGCGATACCGATCATACTCAGTAGCGCAGCCGCCTTTGTGTTCATTTTTTCCTTAGATATTAGGCGTGCTTCTTTTGGTAACAGTGAGATCGCTGTTCTCATGATTCTAACCGGAATTTATCTGGTCGGGTTTATTCTTTACGCAATTATTATTATGAATAAATACTATGCCTACATGTTCACGAGTTTTCTCTTAATCGATGATCCTTCGCTTGGATTCCGTGAAGCTCTGAAGAAGAGTATTGCAATGTCCAAGGGGCAGAAGCTTCATATGTTTTTCCTGGAATTGTCCTTCATCGGTTGGTGGGCTCTTGTTTTCTTGACGTGCGGCTATGGATCGCTCTTTCTCATACCGTACCTTACGGCAACTCAGACCGAGCTGTATTTTGCGCGAAAAGCAGAATTTTCACAGATGTGACGAACTCATTTGAAGATCGAATCATGAGGGGGGATTTTGTATGTGGAGTTGCAGGAGTATTAAGAAAGAGGGCTGGAATCGTCTTAAGAAGCACCTTGGAGGAGCGCTGCTGATTACCCTGCTTTTGTTTTCATTTTGCTCCTGACGCAGATACCGTCCGAATTATCGAACATTCAGAGAGAACAGAATTTGGCTTTGATATCGACTGTGCAGGTAAGCGGCAGTGTCACGACGTCGGATAATAACAAAATTATGGGCGGGGCTGTTACTCAAATCGTATGGGCGATCGTTTGTATTCTTGTCTTTCTGCTTGTTTATAATCCTATAATGGTTGGCTATACAAGATGGTTTATCTCCAATTCGCATGAAGAAGGAACACCCCGCATATCGATGCTGTTTTACTCTTTTCAATCGGGAATCTACAAACGAATCGTAGGCGGTACCTTCTACAGATCACTTTGGCTCTATATATGGCAATATGCAGCCAGCTTATTCTATATCCCGTTTTATATTTCTTTCTACTTTACCATATACACCATCATATTCAGCGCCGAAAAATTCATTGTGCCTAAAGACCTTCAGGAGTTTTTTCAATATTTCTATTACTATGGCTACAAATATTCTTTGCCGTTGCTGCTTTTCTTTATTGGGAGCATAGGATATATCGCTATTCTTGTGAATCGGACGTATGCCTATAGCTTTGTGAATTTTATCCTGGCCGATAATCCGGCGATCGGAACGAAGAATGCGATGAACCGAAGCAAACAAATGACTTACGGTATGAAGAAAAAATTGCTTCTCCTGGACCTTTCTTATATCGGCTGGTGGATTCTGACGATATTGACACTCGGACTTCTGAGCTTCGGACTGTTGCCGTATATCACACAAACCCGTTCCGAATTGTATATGAAAAGAAAAACAGAGAACCGTCTGTTCTGATATTTTCTGGCCTCCGCGGAACTTTTCTTCTCCGGTTCTTCTTTGATCGTAGGACTCAAAAAAATTCCTGCATGTGTTATACTTGCTTTGTGTTCGTATGATCATTGCATAGGAGATTTAATATGTCAGACGTAAAAGAGTATGATGTCGTAATTATCGGAGCGGGTGTTGCCGGAATTTTTGCAGGTTATGAATTGACCAGCAGGAATCCCGATTTGAAGGTGATTCTCCTTGAGCAGGGAACCCGAATAGAGGAGCGTTCCTGTCCAATCATCAGTAAGAAGGTTGACAGCTGTATCAATTGCAAACCGTGTGCCATTATGCGCGGTTTTGGCGGTGCGGGCGCTTTTTCCGACGGGAAATTCAATTTCACAACGCAGTTTGGCGGCTGGCTGAACGACTACATGAAAGACAGCGACGTAATGGATCTGATCGATTACGTCGATTCGATTAATCTTAAATTCGGCGCGACCGACGAGGTCTTTTCGACAATGACACCTACGGCCGACACGATCCGAAGAAAAGCAGTAAGTTATGATCTTCATCTGATGGATGCCAGGTGCAAGCATCTGGGTACAGAGCGTAACCGCGAAATCCTTCTGGAACAATCGAAGTGGCTCGAAAAGCACCTGGATTTGTCCTGCAATACGAGGGTTTCGGAAATAGAACCGCTTGCGAACGGCAAATATCATCTGGAAACTTCCATCGGAAGCATCGACTGCAAGTATCTGATTGCGGCGCCCGGACGTTCCGGCGCCGAATGGTTTTCCAAGCAATGTCATAAGCTCTCTCTTCCGATGATTAACAATCAGGTCGATCTAGGCGTTCGTGTTGAGCTTCCGGCCATCGTTTTTAAAGAGATTACGGATGCGATGTATGAAGCTAAGCTTCTGTACCGCACCAAACAGTATAAGGATGTCGTTCGCACCTTCTGCATGAACCCGTACGGTCATGTCGTCACGGAGAATACAGACGGCATTATTACGGTCAACGGCCACAGCTATACGGATCCGGCCTTGCGAAGCGAGAATACGAACTTTGCGCTTCTGGTCAGCAACACCTTTACCACACCTTTTAACGAACCGTATGCGTACGGCAAGAGGATTGCGTCCCTGTCGAATATGCTCGGCGGCGGAATCATGGTGCAGCGATTCGGCGATTTGATTGACGGACGCCGTACGAATGCGCATCGTCTGCCGCAGGGATTTGTCAAACCGACCCTTGAGGCAACGCCCGGCGACCTTTCGCTGGTCTTGCCGAAACGTCATCTCGACAATATCATCGAGATGATTCATGTGCTCGACAAGCTCGCCCCCGGTACGGCAAACCAGGATACATTGCTCTACGGCGTAGAAGTGAAGTTCTACAGCGCCCGCCTGAACTTGAGCTCCGAGCTTGAAACGGGACTTAAGAACTTTTTCGCGATCGGTGACGGAGCGGGAATCACACGGGGGTTATCACAGGCCGGTGCCAGCGGCATTAAAGCAGCCAGAGCCGTTCTTCTTCGCGAAAAGTAACATGTAAAGGATTTGCACCATAGTCATATGGTAAAGCCTATTTCACTTTTGATCTGTTTACAGAAGCATTTGTGTGTGTTAAACTTCATAAGTATTTTGCCGTGGTCACAGTTTATGGAACGTCCAAGCCATATACTTTGCCACAGGACTATGATGGAGGTATCATGATGGACACGATTAACAAAGCTGAAATTATCAAAGAGTACGGACTTAAGGAAGGCGACACAGGTTCACCGGAAGTTCAGATCGCAATTCTGACAGCCCGTATCAACCACCTGACAGAACACCTTAAGGTTCACAAGAACGACCACCATTCCAGAAGAGGACTTCTGACGATGGTCGGACAGAGAAGAGGACTTCTTGACTATCTGACACGTATTGACATTGAGCGTTACAGAACGATCATCGCCAAACTCGGAATCAGAAAGTAATCAGCTGGCAATTCAACGAAAGGTGAGCTTTACAGCTCACCTTTTTTTGAAGTTCCGGCAAAAAAAAGAAAAATATAGGAACTTTAGGGTATAATAAATCTATATTTTTGCACTCAAGTCACTTAGGTAGGGCCGTAGTGGGTAGATTGATGGATCGTCCGTCCCGATATAGGGTTCGTACGATATATGAATCTACAAGCTACCGCCCTGGGTGACTTAAGTATATCTATTCCAGGAGGTAAATATGGAAAGAAAATTTGAAATGACTCTGGCCGGCCGTCCGCTTGTTGTGGAAACCGGCAAACTCGCCCAGTTCGCCAACGGCTCGTGTATGATTCGCTACGGTGAAACTGCGATCGTATCAACGGTGACGGCATCCACCACTCCCCGTGAAGGTATCGACTTTTTCCCTCTGTCCGTTGATTACGAAGAGAAAATGTATGCTGTCGGCAAGATTCCCGGCGGTTTTATCAAGCGCGAGGGAAGACCTTCGGAGAAGGCCGTTCTCACATCACGCGTGATCGACCGTCCGATCCGTCCTCTTTTCCCGAAAGATCTGAGAAATGATGTTGTTGTAAACAATCTCGTCATGTCCGTAGATCCTGACTGTTCGCCTGAAATCGCCGCGATGATCGGTACGTCTATTGCGATCATGATCTCGGATGTTCCGTGGAACGGCCCGATCGGCGGCGTTATTCTCGGCCTGATCGACGATGAGGTTATCATCAACCCGACCGAGGAACAGCGCGAGAAGAGCCGCATGTATGTAACCCTTGCCGGAACCAAGAAGAAGATCTGCATGGTTGAGGCAGGCGCCAACGAAGTCGATGACGAGACAATGCTCGCCGCGATCGAGATCGGTCATAAGACCATTCAGGATATCGTTGATTTTATCGCATCGATTACTGCCGAGATCGGCAAGCCTAAGTTCTCATATAAGTCTTCCGAAGTGCCGGCGGATGTTTTCGCATACATTAAAGCATTCGGTTGGGACGATATGCGTCAGGCGGTTCTCTCCGACGACAAGAGTGTCCGTGATGCAAACGTCGCTGCCCTTACTGAGAAAGTTAAGGCCTATCTCACCGAGACACATGAAGATTATCTTCCCTATGTCGCCGAATCGATTTATAAGCTCGAAAAGAAGGTCGTAAGAGATTATCTCTTCCGCGAACACGTACGTGTCGACGGTCGTGCTCTCGACCAGATCCGTCCGCTTTCCTGCGACGTCGGTCTTCTTCCGCGCGTACACGGATCCGGACTTTTCCAGCGCGGACAGACACAGGTCCTGACGGCCTGCACATTGGCGCCTCTCTCAAAGGCCCAGGTTCTTGAGGGACTCGATGCCGATGACAGCAAGCGTTACATGCACCACTATAATTTCCCCGGCTATTCGGTAGGTGAGGCGAAGGCCACACGTTCTCCGGGCCGCCGCGAAATCGGTCACGGTGCTCTTGCGGAGCGTTCTCTGATTCCGGTTCTGCCGTCCGAAGAAGAATTCCCATATGCCATCCGTACCGTTTCCGAGATTCTGATGTCGAACGGATCCACATCACAGGGCTCAGTATGCGCCAGCACAATGGCTCTTATGGATGCCGGTGTTCCGATCAAGCGTCCGGTTGCCGGTATTTCCACAGGTCTCATTATTAACGAAGAGAATGAAGACGATTTCCTCGTATTCATGGACATTCAGGGAATCGAAGATTTCTTCGGCGATATGGACTTCAAGGTAGCGGGTACCGAGCTGGGTATCACATCCATTCAGGTGGATATCAAGGTTGACGGTCTTTCTCTCGAGATCATCCGACAGGCTTTCGAGCTGACCAGAAAGGGAAGACTGCACATCATCAATGATATCCTTCTTCCGAGACTTTCTGCGCCGCGCGCCGAACTCTCCAAGTATGCGCCCCGTATTATTACGACTCAGGTTCCCGTCGACAAGATCCGTGAAGTTATCGGATCCGGCGGAAAAGTCATCAATAAGATTATTGCCGATACCGGTGCTCAGATTGACATCAATGACGACGGACGTATTTTTATCGCGACTCCGGATGCCGAGAAGGCAGCACATGCGCTTGCCATCATTAACGGTATCGTAAATGATCCGGAAGTCGGTCAGATGTTTGACGGAACGGTAACGCGTCTCATGGCTTTTGGTGCCTTCGTAGAATTCCTTCCCGGCAAGGAAGGTCTTGTGCATATCTCCAAGATGGCATGGAACCGTGTCGACAAGGTTGAGGATGTCGTTAAGGAAGGCGATAAGGTCAAGGTTAAGGTCCTTGAGATCGATGCCCAGGGCCGTATCAACCTTTCTATGAGAGACTGCACGGACAAGCCGGAAGGCTTCGTCGATTCTCCGGATGTACCCCGCCGCCCGATGGGAGACCGTCCGATGGGCGATCGTCCCGGACGCGAGCGCAGAGGCGGATTTGACCATGGCGGAGATCGCGGTGATCGTGGCGGCCGCGGACATTCGGATCGTCCCGAGAGAATGGGCGGACATTCGGATCGTCCCGAGAGAATAGAGAGAAAAGATTTTTCGGATGCGCCTAAGACAACGGCAGCAAGTGAAGACGAGACACCTCGTCCGGGTTCCAGATCCAGAGATTTCTAATTATACATGACAGTATAGAGCTTATGGCGGCTGCTTTCGTTTCTCGAAGGCAGCCGCTTTTTGTCTGACTGAAAGGAAAGAAACGCACGTTTCCTTCAACTAATGAATGGTACAAAATGACCTTGACAAGATTTCGGAACGCCGGAAGAAAATAAAAAATACCCGGAAACCGCTAAATGCGAATTCCGGGTATTTGTGTTGGATCCTTGAAAAGTATTCTTATAAGTAATAGACCCACCATGCAATACCGCTAAAGAAGGAAGATAGAATGGGCATGCAGGCAAAGGCGCAAGAAGTAAGGAGAAGGGACTTGAGCCCCGACTTGTCATCCGAATCTTTCTTGTAGTCGAGGAAGATCAGAATGGCGGAAAAAACATAGGCCGCCGTCACCAGACCGGTTACCAGATTATTCACCAGGAAAACGCTCGAAAATAAAGTTGAAAGCAGATCCGCGGCAATCAAAGGGAGGAACGAAAGACCGCTTAACGCAACAATAGACTTAAGGCTCTTCTTTTTAAGTTTGAAGAGGCCCTGGAAGAGGAAGAGCGCAAAGATCAAGGTCGCAAACTTGATCAAATCGATCAACATAAATACAAACCAAAGCAAGGTGTGACGGAGAAAGTAAACACCACCGCCGGCAAAGGCTCCTCTGAATCCCATAAGAAACATCAGAAATGCATAAACACCGAGAATAATCAGACCCCAGAGCCAGAACTCGTCTTTGGCATGATCGGATACGGCTTCGATCGGATTCTTAAAATAAGCCTTGAAAAAGCCGCCGATCTTACCGCTTTGACCGGACGCCTTGCTCTGTGCAGAGCCGGTTCCCGACGGTGCTGCAGACGCTGCAGGCTGTACCGGCGCTGCCGATATCACGGGGGCCGCTGCTATTACAGGTGATACGGGTTCCGAAGTCGGGGGCGCCGATTCCTGTACGGTTTGTTTTGTACCGCATGACGGGCAAAATATACTGCCGTCAGGAATTTCAAACCCACATTTAACACAATTCATAAATACCTCCAATTAGCACTTGGTAAATTATTTTTAAGATGTTCCTATAATATCACATGAACGTCATTCAATGCTATAAATCCGGAAAAAATATAAACGTTCAGGACCGATCATTCGCATACGTGAAAATTTGAATTGACATAAAGGGATCTTATGATAAAATTGAAAAGGCGTCGGGGTGTAGCTCAGTTGGCTAGAGTGCTTGCTTGGGGTGCAAGAGGTCGCCAGTTCAAGTCCGGTCACTCCGACCACGGGAAAATCCCCATAGGAAAGCCCGAAGAACGTAATGTTCTTCGGGCTTTTGCTTTCTTCGGATATCGGAGACGATGGTGCCGTTTTCTTCCTTAAGCCGCCGCAGTTGCCTCGGGCGTGACAGAAACGGGTCCGGCGGCGCTGGCTGCGAAATCGGAAGCCTGTTTGATCATGGATTTCGCATCGTTAACCGGAAGGGAATAGAGATAGATATTCATATAAGAATCCTGAACATCTCTCATAATAGCCATGCCGTAATTTCCTTTAACGGTAGCACCGGCCTCGCTCGTATAAAGATCCTCAATATATGTGCGTGCTTCTGTATCCGACATGTTCGGATAAAGGACCTGAACATAAGGCGCAAGGATGTGCTTGACGTCTTCGTAAGAGTTCTGGGAAGTAACGCGGAACACGACAACCATTCTCTGAATCTTACCGTTTGTATCGAGAGCGCCGATGATGTCGATCGGGTAACTATTCGAGTTTTGTACGCTCCCGGCAAAAGTCATTTCCGTATCGGACTGTGTGTATGAGACGGTCGGAAAATCAAATCCGTAAGCGGAGATCAGCTTGTATGAGGATGTTTTTCTATAGGAAGCGGAGTAATCCTCAACCGATATGTTGAGCGAATCTTTGTTGCTGAAAAAGCCAAGGAAATAAGCGGAAAAAACACCGACGAGAAGAACCGCAATAACACATGATACAACTACGATCGGATCCATTCGTTTCTTTTTCGGGGAGGTCATAGGGTCTGCAGATTTTTTCAAATCCTTTTGTCTTGCAGAGCGGCTGGATTTGAGCATCTTTTCGATCGCCTGGATTTCTTCTTCGTCTTTATCGGATTCGGAGACGGAAGCCGTATGCTTCGAGGCATGAGCTTCTTCTGTCGGTTGTTCGGCGCTGTCAATTGCAGCCTCTTCTGATCCGGAAGATTTCGGAACAGGGTCACCGAATTCTTCGACCTGTCCCGGGAAAAGGTGTTCCTTGGGCATATTCACATTTTCCGGCTCTTTAACCAGATCATCAGGTCCAATACCGCCACCGGTAAGATTTACCGTGAGCGCGTCGGGATCAATATCGGGCATCTCGTTATCAAGGGTTGTAAACGTCGGCATCTATCTGTACCTCACATCTTTATTACATTTTGTACTATTGAGATGATAATCGTATTTCCGGAAATTAGCAACCGATTCATGGTCATTCTTTCCTTTTTGCCGCACATATATGATAAAATTATCAGGAATATATAAGGTTCCGAAAAGCTACGCCGAACGGGCTTTTGGAGATTCATTCCGAGGTGGATTATGTTGAGTAATAAACGGCCTCATGCCCTTATCACCGGTGCATCACGCGGAATCGGAGCCGCTGCGGCGGAAGCTTTCGCGCGTTCCGGATACTCGGTTACTATTTTGTACAAAAGCAGTACCGAAAGGGCGGACGATCTCGTCGTCAAGCTTCTTCAGGAGGGCTGCGACGCTATAGCGGTTCAAGCCGATATCCGTGATTATTATGCCGTACGAGCCGCAGTGCACAAGGCGAATCTGCAATTCGGTGCCGTGGATGTTCTGGTAAGCAATGCCGGCATCGCGAGTCAGAAACTTTTTACCGACGTAACACCGGATGAATTTCGCGAGATGATGGATACGCATGTCACGGGACTTTACAACATTGTCGAAGCCGTGCTTCCCGGTATGATTTCGCGAAAAACCGGCAGCATCGTAACGGTGTCGTCCATATGGGGGATTACCGGAGCATCCTGCGAAGTCGCGTATTCTACGGCGAAAGCAGCCGTAATAGGATTTACCAAGGCTCTGGCTAAGGAAGTAGGCCCCTCGAACATACGTGTGAACTGCGTAGCGCCGGGTGTAGTAGATACCGATATGAACCGCGGTCTCACGGCAGAGGATATGAACATGCTGTGCGAAGAAACACCGCTTGAAAGAATTGGAACACCGGAAGAGATTGCCGAGACGATTCTTTTTCTCGCTTCGGGGAAGGCGTCGTTTATTACCGGACAGGTGATAAGCCCGAACGGCGGTCTTGTGATCTGAATCATATATGTTAGACTTAATGTATCTTCTGTTTTCGAATCATTGTACGCATTGCAAACCGGTCACACGGGATTTGGGAGGTATCTTATGAATTCTCTTGATTATGCTATACAAATTGAAACAAACGGAGCCGGATATTACAGAGAACAGGCCAATCTTCATACCGGCACAACGCTTGAAAGAATATTCAATATGCTGGCCGAAGAAGAGGAAAGGCACAAGCTGCTGCTTAAGGATGTTGAAGAAAATGTTTTTTCGACTCTTCCGGCAAACGATCTTTCGATGAAAGATACTTTGTTTTCGGGGCTGGGACAGCTTAAGGACGAGATTCGCGACACCGTTTCTCAGCTCGAAATCTATCAATTTGCACGCGCTATGGAAGAGAAGAGTATAGCGCTCTATACAGAACTGCTTAAAGACGCGGTAGATGAGAAGGAACGTGCTCTCCTCATGTTTATAGAAAAACAGGAACGCCTTCATGCGGATATATTGGATGAACTGGTTGTACGGATCAGCCGCCCTGAGGAATGGGTGGAGAGCGCTGAATTCGGTCCGCGGGAAGAATATTAACAACTGGAATATCAATACGGAACCGGGAGAATCATATGCTCAAATGGATGGCCGCCGCTCTGATGCTTGCGGATCATATAGGTCTTTATTTTGCCTATCTTCTGCCGGTTCCGGTAACTATGGCCCTGCGGCTTTTAGGCCGGCTTGCATTCCCGATTTTTGCGTACTATACGGCGTTCGGATTCTTACGGACATCGAACCGTCTTCGCTACTTTTCGAAAATGCTGGTCTTTGGAATATTGACGCAGGTCATGTTCTATGCGGCGCATAAAATAACCGGGTCGTATACTTTCATGAATGTGATTCTGACGTTTACGCTGTCCATACTGTTTCTTGCGCTATCGGAAACATCCGGTAAATGTATTCGCGTATTATTCAATAAGAAGACAGAGGACGTTTCCCTCCGCATCGGCGGCCGGGATATCCTCGCATACGGCAAGACCGCAACGGCCTTCATTCTGGCTGCTGCGATCCTGGGCATGATTGCGATTCTGCTCCTTGAGTACCGTTACCCGACAGACTACGGAATTTTCGGGATCTTAAGCGTATGGCTGTTCTATCTATTTCTGAAAAATATGAAGACCATTCGTCTCTATGAGAATAAAAGAAGATATATATTCTTTATCCTTTCTTTTCTTGCGCTGAATCTCGCGTGGGCGGTCGAGAAAATATTCCTTTTCAATGGGAACCTTATCTGGAGTCTTATGGAAATTTTTTCCGTTTTAGGGCTCTTTCTACTAATAATCGATAAGCCGCGAAAAAAGCCGGGGCGGTTCGAGAAATACTTTTTTTATGTGTTTTATCCCGTGCATATAACTCTATTGATGTTTTTGTGCCCTATAATTAGTTGAAATTGAAGTAGAAGGAGCCGTACTTAGCTATGAATCTTCTGATCCGTGATGCGCTGCCCGGAGATATACCGGAAATACTCTCTATTTATTCCGAATATGTTTTGCATTCCAACTATACATTTGAATACGACGTTCCGACGATCGAGAAGTTCACCGAGCGATTTCTTAACATTACCGCCTTGTTTCCGTGGATTGTCTGCGAAATAGACGGCAAGGTCAGGGGCTATGCCTATGGATCCCGTGCCTTTGAGCGGATCGCCTACCAATGGGACGCCGATGTAACCGTATACATAGAAAAGGATTTCCACGGACTGGGAATTGCCAAAAGACTGTATCAGGTACTTCACCATTTCCTGAAAGAGCAGGGATATTACAATCTGTATGCCGTGATTACGGCCATTAATCTGCCGAGCATCGCTTTTCACAGATCGGTCGGGTACAGTGATATCGGATTATTTCACAAGACCGGATACAAAAGGGGCGAGTGGCTGGATGTTCTCTGGATGGAAAAACAGCTTCGGACGAACTATGGTGTACCGGAAGCGCCCGTAAGCTATAAGAGCCTGGATAAGGGCATGACGGCGGAAGTATTTCGCGAGGGAAGCAGAGAAGCGTAGGCGGTCCATTGGAAATGTACGCAAGTCATAAGTTAAGGTTTTTCTCTTGATGTCTCCGGATAGTTCGGTATAATCAATACATCTATATTGTTGAATAATGTGTTGATAGGAGCATCATGGCAAAATTTGCTTTCCGATACATACTAAAGCAGAAGAAGACAACTTTTTCGATCATTATCGGCATTGTACTGACCGTGGTCATGATGTTTTCCTTAATGCAGATGGGAGACAGTATTGCCGTCCGTTATGAGAGTCTTCTTATTAAGGGTCAGCAGTATGACTTCTCCATGCGCCACATGACGGCGGCCAAACAAGCCGAGTTAGCGAGCGGGCTGAGAACTGGTTTATATGGAGATGAATCCTATCTGATCCTGAATGAATCATTAAACGCAAAACTTCCATCGAATGGGATGGAGATGTCGATCATAGGCTCGGATGGAGATGTCGCTTCCGTGTTCGGATTCGAATTGACAGAAGGTGCGTTTCCGTCAAAGTCTTATGAAATATGCGTGGAAGAGCGGATCAATACCTATTCCGATCATGAGTACCGGGTAGGGGAAAGCATTACGCTTCCGGTCACCTGCGGCGACGTAACCGACGCAGTGGCTGAGACCTTTGTTATCTCCGGATTTATCAAGGATCTCCCGACAGGCAGTTCCTTTTTGGTCATAAACACCACCTTGGACACCGCTGAAGAGATCAGCCAGAAACATGTCTATGACAATAATGACGCCCGCTCCATTTTTGTTACGGTCGAAAAAGAGAAATATGACGCAGACACTGTCTATAAAACAATGAATGCAATGGGCTATGGGGATCCGTATGGGGATCTAAGCATCAAATTTGAAGTTAATGATGCGAAGATCCAGGCCTATGATCAGTCCGTCGGGGACTCGTACGTAAATTTAGCCCTGAAAGTACTTGCGATTGTGCTTTCTTCCGCCTCTGTATTTCTGATCTATAACAGCATTAACTTAAGCGTCGCGGAAAAAATAAGACAATATGGTACGTTTAGATGTCTTGGAATGAAGCGTTCTCAGCTGGCTCATATGCTCTTGATCGAAGTGCTGATCTACTCCATCCTGGGGATCGGGATCGGACTTGCATTGGGCATCCTGCTGAATATGTGTCTCGCGCAGTCCATCATGTCGATGATCCTCGGCAGCAATGTCCTCTTAGCTCAGCGTCCGGTCACCTATCTGTCCGTTTTTTGTCTGGCGATCGCCGTCATCGGCGTTTCGACGTTCTTCAGTATCCATAAGCTTTTAAAGCTGACACCCGTTCAGGCGATGAAGTATACGGAGGCAGAGCATTATAAGTTTCAGACCTTCTCCAAAAAAAACAGCGAAGAAAAGATACCAAAGAAGAACATCTTTATTCTTCACCTTGCGGGTCGTAATTTGTCCCGGAATCGCGGTAAAACGATGATCACTTTCCTATCTATCTTTATCAGCGCCCTGCTCTGCATGGTTATAGGTAACTTTTTTTCTTGCATCGATCCCGGCGAAAGTGTCGGTATGAATCAAAAACTTGCACAATATCAACTGTATATTAGCGATGGTTCCGGGGATCGACATATCAGCACGGAGCTTCTCGAAGGCGTACGCGGTCTGGACGGAGTCAATACTGTATACGCAATCGGAAGCAATTCATTTACGGACTCGCACACGATGAACATCGATGGCATCTATTTCTCCGATTCTATGCTGGTTGTTTTGGATGATACCTTAATTCAAGAGATCAGTGAAAGATATCATCTGGACTTGGATGGTGAAATTGCCCTTTTCTATGAGACCGGAGACGAGAAAGTGTTTGACTTTCCGCCCGATTCAGTTGTGGTGGTTGAAGGGAACTCCGCGGATCCCGACACTCAATTCACACTGACACAAATTGAAGATTCCCCTTATAACCTGTTAAGCGGTTATCGGGGTTCCGGCATTCTCTTTGTAAATGAAAAACTTGCGGATCGTGTTTTCGGTGAATATGAGTACACGGACCTGTTGATCGATTCGAATCTTGCGTATGAGGAACTTCGGTTACAGATCACGAAGCTGAACGGCATGACCGATCCGATACAACTGGCGGATATCGAGGCTGGAAGCGAAGAAGCATTGAAAGAGCTTGCAGGGATATTCTTGATCGCCATATTCGTCATCGTTTTTACAGCATTACTTTCTGTTCTTAATATTTCCAACACGGTTCGTTCGAACATTCAATTACGTCAATCCGAAAACGGCATGCTGCGCGCTATCGGTATGACAAGTAAGACGCTTACATGGATCACCTATACCGAAAACGCACTCATAGGACTTCTGGCTTCCGGACTGGCATCGGTATTTGGGATACTAGCCGCGGCTTTGATCTTCCCGCAGATTGACAGTAAATTTCATCCGATCATCTGGATTTATCCGATTGTGATCGCCGCTGTTGTTCTGACCTGTATACTTACATCATATTATCCGATGAGAGCCCACCGAAAAACAACCATTCGCACCCACATCGACGAGTAGAGAAGCATGGATCGATTTATATCAACAAGGTTCATACCTAGCCAAATGAATGAAAGAGGAAGAGATATGAAAATACTTGAAGTAAGAAATGCTTCAAAAATATACGGTGAAGGCGATGTTGTGATCGAAGCACTAAAACAGGTGAACCTGGAAATAGAAGCTGGAGAGTTCATTGCGATCCTCGGGCCCAGCGGATCCGGCAAAAGCACACTTCTTAATATGATCGGCGGGCTTGACAAGCTGACACAGGGCGAAATCCTTTTCCGAGGCGAAAAACTGTTGCTTCATGATGATGACCGTATGTCGGAGTACCGCCGCGATAAGGTAGGCTTTGTTTTCCAGTCGTTTAACCTGATCCCTGTCCTGTCCGTTTATGAAAATATCGTGATGCCGCTGGTTCTTTCCAATAGAAGGCCCGACAACGACTATATTAACGATCTAATGACTCACCTGGGTATCGAAGATAGAAAGAATGCTTTTCCCAATCAACTATCAGGCGGACAGCAGCAGCGAGTCGCGATTGCGCGGGCGCTTGCGAACAAGCCGGAACTCATCCTTGCTGACGAACCTACGGGGAATCTGGACACCCGCACCGGCCGCGAAGTTCTCGAGCTCCTGACATCCTCCGGAAAAAGATTCGGACAGACGATCATCATGATCACACACAACGAGAGCATTGCCGAAAAGGCAGACCGTATTGTATTCATCGAAAATGGAGAGGTTATTTCTGAAATGTAGAAGAAGTGGTTTCCAAGCGACAATTCGCATATAAGATATTGAATTACTATTCTGAGGAGGAATACAAAATGACAGGACCTGAGATGTGGGCCAAGTATTGTTCAGACAACGATATTGATGTACTTACAAAACATGACATGTGGAAATTTTGCGGGGGCGGCGTTTTCGCGGATGATCTGGCGAATCTGGTTTTGGCAGGTATTAAAACAGCTACATCCAGTTCGAAAATAGCATTTGAGACAGACGGTGATCCTTTGCCGGAGACCGGTACGTACAGCGTAATTCTGTTTGATAATGATGAGGCCTCTTGCATCTTACAAGACACCAAAGTACCTGTTGTTCCCTTCAATAAGGTAAGTGAAGAGCACGCCTACAAGGAAGGCGAAAATAATAGAAGTTTGGAAATGTGGAGAGAAGTACACAAGAATGCCTTCTCCCCGGATTATGAGCGAGTTGGCCAGGAATTTGATGAGAATGGACTTTGTGTCCTGGAAGAGTTCCAAGTGGTTCACAAATAAAGATTCCTTATGCGCCGCGTTGTACTTTTTAATCTCAGCATATGCGGTAAACAGCACATTTGATGTCAGTATTGAACTCAAATTGACCCTGGGACAGGAGACCTATATGATTCCACTAAAAACGACGGCGGTGTATTTTTCCGCTACAGGAACCAGTAAGAGAAATGTAGAAGCGCTCGCAAAGACGTATGCCGCAGATTACAGGACCATCGATCTGACCAGATTCGATTCAGCTAAGGAAGAACAATATTTTAGCAGAGATGATCTGGTCATAATCGGAGCGCCAGTGTATTCGGGAAGGATCTATTGCGGGGCTGCAGAACGTTTTCATACGCTTCATGGGGATCAGACACCTTGCCTGATTACGGTAACGTACGGCAATCGTCATTATGATGATGCCCTTCTGGAACTCAAGGACCTAATGACCCAGCAGGGATTTCGTGTGATTGCAGGCGCGGCTCTGATCGGCGAGCATACTTATGGAGACATTCAGAAGGGGCGTCCCAACGATCAGGATCTTGAGAAGACGATCCGGTTTGCAGAGAAGATTCGGGAAGAACTTGCCTCTGATCAAGTAAGTGAACCGGTGATTCCCGGAAAGCATCCATACAGGGATGGCGGGAATGGCGGGGGATTCAGACCGCTTACGGATGATACATGCACGCGCTGCCGTCTCTGTGAGAAGGAATGCCCTCAGGGTGCAATTTGCGAGGATTGTATCACGATAGATGGAAATCGGTGTATTGCCTGTTTCCGCTGTATTCGCATATGCCCTGTCGGGGCAAAAAACATGAATACTCCGGAATATACAGACTTTGCCAGGGACTTTTCAAATAAGCTTGCCGTAAGAAGAGAGAATGAATACTTCTGAATTCGCGAACATTAGGCGGTGTCGAACGGTCGTTTAACAATTCGCAGTACCGTCGCACATCACATGTGTAGCTATTAGCCGGAAGTATACGGTAATTTCGGGGGGGAGTATTTTCACATGATGGAATCGCTGCATGAAAAAATGCTGGGAAAGACTATTCTGCTGACCGGTGCCGGCGGCGGCATCGGCTATGAAGCGGCACGTTCTTTTGCTCTCATGGGTGCGCACATTATTCTGGCGGAAATCCAGGAAGAGAAGGGAAAACAAGCTGAGAAATCGATCAATTCTGCATTGTCTGATAACCTGGCTGTTTTCTATTCGGTAGATTTAGCTGACGAGGCTCAAATCCATACTATGGCCGACTGGATTCTTCAAAACTATGGTGTACCGGATGTCATTTTTAACAATGCAACCATAACGAAAATGGGCGCAGTAGATCAGGTAGATACCGCTTTTTGGGACAAAAGCTATGCTGTGAACCTGAAAGCTCCGTTGTTATTGACACAGCTCTTTCTTCCGCATATGAAGAAACGAAGGAGCGGCACAATTGTATTTGTATCTTCCTCAGGTGCGGCTCCCTACATGGGCGCCTATGAGGTGTTTAAAACTGCGCAGGTTGAGTTAAGCAACACACTTGCAATGGAACTCGAGGACTCCGGAGTATATGTTTACACGATAGGCCCGGGGTTGATCAAAACGGAAACCGCTATGCGCAGTATCGAAATTGTTGCCGAAAGAACGGGCATGACAACAGATGAATTTTACAAAATGAACGATAAACATATTCTGGATGTAGAAAAAGCAGGCTTGGGTTTTGCACTGTCCGCGGCCTTTCCGGAGAGATACCATGGACAGGAAATCAGCTGCATTCAGGTTTTAATGGATTTTGATGCTTTTACTGACAGTCGTGAAAGCTCTATGCCATCTTCGAATATTTCTATTGAAACGCAAAAGCGCCGGGAATTGCTGTTCATTTCTATTCTCAAAACTTTTGAGCAGCAATCCGACACTTGGAAAAATATGAATGTTTTCGAGCGGCAGTGGGTATTCAGGGATTTCAAAAAAACAATGGCGGTTTCTCCTGAACAAGCTGCTCTTACCCTTCGACAACTGAGCGGTAAACTGAAGGATCTCCGAGATCTGGATCAGAAGGATAGAGAATTCATTCGGAAATTGAAAGAGTACTGGGAACATCAATTACGGTTACTGCAAGGATATGAGAAAAACTTGGCCAAGTTGGAAGAGAATACACAAATCATACTTGGATGGATTAAGGATATTGATGATTTTCTGGCAGATTAAGTTATTTATAACGCGGCAATAATGAAGTTAGAACAGGAAACGTTTTTTATATTTCTTGAAAACGGAGTTGTTTTTCGAAATCTCTCACAATCCAAATACTTCATGCTTCGTTAAAGATAAACAAAAAGCCCCGAAGCCTTACAGCCTCGGGGCTTTTACACTGGCAGGGGAGACGCGATTCGAACACGCAACCAGCGGTTTTGGAGACCGCTGCTCTACCGTTGAGCCACTCCCCTGTGTTCCGTCGGACAGAGCTTGTCTGTCACATAAAAGAAACATTCACAAGTGTATAGGACTGTTTGCATCGTGTCAAGTTGAATGTTATCATTTCTTTAAAGAAATTCGTTCGTATCTCACGAATGTGATGTATTTATAAGGGGGAATTCAATTGGTATTTACGGTGATCGGAACCGGTAATATGGGACAGGCGCTCGTTTCCGGATTCTTAAGAAGCAAGGTTTTGAAGGCGGATGAAATCCGTCTTTGCGATACGGATCAGGAGAAGCTTGCCATCTATGCGAAGAGCAACGGGTGTCATGCCTTTTCGAGCGCCAAAGAGGCTGTCCAGGGAGCGGATTATGTTCTTCTTGCGGTGAAGCCGCAGGTTCTGAATCAGACCGTTACGTCTTTTTTACCGTCCCTTTCCGAAAATACGGTCATCATTTCCATTGCAGCCGGCGTCAAAATTGCCAGGCTGCGCGGATTGATCAACCCCGGCAATCCCCTCGTACGCGTCATGCCGAATACGCCGGCGCTCGTCGGTGCGGCCGTGAATGCGGTCTGTTTCGACAACGTCGACGAGAAATCCACAGAGTTTGTTACCAGACTCCTGAAAACATGCGGAATGGTCGTTCCCTGCGACGAGAAAACACTCGACGCGATTGGATGTGTATCGGGAACGGGTCCCGCGTATGTCATGCTGTTTATCGAGTCTCTTGCCGATGCGGCCGTGAAGCTCGGAATCCCGCGTCAGACGGCGCTTGAAATTGCCGCCATGACGGTGTACGGATCCGGTAAACTTGCTGTTGAGACACAAACGCACCCGGCGATTCTCAAGGATCAGGTTTGTTCTCCCGGGGGAACGACCATTGAAGGTGTTCTTGCTCTCGAGAAATTCGGCCTTCGCGCGGCAGTGGAAGCCGCCGTTATTGCGGCGGATGACAAGACACGCGTTCTGGCGGGAGGCTAAGCATCCGTGGCGGAATCGGCGGTCGAGATTTTTACCGACGGAGCGTGCTCCGGCAATCCGGGCCCGGGCGGCTGGGCCGCGATTCTTGTGGCCGGCGGCTGCGAGAAGGAAGTATCGGGCGGCGTTCAGTCGACAACCAATAACCGGATGGAGCTGACAGCGGCGATTGAGGCATTGAAGAAGCTCAAAAAGCCCTGCAGCGTGACTCTTTACAGCGACAGCGCCTATCTAGTAAACGCCTTCCTTCAGGGGTGGCTCGCGTCCTGGAAAAGAAACGGTTGGAAGAACAGCACGAAGCAGCCCGTCAGCAACATGGACCTATGGATGGATCTCGACAAGCTTTCCGGGATTCATCAAATCACATGGCGCAAAGTGAAGGGCCACTCCGATCACGAATACAACAACCGGTGCGACGCATTGGCAGTCGCCGAAGTAGCAAAAATAAAATCCGGAGAAGGAAGTAACAAAAATGAATGAAGAACAGATACAGGGACTAAATGAACAGGAAGAACCCTTTCCGCATCTGATATTTCCTACGGGTGAGGTGCGTCCGGACGATCCGTCCGAAGAAGTCGTAGGGAAGAAGCGTCTTTTCACGGGGCGCGTTTTTGCAGCGGAGATTATGGACGTTAAGCTTCAGGACGGCCGCATGAGCAAGCGCGAGATTGTTCGCCATAACGGCGGAGCCGCAATCGTACCTTTGGATAAAGATCTGAACGTCTATGTCGTGCGGCAGTTCCGTGCGCCGTTTCAACAGGTGCTCGTAGAGGCGCCCGCCGGCAAGCTTGAAGTCAACGAGGATCCGCGTGACTGCGCGATCCGTGAGCTCAAGGAAGAGACCGGATTTACGGCGGATCACGTGGAAGATCTCGGGTGTATCTTTACAAGTCCCGGATACAGCACGGAAGCTCTGTACCTGTATCTTGCGACAGGTCTTCACGAAGGCGATTCAAAGCCGGACGAAGGCGAGTTCCTGAATGTTGAGAAGATCCCTCTTAAAGAGCTTCTCGAGCAAATTGACGAAGGCCGTATCCGCGACGCGAAAACGGTCATCGCCGTTCTTAAAACAGCAAGGAGGGTCGGTCTCTGATGGCAGCATCGCCGGTCAATCACAGACGGGAAGTAACGGGCGTTGTTTTCCTCGCTTTTGCCGTTATTCTGGGAGTGTCCTATTATCTTCCGGATTCGGCGACAGGCTTTCTGGGGAATATACTGCGCTCACTGGGGAAAGGACTTTTCGGTATCTCCGCCTATGCGATACCGGTTCTTTTCACGTATGCCGCCGTTGACTATCTGCTCGAAAAGAGACTGAACGTCGCACCGAGGCGCGTCATGTCGGTTCTGCTCCTGCTCTTAGCCGCATCGGCTCTTTTTCCCGTGTTCACAGTGGCAAGAGACACGATTCAGTCGCTCTGTCTTGATATTACGAAGAACAAACCCCTCGCAACAAATGCTTTCTCGATTCTCTGGCGTTCGGGTATTGATCCGACGCTCCTGAAGGCCGGTACATCCGATAAGGCGTCCATTCTGACCGGCGGCGTCGTAGGCGGTTCTATCGCTTTGGGTCTCGAATATCTCGCCGCGAAGACGGGTGCGCTCATCATTCTTTTCGCGTTCATATTGTCCCAGATCGGACTGATATTTAACGTATCTCTGTCCAGGACGGCAACGAGAACGGCGGAAGCTCTCAAGACAGGCGCCGAACGCACGTCCGGCTATATCCGCTCGGGAGCCGAATCGATCCGGACCTTTTCCGCAAACAGCGCGCGCATGAGACTTGAACAGAAGAACGAACAGACATTATCCGGTACACAGCTTGAAATTTCGCAGCTTCCGGATAACGGACTGTCGCCGTTTGATGAAATTGTTTCCGATCCTCATCCCGGATTTATCGATCTGGAAGGGACCGATACACCGATGTCTGTTACTTCTTTTCGCGGTTATAACCCCTATGACAATGATTTATCAAAGCCGCCTCTGGTAAAGCCTGCCGCACCCGAGCCGTTCGAACCGGTAGACCGCCACGTCGCGACCGATTTCAGTAAGCTGCCGCAGTCGCCGATGCCGAATTCTCAGGCCGCGGCACTTTCCGAGATGCCGGGTTTCCTTAAAGACAGGGAAGAGGCGTCGTGGATTGATATTAAGACGAATACCGGTATGCCCACTAACGAAGGAGCCTCACATCTCTCCGTTCTGCGTGTAGGTGTTGACGGGAATTTTATAAAGCGCGGAGAAGCGGAAGATATTGACGATATCGATGACGTGAATGCAGATATCGATGAGATCAGGAGCAACTTAAAGACCGTTACCGATCACACGTCTTCTGGAAAAACGCAAACCGGTCCGGCCGTTCCGTCAAATGCGGCTCAAATTGTGGTTACGGGAGCAGCTGAGGATGCGGCGCGTACAACCCGGAATACGATGACTGAGAACACCGGTACGACCGTGTCCGTTCCGCCCCTTAAGTCTCCGGAACGGCAGATCTCGATCAAATTCCCGAAACCGGTCTACAAGGCGGCTCCTTCCACGCTTTTGCGTCCGGATAGTAACGACGAATCGGGCCGTTCGAGTCAGTCGGCTCTTATGGCGCAAGGTAAGAAGCTCGAAGATACACTCGCAAGTTTCGGTGTTGCGGCAAAGGTTGTCAACATTACGCACGGGCCTGCCATCACGCGATTTGAACTGACGCCCGGCCCGGGTATCAAGGTCAGCAGAATTGTTAATCTTACCGACGATCTGGCACTTGCGATGGCGGCAGTGGGCGTCCGTATCGAGGCACCGATTCCGGGTAAATCGGCGATCGGTATCGAGATACCGAACAGTGAGACGTCAGCCGTTACGCTAAGAGGACTGATCGATACACCGACGTTCCGCAAGAATTCTTCGCCTCTCGTTGCGGCCTTAGGACGCGATATACCCGGCAACCCGATCTTCTGCGATCTTGCGAAGATGCCGCACCTGCTGATCGCGGGCGCGACCGGTTCCGGAAAATCCGTCTGTATAAACTCCATTCTGATCAGCATTCTCTGCAAAGCGACACCCGATCAGGTGAAGCTCATCATGATCGATCCAAAAGTCGTCGAGTTATCGATTTATAACGGCATACCGCACCTTTTGGCCCCTGTTGTAACGGATCCCAAAAAGGCGGCCAACACGCTGAACTGGGCAGTCGGTGAAATGACGCGCCGCTATGGCCTCTTTGCGGAAGCCTCGGTTCGCGATTTCAGAGGATTTAATGAAGCCTTGAGCGAGAAGAAGGAACCGCAGCTTCCGCTGATTCTCATCGTGATCGACGAACTCGCCGACTTGATGCAGGTAGCGTCGAAGGAAGTGGAAGAATCGATTGCGCGCCTTACCGCTATGGCGCGTGCGGCCGGTATTCATCTCTTAATCGCAACCCAGCGTCCTTCTGTCGATGTCATTACAGGCGTTATCAAAGCCAATATCCCGTCGAGAATCGCTTTTGCCGTATCCTCGCAGGTAGACAGCCGCACGATCCTGGATATGGTCGGAGCCGAAAAGCTTCTCGGAAAGGGCGATATGCTCTATTATCCGCAGAGTGCCGCCAAACCGCAGCGCGGACAGGGTGCTTTTGTATCCGATGCGGAAGTTGAATCCATAATCGAGTATTTGAAGGCGCAGAATCTCGGTTCCTATGATCCGCTCGAGGCTGAAGCAATCACTTCCGCTTCGGCCGGGATGAGTTCCGCCGACCGCGATACGGGCGATGAAGACGAACTTCTACCGCAGGCCGTAGACATCGTTCTTCTGGCGGGCTGTGCATCGGTCTCGATTCTGCAGAGACGCATGAATATCGGATATCCGCGTGCCGCGAGGCTGATTGATCACATGCAGGAAAAAGGATACATCGGTCCGTTCGAAGGAAGCAAACCCAGAAAACTTTTAATTTCCCAATCACAATGGTTGGAAATCAAAGCAAAAGGAGGACAATAAGATGCCCGCAATGATTATTTCCGGAAAAGAAGTCGCCGCGCAGCTTAGATCTGAAATGACCGAAGAGGTGGCACAGATTCGAGAGAACGGAAAGGCTGACAAGCATTTCTGTCCGCCCGGCCTAGCCGTCATTCAGGTCGGCAATGATCCGGCGTCCTCGATCTATGTCAGCAACAAAAAGAAGGCCTGCGAGCAGGTCGGAATCATGTCATTCGGTTATTCTCTCGATGTGAATGCCACACAGGAAGAACTGATCGACTTGATCGATACGTTAAATAAGGATCCGAGAGTACACGGTATCTTGTGTCAGCTTCCTCTGCCGCGGCAGATGGATGAATTTGCCGTAATCTGTGCGATTGCTCCCGAAAAGGATGTGGACGGCTTTCATCCGGTCAACAAAGGACTTCTTTCCATCGGTCGCGAGTGTCTCGTATCCTGTACGCCTTTAGGCTGTCTTTCCCTTATTAAGAACAGCGGAATCCCGATCGCCGGCAAGCACTGCGTCGTAATCGGCAGAAGCAATATAGTCGGAAAGCCCGTATCGCAGCTGATGCTCGCGGAAAACGCAACGGTTACAATTGCGCATTCACGCACGAAGGATCTTCCCTCTGTTTGCCGTGAAGCGGATATATTGATCGCCGCTATCGGGAAACAGGGATTTGTTACGGCGGAGTTTGTGAAGCCGGGAGCCGTTGTCATCGACGTCGGCATCAACCGCGGTGAAGACGGCAAGGTCAGGGGAGACGTAGACTTCGATTCCGTGTATCCCGTTGCCGGAGCAATTACTCCCGTTCCGGGCGGAGTAGGACCCATGACGATAACTATGCTCCTTAAAAACACCATTCATGCCTATAAAATTTTGACGGGAAGGTCGTAATTTTTCATGAACAATCAAATAGAAAAGAAGATCGGGAGTGCCGAGATTATCTGTGTCGGCACGGAGCTTCTTATGGGACATACACTGAATACCAATTCCGGCTATCTCGCTAAACAGCTTGCCGAGCTGGGAATCCCTTCTTATCGCCAGATTGTCATCGGCGACAATGTCGACCGCCTGACAACGCAAATTCTGGAAAGCGCCGGAAGATGCGATCTGATTATCCTTACGGGCGGTCTCGGACCGACAACCGACGATCTGACGATGGAGACGGCCGCAAAAGCCGCCGGTCTTCCGATGGTATTGGACGAGAAGAGCAAGGTAGAACTTACAGAACATTTCACACGGCTCGGACGCGTCATGACTGACAACAATCTGAAGCAGGCCATGTTCCCTGTCACATCTACAATCCTTCCGAATACGAACGGCACCGCACCGGGCGCGATGTTTTATTGCCCCGCTCCGAATGCCGGCGATCCGGATCACAAAGCCCTCCTGATTCTTCTGCCGGGACCGCCTTCGGAAGTTGTCCCGATGTTTACACTGTCGGTCCGTCCGTTTCTCGAGAAAATGGCGCCATACAAACTGCATACGGCGTATGTTCACCTGATTGATATCGGAGAGTCCGCCGCCGAAACCCGAATACGCGACATGATCGACATTCAGGTTAATCCGACGATCGCCCCATATGCGGCGGAAGGCGAATGTATGTTCCGCGTCACACAGCGGATCGATTCCGATACCGATCCGGATCTTTTGGGACCCGTTTTGGACGAACTGAAGAACCGCTTCGGCGATCATATTTACGAGATCGGAACACGATCGATGAAAGAGGTCGTGTTCGAGAAGCTTCTGTCGGAGAATAAGACGGTTGCCTTTGCGGAGAGCTGTACGGCCGGCATGATTTCGGCCGAATTCGGCGACATTCCGGGCGTATCACAGGTCTTTACGGGGTCGTGCATTTCCTACAGCAACCTTATAAAAGAAAACGTTCTAGGCGTTCCGTCCGAAACACTTGATAAATACGGTGCTGTCAGCGAAGAGTGTGCCGCGGCTATGGCCGAGGGTGTAAGAAAACTGATGAAGACAAGTGTCGGCGTATCCGTTACCGGAATTGCCGGTCCCGACGGGGGGACGGAGGAGCGGCCTGTCGGACTTGTGTATCTGGCCGTTGCGGATGAAAAGGGAACCGAGGTCAAGAAATTTAACCTCGGCGGCAACCGTATGCGCATTCGGCGCGTAGCAACTCTGCAGGCATTCAATCTTCTTCGGAAAAGGCTGTAAGTAACGATGGAGAATCCAAGCGACCGTATAAGCGTACCGACGGATCGGCCGGATAAAAAGAAGAAGAGCACCGCAAGTATAGCGCTTGCGACGTTTCTGATGATTGTCGGACTGACGCTCTCGAAAGGAACCGGGTTCCTGAGAGAGAACTTTATCATGGAGAAATTCGGCAGCGGCACGAAATTGGCCGACGCTTTTTACCTTGGATTCACGATTCCGGATCTCTTTTTCCAGCTTCTTGTCGGCGGTTCGATACAGGCTGCGATCACGCCTTCACTTGCGCGTATGGTCGAAAGCGGACAGCAGAGGAAAGGCTGGAAGAGCGTCAGTACGTTTATTACGCTGATCGCACTGATCATGCTCGGCATTACGATTCTCGGAGCGTTGCTTTCCGATTGGTTTATTCCGCTGATCTTTTTCGACAAAAATGCGGAAGTCGTCGCACTGGCCGCGAAAGCTTCAAAAGTATTGTTTCCACAGGTCTTTTTCATGATGCTGGCGGCCTTTTGCATCGGAATACTCAACGCTTATAAGAAGTTCTCATCGACTGCTTTCGGCCCGACCATTTACAATGTTTTTGTAGTATTGGCTATCGTTGTTTTCGGAGGGCGGAGCGAAAACGGCGTCGTTTATGCGGCCCTCGGCATTACCGTTTCCGCCGGATTGTATTTTCTGTGGCAATTCTATATGGCCAGAGGCGAACTTAAGAACTATCGTGTCTCTCTCGCAATTCACGACGAGGGCTTCAAAGAGCTACTGCACCTGGCGGTTCCCACCATGCTTTCAGCGTCCATCGTCCAGCTGAATACAATCATTATATCGGCTTTTACCGGTAAATTTGATGACGGCATCATACAATCACTCAACAATTCGAAAACGATCTGGCAAATCCCGTATGGAATTTTTGCCGTTGCGGTGGGAAGCGTCATGCTTCCGTCCCTTGCGGCACATTTTGCTGCGCGCGACTATAAATCGGCCAGAATGCTTTTCGGGAAAAGTCTTCGCAATGCGCTGTTTCTAACGATACCGTCGGCAGGACTTCTGTTTGCTTTGAGTTATGACGTCGTTCCGGCACTATTCAAATGGAGCGATGCCTATAAAACGGAGCAGGGACAGGTCACTTCGATGGTTCTTATGGGATACTGCATTGCGATCATCGCGCAGACGTTTGTTTTTATATATAATCAGGCATTCTATGCGATCGGCAACACGAAAGTTCCTTTGGCGACCGGCGCGCTTTCCATGGTTCTGATTACACTGTTCTGTTCGATACTCAAAGCCTTGGGGATGCTGTCTTCAACCAACTCCGCCGGTGCTCTCTGGCTGTCGCTGACGTATTCGGTCACGAGTGTCATAAGTGCTCTTGTACTTTTTATTTTATATCGGAAAAATAAGCTACTTGCTCCGAAAAACCTCGCGCCGTTCCTGGTACGGTCCGCGATCTGCACGGCATTTATGCTCCTTCTGGTATATACGATGAATGTTCTCCCCGTTCATCCGTCCGGGAAGATAGCGAGCCTGCTTTGGCTGGCTGTAAAAGGCATGATCGGCTTTGCGGGTTATTTTGCGGCGGCCAAGGCATTGAACATGAAAGAACTGACCGTATTTCTCGATAAGATACTGGGAAAGATCCGGTCAAAGCGTTCAGGGCGAGTATAAAGACTTATAACGGATGCTTTTTGCGCAGCAATTGTCTCTTTTCATCAGGTTTTGTCGAAAAGATTTTACCGATTTTGATTGACTTATGGGTATGCTATTTATATAATAAACGCATAAAGAACGAATGTTCGTTAAGGAGGATCATATGGCCAAGGATAAGTCACAGGGTAAATCCAACCAGGAGATTTCACAGAAGACCGATTCGGCACGCGCACGTGCTCTGGATGCGGCTCTTTTGCAGATAGAGAAACAATTCGGTAAGGGTGCCGTCATGAAGCTCGGCGAGCGTGCGAATATGCATATTGATGTCATTCCGACCGGAGCTCTCACGCTTGATATCGCACTCGGTGTCGGCGGCGTTCCGAAGGGACGTGTTATTGAGATATTCGGGCCCGAATCATCCGGTAAGACCACCGTTGCCCTCCATATCGTAGCCGAAGCGCAGAAGGGCGGAGGAACAGCGGCGTTCATCGATGCTGAGCACGCTCTGGATCCGTCCTATGCTGCCAAGATCGGCGTTAACATCGATGAGTTGATTATTTCGCAGCCGGATACCGGAGAGCAGGCTCTCGAGATCACAGAGGCACTTGTACGAAGCGGAGCCGTCGATGTCATCGTTATTGACTCGGTTGCGGCTCTTGTTCCGAAGGCTGAGATCGACGGAGAGATGGGAGACTCGCATGTTGGTCTTCAGGCCAGACTTATGTCACAGGCGCTTCGTAAGCTCGCCGGTGTCATCAGCAAATCCAGCACCGTCTGTATTTTTATCAACCAGCTCCGTGAGAAGGTCGGTATAATGTTCGGCAATCCCGAGACAACCCCCGGCGGCCGTGCGCTTAAGTTCTATTCGTCGGTTCGTCTGGATGTGCGCCGTACCGAGAGCCTGAGAAATGGCACCGATATCGTCGGCAACCATACACGTGTCAAGGTCGTTAAGAATAAGGTAGCACCTCCTTTTAAAGAGGCAGAGTTCGACATTATGTACGGCGAAGGAATCTCGAAGGAAGGCTGTATAGTCGATCTTGGTGTCGCGAAGGACATCATTGATAAGAGCGGATCCTGGTTCTCTTACAACGGTCAGAGAATCGGTCAGGGCAAGGACAATACACGGGCATTCCTGAAGGAGAATCCGGCCATTCGCGATGAGATCGAGGCCAAAATTCGCGCGGCCATCGAGCCCGTCCCCGCCGATGCCGTTGTTTCCGTCGACGAGCCGGAAACGGAATCGGATTCCGATATTCTCGGAGTTGATTTCTAATACTAAGATTCATTTCGTTTATATGAAGGAGGTTCTGGTTTGGACGATTCTCAAAGAGACGCAAGAATGCGTGCGATATCGTATATCGGTATTTCACATAAGTCGAGCGGCAAAGTGAAGGATTACCTCGTTCGTGCCGGCTACTCGCCAGATACGGCCGAGGAGGCTGTTGATTCGCTTGTAACGGACGGCTACATTGATGATTTGCGAATCGCCAGATCCTTAATAAACGCCAGAACCGGCAAGAAATCGGAAGGCCGATACGCTCTGCAGCAGAGATTCCTTCAAGCCGGGATATCCAGGGATATCCTGCCGTCTGCTGAAGAATACTTCCGAAGCGACTCGGACAGCATTGGTGAGCTGTTTGATACTGCGATCCTTCCCGCTTTCAGGAAGCAGATGGAACTGCCTGATTTTGATGCCTCAAAATGGATGAATAAGACGTTTCGATTTCTGATGTCGAGGGGTTTTTCGTCTTCACTTATCACGGACACTTTGCGAAATCGGATTCGTGATGTAGAATAGACAGACCGATACTACGATTTCCTTACAGGGAATGTCAAGGAGCTGTTATTTGAATAGTGGAAACGAACCGATTCATGTTTTAATCGTTACTCTGGGCTGCTCAAAGAATCTGGTCGATGCGGAATGCATGACACGTATTTTGTTGGATGATCAGATGATTATGGTGACCAGTCCGGATGAAGCCGATGTCATTGTTGTAAATACATGCGGATTTATTGAGAGTGCCAAGAAAGAAGCGATTGACACAATTCTCGAGATGGCTGAGTACAAGACGCCGAAAGGGAAATGTTCTTATCTGATCGTGACCGGATGCCTGGCTCAAAGATACGCCGAAGATATAAGAAGAGATCTTCCCGAGGTCGATGAGGTGATCGGCACTTCGCATTATCAGGATATTGCCAAATCGATCCGTACTCTGTACGGCAACTATACCGGCCCGGTAGAGAATTTGGTTTCGGCAGCGGGCGGGCTATCCCATATGCGCGTCAATCGAGTGGTTTCTACCACATATTATGCGTGGCTCAAGATTGCGGAGGGTTGCTCAAACCGTTGCGCATATTGCGCGATCCCGATGATTCGAGGACCCTATATTTCGCGTTCGATGGAGGATCTGACGGAGGAAGCCCGTTATTTGGCAGAATCCGGTTATTCGGAGATTATTCTTACGGCGCAGGACACGACAAAGTACGGACTGGATCTGTACGGGAAACGTATGCTGCCGGAACTGATCAGGTTATTATCGGCTATAGACGGCAT
Source organism: uncultured Mageeibacillus sp. (assembly GCA_964617375.1). Classification (GTDB taxonomy): domain Bacteria; phylum Bacillota; class Clostridia; order Saccharofermentanales; family Saccharofermentanaceae; genus Firm-13. Next base: position 35,380 of record CAZTXQ010000001.1, on the reverse strand, counting down.
ACGTGTCATTCGGATTATGTATTCCTATTCCGACGGCATTACGGATGAACTTGTCCATGAAATGAAGAACAATCCCAAAGTCGCTCATTATCTGGACATGCCGGTTCAGCACGGCGATGACGGAGTTTTATCAGCCATGAAGAGGCGCGATACTGCTGCGTCTATAACGGCTTCGATTCAGAGACTCCGGCAAGAGATACCGGACATCATTCTCCGCACGACAGTACTCGTAGGTTTTCCCGGGGAGACCCGGGATGCTTTCCATAATCTTTTGGAACAGCTTAAGATCTGGCAGTTTGACCGTCTGGGATGTTTTGTTTTTTCACCTGAGGAAGGAACGGATGCCTTTGAGATGAAGGGCAAGCCGGCAAAGAGTGTTGCGGAAAAGCGGCAAAAGGATGTCATGGAGCTGCAGCAGGAGATCTCACTCAAACATAATCAGGCACGCCTTCATCAAATTAATCAGGTTACGCTTGAATCTGTTTCAGATGATGGTATATTTTACATGGGCAGAAGCTACGGTGAAGCACCTGAAGTGGACCCGACTATTTATGTAGCCGCCTCCGAAGACGCCCCGGAGATCGGGAAGACATACGAGGTCGAGTTTGTCGACTGCTCGCCCTATGATATTACAGGAGTGATCAAATCATGAATACACCGAATAAACTTTCTCTCTTACGAATTATTCTCGTTCCTTTTGTTTTGCTTTTTATGCTTCCGATTCACATTTTTTCTTTTGAACCGACGGGATGGAACACTTTCATCGGCACGTGGGGCCGGATTATTGCAGGCGGTATTTTTGTCATCGCATCGCTGACCGACATGGCCGACGGCAAAATTGCCAGAAAGTACAATCTGATAACCAACCTCGGCAAGTTTCTGGATTCGCTCGCGGACAAGATGCTCGTTATATCGGTTCTGATCGCTTTGGTTGATATAGACCGGATCTCGTCGGTATTTGTCATCATCATCGTAATCCGTGAATTTATGGTTACCGGAATTCGGCTCGTTGCAAGCGAGAAGGGCGTTGTTATGGCAGCGGCGATGATCGGAAAAATCAAGACGACAACGCAGATGATTGCTATTATTTACCTTCTGTTTGAGCCACTGTTCGTGATGATTTTCGAGAAAATTCTGCCTTCGGTATCCGCCGGACCGGCTATATATATGGTCGGAGATATTGCATTCCTGATATCCGTAATTATGACAATCATTTCCGGAATGGATTATTTAATAAAAAATATTCACTACTTCAAAGAAAACGCATAATACTTTGAGTATCAAAACATTTTTGAAAAGATTTGCTTTTTGATATTGACATTTTGATGGCGTTCAGATACAAACAATGTAAGACGATTGTTAAGGCAATCAACCAGGAGGTAAATTATCATGTCAGGTGATCCGATTTTTGAAAGTGTTAAAGGAATTCTTGTAGAACAGCTCGGTGTGGACGGTGATACGGTTTCGATGGAGTCCAACTTCATTGATGATTTGAATGCCGATTCTCTTGATATTGTTGAGCTTGTTATGGCCATGGAACAGGAATTCGGAATTTCTATTCCCGATGAAGAAGCCGAGCGTATTAAATCGGTCGGAGACGCGGTAGAATTCATCAAGGCGAATGTTTGATCCGCTAAAAAGTTAAGAACCATCGAGCCCCTTCTTTGAGGGGGCTCTTTGTATTTATGGGGAATAGAGGAGGCAGGGGATTGAATAAGAGTGAGGATATTAACCGGAAGTTTATAGACTATTCTTCTCTGGAAGAGCTTCTCGGATATCGGTTCAGCAATAAAGGTCTTTTGGAAACGGCGCTCACGCATACAACCTATGCCTATGAGCACAGGCCCGGTGTCGAACATAACGAGCGTCTGGAATTTGTCGGTGACGGAATTCTTGATTTTGTGATTGCCGATGTTCTCTACAATCGCAAATCCAAACGCGACGAAGGATATCTTTCCAAGACACGTGCATTGATTGTCTGCGAGACAACTCTCGCAGCGGAAGCAAGGATTCTGGGTATAGGTGACTATTTAAGACTCGGCAAAGGCGAAGCGGGGACTTCCGGCAGGGATAAGGCATCCAATCTTGCCAATGCCATGGAAGCGATATTTGCCGCCGTTTATCTTGACGGCGGATTTTCCGCCGCACGCGAGGTCATTTTGACTCTTCTTCACGATTCGATTGAAACCGCCTTGTCCGGCAAGATTATTTTCGATTACAAAAGTAAAATTCTCGAGTTGGCACAACTGAAAGGTGACACTCATCAGATCGAGTTTCTCATCGTTGAAGAATCCGGACCGGTTCACGACCGCAGTTATACGGCGGCCCTGATGCTCGATGACCGTGAGCTGAGCCGGGGTGTCGGCCAAAGCAAAAAACTTGCGGAACAGGCTGCCGCCAAAGCCGGATATCGCGAATGGACGAACCGGTTATCCTAAACCGGCATTATGGACGAACCGGTTATCCTAAACCGGCTTTTTAGTATATAATAACTATCTATATACCACGCGGAAGGATTGTACCGAATGCATCTTAAAAAACTTGAGATTCAGGGATTCAAGTCGTTTCCCGAATATACGCTCATCGAATTTGACCGCGGAATGACCGCGATTGTCGGACCGAACGGCAGCGGTAAATCCAATGTAACCGACGCGATCCGATGGGTTCTCGGAGAACAAAGCGTACGTACTCTGCGCGGCGGCAAGATGGAGGATGTCATTTTTAACGGCACGCAATCCAGGCGTGCGATGAATTATGCCGAAGTCTCTATGACGATCGACAACAATGACGGATTGCTCGGTATTGAGTATTCCGAGGTACAGGTCACAAGAAGACTTTATCGTTCGGGTGAAAGTGAATACCAGATCAATCACGTGAATTGCCGTCTCAAGGACATTCTCACGCTTTTCATGGATACGGGGCTCGGCAAGGACGGCTATTCGATTGTAGGTCAGGGCCGGGTCGACGATATCCTGAGCACACGTTCGGAAGACCGCCGCAAGGTTCTTGAAGAGGCGTCGGGTATCGTCAAATACAAGGTCAGAAAAGATGAAGCCGAAAGAAAGCTGCTTTCGGCAGAGCAGAATATTATCCGCATCAGTGACATTCTGTCGGAACTCGGAAGCCAGATTGGGCCGCTTAAGGAACAGTCTGAGAAGGCGCGCCAGTATCACCGCGTTTACGACGAATGGAAGTCGCTGGATATCGGGTTGTCACTTTTCCTGATCGACAGAAATCAGGCATTTCTGTCTGCTTCGGAGTCGGAAGTCAAGTCGATTACCGATGAAATCCGGAATCAGGAGGACTCGATTCTTGATATGCGATCCAAGAACCGCGAGCTTTCCGAGAAGTCGAATCAAATTGAAGACTCGCTTGAAGAAGCACGTACGAGCGCAACCGATCTTGCGAATTCGATTCACGTACTGCAAAACTCGATCGCTGTCATTACCGAGCGCAGAAGCCAACTGACACAGCGAATTGAAGCCAGTGAGAATGAAGAGGGAAGCGCAAAATCGGAAGTTGAGCGCCTGATAAACGAGCGGCAGAATCAGGATAAGAAGATTAAGCAGCTGACAAGTCAGAGAGATCATTTTTACGTAATGCTGCAGGATCAGGAGAAGGAACTCACGCGTCTTCTCTCAACCATTGATCAGTCCCAGAAGAAGCTTGCACAGCTCAGAAAGCGCATGGAAGACCTTCAGGAGGAACTTTTCGACGACAAGGAAAAGGCGCAGGCTTTGAATTCCGATCTGATGCTTCTGGATTCCAGAGCCAAAACCCTTTCCAATGACCGAATGCTGGTCGTCAACGAAATCGACGGCTTGAAGATCAAGATGGAAGACGCGGAGAAGACACTTTCGGATCTGGTTACCAAGTCGGCCCAGTCGGAAGCGGCACTTGAAAGCAAGAAAGCGTCTCTCGATGCTATGCGAAAAGAATTCGCGACACTCTCCGTGTCTGCGGAACAGAAAAAACGCGAGCATGACAATACGAAATACCGGATCAAGACCTTAGAAGATCTGGAAAAGAACCGCGAGGGGTATCAGGAACCTGTCCGCCGTCTGTTATCGGCAGCGGAAACGAATGCCGAACTCAAGAAATCGGTCGTAGGCGTTCTCGGCGAACTGATTCGTGTCCCGTCCAAATATGAGACGGCCATCGAAATCGCGCTCGGTCAGGCCGTCCACAACATCGTTACCCAAACGGAGCGTGACGCGTCTTTCCTGATCGATTATTTGAAGAAGAACCATTTTGGACGTGCTACGTTTCTTCCCGTTAATGTCATACGCGGACGTGAGCTGGAGACCGGATATCGTGAGACTTCCCAAGCGGCCGAGGGATTTTGCGGTATCGCGTCGGATCTTCTTTCTTATCCGGATCATCTCAAAGAGATCATCCGGAATCTTTTGGGCCGCATCGTCGTAACGGATGATCTTCCCCATGCATTGAAGCTATCCTCCAGAACGTCACAGGCTTTTCGTATCGTGACGCTCGAAGGCGATGTGGTGAATCCGGGCGGTTCAATGACCGGCGGAAGCATTCGCAAGCAGGGGACAAGTCTTCTCGGGCGAGCCCGCGAGCTTGAAACCCTCAGAACCCGCGCATCAGAACTGGATCAGACGATTATAAGTCTTGCCGCAGAAGGCGAAGAGGCGGAACGCAAGATTAAGAATGCGGCAAGAGAACAGGCGTCGCTCGACGAATCCTTAAGAGCGTATTCTTTGGATCGTGTACGTGCGGACGCCGCCTTTGGTCAGCTTAAAGCCGATCATGAGAAACAAAAAACGAGACTTTCGCTGATCGAAAAGGAAAAAGCTGAAATCTCCACAAAACGCCTGCTGGTCCAGGAAGACATGGAAGAGTGCCGCCGGGCGATATCGGATTGCGAACGTGAAATGCTTAAGCTTCGTACGACGCTGTCCCAGACGGATGATCAGAATAAATCCGTTCAGGAAGAGCTTGACGGTTTGAGAAGCGAGATCGGAGATCTTAAGATATCGGTGGGTTCGATTGAGGAGTCAATGAAGGGCGCCGTTGAAATTGCCGAGCGTATCGAGAGAGAGCAGTCGGGTGTGGAAGACGGACTAACGCGGCGCAAGAACGAGCGTACGCATTCTTTGGAAGAAATCAAAGATCTCAACGGACAGGAAGACGAGAAAAACCGTACTTGCGAGGAATTGAAAACAGAGGAGACAAAAGTCCTGGCTCTGATCAAATCTCTGCAAATCGAAAAGGAAGAACTCGAGCAGGAGCTCGCCGGATTTATCGACCGTCTTTCTTCGGCTACGGCAAGTCTATCGCGGCTGCAGGGAGAGCAGGCTCGATTGGAAGCCAAGACGGACCGTTTTGTTACGGAAGTCGATGAATGCAAGAACCGTATGTGGGAAGATCATGAACTCACCTATGACAACGCACAGTCTTTCCGGCTTGAAATGGATAATCCTCAGCCCATACAGCGCCGTGTAAACGAACTGAAGAACGAGATGAAGTCGATCGGACCCGTAAACTTAGGATCGATAGAAGAATACGAACGTGTAAACGAACGCTTCGAGTTCATGCAGAAGCAGATGAAAGACATTGAGGAGGCGAAAGCCAATCTGGCCGGCATCATCGAGTCGCTGGTCGCCGAGATGAAAGAGCAGTTCCTGACGCATTTCAACGAGATCAACGAGAACTTTAAAGTTGTTTTCTCGGATCTTTTCAACGGCGGAACGGCGGAAATCCTCCTGGAGGATCAGAATGACGTTCTTTCATGCGGTATTGATATTCGGGCTCAGCCTCCCGGCAAGAAACTTCAGAGTCTTACTCTTTTGTCCGGCGGCGAAAGATGCCTGACGGCGATAGCCCTGCTTTTCGCGATTCTGCAGCTTCGTCCGTCTCCTTTTTGTGTACTGGACGAAGTCGAAGCGGCACTGGACGATGTGAATGTCAACCGTTTTACCGATTTCGTAAGAAGATACACGACAAGGTCCCAGTTCATTCTGGTCACACACCGGAAAGGAACGATGGAAGCCTGCGACCGGATGTACGGCGTGACGATGCAGGAAAGAGGCATATCCAAGATTCTTTCCATGAAGCTTGGAGAAAACTAAAGGCAGGCCTCGGCACGGGAAGGGAAGAACGACAATGGGAATTCTGGATTCTTTTAAAAGAGGACTTACGAAAACAAGAAATTTCGTTACAGACGGATTTGCGAAAATATCCGCCAAAATGGGACGATTTGACGACGATATGCTGGAGGATCTCGAGACGCTTCTTGTCCAGGCAGATGTCGGCGTCGGAGCTACGCTTTCCATCATGGATGCGATCCGCGAAAATATTAAAGCCACAGGCGATGCGGGCCGCGATCAGGTTCTCTCTTCGATGAAAAAACAGATGCTCAGCATTCTGGGCCCGAAAGAGACGCTGAAACTGGAAGAAAATAATCTGAATATTATCCTGATGGTCGGAGTAAACGGTACCGGCAAGACGACGACAGCGGGGAAGCTGTGCCTTCGCTACAAGGCGCAGGGCAAGAAGGTTCTCCTCGCGGCGGCGGATACTTTTCGCGCGGCTGCCATCGAACAGCTTGAAGTCTGGGGCGAACGCACATCGACTTCCGTCATCTCGCACGAGGAGGGATCGGATCCCGCAGCCGTTTGTTATGATGCCATTCATGCCGCCGTCGCTCGAAAAGCGGACGTGCTGATCATCGACACGGCAGGCCGTCTTCACAATAAGCAGAATCTGATGGACGAGCTTTCCAAGATCAACCGCGTCATTGAGAGAGAGGCGCCGTCGGCATTCTGTCAGGCACTTCTGATCATTGATGCGACAACGGGACAAAACGCGGTCATTCAGGCCGATGTTTTCTCGAAAGCCGTTAAACTGTCCGGCGTCGGGATCACCAAGCTCGACGGGAACGCGAAGGGCGGCGTCGCAATATCGGTCGCATATTCTTCGCATTGTCCGATTCTCCTGGCGGGTCTCGGTGAAAAGGCGGAGGATTTGATGGATTTTGATCCCGAAGCCTTTGTGGAATCGCTGCTTCCCGAATCGTAAGGCTTTGTCGCATTGCCATTCCATATGGCATCCCGAATCACAGGCATGCGCGGCATTTTTCGCGCACGATAAAAACAAAAAACAACGGGGCTGACAAGTATTTGTACTTGACAGCCCTTTACAGTTCCTGTATTCTTCTATGGAACGGAAGTGAGGGATCATATGGAAGCTACAGACGTATGCATGCTCCTTGATTTTTACGGTCAGCTGCTTACGGGCCGCATGAGATCCCTGCTTGAGCTTCATTATGCCGAAGATATGTCGCTGGCGGAGATTGCCGTACAGGAAGATATTTCCCGGCAGGCCGTTTCCGATACAGTGAGGCGGGGCGTTCGTTCCCTCGAGGAATATGAATCGAAGCTTGGACTCGTTTCGCGTTTTATGGCGCAGAAGAAGGATGTTAAGGCGGCGATCGAAGCTCTTGAGAGTAATGACACGAAGAAAGCTCATGACGTGCTTTCGGAATTGATGGATACATTATAAAGTCCCTTTAAGGACAGAAGGAACCGATATGTTTGAGAGTCTTTCCTCAAAACTGCAGAATATTACGGCGCGCATGCGCGGTAAAGCTCGCGTTACGGATCAGGATATTAAGGACATGATGAAGGAAATTCGCATGGCGCTTCTCGAAGCCGATGTGAATTACGCCGTGGTTAAGTCTTTTATCGCAGATACATCGGAAAAGTGCCAGGGACAGGAGATTCTTACAAGTTTGACTCCCGGGCAGCAGATCGTAAAGATCGTTCACGAGTCTCTGATTGAACTTTTGGGTTCTGCCTCGAGCAAGATCGCCGTTTCTCCCTCCGGGTTTACCGTAATTATGCTTTATGGTCTTCAGGGCGCCGGTAAAACGACGACCGCCGCCAAACTCGGTCTTCTTCTCAAGAAAAACGGCAAGAAGCCGCTGCTGGCTTCCGTTGACGTTCACCGTCCCGCCGCTGCCAGACAGCTTGAAATTCTGGCCGAAAAGGTCGGAGTTCCGTCGTTTATCAAGCCTGAAGAGAAGTCTGCGGCTGTGATTGCCCGTGAAGCGACAGCGCGCGCCAAATATCTTCTCTGTGATACGCTGATCATCGATACCGCCGGACGTATGACCGTTGATGAAGACCTGATGAAAGAGCTGATTGAGATCGGCGACGTCGTCAAGCCGACCGAGAAGCTATTGGTTGTCGATGCAATGATCGGCCAGGAGGCCGTATCGGTCGCACAGGCTTTCGAAGCCGCGATCGGTCTCGACGGGTTTATCATGACCAAGCTCGACGGTGATGCAAGGGGCGGTGCCGCTCTCTCGATCCGTCAGATTACCGGCAAGCCGATCAAGCTGATCTGTGTCGGTGAAAAGGTTGAAGATATTGAGGAATACTATCCGGACCGTATGGCCAGCCGAATCCTCGGTATGGGCGACGTGCTTTCTCTGATTGAGAAGGCGAAGGAGAATTTTGACGAGGCGGCGGCCCGCAATACAATGGACCGCATCAAGAAGAATACCTTCGATTTGAATGATATGCTGGACCAGTTCGAGCAGATCAAGAAAATGGGTTCGATGAAGGATGTTCTTGGAATGCTTCCGGGTGTCGGAGGCAAGATCAAGGACCAGGATATAGACGATCGTATCATTGATGTGAATATGGCGATTATACGGTCCATGACCAAGAAGGAACGCCGCATTCCCAACATCCTCAATGCGAGCCGGAGAAAGCGTATAGCCGCCGGTTCCGGTACAACGGTTCAGCAGGTTAACACGCTGATGAAGCAATACGAACAGTCTACCGCCATGATGAAGCAGTTTGCCAATATGAACAAGGGCAAGGCAAAGGGCAGATTCAGAAGATAGCACGGATAATCCGATAATCGAATCCGGCCTTAAACAGACGTTCACGCAGAGTATGCGCGGATATAGATGAACAAGAGTTAAGCAACAAAATCAGGAGGAAATTAAAATGGCAGTTAAAATCAGATTGAAGAGAATGGGCGCAAAGAAGGCTCCTTTCTATCGTGTGGTCGTTGCGGATGCACGTTATCCGAGAGACGGACGCTTCATCGAAGAAATCGGAACCTACAACCCGCTCACAAATCCTGCAGAGATCAAGATCGACGCAGAAGCGGCACAGAAGTGGATCAAGAATGGCGCTCAGCCCACAGAAACCGTTCGTTCTCTGCTGAAGAGATCCGGCGCTATTTCTTAAGATCTTATACCGGTACAGATCATGCACGATGAATGAGGGGAGGAACGCAGGGTCTTAAAGATTCCTGCGGAAAGAACTATGAGTGATTTACTTGCTACGATGGCAAAAGCTCTCGTTACCAATCCCGATGCCGTTTCCGTTAAAGAGACGGATCGCGGCAGCACGGTTGTTCTTGAACTGTCAGTCGCCCCTGAAGATATGGGTAAAGTAATCGGCAAAGGCGGCAAGCGCGCGCAGGCCATCCGGACGATTATGAAGGCCAAGTATCTCCGTACGGGCAAACGAGTAATTGTGGATATCGTATAATGAACGAATATTTGATCATCGGTAAACTTGGCGGCGCACACGGAGTTCACGGAGAGATTAGAGTCTCTCCGATAACGGACGATGTGCGCCGTTTTCGCGCGCTTTCAGATTGCGTCATTCTGACATCGGCCGAGAAGCTGCTTCGTCCTGTTAAGGTTACGGGACGAAGAATCACGGGTGACAGCGTTCTGCTTACTCTTGAAGGCGTTTCCGATCGCGACGAAGCACAGAAACTGAACGGTTTCTTTGTTGCTGTGAAACGTGAAGATGCACCTCCGCTCGAAAAAGGACGCTACTATATTGCCGATATGATCGGCTGTAATGTTTCCGATGAATCGATCGGTGTCCTCGGGCGTATTTCCGAGATTCTGCAAACCGGAGCGAACGATGTGATCGTTGTAAAACGGCCGGGCAAACAGGATCTTCTGATACCGTTTCTGAAGGATGTCGTTACGGATGTGGACGTCTTTGCGCAAAAAGTGAATGTCAGGCTCCCGGACGGTCTGTTGGAAATCTACGGCGATTAACGGGAGGTGTTTTCCGGTGAAATTTACGGTTATGACATTGTTTCCCGAGCAGGTCAGAAGCTTTCTTGAAACCAGCATTACCGGTCGCGCTCTGGCAAAGAATGTCTTTTCGCTTGCTACCGTTCAGATCCGCGATTTTTGCGGGAACAGTTATAAAAAAGTTGACGATACGCTGTTCGGAGGCGGAACGGGCATGCTGATGCAGTGTGATCCGGTGTATTCCGCCTGGAAGTATGTTGCGGATGAGAACCCCGATCAGAAGCCTTACACGGTTTTTCTCTCGCCTAAAGGACGTGTGTTCGATCAGAACCATGCGATTCAGCTGTCGAAAAAGGAACATGTCATTCTTCTTTGCGGTCACTACGAAGGTATTGACCAAAGAGTTCTCGACGAGATTGTCGATGAGGAAATCTCGATCGGTGATTATGTTCTTACAGGCGGAGAGCTTGCGGCCTGCGTCGTGATTGATTCCGTATCGCGTATGATTCCGGGCGTTCTTCCGGACTCGTCCGCTTACGAAGAAGAATCTCACATGGGCGGAGTTCTGGAAGCACCGCAGTATACCAGACCGGAAATCTGGCACGGGCGCCCGGTTCCGCCGGTACTTCTTTCCGGGCATCATGCCAGGATCAAAGAATGGAAGCGCCTCAAGTCTCTTTACGAGACCTGGCAGAAACGGCCGGATCTTTTGAACCGGATCGAGCTTTCGGCGTCGGACTGGGAACTGCTTCTCGGATGGAGAGAAGAGGAGCAAACCGGCACGGATATTTCCGGGATACCGTTTTCATAGCGTATTTCGATGTTTACCGACCGGAAACAGACTCTTTTCGGGCATAATTTATGCAGATGGTATTGCACAAACGTGCATGTCATGATAAACTTCTTTAGGTTAAAAGGGATGGTCCGCTGCCAAGATCCGGCATGAACATCTATCGGAACAGGAGGAACACAAAAATGGATTTAGTAAAAGCAATAGAGCAGGACAACCTGCGGAATAGTTTTCCTGAAGTCAACATCGGTGATTACGTTAAAGTTCACCTGAAGATCAAGGAAGGCACACGTGAGCGTATTCAAGTATTTGAAGGCACCGTGATTGCAAGAAAGGGCGGCGGTCTGTCTGAGACAATGACCGTAAGACGCGTTTCCTACGGCGTAGGAGTAGAGCGTATTCTCCCTGTGCACTCCCCTAAAATTGACAAGATTGAGATTGTCCGCAAAGGACGCGTCAGAAGAGCGAAGCTCTATTATCTGCGCGATCGCGTGGGCAAGGCTGCAAAGATCACAGAGAAGCTTACAAAGCGTACCTGATATCTTCTGTAAAGGCCGATCGACTGCCTGGGAGTGGTATATTTCACTTCCGGGCAGTTTTTTTTTGCCGCTTCCTATATAATATAAAGAAAACAAAGGAGACTCCTATGGCTTCCGAAATTAACTGGTTTCCGGGACATATGCAAAAGGCGCTTCGCCTTATCGCCGAACAGCTTAAGCTCGTCGATATCGTCATCGAAACGTGTGATGCGCGGATTCCGTTTTCGAGCAGAAATCCGGAGCTCAATTCGATTATATCCGGGAAAAAAAGACTCCTCGTACTCAATAAAGCCGATCTCGCTGACGAAAAAGTCACCGCTCAGTGGATACAATACTATAAGAATCAGGGGATCACGGCGGTACCGTCTGATGCGTCCCACAAGAAAGGCTTGCAGCTCATCCGTTCATCGGCTGAGAATCTCTGCGCCGATGTACTCGAGAGAGCCCGCCTCAAGGGCCGCATCGGGAGACCGGTTCGCGCAATGGTAGTCGGAATCCCGAACTCCGGAAAATCCACGCTGATCAACGCGCTGTGCAACCGCAAAATCGCCGTTACCGGTGACCGGCCCGGCGTGACCAAGGGTTTTCAGTGGGCCCGCTCGGACGCGCAGCTTGAACTGATGGATATGCCGGGTGTTCTCTGGCCAAAGCTCGGATCCCGAAGAAGCCAGCTCTGTCTGACGATTTCAGGCGCCGTCAAGACGGAGGTCGTCGAGGTTACGGAAGTTGCGATGGAAGGTCTTACGATGCTGATCGAAAGATATCCGGTCGAGACCTGCAACCGCTATAATTTATCCCTGCCCGGAACGCCCGAATATATCGAAGATCCATATGAGAGACTTCTCGTCGCCGCTAAGAACCGCGGATGCATTCTTTCGGGCGGACGGATAGATGAAGAACGCTTTTCGGTACTGTTTCTCGACGATTTCCGGTCCGGACGTATCGGAAGGATCACGCTGGAGACTCCCGACAAACCGGAAGGCGGATCGGAGAAGAAGAATATATGACGCGCGAAGAGAAGCTGGCCGGTAAATACGAACAGTTGTCGATGTTTGAAAAGGATGCGTTTCTGGAAGGTTTCAGGATCGTCGCGGGTATCGACGAGGCCGGAAGAGGTCCGCTGGCCGGACCCGTAGTGGCCGCCGCCTGTATTCTTCGGGAGGATAAGCCGATCCTGGGTCTCGATGACTCGAAGAAACTCTCTCCGGCAAAACGCGAGATTCTTTATGAAGAAATTCTCGAAAAGGCGCTTTGCTATTCGGTTGTGCGTATTGAGCACGATGTGATTGACGACATCAATATACTCGAAGCGACAAAACGCGCGATGCGTACATGTGTGCTTGAACTTGCTATAAAACCAGACTTGCTCTTGATCGATGCTGTCGACCTGAAAGGAACCGGTATACCGGTTCGCCCGATTATTAAGGGTGACGCGAAATCGAACTCCATAGCGGCGGCTTCCATTCTTGCCAAGGTTTCCAGGGACCGGATTATGGTCGAATTCGATTCGGTCTATCCCGGTTACGGTTTCGCGAAACACAAAGGCTACGGCACAAAAGAGCACTATGAAGCGATCGAGACGCTGTCGATCTGTCCGATACACCGCCGTACATTCCTTAAGGGACATATCTGAAGCCGGGCGGCAGGCGCCTTAATCCGCTGCCGCTTAAATCCTCCGCCGCAAATCAATTCCAATGCCACTTAAATCTCCGGCTCCTTTTTGCGGGATTTGTCACGTATTGTCGAAAAAACGTTTGTTCCTTTTCTTTTCGGGATGACATACTTTATATGTCAGGCCAGGAAGGGAGGGGACGTTATGGAGAGCAGGACGGACAATGACAGGAAGAGGAAGGAATCCGGAAGAAGAGCGGAAGACGCTGTTCTTTCCTTGTTCCTTGCAAAGGGATACTCGCTTCTTGCCAGAAACTATTCCGTACATAACGCGGGCGAGCTCGATCTCATTCTGAGCCGCGAGATGTGCATCTATATTGTAGAGGTTAAGTGCCGTTCGGAACAGAACAGCTTCGGAGGTCCTGCGGCGGCCATAACCGGGCAGAAGAAGCTGAAGATGATCCGGACTGCTAAAGTGTTTCTTCAAAGACATGAATGGCAGCAATACGACGTGCGCTTTCTGGCCGGGTGCGTGACGCATAGAGAAGGTGTCATTGTAAGAATTGAAATTCTTCCGATGTAATGCAGGTTTCTTGTAATTTTCTTTCAATTTAGGATATAATAATTCACGTCGATCTGCAATTCATAGACAAAGCGTGCAAGATACAATGAATGTAAATTCTTTTACGCAATGAACGATGACGAAACATGCAAGATTAGAATCAGAATTATTCACATTCAAGGGGGACCTTTGACATGCATTCTTATCTGGAAATGGACAGCGTTGAACTTAAGGCGGAGCTTGTCGCTCTCAAAGCGAGATTTGATGAGATTATCGGCCTAAAACTTTCTCTCGATATGACAAGAGGGAAGCCCTGCAAAGAGCAGCTTGATCTTGCTCGTGATATGCTTGCGATTCTGAAACCCGGCGATGTTTTTTCGGAAGACGGTTCCGACTGCAGAAATTACGGAGTCCCTCTCGGTATTAAGGAAGTGCGGGAATTTTTCGCGAGGATGCTCGGAACAACGGCCGGACATGTGATTGCCGGCAACAACTCGAGTCTTAACCTGATGTTTGACACGCTGATGCGCTCTCTGGTGTTCGGTGAAATCGAATCGGAAAGACCCTGGCTTAAAGAAGAGAGATTGAAATGGCTTTGCCCGGTTCCCGGCTATGACCGTCACTTCCTCGTGACTCAGACGCTCGGGTTCGAACTGATTCCCGTACCTCTTGACGAAAACGGCCCGGATATGGAGCTTGTAGAGAAATTGGTCGCGGAAGATGCTTCGATCAAAGGTATGTGGTGCATGCCGCTGTACAGCAATCCCGACGGATTTATTTACTCGCCGGAAGTCTGCCGTCGTCTCGCATCTATGAAGACGGCTGCCGCTGATTTCAGAATTCTCTGGGACAATGCATATGTCGTTCATCACCTCTACGACGACCAAAGAGGAAGCCTTCCGGATATTCTTGCTCTTTGCGAGGAAGAGGGACACCCGAACCGTGTCTATGAATTTGCATCCACGTCAAAGGTAACATTTGCGGGATCCGGAATATCCTGTATAGCGGCAAACAAGGACAACTTCGAACGCACAAAGAAGTACCTGTCCGTGCAGACAATCGGACCGGACAAGATTAACGAATTGCGTCATATCCGCTATATACCCGATGAGATGGCTTTACAGGAAGTCATGAGGCGTCAGGCCTCTCTGATTCGCCCCAAATTTGACGCGACACTCTCTATTCTGGCTTCAGAGCTGGATGGCACCGGTATCGCCAAATGGAACAAGCCGCTCGGCGGGTATTTCGTAAGTCTTCACGTATATCCGGGCACAGCCAGGAAAGTAGTTGCACTGGCCAAGGAAGCCGGTGTTGCCCTGACACCCGCAGGTGCTACATATCCCTACGGCAAAGATCCGCAGGATGCGAATATCCGTATCGCACCTACGTTCCCGGGTATCGAGGACGTTAAGAAAGCTATATCGGTTCTGTGCGTCTGCGCGAAAATAGCCGCGGTCGAGAAGCGGCTGGAGGAGATGTAATCATGAATGACACGTACGAGAGCCCCTTAAATTCCCGCTATGCCAGCAAGGAAATGCAGTTTCTCTTTTCTCCGGACAATAAATTCCGTACATGGCGGAAGCTGTGGATCGCATTGGCCGAATCTGAAAAAGAACTCGGACTGAATATCACACAGGAGCAGATCGATGAGCTGATCGCGAACAAGGACGATATCAACTATGATGTCGCGAAGCGGGAAGAGAAGATCGTCCGCCACGATGTCATGGCACATGTCCACGCCTATGGCGAGCAGTGCCCCACGGCAAAAGGAATCATTCATCTCGGTGCCACATCCTGTTATGTCGGTGACAACACCGATCTTATGATTATGCGCGACGCCTTGATTCTGATTCGCAAAAGACTGATTCATGTCGTGTCTGCACTTTCCGAATTCTCGGATGCGAACAAGTCACTGGCAACTCTCGGATTTACGCATTTTCAGCCGGCACAGCTTGTTACGGTCGGGAAGAGAGCGACTCTCTGGCTTCAGGATCTCCTCCTCGATGTCGAGGAACTGTCCTTTGTAATCGATTCCCTCAAGCTTCTCGGCTGCAAAGGCACGACGGGAACCCAGGCCAGCTTCCTCAATCTTTTCCAGGGTGATCACGACAAAGTCGTCGCTCTTGACCGCATGATTGCTGCGAAGATGGGCTTCGCCGACACATATATGGTGAGCGGCCAGACCTATTCGCGTAAAGTGGATTCAAGAATCCTCAACGTACTCTCGTCAATTGCCCAGAGTGCGCATAAATTCAGCAACGATATACGACTGCTTCAGCATTTGAAGGAGATCGAAGAACCGTTTGAGAAGACGCAGATCGGCTCTTCGGCTATGGCATACAAGAGAAACCCGATGCGTTCCGAGCGGATTGCCTCGCTTTCACGGTATGTGATTTCCGACGCCTTGAATCCCGCCATGACGGCATCCGAGCAGTGGTTCGAAAGAACCCTGGATGATTCCGCCAACAAGCGCATCAGCGTACCGGAAGCATTCCTGGCCGTTGACGCGATTCTCAGCATCTATCAGAACGTCTTAAGCGGCCTCGTTATCTATCCCGGAGTCATCCGCAAGCACCTTATGGAGGAGCTGCCGTTCATGGCTACCGAGAACATCATGATGGAAGCGGTCCTGCGCGGAGGCGACCGTCAGGATCTGCACGAACGTATCCGTGTTCATTCCATGGCCGCGGGTTCCGTGGTTAAGAACGACGGCAAGCAGAACGATCTCCTGGAACGAATCGCAGCCGATCCGGCTTTCGGTCTGGATACCGAATCACTCCAGTCACTTCTGGATCCGAATCTCTATATCGGACGCTGCCCGGAACAGGTAACGGCATTCCTTGAAGAACAGGTCAAACCTGTACTTGCTCTCTATGCGGATGATATGAAGCTTGAAGATCCTGAGCTTACCGTTTAAGGAGGGACTTGTTTCTGATCTATCTTGATAACAGTGCGACGACCAGGCCTCTTCCGGAAGTCGCCGCATATATAGCGGAAGAACTTTCCGGCGAAGAGAGCTACGGGAATCCCGGATCTCTTCACCGGCTGGGTTACCTTGCCGAAAAAAAGCAGAAAGCGGCCTCCGAGACGATCGGAAAGATCCTTGGCTGTCTGCCGGAAGAGATATATTACACTTCCTGCGGATCCGAGTCGGTCAATACGGCGATCCGCGGGTATGTTCATGCAAATAAACGTGCGGGCAGGCATATCATTTCTACGCATACCGAGCACAAAGCAACGCTCGAATCGCTGAAGTTTTTGGAGGAATCCGGATACGAAGTCACCTATTTACATGTAGGAAGAGACGGGAAGCCGGATCTTTCGGAGTTGGAAGAAGCAATACGGCCGGATACGGCCCTTCTTACATTCACGCACGTCAACAACGAGACCGGGGCGATTCTCCCCATTGCCGAAATTGACCGGATCCGGCGCCGGAAGAATCCGAATACGAAGATTCATCTCGACTGCGTTCAGTCTCTCGGAAAATTGCCGATCCGTCTTTCGGATATGGGTGTGGATCTTGCGTCATTTTCCGGGCACAAAATTCATTCGGTGAAAGGAAGCGGCGTCCTTTTCGCAAAAAAAAATTGCCGGATCAGTCCGCTGATCTTGGGCGGGGGACAGCAGAGAGGAATCCGTTCCGGAACCGAGAGCGTATATCTTTCGGGTGCTTTTGCTTTGGCCCTGTCTCTTGCGGAAAAAAGCAGGGAAGAAGCCTATTTACGTGTTACTATGTTAAAGAAGAAATTATCGGAGGGTCTTACTGATTTGGGGGCAACGGTTTTGTCTCCGGATGACGCGCTCCCGTATGTGGTGAATGTATCCTTCCCGAATTTTGAAGCCGAGACGATGCTTCATGCACTCGAAGAAAAGGACATCTTTGTTTCAACCGTTTCGGCCTGTTCTTCGAAGCAGAAGAAGATCAGTTATGTGCTTCTTGCCATGGGCATCGACATGAACCTTTCAAAAAATGCCGTACGATTTAGCTTTTCGCGATTCAATACCATTGGAGAGATTGAACGGACGGTTCTGTCTATACATGAAGTCTATAACAAATATAGTGTGAAACGGGGATAAATATGACATCAAATACAGATCATGAGATTGTCATTCTGGCGCGAATGGGAGAAATTGCACTGAAAGGCCTTAACAGAGGCCGTTTTGAGCACCAGCTGATTTCTAATCTTCAGTACCGCTTGAGGCAGCTCGGCAATTTCCATATTTTTCAAAGCCAGTCCCGTCTCTGGATCGAGCCGAAAAATGCACCGGATGAAGTTAACCTGTCTTCCTTTGCAGCGGATATGTCTATGGCCAAATCCTGTCTGACCGCGGTTACCGAGGTGTTCGGCATCGTATCAGCGAGCCTTGTATGGAAGTTTGAAGGCGGATTTGAAGAAATCAGCACGCAGGCGCTTGCGTTTGTGGAAGATCTTCTCTCAGAAAAGAAATACAAGACATTTAAAGTGGAATCCAGAAGAGGGGACAAGCGATTTCCCATGGATTCCCCCGCAATATGCACCGAACTCGGCGGTCGGATCCTCGAAGCATTCCCGGAACTTACCGTCGACGTACACAATCCCGAATTTACTCTTTACGTGGAGATCAGGGAATTTAATTACCTGTACATCGAAAAGGTCTACGGACACAGAGGACTTCCCGTCGGCACAGCCGGTAAAGGAATGCTCCTGTTGTCCGGCGGTATTGACAGCCCCGTGGCAGGCTATATGATGGCGAGCCGCGGCATGAAGCTCGAGGCCGTCTACTTCCACTCGTATCCTTATACGAGCGAACGCGCCAAGGAGAAGGTCATCGATCTTGCGAAAATTGTCTCCCATTACGCAGGAAGCATGGTGCTGCATGTCGTCGACTTTACGGCGATTCAGCTTGAGCTTTACAATAACAGCCCGCAGGATATGCTGACGATCACGATGCGCCGTGTCATGTTCCAGATTGCGGAGGGACTCGCGAGAAAATCCGGGTGCAAAGCTCTGATTACCGGCGAGAGCTTAGGTCAGGTTGCAAGTCAGACTCTTGAAGCGATCTGTCTTACCGACGAAGTCGCTAAGATGCCTGTTTTCAGGCCGCTGATCGGTACCGACAAAGATGATACGACGCTGATCGCAAGAAGAATCGGGACATTCGAGACTTCCATTCTTCCCTATGAGGATTGCTGTACAGTATTTGTTGCCAAGCATCCCAAGACCCGGCCGCTCCGTGTCGATATGGATCATGCCGAGAAGAATCTGAACATAGAGGAACTTGTCGAAAAGGGGCTTGCCGGAGTCGAAAGCATTAAGATTTAACTCCATTCTTTTATAGATTTCTGATACAGATTATTTGTTTTGGACGGAATCTGATTTCTTAATCGGGAGGAAAGTATGCGGATCGGGAAGCTAAGCAATCAGGAACTCGAAGAGATTGTTCTATCGAAACTGCCGCCGCTTTCTTCAAAAACATTGACGGGAGCCGGAATCGGTGCGGACTGTGCCTGGCTTGACTTCGGTGACAATACGCTTGTGACCTCTACCGATCCGGTTACGGCAGGTGGTATGCAGTCCGGACGGATTGCGATTCATGTTTCCTGCAACGACATCGCGGCCTGCGGCGTTAAACCGATCGGAATTCTCCTTGTGATCATCGCTCCGCCCGAGATAACCAGAGAAGAACTTTCCCAAATCGTTGAACAGGCATCGGCGACGGCCGCCGAAGTTGGGGTCGATATTGTCGGAGGACATACGGAGATAAGCGATTCGGTGAACCGCATCGTCGTTACGACGACCGCTTTCGGCACGGTAGGGCAGGGGGACTGTGTTCCGCTTGGGTCTGCTTTGCCCGGCGATACGCTTCTCATGACGAAAACGGCGGCGATTGAGGGCTCCTGGATCGCCGCGATGGAATATGAATCTCTTCTTAAAGACGCCCTGACAAAAGAACAGATGGAGGAAGCCAGAGGCTTTCTCTCTCAGATGAGCGTTGTAAGAGACGGCGTTTTGGCGGCTGCCTGTGTTTCGTCAGCGGGAGGAACAAATTCCAAAGGGAATCGTATGAGTGCCGTTCACCTGATGCATGACATTACGGAGGGCGGCGTATACGGAGCAGCCTTTGAGATGGCGGATCTTTCGCAGACCGGACTGACCCTTTTTACGGACGAGATTCCCGTTCATCCGCTTTCACATAAAATCTGCAGTGTACTTGACCTGAATGTTTACCGTCTGATCTCCTCGGGATCGATATTAATCGCAACCGCCGAGCCGGATTTGATTATCAGCCGCCTTGTTTCCGAAAATATTCCGTGTAAGGCGATCGGAACTTTTACCGGGAGCGGCTTTTTCACAAGAGACGGGAAAGGGGAGCTTACCGTTCTTGAGCCGCCCGAAACCGATGAATTATATAAGCTCAATACCTTTAATAGCACTTTACCGCACTAAAATAATCCGTTAGAATAACAAAAGTATTCGAATCGCATCACAATTCAGTAAGGCTACATGAATATGGAGGAATCGATAATGTTTAATCACATCAAAGCCGAAGATCCGGAAGTCTATCAAGCCATTATGCAGGAGGTCAACAGACAGCGCACCAAGATCGAATTGATCGCGTCTGAAAACTTCGTAACCGAAGCAGTGCTTGAGGCGGCGGGAAGCCCTCTAACCAATAAATACGCGGAAGGCTATCCGGGAAAAAGATATTACGGCGGTTGTGAGTATGTAGATATCGTCGAGTCCCTTGCCATTGAGAGAGCCAAGAAGCTGTTCGGTGCGGATCATGTGAATGTCCAGCCGCATTCCGGCGCACAGGCCAATACGGCGGTCTATTTCGCGGTTCTCGAACCCGGCGACGTTATTCTCGGAATGGATCTTTCCCACGGCGGACACCTTACACACGGCATGAAGCTGAATGTATCCGGGAAAACCTACCGCTCGGAATTCTATCAGGTGGATCCCGTAACGGCTCGCATCGATTACGATAAGCTGATGGAACAGGCGAAGGAAGTTAAACCTAAGATCATCGTCGCCGGTGCTTCCGCATATCCCAGAATCATCGATTTCGCCAAGTTCCGCGAGATCGCCGACGCCGTAGGCGCCTATCTCTTTGTCGACATGGCTCATATCGCAGGTCTTGTCGCTGCGGGACTGCATCCGAATCCGGTCCCTTATGCGGATTTCGTGACGACGACGACACATAAGACCCTGAGAGGACCCAGAGGCGGCATTATTATGTGCCGCGAGGAATATGCCAAGAAGATTGATTCTGCCGTATTCCCGGGTCAGCAGGGCGGACCTCTTATGCATATTATCGCTGCGAAGGCCGTTGCCTTCAAAGAAGCTCTTACTCCGGAATTCCGCGAGTATCAGGGAAATATCATTAAGAATGCCGCTGCTCTTGCAAATGGCTTACTGAAGAGAGGCATCGCTCTCGTCTCCGGCGGAACGGACAATCATCTGATGCTGATGGACTTGAGAGGAACCGGTGTAACCGGCAAAGAAATGCAGCTTCGTCTCGATGAAGTCAATATTACCTCGAACAAGAACACGATTCCGTTTGACCCTGAGAAGCCGTTTGTAACCAGCGGCGTCCGCCTTGGAACCGCCGCCGTCACATCGCGCGGCATGGACGAAGCCGATATGGAAGAGATCGCCGATCTGATCTCTCTTACGCTTACTGATTTTGACGCCAAGAAGGAAGAAATCATCCGTCGTGTGGATGCGCTCACAAGCCGCTATCCGCTCTATCCCGAAATCTGATTGAAGGTGAACCACTTTGGATCATAATATGTCCGATAAGGAACCTCTGGCCTACCGCATGTCGCCGCGCACGCTCGACGAATACGTCGGTCAGGAGCACATTCTCGGAAAAGGTAAAATGCTAAGAAGAATGATCGAGGCAGACCGTCTGTCCTCGATCATTCTTTACGGACCGCCCGGAACCGGAAAGACATCGCTTGCCCGTCTGATCGCGCATACGACCGCATCCGGATTCTCGAAAATGAATGCGGTTACCGCCGGTGTGGCCGAGATTAAGAGAGTTGTTTCGGATACCCAGAATCCCATTCTCAATCCGTCGGGCCGTACGGTTCTTTTTATCGATGAAATACACAGGTTCAACAAGCTTCAGCAGGATGCCTTGCTGCCTCAAGTGGAGGACGGCACCCTGATCCTGATCGGTGCGACGACCGAGAATCCTTTTTTCGAAGTGAATAAGGCATTGATATCCAGATCAACCGTCCTGCAGCTTAAACCGTTAAACGAGACGGATATCGTATGCATATTGAAGATGGCCCTTTCCGACAAGGAACGGGGACTCGGCAACGAGCTTATCGAAGTTGCGGACGAAACACTCCTGCAGATTGCCAATCTGTCAAACGGCGACGCGAGAATCGCGCTGAATGCGATTGAACTCGCATCGGTTACGACTCCGCCCGATGCGACGGGGACGGTTCGAATCGATTCAAAGGTTCTCGAAGACTGTATGCAGAAAAGAAGCATTGCGTTTGACGCGAATGGCGAGTCCCATTATGACAACATCAGCGCCTTTATCAAGTCCATGCGCGGTTCCGATCCGGATGCCGCTGTTTTCTATCTGGCCCGTGCCCTCCACGGCGGCGAAGACATCGAGTTTCTCGCCAGACGTATTCTCATATGCGCGTCCGAGGATGTCGGCATGGCGAATCCGTCCGCTCTGACGGCCGCTATAGCGGCGTATCAGGGAATTATGGCCGTCGGCATGCCGGAAGCGAGAATTCTGCTCTCTGAAGCGGCGATCATAGTCGCGACAAGTCCCAAGTCCAATGCGTCCTATCTTGCGATCAACAAGGCACTGAAGGATGTGGAAGAGAAAAGGACTGGAGAAGTTCCGATGCATCTTCGGAATGCCCCGGTTAAAGGAATGTCGGATTTGGGATACGGCATCGGTTACAAGTATGCGCATGATTATGAAGGGCATATTGTTGACCAGCAGTATCTCCCGGACGAGATGGCCGGCACCGTTTATTATGAACCGACCGGGTTAGGCTATGAACAAAAGATAAAAGAATGGCTTCAAAAAAAGCGCAATCACTGACATATTCACAGAAAGCCTATCGATATACTAAGGAAATGCAGGGGCGTAACATTTGTTACGCCTCTTTGTTTTCGGTTGTACTAAAGTATGCATGTCAGGCACGAAGAGCGTGTTTTCGATCGATGGGATCCCTTGGATGATCCGAATGCCTGAAAATAAATGATATGTCACGCAAAAAACGTGACGGGGGTTTATATGACGCAATCGGATGTTAAAAGAGTCTATCTGGATAATGCTGCCACAACACCTGTAAGGCAGGAAGTTCTTGATGCTATGCTACCTGTTTTTCAGGATAATTACGGCAACGCGTCTTCGATCTATAAAGAAGGTCAAAGAGCAAAGGCAACACTTGAAGATGCGCGTGCTCGCGTAGCTAAGTGCCTGAATGCGGAGCCCGCCGAGATCTATTTCACATCATGCGGTTCCGAGTCCGATAACTGGGCGATTAAGGGCGCGGCCTTGCGTCACGCCGCAAAGGGGAAGCACATCATAACAACGGCAATCGAGCATCATGCCGTCCTTCACAGCTGCGAGGCTCTGGCGAAGCAGGGATACGAGATTACCTATCTTCCGGTAGACGAATACGGCCTTGTGGATCCCGAAGACGTACGGAAGGCAATACGCCCCGACACAATTCTTGTCACGGTCATGATGGCGAACAACGAGATCGGAACCATCGAACCGATTGCCGAAATCGCGAAGATCTGCCGCGAGAAGAAAGTCCTTTTTCATACAGATGCGGTGCAGGCGGGCGGAAGTATTCCGGTCGACGTAAAGGCACTCGGCGTTGACATGTTGTCTCTGTCCGGACACAAACTGCACGCTCCGAAGGGCGTCGGACTTCTTTACATTAAGAAGGGCGTTCAGATCTCGAATTTCATGGACGGCGGCGCGCAGGAGAGATCCAAGCGGGCGGGAACTGAAAATCTTCCCTATATCGTGGGATTTACAACGGCTCTTGAACTTGCAATCTCAGAAATGGATGCCAATATCGCGAAGCTTGAAACGATCAGAGACGAACTGATTCAAGATATTTTGGTGAAGATCCCCTACGCCAGATTGAATGGGCATCCGGTTAAGAGACTTCCGGGAAACGTAAATATATCGTTCGAGTTTATCGAAGGCGAGTCGCTTCTTCTGCTTCTGGATTATATGGGCTTCGCCTGTTCGAGCGGTTCCGCCTGTACCTCAGGCTCGCTTGATCCGTCCCACGTACTGCTCGCCATCGGTCTGCCGCACGAAGTCGCGCACGGATCTCTGCGGATCAGCATCGGCAAATTCAACAACAGAGAAGAAGTTCTCTCGATTGTCCCGGCACTCGAACAGATTGTTCAGAGACTTCGCGACATGTCGCCTCTTTACGACGACTTTAAAAAGAACAAAATCACAGCTTTTACGGCTTGTAACCGCTGCAACTATTAATATGTGATGCCGTCAAGGAAACGGCGAGAAGGAGAATGTATGCTTTACAGTGACAAAGTTATGGATCATTTCATGCACCCGAGAAACGTAGGTGAAATGGAAGATCCGTCGGCAATCGGTACGGTCGGAAATCCCAAGTGCGGCGATATCATGAAGGTCTTTTTAAAGATCGAAAACGACATGATCGTCGATGCGAAGTTTATGACTTTCGGATGCGGCAGCGCGATTGCAACATCGAGCATGGCTACCGAAATGATCAAGGGCAAGTCGATTGACGAGGCTCTTTCGCTTACGAACAAGGCAGTGGCAGAAGCACTTGACGGACTTCCTCCGATTAAGATGCACTGCTCGCTTCTGGCCGAACAGGCTGTCAAGGCAGCTCTTAAGGAATACTACGAAGAGCACGGCGGTATCCCGGAAGACAAAAAGAAATTTTTTGATGTTCTGGACGAGGACGAACATAGTGTATAATACTTCTGGCGATATTCTCGCCGGGAGGAGAACATTTTCATGAACAAGATGAATAAGGCGAGAGATAAGAAGACCTTTGTAAAGGCCGTACGATTGACCGCAGCCATTATGATATCGGCATTCCTGCTTGTTTCACTTGCGGGTTGTGCGGGAACAAAAGTTGAGGCGGAAGTCGCTTCAACCGCCATTAACCAGAGTCCGGAAAACATAGCCAGAGTCTTCGCAAAAGCCACATTTTCCGGCGACAAGGAGTTGCTGTTTGCGTGCTTTCCGCCGGATTATACAACGGTTCTGACCGAGGATGACATAAAGGAATATGATGCCTGGTCTTCGGGCATCAAGAGTGCGCTGGAAACGAACAAGAGTTCCTATCTCGGGACTTCTGCAGCGGACGCCGTACTGTTTGACGCGGAGGAAACTCCCGATAAATATCAGACGGCCCTGTCTTCGATTTCGCTGACGTTCGCCATTCAGTCAACACAGATCGAAGAGATCCGGTCGTGCAAAGTACGGGTCTTTTGCATGATTGACGGCAATAAGCACTATCAGGATGTCGAAGTCATGGTTTTCAAATACGACGGCGCCTGGTATGCGGATCCTTCAGCCTGATTTGTCCGGTTGTCAGGATGTACATTGATTCTTCGTCCGGCGGCTTATTTACAAGATAGGCTGCCGGATTTCTTTTCGGTTCACATAGGAGCACAGGAAGTCAAACCCAGATTCTTTCAGATATGCAGCTGCTTCATCGAAGTAGATGCCGATGGTTGACGTATCGTGCGAATCGGATCCGAGCGTGACGCGGATACCGCCCAGCTCGCGATACCGTTTCAGGATTTTGCGGTCCGGCCAGATGTCTGTTACTCCTAACGTGTGGAACTTATAGATGGAACGCGTATTGATTTCCAGCGATTTATTCTTGCGGATGACGGCAGTCAGGAAACGGTCGAAGGCTTCCGGACACATATCGTAATGAATTGTCGGATCCGGATACGGTGCATATCTTGCGATGTAGTCGTAATGTCCGACGATGTCGAAATCATTTGTCGAATCGATCATTTCGGCGAGTTCTTCGATGTATCGGCCGTAAAGTTCTTCCTTCGGCAATTTGTAGCAATCGCGGAAAAAGAAGGGATCCTTACCTTCGTATAGATGATTCGATAATATGACGGAATCAAACGGGTACGACTTGACAAGCGCATCATAGAAGGCGGGCAGGTGTTTCTGGTACCCGAGTTCGATTCCGGCATATAGGGAAAAACCTTCGGGAAGCTTGGCCTGCTGTTCTGTCATCATGACAAAGTACTCGTCAATGTCGAAAATAAGCGGTTTCTCGATCTTGTGAGGAAAATCCTTCTCGAAATGCTCGGTCACGACGACTGCCGGAATACCCTTCGATAAGGCTTCCGAAATCAGCTCGTCCATAGTCATTACAGCGTCTGCGCTGAACTCCACCGTGTGATTATGACTGTCCGTATACAATAATGCCACCTCGTTCCTGCGGCAAGGGCATGTGCTCTCGTCGATTCATTCCATTTATGTTATCATATTAGCAAACATTTTAACGGTCTGACAGAATTTAATGACCATATTCAAGGAGGAACATCATGCCAAAAGATAAAAAACTCGTTTCCGAAGAGATTGCCGATAAGGGCACTCACAAGAAGAATAAGGATAAATATAAGTATTTGCTTGCCGAGTATCCCAATCTTTGGGAGAGCCGCACACAGGATGATTTCGATCACGCATACGCAATGTCCGAGGAGTACAAGCGCTTTCTTGACTTAGGAAAGACCGAGCGCGAATTCGTAAACCTTACGATCGAATCCGCCGAACAGCTCGGATATGTAGATATCGCTTCCGCAACGAAGCTATCCGCAGGCCAGAAGGTCTACCAGTCGATTAAAGGAAAAGGTCTGATGCTGGCGGTGATCGGCAAGAAACCGATCTCCGAGGGCATGAACATACTCGGCTCGCATGTGGATTCGCCGCGTCTTGACTTGAAGCCCAATCCGCTTTATGAAGAGAACGAGATGGCATTCCTGAAGACGCACTACTATGGCGGCATCAAGAAATATCAGTGGCCGACCATTCCGCTTTCCATCCACGGTCTTGTGATCCGCCAGGACGGATCCAAGATTTTCCTCAATATCGGCGAAAAAGACGAGGATCCGGTATTTTACATCACGGATCTCCTGCCTCACCTCGGCCAGGAGCAGATGGTCAAGCAGGCGAAGGATGTTATCAGCGGCGAAGAATTAAATCTCCTTATTGGCGGAAGACCGATTGACGACAAGGACGCCAAGAGCCGCTTCAAGCTCGGAATCCTCAAATTCCTGAACGAGCAGTACGGCATCGTCGAAAAGGACTTCGTCAGTGCTGAAATCGAGATCGTGCCTTCCATTAAGGCCAGAGACGTCGGTTTTGACCGCTCATTTGTCGCGTCCTACGGACACGACGACCGCGTATGCGCATTCCCTGCCTTGATGGCGCTTTTCCAGCAGGAGCGTCCCGACAAGACCTGTGTCGTCATGCTGTCGGACAAGGAAGAGATCGGTTCCTACGGCAATTCCGGCGCGCAGTCGAGACTCTATGAGAACTTCCTCGTCGAGCTCTTTATCAAGGCGAACGGTGTTTATGACGAGCTTCTTTACCGCAAGACGATTGCGGCGACCAAGATGCTTTCGGCCGACGTGACGAACGGCTTCGATCCGACTTTCGCGTCGGTTTCAGACACCAAGAACACGGCCTATATGTCACGCGGCATCGCGATGGAGAAGTATGTCGGTTCCCGCGGTAAATCGGGCACAAACGACGCCAATTCCGAGTTCTTCGCCTCGATTCTGATGGCCTTTGCCAAGAACAACATTCCGTGGCAGACGGGCGAGCTTGGTAAGATTGACGCGGGCGGCGGCGGAACCATTGCCGTTTACCTCGCGAAAATGGGCATGGAAGTCATTGACTGCGGCGTCCCCGTACTCTCGATGCATGCGCCGTACGAGCTGATCAGCAAAATCGATCTGTATTATACGTATCTGGCATATAAGACTTTTATTGAAAATCTGTAATCACTTAGGGTATTATTTGTTCTTGTAGTATGGTAGTTGCCCCGCGAGCGGGCAGGAAAGCAGGAGTTTATGATTATTGTAGTGAAACCCGGTGCATCCCAGGAACAGGTGCGCGAAATTCTCGATCAGCTTGAATCACACGGGCTGACCGCCCATGTATCCGAAGGCTCCGAAAGACTGATCATCGGTGTAATCGGCGACAAGAGCCGTCTGTCCATGGATTCTCTTGAGGTCCTTCCGGCCGTCGAGAAGCTTGTCCCGATCATGGAATCTTATAAGCTCGCGAGCCGAGCTTTCCGCCCGGAAGGGACTGCTTTCGACATCAAGAACGTGACCTTAGGCGGCAAAGAGCTCATCATGATGGCAGGCCCTTGTGCCGTTGAGAGCGAAGAGCAGGTGGAGACGGTCGCAAAGGCCGTCCGTGCCTGCGGCGCGAAATTTCTGCGGGGCGGCGCCTACAAGCCGAGAACATCACCGTATGCTTTTCAGGGGCTCGAAAAAGAAGGCCTTCAGATTCTGCGCCGTGTGGCCGACCGTCATGATCTTCTGGTCATCAGTGAGATCACATCGGAAAACGATATTGAGTACGCGGCCGATTATCTGGACATGATTCAGATCGGTGCAAGAAACGCTCAGAATTTCCGTCTCCTGTCTGCCGTCGGCAAGTCCGGGATTCCCGTTCTTCTGAAGCGCGGCATCGCCGAAACAATCGACGAATGGCTCGGATCCGCGGAATATATCATGAGCGAGGGCAACTACAAAATCGTACTTTGCGAGAGAGGCATACGGACCTTTGAGACGGCGACCAGAAGCACGCTCGATTTAAGCGCCGTACCGGTCCTGAAGAGCAAAACACATCTTCCTGTCATTGTGGATCCAAGTCACGCGGCAGGTAAGGCTTCTTATGTCGCACCGCTCTCCCTGGCGGCCATTGCCGCCGGTGCGGACGGTCTCATTATCGAAGTACATCCGAATCCGAGATGTGCGCTTTCCGATGCCGCACAGCAGCTGACGCCGGATGCCTACCGGGCTTTGACCGATGATATTCGTGCTATGTCCGTGATTCTGGGGAGGACATACCCGACTTGATTCCCGAAAGGGGGTTCTTGTCGACGGCGGAATGCAGGAGTTCATCGTCCACATGCGTATAGATCTGGGTGGTCGCGACGCTTGAATGACCGAGAATCGTCTGCAGACTCCGGATATCGACCTGACCGTATTTGTACATCAGGGTTGCAGCGGTATGGCGAAGTTTGTGAACCGAATACACGCTCGGATCGATCCCAGCCTCGCGGAATAGCCGTTTGGCGGTATACTGGATCATCTGGTTGCTTAAGCGGCGGCCCAGGCGGCTTATGAACAAGGCATTCGGATCTTTAAGACCTTTATCCGGACGGACCTTAAACCAGTCCTCCAGGGCAGACATACAGGCTGCATTCAGATAAATCGTACGTTCCTTATTACCCTTGCCGATTACGGTGAGGGTATTTTCATGTATATTGGAAAGATTGATGCCGGACAGCTCGGACAGACGCATACCGCAGTTCAAAAAGAGCGTCAGAATGCAGTAATCTCTTTCCCGGCTGCCATGTTCGGATTCTGCGGCCGTTGACAGCAGACCGACACTTTCTTCAAGTGACAGATAGTGGGGAAGGCGTCTTTTCAATTTCGGCGAATCAAGTTCATACGAAGGGTCTTCGGGAATCAGTTTTCTTTTCTGGCAGAGGTACTTGAAAAAAGACTTGAGTGTCGCAGCTTTTCGCGCACGGGTTGCCGCGGAAGTATGTCTTTCTCTGGACAGATAAATCAGGAATACAAAAAGATCATCCGTGGTGATCGACTTGAGGAAGGCGGCGTCGATATCCTGTATGGAAATATCGTTAAAGGGCATATCCTTGGCAATTTGTCCGCGATCCCTCTTAAGGAAGCGAAAAAACAGTACAAGATCATACCGGTATTCCTTCATCGTCAAAGGAGACCGCTCTTTAACGGCCTGCATGTAATTGGAATATTGATCAAGTATCGGGAAAGAATTTGTTTTGTCCGACAGAGCGCCGGCAGGACCGGAATCCATAAGGCATCTGCCTCCTTTATACGTAATGTACATATTTTAACATAACGGCCGGTTCAATATTCATAAATTACGCGCGAAAACCGGGTTGCATCGATGAAATGAATATGCTATTATACTTCCATCAAACACATATGTCCTTGTGGGAAGGACAGCGGAGCGGGTTTTTGGTCGATAACAGACGCGATGACCATGAAATCAACGCTCCGTACGAGAGGAGAGAATCGTTCATGGACAAGAAATTAAGAGTAGGTGTAATCGGCGGAACAGGATATGTCGGGCAGCGTTTTATTTCGCTCCTTGAGAATCATCCGTGGTTTACATGCACGGCGGTTGCGGCATCCCCGCGCTCCGCAGGCAAGAGATACGAAGAGGCCGTCGGCGGACGCTGGAAGATTGATGTCGCGATGCCTGAATATATTAAAGACATGGTTGTCTACGGAACAGACGAGATTGAGAAGCTGTGCGAGACCGTTGATTTTGTCTTTTGTGCCGTTGACATGAAGAAGGACGAGATCCGTGCTCTCGAAGAGAAGATAGCCAAACTCGAGATTCCTGTCGTATCGAACAACTCCGCGCACCGCTGGACACCGGATGTCCCGGTGATCATTCCGGAACTGAACGCCGATCATGCGGCGATCATCGACGCTCAGAAGAAGCGTCTCGGGACAAAGCGCGGTTTCATTACCGCCAAGCCGAACTGCTCGATTCAGAGCTACGTCCCGGCTCTTTCGCCGCTTAAGGATTTCGGAATCGAGAAGATTTCCGTCTGCACATACCAGGCGATTTCCGGTGCCGGCAAGACTTTTTCCGACTGGCCGGAGATGGTAGGCAATATGATTCCTTACATCGGCGGAGAGGAAGAGAAGAGTGAGAAGGAACCGCTGAAGATTTGGGGTTCTGTCGGAAGCGATTCAATCGTTCCTTCGGAAGATACGGTTATATCGGCACAGTGTTACCGTGTAGCCGTCCAGGAAGGCCATACAGCTGCCGTCTCTGTTTCCTTTAAGAAGAAACCTTCCAGGGAAGAAATACTGAAGCGATGGGCATCTTTCGAGGGTGAGGCGCAGAAGCTTGACCTTCCCAGCGCACCAAAACCGTTTCTCAAATATATTGATGAAGACAACCGTCCTCAGCCTTTGCTCGATGCCATGTTTGAGAAGGGTATGGGCGTTACGATCGGGCGTCTTCGCGAAGACAACATCTTCGATTACAAGTTTACCTGTCTTTCGCACAACACGCTGCGCGGTGCCGCCGGCGGTGCCGTTCTTACTGCGGAGCTTCTCACAAAGTTGGGATATATCTCGGCGAAATAAGCAATTATTATGATAAACATATTGAGTTTTAAAATCGCGTTTTGGCAGTCCTGCTGGAACGCGATTTTTATTATAATATATTAATAGTTATTATTATGCTATCATATCGCGTTTAATCAATCTGATTTTTAACTAATTATGTCTAGAAGATGCATCATTATATTATTAATGTGCCATCTGTTTTTTTATTATCATTATATTCTTTACAATCATGATATGTCCGTGATATTATTCAGATATATTATCACACATATAATCATCCTATATTTTATGATTCACAGAAAGGATCGCACTATGAAAAAATATTTATCAATATTTATTTCCGTACTATTTATTATTTCATTGAGCATTAATACTGTATCCGCTGACACTCAAGCCCTTTCTGGTCTTACTGTAAGTAGAGGTTCAGATTCGGCATATGTATCAAATGTGTGTGTGTATAAGAGTTCCTCATCAAGTTCTTATTGCGTAAATTTGGTTTCCTGTTCGGCAGCCGGTGTTCAAGCTGGTTCAGTAGGCAGCAATAGTTTGATTTTTCGACCATATCACGATGGCGTATCGGCAGCAAACGCAGTAAATTTTTATGGAACATCCTGCAGTGCAAATGGGAATCGCTTATATGGAAACTATTACACAAACTTAGGGAATAGCGGTTGGTATTATAGTCTTAAAAGCAGCCTGAGCAGTGTTTCTGTATCTTCAACAATTAGTTATTCTATTCGTTGGAATCCGTAATTGATTCGATATGCAGGGGGCGGTTAACCGCCCCCTGCATTCTTATTCATGGAGGTAAAATGAATAAAACATGTATTTTGATCCTGATCATCTCTGTCTTTATTCTTTGCTCCTGTTCTATACAAAACCAGGAAACTAACGACCCAACATCTGCTTCAACGAGTGTTGCGGTTCCGCTTTCATCTTCTGTCGACAATGAAGGTGAAATTGATTTTGAAAACCTTACTATTGGAGAAAATACACAAGGACAGCCGCATCTTACCGGACAATTGACATCCGATATTGTGATTGATGCCGATATCATTTCGAGCTGTGATCTGGAAATGCCGGGAACAGGATATACTTATTCCGGCAATATTCAGGGTTTTACAGATGAAGCACGCAGCATGTTTATCAGTGATGATTTGACTCATATCAGTTCCGAGTCCAGTCCGTGCGGTAATAGTACGATGCTATATTCCGGAACTGTTTATCGTGATACATATACAGATCAAAATGACACGAATTATCAGCATATTACTTTCCCGGACAGCGTTGTTTGGTATTCAGAGCATGGCAACAGCATCCATGGTTTTATCATTAATGTAGCACAGGACCAATTGGCATCAGAAGATTTTTCGTTCGCGTCTGAAAAGGAAGCATATGAACAGGCGGCAGCGGTCTTGGAAAAAGAAGGGATACCGGTCGCATCCTGTTATCAGGTTAAGCGGCTGTCATACACCGCGCTGGAGTCGGCCTATTTACTTTCAAAGTCCTATGGTGAGGATGTCGCTGCTGCAGAGAAGAATCTACCAAATGGCTGGACCGAAAAAGAGAATGCGTATCTATTTACTATGCGATATGAACTAAACAAATTTCCAGTCAGTGGAGATTGTTTAGGTTATTTAATGAATAGTGGAAAGATACCGACATCGAATGAAGACAGTACAAAACTTTATGGCCCACACATAGAGGTTTTGGTTACATCCGCAGGAGTGGAATTTGTATGTATAACTTTGTATACAGATAACTGCCAGATTCAATCAGAAGGTCAAATGTGTTCCTTAACGCAGGCACTGTATACTTTTTCTCAAACCCTGCATTCGCCTGTTCAAAACGAGTCCCTGTATTCCCTGACGAATTATGCAAACGGAGAAATAACAATTAACAATATCGAATTATCCTATGTCTGTTTTCAAGACTATATGGATACAGAGGTTTCCATAGTACCGTGCTGGCAAATCAGATGTGAAAGAAGAGTTGACAAGGATGATCCGCAGAGCGGCAAAGAGTTTGCTTGTGCTTATATAAATGCATTAACAGGGGAGTATATCAATACCACATCAAGTACTGGATCCGGTATATAAATATGATGAAGAAAATTGTATCTTTCATTCTTACATTGTGTGTTTTAGCCTGTACTTCCTGCAGCAGGAATCCCGCCAAGGAAGATAAAATCATACAGCGTGATTGTGCTGCTTTTACTGCAAGCGAATTGGATTGGGGGAGTGACAACAGCCCATCCGAGAAGACAATGGATATCTGTCTGGTTGGACCAAATATCGTATATTTACGGCAGGTATCTGATGAGAAAGGTCAGGTCATATCTTACAAACTTGTATGGACTGACATAAATGGCAAGATGCAAAAGTCTCAGGATATTCGTATTCCAGATGACGTTTTTTATGGTGTATCTATAGAAAGCCTTGGCGAAAATATTGCGGTACAGGGTACATCACAAAAAAGTGGTTCCGTTATTCTTGAATACACCCCGGATGATTCACAGCCAATGATTATTTTTATCCCTGTTGACGGTTATATTTCAGATGCGGCTTTTGTTGATGACGCATGGGTTCTGTTAGTAAATAACTCATTCATCACGATACGCGACGGAAAGGTTATTTCGAAGCAGGAAATCCCGGGAGATGTTACAACAGAACAAATATTTGCAGAAAATGGAGAAGCTTCTGTACTTTATGGTTCAGATAAAGAAATATATATCGGCACACTGAGTGTTGATACTGGTTCCTTTGTAACAAAAAGCACAGGAATCCGCGAGAAAGAAATAGCTCTGACAGGCATTTGCTGCTCGCAAAACGGACCTTACATAAAAACAACCGATGGAATTGGTGAATGTGACGCGAAAGCTGGAAAAGTATGCGAGATTCTTTCCTGGAATGATACAGACCTGCCTCCATTTTCTTATGTATATAATATTACCAAAGATTATGTTCTGAGCAATGATCTGATCGTCCGGGTTGTATCTCCGGTTGGTCAGAATCAACGGGAAGAAATTATTCTGATGAAACATTGCGAGACCAATCCAAACGAAGGAAAGACAGCGTTGACGATCGGTGGTTATGGAGTTTCATCTGATCCTATAATTCAGTATGCCGTCTATCAGTTCAACACAACCAACAAAGAGTATAGGATTAATACCGTGGATTACTTTGATGTATATCCTTTGACGGATAACGCAAGTTACACCAGAGCAAAGGCATCTATGATTTCTGATATGTCTTTAGGAAAGGGTCAGGACATTCTATATGGAAATGATTTATTTGATTTTAACGAATTAGGCGAACGCGGCATTGTTATTGATATGATGCCCTATCTGAATAAAGATGGTGATATCAACTCTGGGGACTGGGTTGAGAGTGTATTCAATCTGATGAAATCCGGTGATTCCCTGTACCGTATTTTCCCTTCCTTTATCATGCAGGGGTATATTTCTAATACGAGCGTTTTTGAGACAGACGAGGATGTCACAATCCATATGATGAATGAACACTATGCAAAGCTTGAAGAGGGAGAGGCTTTGCTTCAAAACGCACTGTCATCTGAGCTTGTCAGTGTTGTAATTCAATTTGGACTGGATGACTTTTGTGATAGTTCGGGAAAATTCTCAATCACGGCAGAGCAGCTATCTGAAATCATACAATACGCGCAGAAGAACGGAAATCCGGATAATTATGTTGGCGGAGTGAATGACCGTGAGCAATATGTTACGGGAAAAGCAGCCATGATACCCGCCTATATTTACTGTCCGCAGGACTATGAATCTTATGAGAAATTGAGTTCTTCTGAAATGATTTATGTCGGCTATCCTTCTGTGTATGAAAGCAAGCGAGTTCTTGCACCCTCCAGAATGATGGGTATTTCAGCCGGAAGCAATTATCCGGATGCCTGTTGGGCGTTTATGAATATTATTATGTCGGATGAGGTGCAGCAAAAATGCATTGAATTAAATACGATCCCAGTCAGTACAGCGGCTTTTGAGTCTCTGATTGATAAAGCAATGTATCCTGAGCTTCGAACAGCAGAAGAGAATACGGCGCTCGACCTAACGAGTAAAACAGCAGTATCCGAGGAATCGATCCTCCGCTTCCGAGAGGCGGTGGCTTCTCTTAATTGCGTTTATTATTACGATCGCGATCTGGCAAATATAATCGATGAAGAAAGTGCACCATGTCTATCCGGGGACAATTCTCCGAGTGAGATGGCTGCTATTTTGAATAGCCGTATGAATATTTATCTAAATGAATAATAGGCTATATGCATACTATCTATTAGCCGTTGATATGTTTTTAAAAATTGAGGCTTGACGAGCCGTCAAGTTATGTATATAATCCTACTTGCGCTTCAGAAATGCAGAACGCCTCACACGAGACATTCACGGTTTTGATGAGCATGGGCCTTTAGCTCAGTTGGTTAGAGCAA